>NZ_DATHDY010000047.1:0-2869 GCF_035318805.1 Baekduia sp.
CGCGCGCTTGAACGACGCGGTGAGGGTGAGCCGGTTCTTCGCGACCAGCTGGTCGTAGCGCCGCTGCCCGTCGACGGTGATCCCCGACTGCAGGGTGGAATGGGCGAGCCAGCTGAGGCCGCCGAACGTCGGCGAGGTGAGAAACGCGCTGCGCGCGGAGAAGCCGGCGGCCCGCAGCTGAGCGCTGCCCCGGTGCAGCACCGCGTCGACCCCCTGCGAGAACGACGAGCCCTGGACCGCGACCTTGCCGTAGCTCTCCACGAACACGAGCAGGACGTCCTTGCCGCGCAGCCCGGTGAGCAGCTGATCGCCGGGCGTGGCGCGGAAGCGGTCGTGCGTGAGCTCCCGCGCGAGCGCACCGCGATCGGCCAGGCCGCTGTGCACCAACCGCACCTCCTGCACCGCCAGCGAGGCGGTGCTCGACGAGGCGACTGGCGTGCCGGCGACGTACAAAGCGACCCACAGCGCACCGAGCACCGCGGCCGACCGCAGCGCCCAGTCCCGGTGGGCGGCCGCAACCCGGGTCACACGCAGCAGCGCCAGGACCGGGATGGCGAGGACCACGACGCTCAACACGGCCGCGACGACGACGACGAGGTCGGCGTACGACCTCCCCACCCCGTCGCGCAGCGTTTCGATGCCGATGCCCAGGTAGCCCGAGTCGTCAACGGGCTTGAACGGTCGGTCGAACGCCGTGAAGAACCCGATGTCGAGCACCTTCACGAGGAGGAGCACGCTCAGCACCGCTCCGGCGACGACGGCGAGCACGCGGCGCGGCGCCGTGGGAAGCAGGACGGCCAGCGCGACGACGGCGAGCAGCTCCAGCGGGAGCCGCGCAAACCCGCCGAGGGTGAGGCGGCTCGGCTGGTCGGGCGCGACGACGGCGACCCAGACGAGCACCAGGGCGAGGACGCTGATCGCCGTCGCGACGCCGGCGCGCAGCGGTCCCGGCGCGGGCCGCACGGCACCGGCCGCCGCCACCGGCTCGGGCGCGTCGGCCCGGTGGCGCCACAGCCACCACACGACGTCACTGAACGAGGCAGCGAGCAGGGCGAGCGCCGCGGCCAGAAGGACCTGCATGAGCGTGTGGGGCAGGAGGTCGGCGGCCGCCACCGTCAGTACGACCCCCTGCGTCCCGGCGACCGCCCGGCGCCAGTGGCGCCGCGGCAGCGGTGCGCGCATCCACGGCAGGAGCCACTCGCCGGCGAGGAACACGTAGCGCGCGGCCCCGGCCGCGAGCACCCACGCGCCGTACGCCGGAGCGACGTAGACGCTGAGGGCGAGGATCAGGAAGGCGTCGATCTCGCCGTCGAAGCGCGCGCCCAGCGCGGTGGCCGTCCCGGTGCGCCGCGCCAACGGCCCGTCGGCCAGGTCCAGCACGAGGGCGACGGCGGCGAGCGTCACCAGGAGTCCGACCGGCGCGTCGTGCGTGAACGAGTCCACGGTCAGGGCGGCGACGCCGACCGCGAGGGTGGCCCGGGCCAGCGTCACCCAGGACGCCGGTCCCAGCGGCTCATCCGGACGGCGGGCGAGGCCGCGGGCGAGCGCCGCCGCGATCGTCACCGCGCAGGCGGCGCCGACGGCCAGTCCGGCGACGCCGACGCCGGCCGTCGTCTCTAGGACGGCGAGCAGGAGCGCCTGGGCGAACAGGCCGGCCGCCGGACCCGTCCACCTGGCTCGTTGCCTGGTCATCGGTCGATGAACCGCGGCGAGAGGGCGTAGCGCAGCAGCACGACGTCGCCGATCTGGCGCGTCTCGGCGAGCCGCGCGCGCCGCCCCCGGTGCCAGGGGAAGCGCGCGTCGGTCACGAAGCGCGGAGCGCTCGAGTCGCCGACGAACACCGGTGCGATGACGAGCTGCAACTCGTCGACGAGGTCGTCGGCCAGGAACTGGGTGTGCACGACGCCGCCGCCTTCGACCATGAGCCGCTGCACGCCGCGGTCGGCGAGGTCTTCGCTGAGGCGGCGCATCCGCACGCACGGGCCGCCGTCGACGATCGTCGCCACCAGCCCGAGCCGCGCGCAGGCGTCGGGCACCCGCGCGCTCGAGGTGTAGACGAGCTTCTCGGTCTCGCCAGTGGTGAAGAAGTCCGAGTGAGCGTCGAGGTCCGCCCGGTCGGTCACGGTGATCTTCATCGGCGACGGGGTCAGACCGCGCGCCGTGCGCGCGTCGCGGCGCGCCTGCGACCGCACGAGCAGGCGCGGGTTGTCCGCACGCACGGTGACGGCGCCGACCATGATCGCGTCGCAGGAGGCGCGCACCGCGTCGACCCGGTCGAAGTCGGCGTCGTTGGACAGCGCGAGGCGCGGGGTGCGGTCACCGAGATAGCCGTCCAGCGACACGCTGCAGCTCAACATGGTGTAGGGGCGCTCAGGCATCCGGGGCTGCCTCCGGCCGCGCAGGGACCCTGAGCACGCGGCCGGCCGGCTGCTCGAGCCAGGGCGCCGACGGGGTGCGGCGAACCCAGTCGACGACGAGGACCGCGGCACCCGGCAGGCTGGCGGCGAACACCATCACGCCGTAGACCACCGCGGTGGCGACCCCGAGGGGTGCGCCCAGTCCGGCCGCGGCGAACGCCCAAGCCGTCACGCCCTCGCGCGGCCCCAGCCGCCGATGTTGGGCGGCGCGGCGCCCAGCAGCACGAGCAGCGCTAGCGGCAGCATCCGGGATGGTGACGCGGTTCCTCCGGCGGTCCGCGCGGCGATCAGGAAGGTCATGGCGTGCCCCGCCACGACCAGCGCGGAAGCGAGCGCGATGGCCGGCCACGCTTGCCGAGCCAGCAGGCCGCCGCGCAGGTCGCGCCCAACGGCGTCGCGCACCCTCCCCACCGGGACCGGTCGCGGGCGATCGGCATTCGCGCGATCGCCAC
>NZ_DATHDY010000048.1:0-4102 GCF_035318805.1 Baekduia sp.
CGAGGACCTGCTGGGCCAGGTGCGTTCAGCGGGCGCGGTGAACATGGACGAGACCGGCTGGCGCCTGCGCGGATCCCAGCGCGCGCTGTGGGGCATGTTCACCGAGCGTCACGCGATCTTTGAGATCACCGCAAGCCGCCACGACGACCACGCCAAAGCACTGCTCGGGCCGAGCAGCGCGATCGTGACATCTGATCGCTGGTGGGCCTACAACCATCTGCCGGTCAAGCGACGACAGATCTGCTGGAGCCATCTGCAGCGCGACTTCGAGTTTCACGCCGAGGGCCGCGGCAGCGACAAGCTGCTCGGCGAGGCCGGCCTGGCGGTCTGCCGGGAGCTGTTTTGGGCCTGGGAGATCTACCAGCACACCGGCGACCGCCAAGAGCTCAAGCGCCGCGTCCGGTTGCTGCAACGCCAGCTCAAAGCGGTCCTGCGCGAGCACGCTGCCAACCACGCCCGCTACCGCCAAAGCCGCCGCTTCGCCCGCGCCATGCTGAAGATCTGGCCCGCGCTATGGACGTTCGCCAACCACCCCGGCGTGCAGCCGACCAACAACCACGCCGAACGCGCCCTGCGCGGCGCGGTCATCTACCGCAAGCTCAGCCTCGGCAGCCAATCCGAACACGGCGAACAACGCATCGCCCGACTGCTCTCCGCACACACCACCTGCCGCCTCCAACACCGCAGCCTGCACGCCTACCTCATCGACGTCCTCACCGCCCGCGCCGCCGGCCATCCAGCGCCGCTGCTGACCTAACCGGCCAGCAGGACACTGAACGCCTACCGGATTTACGGCGCTTGCAGGGACTTTGTGGAGAGCCGACGCGGGGACTCGAACCCCGGACCCCTTCATTACGAGTGAAGTGCTCTACCAGCTGAGCTACGTCGGCGTAACGGCGTCAGATGGTAGCGGTGGGGTCGCTGGCGTGCGCGCGCGCTGGTGCCGTTCGACCCAGACGATCGTGGCGCGGGTACGGTCGGCAGGTGCCTCCGCCGGACGACCGCCCGACCTTCGACCTCCAGTCGCACTCGACGTGCTCCGACGGCACGCTGCCGCCCGCCGAGGTGGTGGCACGCGCGGCGGCCGCGGGGGTGCAACTCCTCGCGCTCAGCGATCACGACACGGTCGACGGCGTCGCCGAGGCGCTCGACATGGCGCGCGCCACCGGCGGCGCGATCCGGGTCGTCGCCGCCACCGAGCTCTCGACCATCGACGGCGACCACGACGATCTGCACGTCCTCGGCTACGGCGTGGACCACACCGACGCGGCCTTCCTGACGACCCTCGAGCGCTTCCGCGCCGACCGCAACGCGCGCGCCGACCGCATGGCCGACGCGCTGGAGGCATGCGGGCTAGCCCTCGACCGCGCCCCGCTGGAGGCGCGCCGCGCCGCGGGCCTGCCCATCGGCCGGCCCCACCTCGCGCAGGCCGCGTTCGACCACCCCGACAACGCCCGGCGCGTCGCGGACGAGGGGCTGGCCGACTTCGGCAGGCTGCTCGAGGCCTACCTGATCCCCGGCGCCCCGGCCTACCGCCGCCGGAGCACGCCGACCGTCGCCGAGGCCATCGCCGCGATCCACGGCGCCGGCGGCGTCGCCGTCTGGGCGCACCCGTTCTGGGACGTCGATGCGCCCGAGGAGGTCGTCGGCGCGATCGACCGCTTCGCGGCCCAGGGCCTGGACGGCGTCGAGGCCTTCTACATCACGCATACGCGCGAGGAGACGCTGCTGGTCGCCGACGCGTGCGCGCAGCGCGGTCTGCTGACCACCGGCTCGGCCGACTTCCACGGCCCCGACCACCCGCGCTTCCACGCGTTCCGGGCGTTCGCGCTGCACGGCATCGAGCCCCGGCTCGGGCCGCTCGCGCAGTCCTGAACAGAACCTGAACGCGGTTGCCCGGTCACGAGGCTTGCGCATGCGCGACCGTGCCGACCAATACTGTGCCGCGCCTATATGGACGCAATCCAGGCCATCGTCCTCGGGATCGTGCAGGGCCTCACCGAGTTCCTACCCATCTCCTCGACCGCGCACCTGCGCATCGTTCCCGCGTTCATGGGCTGGGACGACCCGGGCACGGCGTTCACCGCGGTCGTCCAGCTCGGCACGATGGCCGCCGTCCTCCTCTACTTCCGCACCGACCTGTGGAACATCGCGCGCGCGTGGGTGCGCTCGCTGCGCGACCCGGCCTACCGCGGCACGCTCGACGCGCGGCTGGGCTGGTACATCATCATCGGCACGATCCCGATCTCGATCCTCGGCCTGTTGTTCAAGGACAAGATCGAGACCGACGCCCGCCAGCTCACGCTGATCGCGATCGCCCTGATCGTCCTCGGCCTCGTGCTGGAGGCCGCCGAGCGCGTCGGGCGCAAGGAGCGCGACATCGACTCGCTGACGATGCGCGACGGCGTCATCATCGGCCTCGCGCAGGCGGCTGCGCTCGTGCCGGGCGTCAGCCGCTCGGGCTCGACGATCTCCGCGGGCCTGTTCCTCGGCTTGGAGCGCGCCGCCGCGGCGCGCTACTCGTTCCTGCTGTCGGTTCCCGCGGTCGTCCTCTCCGGGCTCTTCGAGCTCAAGGACGTGGGCAAGGGCGGCGGCGCGGGCTTCGCGCCGACGGCGCTCGCGACGATCCTCGCGTTCATCGTCGGCTACGCGTCGATCGCCTGGTTCCTGAAGTACCTGACCCGCCACCCCGTGACGATCTTCGTGGTCTACCGCGTGGTGCTCGGCGTGGTGCTGCTGGCGCTCGTCGCGACGAACACCGTCAACGGCTAGGCATTGAGCGCCCGCTCGAGCTTGGAGGCCAGCGCCTCCAGCGCGAGCTCCTCGGACGGGTTGAGGATGAAGGTCGTGCGGGTGGTCTCGACGAGGCCGACCGCGTCGCGCAGCCGGCCGGCCGTGGCGGGCGACGCCTCGGCGTCGGACCGGACCTGCTCGGCCCGGTCGCTGTGGTGGATCAGCTCGGGGACGCCGTCCTTGGCGCACGCGACGTCGCGCAGCCAGAGCGCGACGAGCTGCAGGCCGTGGTCCAGCGACGCGGCGTAGGCGCGGCGATGGGCGCGCTTGCCGGCGGTCTCGCCCTCGCGCTTGAGGCGCTTGGCCTCGCGGTCGGGGAGCAGCTCGGCGTCGCCGGCGATCTGCGCCGCCACACCGGTGGCCGCCGCGTCGCCGCGGGCGCGCGCCTGGTCGAGCAGCGTGACGTGCGGGCGCTCGGCCAGCGTGGAGTGCAGCGCCGCGCGGGCGTAGCGCTCGGCGGCGTCGCGCAGCGCCGGACCCTCGCCCAGCGCGAGCGCGAGGGCCCGCTCCGCGTCGCCCAGCGCGAGGCGCGCGCACGCGTCGGCGGTCAGCGGCGGCACGCCGTGCTTGGTCTGCAGGCGCTGCGAGAGCTCCTCCGGCGTGGCGGCCTCGAAGCGCACGGGCTGGCAGCGCGACGCGATCGTCGGCAGCATGTTGCCGGGCTTGTCGGTGAGCAGCACGAGGTGCGCGAACGGCGGCGGCTCCTCGAGCGTCTTGAGCATCTTGTTGGCCGACTGGTCGTTCATCGTGTCGGCGCCCTCGATGACGAAGACGCGGCGCTGCGCCTCGAACGGCGTGTGGTTGACCGCCGCCACCACCGGCTCGTCGATGTCGGAGACGAGCATCTCCGCGGCGCCGCTCGGCCGGACCCAGGTGAGGTCGGGATGGACGCCCTCGACGGCGCGCCGGCGTGCGTTGGCCGGATCGGGCGCGCCCTCGGCCAGCAGCTCGGCGGCGAACGCCCGGGCGACCTCGCGCTTGCCCGCGCCCGCGGGGCCGTGGAACAGGTAGGCGTGCGACGGGGCGCCCTCGGGCGGCACCGCCGCGCGCAGCACCGCGCGGGCGTGGGGATGGCGATCGGCGGCCTCGAGCATGCGCGGGCCAGGGTACTGTCACGCGCCCATGGCAGAGCGCGGGCGACTCATCACCGTCGAGGGCATCGACGGCGCAGGCAAGACGACGCTCGTGGAGGGCGTCGTACGCGCACACCCGGAGCTCACCGTCCTGCGCGAGCCAGGCGGCGTCGCGGTCTCCGAGCGCGTGCGGGAGCTCGTCAAGGACCCGGCGCTCGAGGTCGACCCGCGCGCCG
>NZ_DATHDY010000049.1:0-9778 GCF_035318805.1 Baekduia sp.
CGAGATGCCCTGCTTGACGGCCTCGTCGGTCGGCATGCCGCGGTCGTGCAGCTCCCGGACGCGGGAGAGGATGAACACGTGGTAGTCCATCGACAACCCGAACAGGACGACGAAGAGGAACAGCGGCAGCCAGTTCGTCACCCCGCCGATCGAGTCGTAGCCCAGCAGCGACTCCAGGCGGCCGTCCTGGAACACCAGCACCAGGATCCCGTAGGCGGCCCCGATCGAGAACAGGTTCAGGATGATCGCCTTGATCGGGATCACGATCGAGCGGAACGTGACCAGCATCAGCAGGAAGGCCAGCCCGAACACGAAGGTGAAGATCAGCGGCAGCCGGCTCGTGAGCTGGCTGGCGAAGTCCTTCGAGCTGGCGGCATCGCCGCTGACGTTCACAGTGGCGCCTTCGGCCCGGCCGACCGTGGCCGGGATGATCGTGCCGCGCAGCTCGTCGAGGCCCCGCACCGATGCGGGATCGGTGCCGTTGCCGGGGGTCGGGACGTCGATCTGGGCGACCGTGCCGTCGGCGCTGTAGGTGACCTCGGTTCCGGGCAGGAACGCCTTGGAGTGGTTGACTTGCGTCCGCAGCGCCGCGATGCCCGCGGCGGTGGCGCCGGAGCGGACGTCGTCGGCCTGGACCACCACCGTCGCCGTGACGCCCTGGGTCGGGAACACGGCCCTGACCTTGTCGTAGGTCTTGATGATCGGCAGGTTCTGCGGCATCTGGTCGATGCCGCTGGTGACGACCCTCAACTGCAGCGCGGGGATCGCCAGCAGGATGAGGAGCCCGCCGGCCAGGACGATCGAGAGGCCGGGGCGGGCCATGACGCGACCGGTCAGCGCCTCCCAGAAGCGGGAGCGGCCCGCGGGGTGACGCAGGCGGCCGATCAGCGGGACGCGGCCCTTGTCGACCCGGTCGCCGAGCCAGGACAGCATGGCCGGCAACACCGTCAGCGAGGCGAACATGGCGATCGCGACGACGAGGATGGCGCCCTCGGCGAACGAGATGAACGACTTGTCGCCGCTGATGAACATGCCGGCCATCGCGACGATGACCGTCACGCCGGAGATCAGCACCGCGCGACCCGAGGTCGCGGCGGCGGCCACCAGCGCGGCCTGCTCGCTGCGGCCGGCGGCGCGTTCCTCCCGTTCACGCCGCAGGTAGAAGAGCGAGTAGTCGACCCCGACGGCCAGGCCGATCATCAGGACGACCGCCGCGAGGTTCGCGTCGACGGGCAGCACCCCGCTGGGCAGCGCGACGAGGCCGAGGGCCGCCAGCACCGAGGTGATCCCGATGAGCAGCGGCAGGCCGGCCGCCACCAGCGTGCCGAAGGTGAGGGTGAGGATGATCAGCGTGACCGGCAGAGACAGCTCCCCCGCCTTCGCGAGGTCCTCGCCGATCACCTTGTTGACGGCCTTGTTGGCGCTGGCGCCGCCGAACTGCTCGATGTCCAGCGCCGGGTGGCGAGCCTGAGCGGCCGCGACGGCCGCGAGGCTGGCGTCGACCCGGTCTCGCGCCTCGTTCGAGTCGCCGGCGATCTGGAAGTTCACCAGCGCTGCGTGGCCGTCGGCCGAGACGTCGTTGCCGTCGTCGATGGCCACCGTCTCCTGCCCAAGCAGCCGCAGACGCCGTCCTGACTCACCCCGGCGGTCGTGACCCCTCGCGGCGTCGCGGGTGTACGCTCGGCTCGAGCCTCGCCTCAGAATGCGGCGGGGTGGCCCTTGCGGCTCCCCCTTCTGGCCGGCCTTTGGCACGTCGACCCTCAGCGGTCCGCGCCTCCTACCAGCCAGGTGCCGGTGTGTCCATGTCTCTTTCATCGCCGGAGCGGGGCTTGTCGTGCTGACACGCCTCGCGCACGTGATCGTCCGACACCGCCGGGCGGTGATCGGCGCCTGGCTTGTGCTCACCCTCTTCGGCGTCTTCGCCGCAGGGCAGGTGTCGACGCGTTGGTATCAGAGCCTTTCGATCCCCGGCAAGCCGGCGTACGAGGCAAGTCAGCGGACGCTGAACGGGCTCGGCGTCGGCGCACGCCCACCGAGCGTCGTCGCCTTCCACACGAGCGGTGACGCGACCAAGAGCGATCCGATCAGGCAGGCGATGCGGCGGGCCGCCGCCACGATGCCCGGCGCGCGCACCAGCTCGTACTTCTCCACGGGCAACCTGATGTACGTCTCGCGCGACCGGCACACGACCTTCGCAGAGGTGTATCCGCCGGGTGCCGCGCGGCTCGACGTCCTGAGCGGCGCGAAGGAGATGCGTGCGGCGGCCGCGAGCGGCCTGGCGGGCGGGATCACCGTCAACGTCACGGGTCGCGACGCGCTGGGGGAAGCGAGCATGCATGGCTCAGGCGGCGGTTCGAGCGTGCTGCTGGAGGCGGTGATCGGCGGGGTCGGCGCGCTCGTGATCCTGCTGTTCGTGTTCGGCACGCTGCCGGCGGTGATGGTGCCGCTCGCCGTCGCCATCGCCGCGATCCTCAACACGTTCACGCTCGTCTGGGCGCTGACCTACATCACGGACGTCTCGATCATCGTCCAGTTCCTGATCGCCCTCGTCGGCCTCGGCGTGGCGATCGACTACGCGCTGCTGATGATCTTCCGCTTCCGCGACGAGCTGCGCGAAGGCGCCGACGTCGAGGTCGCGCTCACCGAGACGATGACCCACGCCGGCCGCTCGGTGATCGTGTCGGGCTCCACGGTCGCGCTGGGGCTGCTGTCGATGGTCGCGCTGCCGCTGCCGCTGCTCCGCTCGGTGGGCATCGGCGGCATGCTGATCCCCGCCGTCTCCGTGCTCGCGGCGATCACCCTGCTGCCGGCGCTGCTGGCCGTTCTCGGCGAGCGCATCAACAGCGTCCGGCTGATGCCCAAGCGCCTGGTCGACCACGGCCATCCCGAAGACGGCGCATGGGGCCGCTGGGCGCGCTTCGTACTCCGGCGGCCGGTCGCGGTCGCGGCGATCGGGCTGGTGATGGTCGCCGTGCTCGCGGGCCTGGCCACGCAGCTGAACCCCAGCGAGGCGCAGCTGAGCAACTTCCCCGGCACCGGCACCGCGATCGCCGGCCGGCAGATGCTCGCCGACGCGCAGATCAGCCCCGGCGTGATGAAGCCGCTCAACGTCCTCGTCGAGCACGGCGGCGACGCCGAGCAGGTCGCGGCGAAGCTGCGCACCGTCCCCGGGGTCGTCGGCGCGAGCGCGCCGCCCACGTGGCGCCGTGGGGACAACTCACTGGTGGAGGCGTTCCCGGCGATCGACGGGTCCGCGCCCGGCATCCAGGCGATCATCGATCGCACCAACGGCGCCCTGCAGGGGACCGACGGCACGCTGACCGGCATCGCCGCCGTCGACCGCGACTTCGTGCATGCCCTCTTCGGCAGTGCGCCGTACGTGCTCGCGCTCGTCCTGCTCCTGACGCTGATCCTGCTCACCCGGGCGTTCCGATCGGTCGTGCTCGCGATCAAGGCGGTGGTGCTCAACGTCCTCTCGCTCGCCGCGGCCTTCGGGATCGTCGTCTTCGTGTTCCAGCAAGGCCACGGCTCCTCGCTGTGGAACATCGAGGCGACCCAGTCCATCACGGCCTACATCCCCGTGATGATCTTCGCCTTCCTCTATGGCCTCTCGATGGACTACGAGGTCTTCATGCTCTCGCGCATGCGCGAGGCATACGACGAGACCGGCTCAACCGACAAGGCGATCGAGCTCGGGCTCGCACGGACGGGGCAAGCTCGTGACCAGCGGCGCCCTGATCCTCATGTTCGCGTTCCTGGTGCTCTCCACGAGCCCCGGCTACGAGATCAAGCCCCTCGCGATCGGCATCGCCGCAGGCATCATCTTCGACGCCACGGTCATCCGCGCCCTGCTCGTGCCGGCGCTGATGCGACTGCTCGGCGACGCCAACTGGTGGATGCCCAACTGGACGAGGATCGTTCTGCGTCTCCCCCGAGAGCCCGCGCCGCAGGTCGCGGCCGAGAGCGCATAGCGCACGAAAGCCTGGGAACACGCCCGAGAACGACCCGCTCCGAAAACCGCGCGCGCCCCGGTTGCTCTCAGGTATTTCCTTGACCGCTGTGTGAGCCAGGATCTTTGGCTCTGGGACTCACGTTCTTGGTTTCGCCGGTCGGGGTCGTTCGAGGGCTATCTCATGTTGTTGTCCCTGGTCGGCCGGGCCGGCCGCCCGGACAACCTGAGAACGTCGTGTCGCGTGCGACGGTGTAGGAGCAGGCCGATCGCCGCCGCGGCGATCACGGCGCACGCGATGCCCAGCCAGCCGCCGACGGCGCTGCCGGCTACGGCGCCGATGACGGCCGGGCCGACCGCGCAGCACAGGACCATCAGCACCCCGCCCCCGATCAGGGCGGCACCGGAACGCCCGCGGGTCTCCTCCTTGGTGCTCATCAGGCCGCCTGCGGCTGGCCGCGAAATGCGTCGACGAGCTCGGCCAGGACCACCTCGGCGCCCTCGGGCGCGTCGATGGTGAGCAGCACGGTGTCGGGCTCCTCGGTGACGGCGATCGTTCCGACACCGTCCGCCGCGTCGAAGAGCTCGAAGTCGCCAAGCGCGCGGGCTTCACGCTCGACGAGGCGCGCCTGCTGCTTGAGCGCAGCGACGCCGGCTCCCCGGCGTTCGAGTCGCTGCGCGAGCTCGCCGCGCGCAAGCTGCCCGACGTCGACGCGCTCATCGCCCAGGCGCAGGCGATGCACGCCTGGCTGCTGACCGCCACCGACTGCTCGTGCACGACGCTCGACGTCTGCGGCCTGTTCGCCGCCGACACGCAGCACCCACCCCACCGCGATGACGCCGAGCCGCTGCGCATCACCCACGTCGGCCCCATAAGAACGCGGTAGACGCACGGCAACAGGAAGCACGAGGGGTCTGCGAACGCCGCCGCTGCACGCGTCGAGTCGCTACGCAGCCGGGGTCAATCGGCCAGGCCCAGGCCACCTACGAAGGGCATCGGCGGCCTTTCGCGACATCACGCTCGACGACCTCGGCCACCACGGCACCGACATCGACATCTGGATCTGCGACGCCATGGGCTTGGACGACTACCACGGCGGGCACGGACGCGCACGATTGCAGCTGACCGTCCTCGAAGACCTCAACAACGACGCGACCGAGGAGAGCGAGCGGTGACCGCCGACGATCTGCCTTGCGGGCTATGCCGGAGATGGTCCGGGCCTGCAAGCGCCCGGTCGCGTTGCAGTTGTGGATCATGATCCCGCAGCCCGGCGTCACGACGCTCACCACAGCGCCGAGACCGAGGAACTTCAACGTCTCGCGGAGGGCTACTCGTTGCCAAGCGAGATCGGCGCAGAAGCCATGGCGCGCCACGTGCTCGCCCGGACGCTGACGCAGCAGGGCGTGCAGCAGTTCATGGAGCCCCGCAACCCGCTGTTGCCCGGGGGCGTCAGTCCGCTGCAGGCGCTGGACGACCATCCCGTCGCGGTCGTCCGCGAAGCAGTGGCCATCACCTACGGGCAGACCACCTAGCCAACGACGAGGGTCTGCCGTAACTATCGCGTGGGGGCTAGGGTTTCGGTACGCGTGGCGAGTGGCTGTCCGGCTTCGATGCCGCCAAGGAGCTTGGTTTCTCGCCCGTCGCGCCTGCTTCCGCTCTTGCCTCGAAGCAGCAGCGCGGCAACGACTTGGTCGCTGATCGCAGCGCTGCCGCTGTTCGTCTGGAGCGAGCGTGTATTCGCCGTTGGCGGAGACGACCGCTTGTCGCGTCCATCCGCACCTTCGGGAACCAGAGCTGGTTAGCGAGGGAGGGGGATGGCGGCCGCAATCAGCGTGCCGCCGTCGGCCGGGCTCTCTACGCGGAGCTGGCCGTCGAGGGCGGCGAGCCGGTCAGCGAGCCCTACGAGGCCAGTTCCGTCACGCCGAGCGCCTCCGACGCCGTCGTCGCGTACCTGGACGGCCAGCGTGCCGTGCTCGATCCGCGCCGTCACCTCGGCGTGTCCGGCGCACGCGTGTTTGGCGACGTTGGTCAGCGCCTCGGCGACCACGAAGTAGGCGGTCGCCTCGACCGCGGCGGGCAGCCGGCCCACGGACACGTCGATGTCGACCGGCAACGGCATCCGCGACGCCAGCGCGTCGACGCCCGCGCCAAGTCCGCCCCGGGTGAGTGCCCCGGGCAGGATGCCGTGCGCGAGCTCGCGCAACTCGGCCGTCGCGTGCTGGGCGTTGTCGAGCGCCTCGCTCACCAGGGCGGGGGCGTCCTGCTCCCCGTTCTGCAAGGCCTGCTGTGCCAGCTTGAGCGTGACGACCGTGTGGACGAGCCGCTGCTGCGCGCCGTCGTGCAGGTCGCGGGTCACGCGCCGGCGCTCGTCGTCGGTCGCCGCCACGATCCGCGCCCGCGACGCCGCCAGCTCCGTCTGCGCTTCGGCGTTGGCGATCGCCGCCGCGACGAGCTCCGCGAAGGACGCGAGACGCATCTCGGTGTCGGCCGGCAGCGGGTGCTCGGTCGAGGGCAGGGTCATCACACCCCAGACGCGGCCCTCGACGACGATCGGCGCCCCGACCGACGAGACAAAGCCCCGCTCGCGGATGGCGACCCCGAGCCGCCCGGAAAAATTGCCATAGTTGTCGATCCGGGCCGAACGGCCGGTCTCGAAGACCACCGTGCTGACGTTCTTGCCCCCGAGCGGCCACCGACTGCCGACGGGGAAGCCGTCAGCCAATCCCTTCGAGATCGCGACGATCGTCATCGTGGCGTCGGGCTCGTAGCGGCACAGGGTCGCGTCCTCGGCGGGAAACACCCGCCCGACCTCCAGGACGACCGCCGTGAACAGCTCCTCCGGCGACGTCCCGTGCGCCACCAGCGTCGCGACGCGCCGCACCGCGGCCTGCTCCGCCGCGAGCCGCGCTGACTCCCGCCAACGCCCCGCCAACTGGCTCACCACCACCGCCGCCGCCGCGAACGCTGACAGTCGCAGCCAGTTCCGCGGGTCGGCGGCGTCGAGCGAATGCGGAGGTACGAATAAGAAGTCGTACGCGGCCGTGCTGGCCACCGACACCAGCACGCCGAACGCCGTGCCCCACACGATGGCGACCGGCAGCACCGCGAAGAGATAGAGCGCCGCGACGGTCGACGCCGCAGGGTCCCCCTCCAGCAGCTCGAGCACGCCGCTCACCGCCGCGACCAGAGCGACGCTCACGAACCATCCGCTCAACCGTCGGCGGATCGGCCGTCTCATACGACCATGATGATCGCTGGCCGTGATCCGTAAGTACAGCAGCCCGATCGCGACGGCGATCGTCCTGTCCAGGCGCGGCACGCGACGATCATGTGGCACGCGACCGTCACGCGCGCCCGACGTGATCGTCGGGCGCAGGAGCGCTCTCGTTCTGAGCACGCCGGGCGATCACGAGCCCGGCGTCCCACCCCGGCGCGCGGCCGCCCGGCGGAGGGAGGATGCGCTCGCCGTCCAGTCCGCAGCGGACGATGAGCCAGGAGACGACCGAGTTGGAGTTCCACATGTCGCCGGTGTGCAGCTCGTCGCGCCCCCAGACCGGCGTCGGGACGTCGCGCACCAGATCGAGCACGCAGCGTGCGCGCTCGGCGTCCGACGCAAGCCGGCGCGGGCTGTCGACCGCCTCGGTCACGTCCGGGATTCGTCCATCGCGCCAGCAGCGCACCTCGTAGCGGAAGAGCCGCAGCCGCCCGGCGAGGCGACTGCCGACCGCACCCTCGGCGACGACGCCACGCCCGGGGGCGTGTTCATTCCACACGGGGGACATCTCGATGACGTAGCGCTTACCGCCGAGATCGACCTCCAGCGCCGAGTGGTAGAGCGCGGAGGGCAGGCGTCGGGCGCGCAGTGCCGCGGCCGCCTCGTAGAGCCGACCGTTGAGGCGCACGAAGTGCCCGCCCGCCCCGAGCGGCAGCCAGTACAGGTCAACCGAGGCACTCACGCCCGTCACGTCAGTCTCCTCCTACCCCGTCGCGGCAGCGCGCCTGCGAACGGGTGCCGCGGCCACTACCCGATCCGCTCGTCGATGCGAACGTGGACGGTGTCGCCCGCCTCCTTGCCGATCGTGTTTCGGAGCGTGGCCTTGACGGGCAGCCTGTGCGTGCCATCGCCCTGGGCCATCAGCGCGCCGGCGAACGGCTCGCCGTCGATCGCGCCGCGGATCTTCACAAGTCCTCGCGTGCCGAAGAGCTCGGCCGCATCGTCCATCACCACGCACGTCCACGCACCGGGGTTGTCGCCCTTCTGAAGTTGGGCGTCGAACTCTCTCAACATGGCTCCTCAGACTCTCGCACGCGACCGAGGCCATCGCCAGGCCGGCCGCCGTCCCTTTCGCCTGCCAGCGCTAGCGAGCCGCGCGACGAGGACTGCTGCTTCGATGCGGAGAAGCACGGACGCGCTCCTCGTATTCGTCCATTGCGACAGTGAGGGCGCCTCAGGCGCGGCTATCGCGTCTGCCCCCAAGCAGCAGTGTGGCTACCCCTGGTCCGGCTGCTCGCCGCGCTGCGCTGATCGGCCCGCACCAGCGGCCACCAGCCGCTGTTGAGGTTGCGTCGGCGAGCCCGCGTCGACTCTCCGTTGTCCAGCCGAGATAGCGCCCGGTGGCGGTGGTCCTCGGCTTGGCCGTCGCGTTCCCCGCAGGGGTTGCGCGAGTCATACTGGCGGCGAGCCTGGCCGGCGGGCCGCGGCCTCGCGATGTCGAGCCCGAGAGCAAGGAGCGTGCATCGACGTGGGCAGCGAGCCGCCCTCAGTGCCGCAGTCCCAGAGCGAGCTGGAGGAGTTCTTCGATCTCGCGCTCGACCTGATGGTCATCGTCGGGTTTGACGGCTACGTCAAGCGGGTGAACCCGGCGTACGCGCGCACGCTCGGCTACCCGCTGCGCGAGCTGCTTTCCCGGCCGTTTTTGGAGTTCGTCCACCCGGAAGACCGTCCGTCGGTGCGCGACCAGTTCCGCGAGTTCGGCGGCGGCGACAATGACGTGGTCGGCTTCGAGAACCGCGTCATCTGTCGCGACGGCTCGGTGCGCTGGCTTCAGTGGAACACGCGGACCATGCCCGAGCGAGGCGTCATCTTCGGCATCGGCAGAGACGTGACCGACCGGCGGCGCGCCGACGCCGAGCTGCGCGAGGCGCACCGGATGGTCGAGGCGAGCCGCGATGAGCTCGCCCGGCTCGCCGAGGAGCAGGCCGCGCTGCGACGGGTCGCGACGCTGGTGGCGCACGGGACGTCGCCGGAGGAGCTCTTCGCGGCGGTCGTCGAGGAGGCCGAGCGCGTGTTTCCCGGCCAGCACGCGGCCATGGCTCGCTACGAGTCCGGCACCACGATGACGACCGTCGCGATCTCGGAGGGTTTGGCTGACGGCTTCCCCGTCGGCAGTCGGTGGCCGCTCGGGGGAAAGAACATCAGCGCGGTGGTCTTCGAGACCGGTCGTTCGGGCCGGATCGACAGCTATCACAATGTTTCCGGGCGGGTCGGGGTTGCCATTCGCGAGCAGGGCCTCAGCTCAACGGTCGCGGCGCCGATCGTCGTCCAGGGCCGCCTCTGGGGTGTGATCGCCCTGGCCTCGACGGAGCCGCTGTCGGCCGACGCCGAGGCGCGTCTCGCGTCCTTCGCGGAGCTCGTCGCGACGGCGATCGCCAACGCCGAAGCGCAGACGGAGGTGGCGGCCTCGCGGGCGCGGATCGTGGCGGCGACCGACGAGGAGCGCCGGCGCGTGACCCGCGACCTGCACGACGGCGCGCAGCAGCGGCTCGTCCACACGATCATCACGCTCAAGCTGGCTCAGCGTGCCGACCACGAGCAGGCCAGGGCGCTG
>NZ_DATHDY010000050.1:0-61870 GCF_035318805.1 Baekduia sp.
CGCGCACGAGGACCTTCAGGCGCGCCGGACCAGCGGCAAGCTCCTTCTCGACCCCGCGTCCTAACCTCCCTCCGTGGCCACCTTCGCCGAACTCGGGCTGTCCAAGCCGTTGCTCGAGGCGCTCGCCCACCTGGGCTACGAAAAGCCCAGCCCCATCCAGGAGCAGGCAATCCCGCCGCTGCTCGCCGGCGGCGACATCATCGGCCAGGCCCAGACGGGCTCGGGCAAGACCGCAGCCTTCGGCCTTCCGATCGTCGAGCACGTCGACCCGTCCGTCGGCGAGGTCCAGGCGCTCGTCCTGACCCCGACGCGCGAGCTCTGCATCCAGGTGACGCAGGCGCTGCGCACCTACGGCGCGCGCAAGGGTGTCGACGTCGTCGCGGTCTTCGGCGGCGCGCCCATCCGCAGCCAGCAGTCGCAGCCGCGCGCCGGCGGCCACGTCGTGGTCGGCACGGTCGGCCGCGTGCTCGACCTGCTCTCACGGGCCTCGCTGCAGCTGCACTCCTGCCGCTTCGTGGTCCTCGACGAGGCCGACGAGATGCTCGACCTCGGGTTCCTCGAGGACGTCGAGAAGATCCTCAACATGACGCCGAACGGCCGTCAGACCGCGCTCTTCAGCGCGACGATGCCGCCGCCGATCCGCAAGCTGGCCGACCGCTACCTCTATCACCCCGAGGTCGTCGCGGTGAAGTCGCAGTTCCTCACCGTCGACACGGTCGAGCAGTTCCGCCTCGAGACGAAGGCCAACGAGAAGGCCGAGACGCTCGTGAACGTACTGCGCGCCGAGAAGCCCGCCCAGGCGATCGTCTTCACGCGCACGAAGATCCGCGCCGACCAGCTCTACCGCAAGCTGCGCGACGGCGGCATGAACGTCAAGGCGCTGCACGGCGACATGAGCCAGGGCCAGCGCGACGGCGTGATGCTGTCCTTCAAGGGCGGCCGCGTGCCGATCCTCGTCGCGACCGACGTCGCCGCCCGCGGCCTCGACATCTCGACGGTCACCCACGTCATCAACTTCGACGTCCCGACCTCGCCCGACACCTACGTGCACCGCATCGGCCGCACGGGCCGCGTCGGCCGCTCCGGCCGCGCGATCACGTTCGTGGAGCCCAAGCAGCAGAAGGAGCTGGCGGCGATCGAGGCGCATGTCGGCATGAAGCTGACCGAGTGGGCGCCCGGCGCGAAGACCGCTCCCACCACGGTGGTCGAGACGCCCAAGCGCCACACCAAGCCGCAGATCTCGCGCAACGGCGACGAGCAGTACCGCCGGGTGCTCGCCGGCGCCGGCCGCGCCGACGGCCTCGAGGTCTCCGACGTCATCCGCGCGGTGACCAGCGCCGCCGGGCTCGACGGCGAGGCGGTGCGCGACGTCCGGGTCCTGGAGCGCTTCACGCTCTTCTCGGTGCCCGACAGCGAGGCCGCCCGGATCGTCGAGGCCGTGGACGGCAGCGAGCTCGCCGGCCGCAAGCTGCGGGTGGAGCTGGCGCGCGCATAGTCCGTCTCGGAGGCAGGACCGCAACCCTGACGCCCCGAAGGGCGTTCTGGGTATGGTGAGAACTTGTTCATGAGCCTTCTGCAGCACGATCACGACCCCAAGGCCGACGCCCCGGGCGGTGGGACGCCCGAGGAGGTCGCTCCCGCGGTGCGCGCCTGCCCGACCTGCCAGGCGGAGCTCGCCGACGGCCAGGACTGGTGCCTCAACTGCGGCCAGGCGCAGCCCGGCCGGCTCGCGAACCTCCCCGGCAAGCGCGCCGCGGTGACGGTCCTCGCGCTCACCACGGTGCTCGTCGGCGGCGCGGTCGCCGCCTCCTACGCCGCGCTGCAGGACGGCTCCGCCGCGCCCGGGAGCACGCAGTTGGCCCAGGTCAGCGCGGCCGAGCCCGCCGCGCCGGTCCCCGCGCCCGCGACGGACCCGGCCGCCAGCTCCGCGCTGCCGGCCGCCCCGACGACCAGTGCGCCCGCGGATCCCGGCGGCACGCTGCCCGACACCAGCAGCACGCCGGCCACGCCGACGCCCGCGACCCCGACGCCCACGCCGTCGACCCCGTCGTCCTCGGGCTCCTCGACCTCGTCGGGCACGTCGACGTCCTCCGGATCGACGGGCACCAGCGGCTCGTCCACCGACTCCACGGCCGACACGCGGACGTCGACCACGCCGACCGAGACCGCGCCCACGGCGATCAAGCTGGACGGCAGCGCCGCCGCGCTCTACGACCCGTACACGCGCAACACCGCGACCGGTGACGTGACCAAGACGCTCGACGCCGATCCGGGGACCTCGTTCCCGATCACCGTCGCGCCCGGAAGTGGCTCGATCGGCGCCGGCGTCACGGTCGACTTCGGCAAGACGCGCGGCATCCGCGAGATCGACCTGACGACCAAGACGCCCGGCTTCAAGGTGGAGGTCTACGCGACCGACTCCGACGAGCTCCCGCCCGACGTGCTGGACACCCGCTGGGCGCACCTCAAGGACGTCACCGACGTCGGCACCGGTGCCGGCAACAAGCAGATCATCTCCCTCGGCAGCGGCACGACGAAGTACCGGCACGTACTGCTGTGGTTCACGGCGCCCCCGCCCGACGGCCTGACCGTCCGCGTGTCCGAGCTCAAGCTGCTCGGGTAGCACCGGCGGCGCCACACTCCCTTCGTCTCACCCGACCCGACCCCACGGAGGTCCCCGCATGTCCCAGGCCACGATGACCACGAGCGAGGGCCCGATCACGATCGAGCTCTTCGACGAGGACGCCCCCAAGACCGTCGCGAACTTCAAGAAGCTCGCGGGTGACGGCTTCTATGACGGGCTCGTCTTCCACCGCGTGATCAAGGACTTCATGATCCAGGGCGGGTGCCCGCAGGGCACCGGCACCGGCGGTCCCGGCTACGAGTTCGAGGACGAGATCAACGACCACAAGATCGTGCGCGGCGCGCTCGCGATGGCCAACGCCGGCCCGAACACCAACGGCTCGCAGTTCTTCCTCGTGACGATCCCCGAGGCCGGCTGGCTCGACGGCAAGCACACGGTCTTCGGCCAGATCACCGAGGGCATGGACGTCATCGACACCATCGAGGGCAAGCCCACCGACGCGCGCGACAAGCCCACCGACGACGTGCGGATCGAGTCCCTGACGATCACCGAGTAGCGCAGCGGCCGCCGGCCGGGGAGACGGCCGGAGGGTATAGTGGTCTAGACCACATGACCGGCCCTCCGACTCTCTCCTCCGGCCCGTCGCGGCGGCTGGGCGTCCGCGCCGCGCTGGTCGACGGCGAGCTCGTGCCGGGCGACGTCGTCGTCGCGGGTGCGGGCGTGCTCGAGGTCGGCGCCGGACCGGCAGGCGAGGCGGGCGTCGCGGTCCCCGGCTTCCTGGACCTGCACATCAACGGCCTCGTCGGCGTCGACTTCCTGTCCACCGACCTCGACGGCTACCGCGCCGCGAGCGTGGCGCTGGCGGCCACCGGCGTCACCGGCTACCTGCCGACGTTCATCACCTCGCCGCTGGCCGACTACGACGACGCCCTGGCCGTCGCGCTCCGCGCGGCCGCCGACGCGCCCGGCACCGGCGGCGCCCGCGTGCTCGGCGTCCACCTCGAGGGCCCGTACCTCTCGCCGCGGTGGCCGGGCGCCCACGACGCCGCGCTCCTGCGCCGTCCCGACGTCGACGAGGCGCTCGCGCTGTGCGAGGGCGGCCTGGTGAAGATGGTCACGCTCGCGCCCGAGCTCGACGGCGGGCTGGACCTCGTCAGCGCGCTGGTGGCGCGCGACATCGTGGTCTCCTGCGGCCACAGCGACGCCGACGCGGCGACCGCCGGCGCGGCCTTCGACCGCGGCGCGCGGGCGATCACCCACCTCTACAACGCGCATCGCCGCTGGGCGCCGCGCGACCCCGGCGTCGGCGGGGCCGCCCTCGTGCGCCCGGGCGTGACGGTGCAGGCGATCGTCGATCACGTCCATCTCGCCCCCGAGGCCGCGTACGCGGCGTTCCTGACCGCCCGGGACCGCTTCTCGCTGGTCACCGACGCGATGGAGGCCGCCGGCCAGGGCGACGGCACCTACCGGCTCGGCCGGCGCGCGGTGGAGGTCCACGGCGGCCGCGCGGAGCTCTCCGAGGGCCTGCTGGCCGGCAGCGTGCTCACCATGGACCAGGCGGTGCGCAACCTGGTCGGGTGCGGCGCGTCGCTGGCCGACGCCGTCGGCGCCGCGACCGCCGCCCCGGCGCGGCTGCTGGGCGACCCGGGGCTCGGCATCCTGCGTCCCGGCGCGCGGGCGAACATCACGGTGCTCGACGACGACCTGCGCGTCGTGCGCACGCTGGTCGACGGCGCCGAGCAGTTCGCGGTCACCGCGTAATCGCCGCCCGTCCCCGTCAGGGGGTGACGTCGGCGGCGTAGACGTCGGTCGGGTTGGTGCCGATCTGGGTGGTGTTGGTCTGCACGAAGAAGACCTTGAAGGTCGTGCCGGCGTGGTCGAGCCCTTCGTAGTCGCCGACGAAGTGGCCGCGGGCCATGGGCGCCTTCTTCATGTCGAACGATGTCGGGGTGACGCGCTCCGACGGTGCCCAGGTGGCGGCGCCGTCGGTCGAGGTGCGGATCCAGTAGTCGGTCAGGGCGGTCGCGGTGGTGCGCGTGTCGTTGCGGAAGTCGTAGTACGTCACGGCCACCGCCCCGGCGTCGTTGACGTCGACCGCCGCCGTGAACGCCGGTGTCCCGGTCGGCGAGCCGCTCACCTTCTGCGGCGCGCTCCATGTCCGGCCGCCGTCGGTCGACTTCGAGAGCCGGACGGCGGGCGTTCCGGAGGCCGCGTCCTGCCAGACGACGTAGATCGCGCCGGTGCGGCGATCGACGGCGATGTCGGGCGCGATGTCACCGGTACGGACCGGCCGGCGGTCACCGGGGGTGCGGACGGGGCGCTCGACGACCCTGCTGACGTTGCGCGGCTTGGCCCAGGACGCGCCGTGGTCGGTCGAGCGCATCACGGCGACGTCGAGGCGGCTGCCGGGGTGCTTCCGGCTGTTCCTGGTCAGCGTGAACACGTCGAGCAGCGTGCCGTCAGGTTGCACCGCGATCTGGTTGGCGATCGTCTGGTCGATCTTCCCGGGGTCGTAGATCATCCGCGCCCGCGACCACGTCTGGCCGTTGTCTGAGCTGGAGGCGAACCAGGCCGGGCCGTGGTAGCCGATCGCGTTCTCGCTCTCCTTCAGGTTCCTGTGCGCGTGCTCGGCGACCAGGCGGTCCCAGACCGCGTAGACGTAGCCGCTCGCCGGGTCGGCGGTGATCGACTCCTTGTCGTCGAGCACGTTGCCGCCGTGGTCCTCCTTGAGCAGCTGCGGGTCAGACCACGTGGCGCCGAAGTCGTCGGAGTGGCTGACCAGGATCCCGGCCTCGAGGCCGAGGCCCACGGACGGTTGGCTGACGCTCAGCGCGATCTGGTGAAGGCGGCTGCCGGCGCCCCACGAGACCCACGGGTCGCTGGCGCGATCGTACCTCCTGCCCGGGTCCTGCCCGCCCGGGTCGCCGGAGAGCGCGAACAGCGGGCAGCGGCTGACGTCCGCGAAGGTCGCACCGGTCCAGCTCGCGCCGCCGTCGATCGACGTGCTCGTCGCCAGGCCGTGCGCGCCGCCGTCGCTCCAGCGGTCCTGCTGCCACGCGCCGGCGATGTGATCAGGATCGGCCGGGTCGACCGCGACCCACGGCTCGACCTCGTCGTTCTCGTGCACCGTCCCCGTCCGATCGTGACCCGGACCGGCGCACCCGAGCGCAAACGGCGACGCGCCGGTCACCCGCACCAGCGGCGAGACCGCCGCCGCCGCCGGCGACGCCACAAGCACTGCGGCGCCGCAGGCCACAAGGGCCGCGAGACGACGCAACTTCTGCACTCAGCATCGGAGGCTACGCGCCGCGCGCTGGCGGTGGCAACCACGGACAGCGGGTGGGGGACTGTCCCCTCAGGTCGCGCTCAGTGCGTCTCGGTGACCTTCGACAGGCCGAACGGCGTGTCGGGCTCGATCCCGCGCTGGAGCGAGACCTCGCGGGCGAGCTGCTGGGCGCGGACGATCGCGCCGATCGCGGCCAGCCCCTCGGGGAGCACAGCGGGCAGCGGGAGGTCGGCGCCCGGGCCGGGCGCGATCGACAGCACACGGCCGCCGCGCTCCCGGGCCGCCGCGGCGAACCGATCGACGTCGGGCGCGGCCGGGCCGCCGCCCGCCAGCGTGAGCACCGGCAGCTCCCGGCGCACCACGGCGATCGGCCCGTGCAGGAAGTCGGCCGCCGACGCGCCCTCGGCGAGGATGCCGGTCATCTCCTTCAACTTGAGCGCGGCCTCCAGCGCGGCGCCGAGCAGCAGGCCGCGGGCGATCGCGACGAGGCCCTGCGCGTCGCCGATGGCCTCGGCCGCTGCGACGGCGGGCGCGCCGTCGTCGAGGATCTCCTCGACCGCCCCGGGCAGCGCCGCCCAGGCGGCCGCGTCCCACGGCAGCGTGACGCCGTCGCGCGCGACGGCCTCGGCCAGCAGCGCGAACGCCGCGAACTGCGAGGTCACGGTCTTGGTCGCCGGCACGGCGCGCTCGTGGCCCGCGGCGGTGTCGATCGTGGCGTGGGCGGCGCCGGCCAGCGGGCTCTCGCGGTCGTTGGTGATCGCCACGGTGCGTGCTCCGGCGCCGCGGAAGGACTCGAGCACCGAGACGATCTCGGGCGTCTTGCCCGACTGGCTGACGCCGACGGCCAGCCAGCCGTCGAGCTCGTCCTGCACGCCGTAGCGCGTGACGAGGCTGGGCGCGGCCAGCGCCACCGGGCGCCGCGTGGCCAGCTCGAGCACGTAGCGGCCGAAGACCGCGGCGTTGTCGGACGAGCCGCGGGCGACGAGGACGATGCCCGCGGGCGCAGCGCCGACGGCCTCGCCGACGTGGGCGATCAGCTCCTCGCGGCGGCCGGCCAGCGCCGCGAGCACCTGCGGCTGGTCGGCCATCTCGGCGGTCATCAATGCGGCAGCGGTCATGTACGGCGTTCCTGTCGAAGGCGGATCTCGTAGCGGTCACCGCGAAACAGCGACCAGGCGTAGGCGAGCGGACGCTCGCTCTCGTCCAGCAAGATGGTGTGGAACTTCAGGCCGGCGCGGCCGGGGGCGACGCGCAGCAGGTTGGCGTCCTCGCCGACGATCTCGACCGCGACGACGCGCTGGTTGGCCGTCGGGAAGCGGACGCCGAAGCGGTTCTCGAGCACGTCGAACAGCGACGCGCCCTCGAGGGAGGTCTCGGCCAGGTCGGGGAACCGGGCGGCGTCGAGGAACGCCTCCTCCAGGGCCATCGGGTCGCCGTCGGCCGTGCGCACGCGGCGCAGGCGGACGACCGGCGTGCCCGGGTCGATCTCCAGCCCGCGTGACACGACCGCGTCGGCGGGAACGGTCTCCTGCCCGAGGACGCGCGAGCCGGCGGTCAGCCCGCGGGCCCGCATGTCCTCGGTGAAGGAGCTGAGCGCCGCCGCCTGGGCGACGCGGGGCTCGGCGACGAACGTGCCGCGCCCCTGGACGCGCTCGACCAGCCCTTCGGCGGCCAGGCGCGTGATCTCCGAGCGGACGGTCATCCTCGCCACGTCGTAGCGCTCGGCCAGCTCGCGCTCGGAGGGCAGGGGGTCGCCGGGGCGCAGCGTGCCGATCAGATCCTCCAGGATCGATCGGAGCTGCTCGCCCTTCGGGCTGCGCCCGGAGAGCCGGCGCGGCATCGCCGCGCCGGTCCCCTGCCCTCCACGCGAGGTCACTGGATGCCGGCGTCCTTGCATGCCGCGGCGTAGGCCGCGGTGCACACGTCGGCGGCCTTCAGGAAGCCGTCCTTGATCACGGTGTCGTTCACGTTGTCCTTGGTGATCGACAGGGTGGGCACGAGGACGGACGGGACCTGGCCGGCGCCGTTGTCGGTCTTGCTCGTGGCGATGTTCGCCGGGACCGGCTTGCCCTGGGCCAGCGGCACGGCGATCTCGGCGGACTTGCCGGCGATCTCCTTCAGCGGCTGGTAGACCGTCATGAGCTGCTCGCCCTTGAGGATCCGCTGGACGCCGGTGACCTCGGCGTCCTGGCCGGTGACCAGCACCTTGCTCGGGTCGATCCCCGCGGCCTTCATCGCGGCGATGGCGCCGCCGGCCATGCCGTCGTTGGCGACGTAGACGGCGTCGAAGCCGGTCTTGCCGGCCGACGTGATGGTCTGCTCCATCTCCTGCTGGGCCTTGTCCGGGCTCCAGTCGGGCGTGTCATAGGACTTGACGACCGTCACGCCCGCCTTGTCGAAGATGTCCTTGGCGCCCTTCTTGTAGGGCGCGGAGTTCGAGTCGGTCGGCGACCCGTTGATCATCACGATCTTCGGGCTGGTCTTGCCCTGGGCCTTGAGGCCGTCCAGCAGGACCTGGGCCTGCTGCTGACCCACCTTGTAGGGGTCGATCGACACGTAGTAGTCCAGGGGCGCGTCCGACACCAGACGACCGTAGCTCAGCACGGGGATCTTCGCCTGCTTGGCGCGGTTGACGATGCTGCCGGCCGACGCGACGTCCACCGCGTCGAGCACGAGGACCTTGGCGCCGCGGGTGATCGCGGCCTCCGCCTGCTGCTGCTGCTTGGCGGCGTCCTGCGTGGCGTTCTCGTAGATCACCTCGCATTTGGGACACAGCTGCTTCACACGGTCGGTGAAGAACGGCCGGTCCTGGGACTCATAGCGTGCCGTCTTGTTCTCCGGCAGCAGGAACGCGATCTTGGCGCCGTCCGAGCTGCTGGACGCCGCCTTGGTGCTCGACGTGCCGGACGAGTTGTCGTCGGAGCCGCAGCCGGCGGCGGCGAGCGCGAGCGACGCGGTCAGCAGCGCGCCGACCGTCGCTCGTGGGGTCAACTTGGGGAACATCTCTCCTCCTCGGGCGATGGTGCGGTGAGCGTCCCGAGCGGGCGCCACCGTCCCTTGGGACCGTATCACCACTGGTCTAGACCAGCAAGGGGAAGTGGACTACACCACTTCGGAGGGCTACGGCTGCTGGCCGACCGACGCGTCGGGCGTCGCGGGGTTCGGGATCGTCACGCCCGCGCTGGTTCCGCTACCCGGGGTCGTGGTCTGCGAACCGGAGCCGCCGTCGGCCGGTGCGGAGGGAGACGGCGTCGTGGTGCCCGCGGCGGGGTCGACGGGCGCCGGCGTCTGGGTGCCGTCGTCGTGCGTCGTGGTGGCGGGCGGGGTCTCGCCGGGGACGGTTGGCGTCGGCGCCGGGCGCGTCGGCCCGCTGGCCGAGGACGAGGAGGGCACCGCCGCGCCACCGGTCGCGGGCTGCTTGGTGGCCGCCTGCGCCCCGGCGCTCGCGGCCGGTGCCCGGCGGCGCCGCTGGTGGCGCTGGCGCGCGATGCGCACGGAGCGCGTCAGGCGCGCCGCGTCCTGTGCTCCGGTGGTCGTCGTCTGCGCCATCGGCGCGGTGCCGCCGTTGCCGTTCGCGCCGGGATCGACGACGAGCACGGCGGCGAGCGCGAGGAGCGCTCCGGTCAGGAAGTAGACGAGGTTGCGGCGCATGGGTACGGTCCATCAACGTTTGTAGCGCGTCCAACGTGACGCTCGCGCTGGCGCAGAGAACGCCGGTAGGCTTGACACACCGTCAGCTGAGCGACCGGAGAGGCATCCATGGCAGGTACGGAGCAGGTTCAGGACGTCATCACCCCCGACGCGCCCCGCGCGAAGGAGTTCGCGGTCGAGAACCCCGCCACCGGCGAGGTCATCGCGCACTGCCCCGACGTCGGGCCGGAGGAGATCGCCGCGATGGCGCGCCGCGGCCGCGAGGTGCAGCCCGCCTGGGAGGCCCTGGGCTTCGAGGGTCGCGCCCGCATCCTGACGCGCATGCAGAAGTGGGTCATCGACCACCAGGACGAGATCATCGAGGTCATCCGGTCCGAGACCGGCAAGACCTACGAGGACGCGCTGATCGCCGAGATCTCCTACGGCGCCGCCGCGTTCGGCTTCTGGGCCGGCAACGCCGAGAAGTACCTCGCCGACGAGAAGGTCAAGTCCTCGGCGGTGCTGGTCAAGGGCAAGAAGCTGATGCTGCGCTACCGCCCGCTCGGCCTCGTCGGCGTCATCGGCCCGTGGAACTACCCGCTCACCAACTCCTTCGGCGACTGCATCCCGGCGCTGGCCGCCGGCAACAGCGTCATCCTCAAGCCGTCGGAGATCACGCCGCTGACATCGCTCAAGCTGGCCGAGGGCCTGAAGGCGTGCGGGATCCCGGACGGCGTCTTCCAGGTCGCCACCGGCCTCGGCGCCACCGGCGCCGCGCTGGTCGAGCAGGTCGACATGATCATGTTCACGGGCTCGACGGCGACCGGCAAGAAGGTCATGAAGACGGCCGCCGACACGCTCACGCCCGTCTCGCTGGAGCTCGGCGGCAAGGACCCGATGATCGTCCTGGCCGACGCCGACGTCGACCGCGCCGCCAACACCGCGCTGTACTACGGCATGCTCAACGGCGGCCAGACGTGCATCTCGGTCGAGCGCGTCTACGTCGAGGAGCCGGTGTACGACGAGTTCGTCGCGAAGGTCACCGAGAAGGCCAGGGCGCTGCGCCAGGGGACGGGCGCGGCCGGCTCGGTCGACGTCGGGTCGATGACGTTCCCGCCGCAGGTCGACACGGTCGAGCGTCACGTCGAGGACGCCAAGGCCAAGGGCGCCCGCGTGGTCGTCGGCGGCTCGCGCGGCCAGCACGACGCCGGGTACTGGTTCGAGCCCACGGTGCTGGTCGACGTCGACCACACGATGCTGGCCATGACCGAGGAGACGTTCGGCCCGACGCTGCCGATCATGAAGGTCCGCGACGAGGAGGAGGCCATCCGACTGGCCAACGACTCGCCGTACGGGCTCGGCGCATCGGTGTTCGGCAAGGACACCAAGCACGCCGAGGCGGTCGCGCGCCGCGTCGACGCCGGCGCCGTCTGCGTCAACGACGCGCTGGTCAACTACAGCGCGCTCGAGCTGCCGATGGGCGGCGCGAAGGCCTCCGGCCTGGGCTCCCGCCACGGCGCCGGGGGAATCCGCAAGTACTGCCAGCAGCAGGCGATCCTCGTCACGCGCTTCGCGACGAAGCGCGACCCCCACATGTACCCCTACAGCGCGAAGATGACGGGGCGCCTGAGCAAGTTCTTCAAGTTCCTCTACGGGCGCGGCAAGCGAGACTAGGCCGCGGCCGCCGCCCGCTCAGGCCAGGTCGTCGACCAGGCGGAGCAGGTCGAGCGGGCTGAACGGCTTGGTGAGGAAGAGATCCGCGCCCGCCGAGCGTGCGCGGATCTCGTTCTCCGAGGCGCCAGCGGCGGTCAGCATCACGATCGTCGCGCCGGACGCGCCCTCGTCCTGCTCGCGCAGGAGCCTGCAGGCCTCGATGCCGTCCATGCGGGGCATGTCGATGTCGAGGAACACCAGTTCGGGGTGGATCTCGGCGGCGCGCGCCACGGCCTCCAGGCCGTTGGCGGCCTCGTGGAGCTGAAAGCCCGCGACGTCCTCGAGCGTCGTCGCGACGAGCTTGCGGATGAAGGGGTCGTCGTCGACGATCAGCACGCTGCGCATCAGTCGCCGGCCTCGAGGCGGATGCGGTCCAGGCGCTCCAGCGGGATCTGCAGGAACGCGCCGACCACCTCGGGGTCGAACTGGGTGCCGGCCGTCTCCTCGATCATCGAGCGCGCCTCGATCAGCTCCGACGGCGCGCGGTAGGGCCGCACGGTCGTCAGCGCGTCGAGCACGTCGGCGACCGCGAAGACGCGGGCGGCCAGCGGGATGCTGTCGCCCGACAAGCCGTCGGGGTAGCCGGCGCCGTCCCAGCGCTCGTGATGGTGGCGGACGACGAGCTTGGCCTCGCCGAGGAAGTCGATCTCGCGCAGGATCTCCCAGCCGACGAGCGGGTGGCGCTCCATCAGCGTGCGCTCCTCCTGCGTCAGCGGCTCGGGCTTCCACAGGATCGCGTCCGGGACCGCGACCTTGCCGACGTCGTGCAGCAGGAAGCCGAACTCGACCTCGGGGTCGTCGGCGAACGGCGCGTCGAGCACGCGCGCGATCTCCATGCCGTAGGCGGCGACGCGCTCGGCGTGCTTGCCCGTGTAGGCGTCGCGCGCCTCGACGGCGTTGCAGAGCGCGCGCACCGTGGCCATGTAGGAGCGGCGCAGCTCGTGGCGGCGATCGCGCTCGCGCTTGAACGTCTCGCGGAGGTCCGCGGCGTAACGCTCGAGCTGCTGCTCCTTCTCAGCGGCAGATCGCTCGACCGTGGCCAAGCGCTCCTGCAGCACCGAGATGTCGGTGGTGATCCCCTTGCCTGGCATGTCCTCCAGCCGACGAGCCTACAAGTCCGCCGCGGCGGCGGGTTCCAAGAGCGCCAGGACGGCCGCCCCCGCCTCGCCCACCGACACCGGGTCGGCATCGAGCCGCGCGAGCCCCGGGACGCCGTGCTCGTCGGCGGCGACGAGCACGACCGAGCGCCGCAGGCGCCGTCCGCGCAGGTCCAGGCCCGCCAGGGCCGCCTCGACGTCGGGGAGCCCCGCGTCGACCAGCGCGACCTCGAAGCGCCGCATCGCGCACAGCCGCGCCGCCTCCAGGGGCGTGCCGGCCCACTCGTGCTCGATGGCCAGATCGTCCAGGGCCTCGCGCATGTGGTTGCGCATGCCGGCGCGACCGACGGCGAGCACGCGCACGCGCCCGGCCATCACCGCGGAGCCCAGCGCGTCGGCCAGCTCCTCGGCGTCGATCGGCTTGCTGACGACCCACTCGCCGGCGAGCGCCTCGCGGCCGGAGAAGACCGAGACCACCACGACAGGCATGTCGGCCAGTCGCGGGTCGGCGCGCAGCTCG
Source organism: Baekduia sp. (assembly GCF_035318805.1). Taxonomy (GTDB): domain Bacteria; phylum Actinomycetota; class Thermoleophilia; order Solirubrobacterales; family Solirubrobacteraceae; genus Baekduia. The sequence continues at coordinate 12,831 of NZ_DATHDY010000050.1, forward strand.
CGCAGCACCTCGAAGCCGCTCATGCCGGGCATGAGGACGTCCAGGGTCATCGCGTCGAAGGCCTCCGTGCGCAGCCGCTCGAGCGCCGTGGCGCCGTCGTTGACGACCTCGCACTCGACGCCGAACGGCTCCAGGCGCTCGACGATCAGCCGCGCCGTCTCCGGCTCGTCGTCCATGACCAGCACGCGGCGGCCGCGCAGCGCGTCGCTAGGGCGCGTGACGACGCCCGGCGCGGGCGCGGCGGGCAGCGTGACCGCGAACGTGGTGCCCTCGCCGGGCGTGGAGGCGACGTCGATGGTCCCGCCGTGCAGGTCGACCAGCGACTTGACGATCGACAGCCCCAGGCCGGTGCCGGGCGTGCCGGTCGAGCCCGAGCCGCGGGAGAAGCGCTCGAAGACGTGCTCCAGCTCGGCCGAGCTCATGCCGCGGCCGGTGTCCGAGACCTCGATCCGCACGCCCGAGGGCGACGTCCCGGCCCTGAGCGTGAGCGTGCCGTGCTCCTCGGTGTAGAGGTGCGCGTTGGTCACCAGGTTGGTGAGCATCTGGCGCAGGCGCGTCGCATCGGCCAGGACCCGCGGCGTGCCGTCGTCGACCTCGATCACCACGCGCTGGTGCTTGGCCTCGATGCGGCCGCGCAGCAGCGTCGTCACGTCGTCGAGCACCTCGCCGATCTCGATCGGGCGGCGGTGGACCTCGACGCGGCCGGCCTCCAGCCGGGCGACGTCGAGCAGATCGTTGACGAGGTCGACCAGGCGGTTCGTGGAGACGAGGACGATGTCGAGGAACTCGCGCTGGCGGTCGTCGAGCGTCTCGCCGGTGCGCAGCAGCTCGACGAAGCCCTTGATCGAGGTCAACGGGGAGCGCAGCTCGTGCGAGGCGGTCGCCACGAACTCGCTCTTGAGGCGCTCGAGGCGCGCGCGCTCGGTCGCATCGCGCATCGTCCACACCACGCCGCCGTCGGCGTGCTCCTCCAGGCGCGCCGAGGTGACGGCCAGCGTGCGGCCGTCGTGCTCGAGCAGCACCTCGACGCCCAGCGCCTCGTCGGTGTTGGGCAGCGCGAGGCCGCCGAGCTCGGGCGGATGTCCGGTCTGCAGGTCCGGCGCGAGGCGCAGGGCGCGCGGATTGGCCGAGGCGACCAGCCCCTCGTCGTCGACGATGACGAGGCCGTCGCCGAGGCTGTGGACCGTCACCGCCAGCCGCCTTCGCTCCGCGTCCAGGCGCCCGTTGGCCTGCTCGAGGTCGGTCGCCATCGCGTTGAACGAGCGGCCGAGCTGGCGGAGCTCGTCGGGGCCGGTGTTCTCGTTGACGCGCGCGGTCAGGTCGCCGCCGGCCAGGCGCCCCGAGGCGTCGACGAGGCTCTCCAGCGGGCGGCGCACGCCGGCCAGCAGGAGGGCGACGAGCGCGATCGCGCCCGCCAGGGCGAGGCCGCCGGCGGCCGTGATCGACGCCAGCGCCTTGCGCGAGTCGTCGCGCGCGTCGTGGTCGGCGGCGGCGAGGCGCTGGTCCTGGCGGCGCGACAGCGCGGTGATCGGCGCGCGCGCGGCGAGCGCCGCGCCCGACGGGGCGCGCGGGCGCCGCAGCTCGGCCTGGGCGGCGCCGGCACGGTCGACCAGCCTGAGGCTCTGCGGGTCGTCGTCGGCGCGGCGGCGGGTGTCGGCGAGCTCCTGCGCGTAGGCGCGGCGGGCGCGCTGCTCGGCCGCCGCCGAGGCGCCGCCGGAGCGCTGGGCGCGCAACGTGGCCTCCTCGACGACCGATGCCGCGAGCAGATTCCCCGATTGCGCCTTGACCTCGAACGCCCGGGCGAGCTGGTCCTCGTAATGCTGCCGGGAGGAGTACAGGGCGCCCACGCCGAAACCAGCGATCGCCGTGAGAGCGATCGTCAATCCCAAGAGCGCCAGTTGGATGGAGCGCGCGATGGAAAGCCGGCGCACGCGCACGAAGGTACCGGGGACGGGGGACACGCGTACGCGGATCTCCCGCGCGGCGCTTCCGGGCGTGCTCGTCGGCGTCGCGGTGGTGGCGGTCGCGACGGCGGGGACGGGCGGGTTCGGGCGCGCCCACTACCTGCGGCAGCTGATCTTCGGGCCGGCCGGCCCCGGCGTGTCGCAGCGGTCCGCGCCGGCCGCCGAGAGCGCCGGGACGAGCGTCCCCGCCATCCCCCTGCAGGGCGGCGACCTCGAGCCGCGCGCCCTGCCACGATCCCCGGTCCATGGCCATCGCCCTCGCGATCACCGCCGCGGCGTGCTGGGGCCTGTCGGACTTCCTCGCCGGGCTCGCTAGCCGCCGCGTCGCGGTCCCGATCGTCCTGCTGCTCGTCGAGGGCGGCGGGCTGCTGGTCGTCGCGACGATCACCGTCGCCTCCGGGGAGCCCTTCTTCACCGAGACCCGCGACGCGCTTTCGGCGATCGGCGGCGGCCTCGCGGGCGTGCTGGCCCTCGGCTGCTTCTACCGCGCGCTGGCGATCGGGACGATGAGCGTGGTCGCACCGATCTCCGCGACCGGCGCCGCGCTGCCGGTCGTCGCCGGCGTCATCTCGGGCGACCGGCCGTCGCTGATCGCCGCGGCCGGCCTCGCCGCGATCGTCATCGGCGTGGTGCTCGCCTCGCGCCAGGAGCACGCCGACGCCGAGGCCGCGGCCGCGGGGCGCACGGCCATCGTCCTCGCGCTGATCTCCGCCGTCGGCTTCGGCGGGTTCTTCGTGCTGACCAACGCGCCGGCCGACGCCTCGGTGCTGTGGACGATCACGCTGGCCCGCGCCGCGCCGATCCCGCTCGTCGCGGCCGTGGTGCTGGCGCAGCGCCCGCGTGCGCGCCCGAGCCGGCGCCTGGCGCTCGGCATCGCCGCGGTCGGCACGATCGACCTCGCCGCCACGTCGCTGGTCATCCTGGCCAACACGAAGGGCGACCTCAGCGTCGTCGGCGTCCTCGGCGGGATGTACCCGGTGGCGACCGTGCTGCTGGCGGCCGTGGTCCTCCACGAGCGCCTCGCGCGTCTGCAGCAGGTGGGCGTGGTCCTGGCGCTCGGCGGCATCGCCGCGGTCGCGGCGGGGTGAGCGATGCTTGCCGCCGCGTTCCAGGTCGCACCGCTGCAGCTCGCCCCGGCGCTGATCAGCGTCGTGCTCTACGCGCGGCGCGTCGCGACGCTCCGCGGGACCCCGCGCGCGGTGCCGCCGATCCGGCAGGCGGCGTTCTCTGCGGGCGTGCTGGTGATCGCCGGCGTGCTCGTCTCCCCGCTGGGGTCGCTGAGCGAGGAGCTCTTCTGGGCGCACATGGCCGAGCACCTGCTGATCGCCGACGTCGGCGCGCTGCTGCTCGTGCTCGGCCTCACCGGCCCCGTGCTCGCGCCGATCCTGCGCATCAGGGCCTTCGACCGGCTGCGCATCCTGGCGCATCCGCTGGTCGCGCTGCCGCTGTGGGCGATCGACCTGTACGCCTGGCACGTCCCGGCGCTGCACGAGGCGGCGCTGCACCACGACGGCATCCACGCGCTGCAGCACCTGTGCTTCGTCTACTTCGGCGCGAACGTCTGGATGTGCCTCTTCGGCCCGCTGCCGATGCCGGCGTGGTTCACCACCGGCTGGAAGGCGGGCTACATCCTCGCCGTGCGGCTCGTCGGCGCGGCGCTGGCCAACGCGCTGCTGTTCGGCGGCAGCGCCTTCTACCACGCCTACGCGGCCGGCGAGGCCGCGCACGGCCTGTCGCCCGACAGCGACCAGGTCGCCGCCGGCGCGGTGATGATGGTGGAGGAGTCGCTGCTGACGATCGGCCTGTTCTGCTGGCTGTTCCTGCGCGCCGCCCGCGAGAACGACGAGCGCCAGGAGCTGCTGGACCTCGCCACCGCGCGGGGCGTGCCGCTGACCGACGAGCGCGCGGGGCGGGCGGTGGCGGCGGGCCGCACGGCCGAGCTGCGCGCGCGGATCGAGCGGGAGGGCGGCGGGGAGGAGTGATGGTCGCGGCGCCCTACGCGCTTGAGACTCCGGTTTGCGGCTCGATGCGCACGCGGTCGCGGCCGCGGCCGCGACCGGCCGGCCTGATCAGCGGGCCCGCGTCAGCCCCTCGGCCCGCTCGGCCAGCGCGGCGACGCCGTCGCCGAAGGCCTTGAGGTACGGGTCGTCGCTCATGCCGGAGGAGGCGCGCTTGAAGTTGCCCTCCATGAACACGATCGACTTCCACAACGCCAGCGTCTGGTACCAGCGGATGTCGGTCATCGAGCGCCCCGAGCGCTCCTCGTAGCGCGCGATCAGCTCGGCCCGCGACAGCCAGCCGTCGTCGCGCGTGACGCTCGACATCTCGAACTTCCCGAGCGACGGGTCGTCGCGGTCGACGTACAGCGTGCAGAGGTAGCCGAGGTCGGCGAGCGGATCGCCGATCGTCGACATCTCCCAGTCGAGCACGGCCAAGACCTCAGCGGGCGCCTCGGGCGCCAGCAGCACGTTGCCCAGCCGGTAGTCGCCGTGCACGATCGTCGCCGGCGGCGACGCGGGCCGGTGCTCCGCCAGCCACGCGCCGACGCGCTCGACCGCCGGGATGTCGCGCGTCTTGTTGTGGTCCCACAGGCCGAGGAAGCGGCGCAGCTGGCGCTCGAGGTAGCCGTCGGGCTTGCCGAAGCCCTCCAGCCCCGCCGCGCGCCAGTCGACGGCGTGGATCTCCACGAGCGCGTCGATCAGCTCCTCGGCGGTGCGGCGGCGCTGCTCCGGCGTGTCCAGGATGTGCGGCATCGCCGTGGTGACGACGTGGCCGATCACCTCCTCCATGACGTAGAACGGCGCGCCGAGCACCGCCTCGTCGTCGCAGACTGCGAGCACGCGCGGCACCCGCGCGCGGCCCTCCAGCGCGCCGAGCACGCGCGCCTCGCGCAGCATGTCGTTGGCCGAGGGTGGGATCGGCGGGCGCGGCGGCCGGCGCAGCACGAAGCGCGACCCGCCGCGGTCGAACAGGTACGTCGCGTTGGAGTGCCCGTCGCCGATCGGCCGGATCTCGGGCTCGCCGTCGCCGAGGTCGTGCCGATCGAGGAACGCCAGCAGCGGCTCCAGCACGAGCAGCGGCGGGCGCTCGCCGGCCGCGGCCTCCTCGTGGGTGCGGACGACGTCGTCGGGAGCGATCTCGTGGGCCATCAGGCGAGATCTCCGGTCGCGGCCTTCGTGGACTCGCCCTGCATGGCGAGCTTCAGCAGCTCGCGCGCGATGGTCATGCGGTGCACCTCCGAGGCGCCGTCGTAGATGCGCGCGGCACGCGCGTCCTGGTAGATCCGCCCGACCGGCAGGTCGAGCGCGATGCCGGCGGCGCCGTGGATCTGCACGGCGCGGTCGGCGATGCGGCCGAAGGCCTCCGACACGAAGGTCTTGGTCATCGCGACCTCCTGGCGGTGGGGGAGCCCGTGCTCGAGCTTCCAGGCCGTGTGGAGCACCATCAGCCGCGAGGCGTAGAGGTCCATCGCGCTGTCGGCGATCATCGCCTGCAGCATCTGGTGGCGCGCGAGCTCCTTGCCGAACGACTCGCGCTGCAGCAGCCGCGCGGTGCTCAGGTCCAGCGCGCGCTGCGCCATGCCGATCCAGCGCATGGAGTGGGCGAGCCGGCCGCCGGCCAGGCGCTTCTGGGCGATGACGAAGCCCTCGCCCTCGGCGCCGAGCAGGTTGCCGACCGGCACGCGCACGTCGGTCAGGTCGATGATCGGGTGCCCGCCGGGCGAGTGGCTGCCCATCCACTGCGGATCGCGCTGCACCGTCCAGCCGGGCGTGTCGGTCGGGACGAGGATCAGCGAGTAGTTGCGATGGCCGGCGGCCTCGTCGGTCCCCGTCTTGGCGACCACGATCGAGAAGGCCGCGCCGATGGCGCCCGTGATGCACCACTTGCGGCCGTTGATGATCCACTCGCCGCCGTCCTCGGAGCGGACGGCGCTGGTCTCCAGGTTGGTGGGGTCGCTCGAGGCCACGTCGGGCTCGGTCATCGCGAAGCACGAGCGGGTGCGTCCCTCGGCCAGCGGGCGCAGCCAGCGCTCCTTCTGCTCCTCGGTGCCGGCCAGCAGGAGGGTGTGCATGTTGCCCTCGTCGGGCGCCATGCAGTTCATGCCCAGCGCGGCGAGCGGCGCCGCGCCGACCTCCTGGGAGATCAGCGCCATGCCCAGCACGCCGATGCCGAGGCCGCCGTACTCCTCGGGCAGGTGCGGGGTGAAGACGCCGCGCTCGCGCGCGCGGTCGCGCAGCCGCTCCACGACGTCCCAGGACGCGAGCACGTCGTCGGGGTCGGCGATGTCGCCCTCGGCGGGGAGCACGTCCTCGGAGATGTAGGCCTTGATCCGGCCCAGCAGCTCCTGCAGCTCGGGCGGGATGGTGAAGTCGATGCTGCCGGCGTCGGCGCGCGGCGGGGCGGCGGTGCTCACAGGAGGTCCTCCATCAGGGAACGGAACTTGGCGATCCACCGGCGCTGCGCGGTGGGTGGCTCGAGCTGCTGGGTCAGGAAGCCCTCGAGCGCGGCGTTGACGGTGAGGCCGACGGCCTCGGCGTCGAGGTCGGCACGGATCGACCCGTCGCGCTGACCCTGGCGCACGAGCTCGATCATGAAGTCCCGCTGGGTGCGCTGCGCGCGCCGGGCGGTGTCGGCGAGCGCCGGGCGCTCCATCGCGGCGGCGAGGTGCAGCGAGACCAGCAGGCGGTAGAACGGCGTGCGCGAGCCGTAGAGGCGGGCGGACGCGTCGACCAGCGCGAAGAGCCGCTCGCGTCCGGCGCCGCTCTGCGACGCCTCGATCACGCGGCCGGCGTGGCGGCGGATCGCCTCCTTGTAGACGGCCTCGACGAGGCCCTCCTTGGAGCCGAAGTGGTGGTACAGCGCGCCCTTGGTGACGCCGACGTCGGCGGCCACCGCGTCGAAGCTGGCGCCCAGGCCGTCGGCGGCGAAGCGCTCGATCGACGCGTCGATCAGGCGCGCGCGTGTGACCTCCGCGGCGGCGGCGCGAGTTGACATACCTACTCGAAGGTATGCCAATACGGCGGCCGGCGCAAGCTCCGCGCAACTTCCTTCGTCGCTAGCGTGTCCCAACCTGTGATGACCCGACTTCTCCGCCTGCTTCCGTTGATGCTTGCCGCGCTCCTGCTCGTGGCGGTGCCCGCCGCGCACGCCAGGACGAGCCAGGAGGTCACCTTCGAGGCGCCGCGCGACCTCTTCGATCCCGCGCAGCGCGAGGGCGCGTTCAACGAGATCGACGGCCTCGGCGCCCACGCGCTGCGCATCGTCCTGTACTGGCACGACGTGGCGCCCGACGCCGACTCGCGCGTCAAGCCCAAGCTCGACATGACCGACCCGGCCTCCTACGACTGGTCCAAGTACCAGCCCGTGCTCGACGAGGCCAAGCAGCGCGGCTGGACGGTGCAGCTCACGGTGTCGGGCTTCGTGCCGCGCTGGGCGACCAACGGCGCGGTCGACACGGTCACGCGCCCGAGCCCGAACGAGTTCCGCATGTTCATGACCGCGGTCTCCAAGCACTTCGGCGACGAGGTCACGCGCTGGTCGATCTGGAACGAGCCCAACCATCCGCAGTTCCTGCTGCCGCAGTACGACAGCAAGGGCCGCCCGGCCTCGCCGGCGATCTACCGCGGGCTCTACGCCGCCGCGCTGCGCGGGCTCTCCGCGGCCGGCGACACCAAGCCGGTGCTGATGGGCGAGACCGCCCCGACCGGCACGGGCAAGGACGTCGCGCCGCTGACCTTCCTGCGCGGCGCGCTGTGCCTCAACGACAAGTACAAGAAGACGGGGAGCTGCACCAAGCTGCGCGTCGACGGCTACGCGCATCACGCCTACACCAGCGCCGCGGGCCCGCAGTTCAAGACCACCAAGCCCAACGACGTGATGATCGGCGTGCTGCCGCGGCTGGTCTCGGCGGTGGACAAGGCGGCGAACGCCGGCGTGCTGAGCAAGAACCTGCCGATCTACCTCACCGAGTTCGGCATCCAGAGCACGCCGGACCCGATCTTCGGCGTCAGCCTCCAGCGCCAGGCCGAGTACCGGTCCTACTCGGAGCGCATCGCCTATTACAACTCGCGCGTCGCGGCGTTCTCCCAGTACCTGCTCACCGACGACCTGCCCAAGGAGGGCGTCGCCGCCAGCGAGAAGTACAGCGGCTTCGAGTCCGGACTGCGCACCTCGGACGGCAAGGCGAAGCCGTCGCTCGAGGGGTTCCGGCTCCCGCTGGTGGCCAAGGAGTCGGCCAGCGGCGCCAAGGTGACGCTGTGGGGGCTGGCCCGCCCGGCCACGGGCGCGACCAAGGTGACCGTGCAGCAGCACGAGGTCGGCAGCTCGTGGAAGACGCTGACCACGGTGACGACCAACAGCCACGGCTACTGGACGCGCAGCGCCAGTCGCGGCGACGCCAAGCGCGAGTGGCGCGTGCGCTGGACCGCTCCCGACGGCAAGCAGTACACCGGCCCCGCCACGCGGGCGATGAAGTAGCGGGACGGCGTGTCCCGGCCCGGGCCGCGCGCCGTCGCTAGATTGGCCGCCATGGCGAATCAGCTCTGGTTGCTGCGGCACGGCGAGGCCGAGCCCCACGATGCCCGGCCCGACGACGAGCGGCGGCTGACGCCCCGCGGCGAGGAGCAGTCGCGCGTCGCGGGCGCCGCGCTCGCGGCCCTGGGCCTCACGTTCCAGCACATCTACACGAGCCCGAAGGCGCGTGCGCGCGACACGGCGCGCCTCGCGGCCGAGGCGCTGGGCGTCGAGCCGGCCGAGCGGCCGGCGCTCGCGGAGGGCTTCGACGGCGCGGCCGCGCTCGAGCTGCTCGCGGGCGCCGAGCACCAGGAGCGCGTGCTGATCGTCGGCCACAACCCCGACTTCGCCCAGGTCGTATACGACCTCACGGGCGGGCGGGTGGACTTCAAGAAGGGCGGCGTCGCGGGCATCCGCCTCGACGGGACCCGGGGCGAGCTGATCGCCCTGCTGCGTCCCCGCGAGCTGGAGAGGATTAGCCGTTCGGGTCGTTGATCGGAGGCCACCGGGAGGCGTACGCTCCGCGCATCGGTCCCATGCTCGACTCCGTGAACGTCACCCCACTGGACGGTCGCGTCGCCCGGTCGGTGCGCACGCGTGCGGCGATCGTCGACGCGCTGGTCGCGCTCCTCGAAGAGGGCAGCGCGCAGCCCACGATCGAGGAGATCGCGGTGCGCGCCTCGGTCGCGCCGCGCACGGTGTTCCAGCACTACGCCGACCGCGAGGCCCTGTTCGCCGCGGTCAGCGAGAGCCGCTCGGCGCACCTCACGGTGCTCATGGGGGCGATCGACGCCGGCGGCGAGCTCGAGGAGCGCGTGGCCGCGATCGTCGCCCAGCGCGCCCGGGTGTACGAGTGGATCGCGCCCGTGCGACGGGCCGCGCTGCTCATGGAGCCGTCCTCCGAGAGCGTCCACGCGGCGCTGGAGAGCTTCCGGGCGACCAAGCGCGAGGAGCTCGCCCGGGTCTTCGCGACGGAGATCGCGGCCTACCCGCAGCGCGGGCGCGCCACGTTGGTGGCCGCGCTCGGCGCCGCAGCGTCCTACTCCTCGTGGGCGGCGCTGCGCGAGCAGCAGGGCCTCGACGTCGAAGCGGCGTCCGCGGCGCTGGAACGCACGCTGCTCGCGCTGCTGACGTCCTGCTGAGCCGCGCGCGACGGCGGCCCGACCGAGCGGCCATGTCGAACGCGGCACACTGAGGGCATGGATCGCGTACGCGTGCGCGCGCCCGACCTGGAGGGCGAGGGCGGATGGATCGGCGTCGACGACCTCACGCTGGCGCAGCTGCGCGGCAAGATCGTGCTGCTCGACTTCTGGACGCTGGCGTGCGTCAACTGCCAGCGCGTGCACGAGGAGCTGCGCGGCCTGGAGCGCCGGTTCGCCGACGTGCTGACCGTCGTGGGCGTGCACTCGCCGAAGTTCCCCCACGAGCACGAGCACGCCGCGGTGCGCGCCGCCGTCGCCCGCCACCGCATCGAGCATCCGGTGCTCGACGACCCCGCGAAGACCACCTGGAGCGCCTACGCCGTGCGCGCGTGGCCGACGCTCGTGCTCATCGACGCCGAGGGCCGCGTCGCGCTCACGGTCTCCGGCGAGGGCCACGTCGTCGCGCTGGCGAGCGCGATCGAGCGGCTCGTCGTCGAGGCGGAGGGCAACGGCACGCTGCGGCGCGGCGCGCTCGAGCTCGACGGCGATCCGCAGGGCACGGGCGAGCTGGCGTTTCCGGGCAAGCTCGCGATCGAGGACGGCGCGACGACCGCGCCGCGCCTGGCGATCGCCGACACCGGCCACGACCGCGTCCTGGTCTGCACGCTGGGCGGGGAGGTGCTGCAGGAGCTGGACGGCCTCTACCAGCCGCAGGGCGTGCGCTTCGACAGCGTCGGCGACACCGCGTCGGTGCTGGTGTGCGAGACGGGCGCCGACCGCGTGTGGCGCATCCCGCTGGACGGCCGCAGCCCGCGCGAGCTGATCACCGACCGCCTGCGCTCTCCGTGGGACGTGCTGCGCTGGCACGGCCACGTCGTGATCGCCGAGGCGGGCCGGCACCGGCTGTGGGCGGTCGATCGCGCGGGCGAGCTGCAGATCCTGGCCGGGACCGGCGCCGAGGCGCTCGTCGACGGCCCGGGCCTGGAGGCGGTGCTCGCCCAGCCGTCGGGCCTGGCGGCCACCAGCGACGGCGACCTCGCGTTCGTCGACGCCGAGGCCAGCGCGCTGCGCCTCCTCCGTGCGCAGACCTTCGACGTGCAGACGCTGGCCGGCGCCGGCCTGTTCGCCTGGGGCGCCGAGGACGGCGAAGGTTCCCGCGCGCGGCTGCAGCATCCGCTCGGCCTCGCGCTCGGCCACCGGGGCGAGCTCTACGTCGCCGACACCTTCAACAGCCGGATCCGCGTCTGGCGCGGCTCGCACCTGTGGACGGTCCCGGTCGACGGCCTCTCCGAGCCCGGCGGGCTCGCCGTGCTGCCCGACGGACGCCTGCTCGTCGCCGACACCGGCAACCATCGCGTCGTGCTCGTCGATCCGGTGCGCGCTCGGGCCCGCACGCTGAACGTGGGCCGGCCGGGATCGAGCGACCTGCCCGAGGAGCTTCCGGCGTCGGTCGCCGAGACGATCGTACAGGAGGCGGGCGCGACGGTGACGATCGACCTCGACCTCGACGCGGGTGACGACGCGCTCGACGGCGCCGCGGGGCCGCCGGTGCGGGTCCGCGCCGTCGCCAGCGATCCGGACCTGCTGCGCGAGCCGACGGCGTGGACGGCCGCGGCGCTGCCCGCGAAGATCGACCTGGCCCTCGGTCACGGCTCGGGCCGCGTGACGATCGAGGTGCTCGTCGCGACCTGCGGTCCCGACGCCTGCCGCCTGCGTCGCACGCAGCGCGCCTACGACGTGTTGCTCAGCTGACCCGAGCGCTTGACGGCGCCTTCTACCCTGGAGGGCGTGCCCGAGCTGCCCGAGGTCGAGATCACCGCGCGCCGGCTGAGCGACGCGCTCGCCGGCGAGACCATCGAGTCGACGCTGGCCCCTGGGATCAACGCGCTCAAGACGTTCGACCCGCCGCTGCACGCGCTCGACGGGCGCAGGGTCGAGGGCGTGCGCCGCATCGGCAAGCACCTCGTCATCGACGTCGAGGGCGACCTGCACGTGCTGGTCCATCTCATGAGCGCCGGGCGCCTGCAGCTGTGGACCAAGCGCGCCGGGCTGCGCGACCGCACCTCGCGGCTGCTGATCCGCTTCTCCGACGACCGCGAGCTGCGGCTGCGCGAGTTCGGCACCAAGCAGGCGGCCTGGGTCAAGGTGCTGACGCCCGAGGGGCTGGCCGCCGACGAGGCGATCGCCAACCTCGGCCCCGAGGCCTGGCCCGACCCGCCCGACGACCTCGCCGCGCTGCTCGCGCCGGTCGGCGCCCGGCCCCTGCAGGCCGCGCTGCGCGACCAGCGCGTCATCACCGGCATCGGGCGGTCGTGGGTCGACGAGATCCTGTGGACCGCGCGGCTGTCGCCCTTCAAGCGGGCCAACGACCTCGACGCCGACGAGGCCGCCCGGCTGCGCGCTGCGATCGTCGAGCGCCTCGGCGACGCGATCGCGCACTACGAGGAGGTCGTGCACCTCCCGATCCCCGACAAGCTGCCGCTGCCCCTGCAGGTCCACCGCCACCAGGGCGAGCCGTGCCCGCGCTGCGGGACGACGATCGAGGCCGTGCACTACGAGGACTACGTCCTCTGCTACTGCCCGCAGGAGCAGACCGGCGGCCGCGTGCTCAAGGACCGCCGGCTGTCGCGGTTGTTGAAGTAGTCGGTCGGCGGCTGCGCAACGACAGCCACGCCGCGCGCATCGCAGGGGTTCGGCGCGCCGTATCATGGAGGCATGATCAAGGAGGGCCAGCCGGCGCCGGACTTCGAGCTTCCCGATCAGTCGGGCAACCCCGTGCGCCTTTCGAGCTTCCGCGGCCGCAGGGTCGTGCTCTACTTCTACCCCAAGGCCAACACGCCGGGGTGCACGACGCAGGCCTGCGGCGTGCGCGATCACGAGCTGGACTACGAGGCCGCCGACGCGGTGGTGCTCGGCGTCTCCCCGGATCCGGTCAAGGCCGTCAAGAAGTTCTACGAGAAGCAGCACCTCAACTTCGAGCTGCTCGCCGACGAGCACCACGAGGTCTCCGAGACCTACGGCGTGTGGGTCGAGAAGTCGATGTACGGCAAGACCTACATGGGCGCCCAGCGCTCGACCTTCGTCATCGACGAGGACGGGATCGTGCGCAAGGTCATCAAGAAGGCCAAGCCGGAGACGCACGACGAGCAGGTCCTGGCCGCCCTCGGCGACATGACCGCGGCAGCGTAGTGTCGCGCCGGGAGGAGCTCGAGGCGCTCAGCTCCAAGGAGCTGCACGACCGCGCCGTCGCGCGCGCCCAGAGGCACCTCGACGTCAAGTTCCTCTGGAACCTGATGAAGCTGGTTCCGGCCGCCGAGGCCGCCGCCGGCCAGGGCGATCAGGCCGACTACGACGTCGCGCACTGGTCGGGCCAGGTCGCCGACACATTCCGCGACGACGATGGCGCCCTCTCCGACGCCCTGCGTCCGGTCTACCTGGACTACCTCGAGCGGCACGCCGACGGCTGAGCCGCCACCGCTGGGCGCGCCCGTGTCCGCGCGGCGCAGCCCGATCCTCAGGAATCCGCGCGGGATGCCGACCATCCGGAGGAGCACCGTGACGAACTCCGTGAAGGGACGAGGACACTCCGCATGACGACCCAGGTGGCCGAGCGATACCGGCTGGTGACGCGCTCCGACTTCGACGGGCTCGTCTGCGCCGCTCTGCTCAAGGAGCTCGGGATCCTGGACGACATCAAGTTCGTCCATCCCAAGGACATGCAGGACGGCCTCGTCGAGCTCACCGACCGGGACATCACGACGAACCTGCCCTACGTCGCCGGCGTCCACCTGGCGTTCGACCATCACGACTCGGAGACGGTGCGGGTCCAGGACTCGCCTGAGAACCACGTGATCGTCGCCGGCGCCAAGTCGGCCGCGCGCGTGGTCTACGACTACTACGGCGGCGCCGGGCGCTTCACCGCCATCGGCGAGGACATCATGGCGGCGGTCGACAAGGCCGACGCCGCGGACTTCACGCGCGAGGACATCCTCGAGCCGCAGGGCTGGGACTACATCTCGTTCCTCATGGACCCGCGCACCGGCCTGGGCCGCTTCCGCGACTTCCGCATCTCCAACTACCAGCTGATGATGCAGCTGATCGACGACATCACGGCCAAGACGATCGAGGAGATCCTCGAGACGCCGGACGTCGCCGAGCGCGTCGAGCTCTACCGCGAGCACGCCGACGCCGCCATCGATCAGGTCGCCCGCTGCGGCACGCGCCACGGCAACCTCGTGGTGCTGGACTTCCGCGACGAAGACCTGATCTACGCCACGAACCGCTTCACGGCCTACGCCCTCTGGCCCGACTGCAACGTCTCGATCCACGTGCTCTGGGGCCTGCGGCAGCAGAACACCGTCTTCGCGACGGGCAAGTCGATCCTCGACCGCTCGTCGCGGACCGACGTCGGCGAGCTCATGCTGGCCTACGGCGGCGGTGGCCACGAGGCCGCCGGCACCTGCCAGGTGGCCAACGAGGACGCCGAGCGCGTGCTCGGCGAGCTGATCGCCCGGATCAACGCCGACGGGTAGGGCCGTGGCGCCGGAGCACCACTAGAGTCCGGCCGCAATGGCCGTCCGACCGGTACGCCACGACGACGTCGAGCCGCTGGCCGCGATGCTCGCCCGGTCGTTTCACGACGATCCGGTCACCGCCTGGGTGTACGCCCGGGAGCAGCGGCGGGCGCATTGGGCGCTGCGGTTCTTCGGCTGGCAGCTGCGGCGGCTGCGCGACCAGGACGTCGCGTGGACGAGCGAGGACCGCGCCGGCGCCGCGCTGTGGGCGCTCCCCGAGCGCTGGCGCGAGGACACGCGCGAGACGCTCGCGCTGCTGCGGCTCACGCTGCCCGGCGTGCTGCCGCGGCTGCCCCGCGTGCTGGCCGGCCTCGGCCAGGTCGAGGCGCGCCATCCCACCGAGCGCCACTTCTACCTCGCGGTCCTCGGCGTCGACCCCGGTCGCCAGGGCGAGGGCGTCGGCTCGCAGGTCATCCGCCCGGGCCTCGACCTCTGCGACGCCGAGCGCATGCCCGCCTACCTGGAGACCGGCAAGGAGCGCAACCTCGCGTTCTACGGGCGCCACGGCTTCGAGGTCGTCGACCGCCTCGACCTCCCCAAGGGCCCGCCGGTCTGGTTCCTGTGGCGCGAGCCACGCTGATCCACGACGTGCGCCGCATCGAGCGGTCGCCCCATTAAGGGGTCTGACCCCTTCATGAAGGGGTCAGACCCCTTAATGAACGGCGGAGGGGTGTCCTAGGGTGGAGGGGGTGACCCCGCCCGACGCGATCGTGTTCGACAACGACGGTCTCCTGCTGGACACCGAGGAGGCGTGGACGCGCGCCGAGAGCGCGCTGTTCGCCCGCTACGGCGGCACGTTCACGGTCGACCACAAGCGCGAGCTGATCGGCTCGTCGCACACCATCGCCGCCGGCAAGCTCGAGGTCATGCTCGGGCGGCCCGGCGAGGGGCAGGCCCTCATCGACGAGCTGCATGCGCTCGTCATGGCCGAGGCCGCGCACGACGTCGAGCCGCGGCCGGGCGCCGTCGCCCTGGTCGACGCCCTGCTCGCCGCGGGCATCCCGGTCGCCGTCGCTAGCAACTCGCCGCGCGAGTTCCTGGATCGCGTGCTGCAGACCTCGGGCATGGCGGAGCGCTTCGCGGTCACCGTCGCCGGCGACGAGGTGCCCAGCCCCAAGCCGGCGCCCGACATCTACCTCGAGGCGTGCCGGCGCCTCGGCGCCGATCCGGCGCGGTCGGTGGGCCTCGAGGACTCGCCGACCGGCGCGCAGGCCGCCAAGGCCGCCGGCCTCACCGTCATCGGCGTGCCGTATTTCGCCGACATGGACATCCCGGACGCGGACATCACCGCGGCCTCGCTGGCCGACGCGATCGTCTCCGAGACGGTCGGGCTCGTACCCTCCCGCGGGTGACCGCAGCTCCGCCCGCCCCGATCGTCGCCGGCCTCGGCGGCTTCTTCGACGCGGTCGGCCAGTTCGCCAGCAGCCTGGCCGAGATCAGCTGGGGATCGCTGGCGCTCGGGCTGCTGTGCTTCGGCACGTACCTGACGATCCGCTCGCGCGCCTTCTACAACGTGCTGCGCGCCGCGTACCCCACCGAGCAGATCGAGTTCAAGCGGATCTGGGGCGCGTACATCGCGGCCTACGGGTTCAACAACGTCGTCCCCGCGCGCGGCGGCGACGTCATCAAGCTCTTCCTGGTCAAGACCTCGATCCCGAACTCGACCTACTCGGCGATCGCCGCGGCGTTCTTCGTGGAGTTCGGCTTCGACGCGTCGATGGGCGCGCTCATCCTGCTGTTCGCCTTCTCGCAGGGCGTGTTCCCCAAGCCGCCCGACTTCTCCACCCTGGGCGCGTTCGACCTGAGCTTCTTCGCGTCGCATCCGCGCTTCCTGCTCTTCGCGCTGACGTTCCTGGCCATCGCCGGCCTCGTCGGCTTCGCGCTGCTCAGCACGCGCGTCAAGGCGTTCTGGGCGCGGGTGCGCCAGGGCCTGACGATCATCTTCGACCGCAAGCGCTACTTCCGCGAGGTCTGGCTCGTGCAGTTCGTCGGCTGGCTGTTTCGCTTCGCGGCGTTCTGGTTCCTGCTCGACGCGTTCCACATCGGCGGCTCGGTCCGCAACGTCCTGCTCGTCCTCGGCGTCAACGCGGTCGCCGCGGTCGTGCCGTTCACGCCCGGCGGCGCCGGCGTCCAGCAGGCGTTCCTGGTCAAGGTCTTCGCCGGGACCGCCGCCGGCGCGACGGTCGCGGCCTACTCCGTCGGCCAGCAGATCGCGATCGCCGCCTTCAGCCTGGCGGTGGGCTTCGCGGCCCTGGCGACGATCTTCAAGTTCCGCTCCTTCAAGGAGGTCATCGCGGCCGGCCGGGAGCACCGCGAGGCCGAGAAGGCGGCGGCTGGGAACGCGGTCGGCGGCGGGGTACCCTAGAGCCCATGGAAGGCTTTGGTGGAATGTTCGGAGACCCCGAAGAGCTGCAGCGCCGCATGGCGGAGTTCGCAGATCAGATGCAGGGCCAGCAGCGTCTGGCGTGGGCCGACAACGCGATCGGCCTCGCG
Source organism: Baekduia sp. (assembly GCF_035318805.1). GTDB lineage: Bacteria > Actinomycetota > Thermoleophilia > Solirubrobacterales > Solirubrobacteraceae > Baekduia. Next base: position 29,517 of record NZ_DATHDY010000050.1, read on the forward strand.
GTCCAGATGACGGTCGCGGCGGTCAACCGCGTCAACATCCAGGGGACGACGGCCGAGCAGGCCGAGCAGATCCGCGGCGTGATGGCGACCGTCTTCCCGGAGGCCGTCACCCTGGTGCGCGAGGCGCGCGCGGGCCTGCAGTAGCCGCGTCCGGCACCGGGCGTCCCCGCGCGTCGCGGCGCGCCGCTGACCCCAGCCGCGACGCGGAGCGCGCGACGGTAGGATCGAAGACGTGGCGCAGCTCTCGTCAACCCAGCTCCTATGGCGCGGTCGCATCGAGACGGGCCTGCGGTTCGCCGCACCCGTCCTGGACCTCGTCCTCGCCGCCGGCGACCGCCTCTCGCGCGTCGTGGACCGCGACGACCCCGAGCTCGTCCTCCCCGGCCGCCTCGGCCGCGACGACCAGCGCGCGCTGACCGATGGCCGGGACTGACGCCGCCACCGTGCCCGTCGAGGACATCCTCGCGCGGGAGCGGACCAGCAAGCCGCGCGTCGGCCTCGCCGCGCTGGCCGCTGCCGTCCTGGCGGTGCTCGCCGGCGTCCTGCCGCAGGCGATCTACTCGGACTTCCCGCGCGTCTTCGTGCTCGACGCGGTGCGCGACGCCGCGGGCGAGAGCATCGGCCGCGAGGGCCTGCGCACGGCGCAGATCCTCTTCATCGACGACCACGCGCTCTCGCTGCTGCTCGTCGCGGTGGCGCAGGCCGCCACCGCCGTGCTCATCGGCGTGCTGCTCGTCTTCCTCTTCGACGCCTCCGTCGCCCGCGGCGCGGCCACGCCGCGCATCGCACGCCTGCTGGCCCTGCTCGGGTCGGGCGCGACTGCCCTGAGCGCCGTCGTGCTGCAGGTCGCGGTCATGATCAGCGCCAGCGACTTCGCGTCCTCGAGCGACCACAGCACCGCCGCCGCCCACGACGCGCTGCGCGGCGGCGTGGTCGTCGCCGCCAGCGGCCTCGGCTTCTTCGGGAGCATCTCGGTCGCCGCGGCCTTCGTGCTGATCACGATCGGCGCCATGCGCGTCGGGCTGCTCACCCGCTTCCTCGGCGTCCTCGGCGCGATCGTCGGCGCCCTGATCCTGCTGGGCCCGCTGTCGGGCTCGCCGACCTTCATCGTCCAGGCGTTCTGGCTGGCGATGATGGGCGCGCTGCTGCTCGGCAAGTTCCCGCGCAACATCCCGCCGGCGTGGACCTCGGGCGAGGCCATGCCCTGGCCGACGCAGCAGGAGCTCCGCGAGGAGCGCGGCCGCGGCCGGGCCGACAGTGGCGGCGGCGGCTTCGGCGGCTTCGGCGGCTTCGGCCGTGGGCGCCTGGGCCCCTCGCCCTCGCCCTCGCCGGCGCCGCCCGCGCCCAGCGCGCCCGCCGGGCCGTCGAGCGAGGCCCCGAGCCCGGCGACCTCCGCGCGCAAGAAGCGCAAGCGCCGCGGCTGAGCCACACTGCGACCATGGTGATCTGCACCGCGACGGAGGGGGACCCCCACATGGCTGGCACCACGACCGACCTCGAGCGGCAGCTCGACGAGCTGCTCCGGCAGGAGCGCTTCGAGCCGCCCGAGGAGTTCCGGCGCAACGCCCTGGTCAAGGACCTCTCCGTCCACCAGGAGGCCGCCGCGGATCCCGTCGCGTGGTGGCGCAGGCAGGCCGACGCCCTGCACTGGTTCACCGCGCCGCAGCAGACGCTCGACGACGAGAACCCGCCGTTCTACAAGTGGTTCGAGGACGGCACGACCAACGCCTCCTACAACTGCCTGGACCGCCACGTCGAAGCCGGGCTCGGGGACCGCGTCGCCTTCCACTGGCGCGGCGAGGAGGGCGAGGAGCGTGAGATCACCTACGCCTGGCTGCTCGAGCAGACCCAGCGCGCGGCCAACGCGCTCGCCGACCACGGCGTGGGGCAGGGCGACGTCGTGGGGATCTTCCTGCCGATGATCCCCGAGGTGGTCGTGGCAATGCTCGCCTGCGCGCGCATCGGGGCGCCGCACAACGTCGTCTTCGGCGGCTTCAGCGCCGAGTCGGTCAGGGAGCGGATGGAGTTCTCCGACGCCAAGGCGCTCATCACCGTCGACGGCGCGCGCCGCAAGGGCAAGGTCGCGCCGGTCAAGGCGTCGGTGGACGAGGTGGGCATGCCGGTGCAGACGACGTTCGTCGTGCGCCACGTGGGCCTGGACGACACGCCGATGGGCGACGGCGACGTCTGGTGGCACGACGCGCTCCAGGCGGCCGACCCGGAGTGCCCGGCCGTCGAGCTGCCCGCCGAGCACCCGCTGTTCATCCTGTACTCGAGCGGCTCGACGGCCAAGCCGAAGGGCATCCTGCACACCACTGGGGGCTACCTGACCCAGGTCGCGTGGACGCACAAGTACGTCTTCGACCTCAAGCCCGAGTCCGACGTCTTCTGGTGCTCGGCCGACGTCGGCTGGATCACCGGCCACAGCTACATCGTCTACGGACCGCTGCTCAACGCCTGCACGTCGGTGATGTACGAGGGTGCGCCCGACTACCCGCACAAGGGCATCTGGTGGGAGCTGTGCGAGCGCTACGGCGCGACGATCTTCTACACCGCGCCGACGGCGATCCGCGCGTGCATGAAGTGGGGCGTCGAGCACGTCGAGAAGGCCGACCTCTCCAAGTTGAGGTTGTTGGGCACCGTCGGCGAGCCGATCAACCCCAAGGCCTGGCTCTGGTACTGGAAGGTCATCGGCGGCGAGCGCTGCCCGGTCGTCGACACGTGGTGGCAGACCGAGACGGGCGGCATCATGATCACGACGCTGCCGGGAGCCCAGGCGATGAAGCCGGGCAAGGCGGGGACGCCGCTTCCCGGCATCGACGCCGCCGTGCTGGACGAGGCGTCCGGCGAGGAGCTGCCGCGCAACACGCAGGGGCTGCTGGCCCTGCGCCGGCCGAGGCCCGGGATGCTGCGCACGCTGGCCGGCGACGACGAGCGCTACGTGCAGACCTACTGGAGCAAGTGGGACAACAAGACCTACCTCGTCGGCGACGCGGCCAAGCAGGACGAGGAGGGCTACGTCTCGGTCATCGGGCGCGTCGACGACGTGCTCAACGTCTCCGGGCACCGCATGTCGACGGCCGAGATCGAGTCGGCGATCGTCTCGCACGGCAAGGTGGCCGAGGCCGCGGTCATCGGCGCCGCCGACGAGGACAGCGGCCAGTCGGTGGTCGCGTTCGTCACGCTCCACGGCGACCTGGAGGGCACCGACGCGCTCGTCGCCGAGATCCGCGAGCACGTCGCGGTCCGGATCGGCAAGCTCGCGCGTCCCAAGCGGATCATCTGGGCCGACGACCTGCCCAAGACGCGCTCGGGCAAGATCATGCGCCGGTTGCTGAAGGACATCGCCGAGGGTCGCGAGCTGGGCGACGTGACCACGCTGCGCGACCCCGACGTGATGGCCCAGCTGCAGGACAAGGTCAAGGACCGGGCGGACGACGAGGCCTAGCGGCCGCGCGTCGGCGGGCGCTCGGACCTGATCTCGCGCGACTACGCGCACGCCGACGGGGACACGCGCGTCACGCTGCTCGCCCACCTCGGCGACGAGGTCGTCGCGGTGTCGGGCTACGACCGGCTCAACGAGCCCGACGCGGCCGAGGTCGCCTTCGCGGTCGCCGAGGACCTGCAGGGCCGCGGGCTGGCGACGCGGATGCTCCGTTGTTGGTGGTGTCGACCGGCTTCGGCGACACCGACGAGCCCGAGGGACGCGCCCGCGAGGACGCGCTGCTGGCCGAGGTGCGCGCGCACGGCCTGCGGCTGGTGGGCCCCAACGCGCTCGGCGTCGTCAACACCGATCCCGCGGTCAGCCTGCAGGCGCTCATCGGCCGCGTGCCGGTCCGTGCCGGCGGCCTGGGCCTGTCGTCGCAGTCGGGCGCGCTCGGGCTGGCGCTGCTCGGCCACGCCGCCGGGCGCCGCATCGGCGTCTCGTCGTTCCTGGCGCTCGGCAACCGCGCCGACGTGTCGACCAACGACGTCCTGGAGCACTTCGCCGACGACGAGCGCACCACGGTCGTCGCGTTCTACGTGGAGTCCTTCGGCAACCCGCGACGCTTCCCCCAGGTCGCCCGGCGCGTGTCGCGCCGCAAGCCGATCCTGGCGGTCAAGGGCTCACGCCGCGACGCCGACGCGGCGCCGGGCAAGCTGCGCATCGCGGCGGCGCTGACCGACGCGGCGGCCACCGAGGCGCTGCTGCACCAGGCCGGCGTGCTGGGCGTCGAGAGCACGCAGACGCTCTTCGACGCCGCCGAGCTGCTGGAGCGCCAGCCCCGGCGCAGCGGGACCGTCCGAAGACCTGGTGAGGGCGGGCCCGGGCGGGCGCCGGTGCCGCGCAACGCCGAACCTCCCGGTTGCTCGCGCTCCACGCCTCTGACAGGCTCGCCGCATGGGTCGTTACGAGGACGAGGTAGCGAAGCACGCGTGGCACGTGCCCGACCGCTACAACATCGCGCAGGACGTCTGCGACAAGCATCCGCGCGACAAGCCGGCGATGATCTGGGAGCGGTTCGACGGTGAGCGGCGCGACGTGACGTGGGGCGAGCTGCAGGATCTCGCCAACCAGGCGGCGCACGTGCTCGGCGACCACGGGGCCGACGCCGGCGAGCGCGTCGCGGTCGTGCTGCCGCCCACGCCCGAGACGGCCGCGATCTTCTTCGGGACGTGGAAGCGCGGGGCGATCCTGCTGTCGATGTCGGTGCTCTACGGCGACGACGGCATCGCCCACCGGCTGCGCGACTCGCGGCCGCGCGTGCTCATCACCGACGCGGCCAACGCCGACCGCTTCCGCGCCCACGTCGGCGACACGGTCGGCGAGCTGCTCGTGCTCGACGAGGGCGACGGCCTGCTCACCGGCGCGTCGACCGAGCCGGTGCAGGCCGACACCTCGGCCGACGACCCGGCTCAGCTGTACTACACCTCGGGCACGACCGGGCTGGCGAAGGGCATCGTGCACGCCCATCGCTACCTGCTCGCCCACGAGGAGTTCGTCTACTGCCACGACGTGCAGGACGGCGAGCGCTTCCACGGCATGGGGGAGTGGGCGTGGGCCGCGGGCATCGCCCCGCTGCTGGGACCGTGGCGCTACGGCGCGGTGCAGGTCGTCCTGCAGCGCCAGGGCGGCTTCGACCCGCGTGTCCAGCTCGACTTCCTCAGCCGCCACCGGGTCACCAACGTGTTCACCACGCCGACGGCGATGCGCTCGATGATGTCGATCGACGACGCCGGCACGCAGTACCCGTGCGACTTCCGGATCGTCTGCAGCGCGGGCGAGCCGCTGAACCCCGAGGCGATCCGCTGGTTCCGCGAGCAGTACGGCACGACCGTGCTCGACTACTACGGGCTGACCGAGTCCTATCCGCTGGTCGGCAACTTCCCGTGGATGGAGGTCCGCGAGGGGTCGATGGGCCGGCCGATGCCCGGCTGGGACGTGCGGATCCTCGACGAGGACGAGCACGAGGTCGCCGAGGGCGAGCGCGGCGAGATCTGCCTGCGCGCCCGGTCCAACCCGCACTATCCGCTGGGCTACTGGCGCAACGAGGCGGCGGCGCAGGAGACCTTCGGCGGCGACTGGTTCCACACCAAGGACGCCGCGACCGCCGACGCGGACGGCTACGTCTGGTACGCCGGCCGCGCCGACGACGTGATCATCTCGGCCGGCTACCGCATCGGCCCGTTCGAGGTGGAGTCGGCGTGCATCGAGCACCCGGCCGTGCGCGAGGCCGCGGCGGTCGCCTCGCCCGACGAGCGCCGCGGCATGGTGGTGAAGGCCTTCATCGTGCTCGCCGAGGGCCACGACGGCTCCGACGAGCTCGCCGGCGAGATCAAGGCCTTCGTCCGCGATCGCCTGTCGGCCTACGCCTACCCGCGCCGGATCGAGTTCGTCGCCGACCTGCCCAAGACGCTGACGGGCAAGATCCGGCGCATCGAGCTGCGCGAGCGCGAGGCCGAGCAGGCGGCCTCTCAGAGCGCGTGACGGAAGCCCTCCCGCCACGTGGCGTACCGCGGCGTCCAGCCCAGCTCGCGCCGGGCCTTGGCGTTCGACGCCGCCCGGCTCGTGGTCATCATCGTCGCCACCGCCTCGCCCGCCGCCAGCCGGCCCACCCAGGCCGGCACGCGGCGCGGTGCGGGGGCGCCGATCGCCGACGCCAGCCCGGGGATCCACTCCGCCGTCCGCGCGGGCTCGTCGTCGACGATCGCGAACACGCCGGTCGGACCGCCCGGCGCCAGCGTTGCCAGGACGCCGCCGGCCGCGTCGTCGATGTGCGTGAACGACCAGAGGCCGTCGCCGTCGCCGACGACGAGGAGCCGGCGCCGGCGTACGAGCGCGGTCATCTCGCCGTCGGCGGCGAGGCTCGTCCGCGGCCCGTAGAGCCCGCCGTAGCGCAGGACCACGCCCTCGACGTCGGGCCCGGCGCCCGTGACCATCGCCTCCAGCTCGCGGATCGCCGCGAGCGTCTCGCGCTGCGCCCGGGGCGGCTCGGGGTCCAGCGGCGCGTCCTCGTCCTTGACCGGCCCGCCGGTGCGCGCGAACGGCCAGCCCGTGAAGCTCTGGGCGATCATCCGCCGGGTGCCGGCCGCGCGCGCGGCCTCCAGGAGGTGGGCCGTGCCCTCGGTGCGCAGCCGGTTGGTCGTCGCGAAGACGCGATCGAAGTGCCGCATGTCGGTCACGCCCGTCAGGGCGGTCATCTGGTGGACGATCACGTCGGGCTGCGCGCCGACCACCGCGCCGAGCACCGCCTCGCGGTCCAGCGCGTCGGCCACCACCGGCAGCGCGCCCGCCGCCCGCAGCCCGTCGGCCTTGGCCGCCGTCCGCGTCATCGCCACGACCTCGTGGCCCTCGTCGATCAGCCGCGGCACCAGACGCTGGCCCACCGCGCCCGTCGCACCCGCCAGGAAGACTCGCATCGCTCTTGCTCCTCGTCGTCGGACTTCTGCGTTTCGAGCCCTGAGACGAGACAGACGGCACGGCTGTGACATGTCACGGCCGACTTGTCAGGATCGTCGTCGATCCCATGACCGATACGACTGCGCTGAACGAGCTCCGCCCGCTGGTCTTCTCCATCGCCTACCGGATGCTCGGCTCGGTGGCCGAGGCCGAGGACGTCGCGCAGGAGACGCTGCTGCGCGCGCACCGCGAGGTGCGGGACGGCACCGAGATCGCGTCGCCCAAGGCGTACATGACGGCCGTCGCAACCCGCCTGGCGATCGACGAGCTGCGCTCCGCGCGCGTGCGCCGCGAGGCGTACGTCGGCCCGTGGCTGCCCGAGCCGCTGCTGACGCGCGCCGGCGCGGACCCGAGCGTCGACCTGGTCGCCGACGCCGAGCTGGCCGACGACTTGTCGATGGCCTTCCTGCTCGTTCTCGAGCGCCTGACGCCGACCGAGCGCGCGGTGTTCCTGCTGCGCGAGGCGTTCGACTACACCTTCGCCGAGATCGCCGAGGTGGTGGACAAGACGCCGGACAACTGCCGGCAGATCGCCGCGCGGGCGCGCCGGCACGTGATCACGGCCAAGCCGCGCTTCGAGTCGTCGCGCGCGGCACGCGAGTCGCTGGCCAAGCGCTTCCTGACCGCCGCGCAGGAGGGCGACATGGAGGGGTTGGTGTCGATGCTCGCCGAGGACGCGGTCTTCACCGGCGACGGCGGCGGCAAGGCGACGGCGTTCCCCGAGCCGCTCGTGGGGGCGGAGCGGATCGCCCACGCGATGCGCGCGCTGTTCCGTCAGCGGGCGCGCCTCGGCGCGAGCGTGGAGCCGGTGGAGGTCAACGGGCAGCCCGGCTGGCTGGCGCGCGACCGCGAGGGCGCGGTGATCGTCGTCATGGCGCTGGAGATCGCCGGCGGCGCGGTCACCGGGATCCGGTCGGTCGTCAACCCCGACAAGCTCGGCCACCTCGGGCCGGTGTCGGACGTCGCGCGACGCGGGCGGGGCGCGTAGGGCGCGGCGCGTAGGGCGTTCCGCTCGGGCGCCGCATGGTCCAGGTCGATCTGAAAGGAATAATTGCGCACGAAGCGACCCGGATCTTCGTTCACGCCCGAACGACGCGCGCCAAGACCAGCGCTCGCGTGGGGCGCCCCTACGCCCGGGCCTACGCGCTCGTGTAAACGGGATTCGGCAGCTTCACGGTGGCCCTGGCAGCGCCGCCGGCCAGATCGCTCTGCTGGTCGCCGACGTTGAGGACGATCGTCGCGCCCGCCTTCTGCAGCGCCTTGCGCGCCTTGCTCTTGTAGGGCACGAGCGTGTCGGCGTGGTCGTCGGCCGGGCGGCAGGCCAGCGTGAACGGCGCCGTGATGCCCTGGGCGACCAGGTTCTGGCGCCGGCCGGCGCAGACGAGCTGCGGCGCGCCGGTCACGAACGCGATCGCGACCTTCCTGGCGCGCGCATGCTTGATGAAGGCCTTGGCCGCCGGGTAGGCCACCGACGTCCCGCCGACGACGCAGTTCGCGATCCCGATCAGGTCGAAGTCGACGGCGTCCAGGCACGTCCAGTTCGACATGGTGGTCTCGTCGATGTCGAGGACGACCGTCGGCTTCTTGGGGTGCTTCTTCAGCTGGGCGTCGAGCTGCTTGGTGGCCTTGGCGAAGCCGGCCGTGATCGCCTTGTCGTAGGCGACCTTGCCGGCGCGCAGCTGGGCGGGCGTGGCCGACGTCCTGACGGTCGCGGCCGACGCGACGGCGGCGAGGACGAGCGCGAGGACGGCGGCGAGCGCGAGGGCGCGGAGCGAGAGGCGGGTCACCGCCGGCAGGCTACTCGTAGACGACCACGTCGGGCCGTGGCGTGAGCGCCATGACCTGCCGTGGGGTCATCGTCTGCACGTCCTCCTTGTAGAACAGCTTGAAGCCGCGGCCCATGCGCGGCGTGCCGGCGACAAAGCTCCTGTACTTGGCCATCTTCACGCTGTTGGAGCCGAAGCCGTCGACGTTGACGACCGTCCGCACGCCCGCGAACTGCTGCAGCCGCTGCGGCCGGGCGATCATGTCGTCGGTGAAGCGGTGCACGAGCAGCAGCTTGTCGGGCAGGTTGCGCTCGCGCACGAGGCGCGCCATGAAGCGCGCCGCGGAGTTGACGACGTCGGCGTCGGTGGACCCGATGACCTTGCCCGGCAGCTGGTCGGGCCCGACGTGCCACTCGGCGTCGAGCGCGAGGCCGACGTCGGGCTCGCGCAGGAACGGCTCGAGCCGCTCGATCTCGGGGCCGAACTCGCCGCGGCCGGGCTGGACGTCGAGGATCAGCAGCGCCTCCACGCGGCGCGCGGCCTTCAGGTACCGGCGGATCGTCGAGAAGGCCATGCGGTCGCGGTACAGGCCCGACCGCCCGGGCGCGGCGGTGGCGACCGTCGAGATCAGCTCCATCGCGGGCAGCACGCGGCGCGACGCGCGGTCATACGGCATGGCCTGCCGGACGAGCCGCCGGGCGGCCCGGCTCGGCGTGCCGATGCCCAGCGCACCGAGCTCGTCGTCGCGCGGGTTGCCGTAGAACGCCACGACGCGCCGGTCCGGGAAGAGGCGCCGTCCGCCGCCGGGCAGGTGGTTGGGCCGCACCGCGACCGTGGTCGCCTTTGCGCCGGCTGCGCTGCCGCCGGCATCGCGGCCGCCGTCCCCGGCGCCGGCCCCCGCGACGGCGCCGGCGAGCCCGGCCAGCAGGGCCACGCCCGCAAGGGCGGTGAGCCGCCGGCGCCGCACCAGGTCGGGTTGCACCGTCCGATCATGCCCCGTTGCGGGTCATGTCATAACGTGGCGGCCATGAGCGAACCGGGGGACATCGGGGTGATCGGCGCGGGCTTCATGGGCTCGGGCATCGCGGAGTCGGCGGCGCGCGCGGGCGCCCGCGTGCGCCTGCACGAGCCCGAGCAGGCGGCGCTGGACCGGTCGCGAGCGCGCCTGTCGACGTCGCTGGATCGCGCCGTGGCGCGCGGCAAGATGGATCGGGAGGCGGCGCAGGCGCTGACCGATCGCATCTCGTTCCACACCGATGTCGAGGCGCTGAAGGACTCCGAGATCGTCATCGAGGCGGTGTTCGAGGACCCCGAGGTCAAGGGCTCGATCTTCCGCGCGCTGGACGAGCTGCTGCCCGCCTCCTCGATCATCGCGTCCAACACCTCGTCGATCCCGATCGCGCAGCTCGCGTCCTGGACCGAGCACCCGGAGCGTGTCGTCGGGCTGCACTTCTTCTCGCCGGTCCCGGTCATGGACCTCGTCGAGGTCGTCGTCGGACTCGACAGCTCCGACGAGACGGTCGGCAAGGCGGAGGCCTTCGTCCAGGCGATCGGCAAGACGCCGATCCGGACCAAGGACCGCTCGGGGTTCATCGTCAACATGCTGCTGGTCCCGTACCTGATGGCGGCGGTGCGGATGTACGAGGACGGCTTCGCCAGCCGCGAGGACATCGACCAGGGGATGAAGCTCGGCGCGGGCCACCCGATGGGGCCGCTGACGCTCTGCGACTTCATCGGCCTCGACGTCCTCTATGCGGTCTGCGACTCGCTCTATGAGGAGTTCAAGCGCCCCGAGTACGCACCGCCGCCGCTGCTGAAGCGCATGGTCGTCTCCGGCCACCACGGCCGCAAGACCGGCCGCGGCTTCTACGCCTACGCCGGCTAGTCGCCGGAGCGCTCCGGCAAGCGTGACGAGGCGCATGATCGGGGACATATCGAGGGTGGCCGCCACCACGAACGCCGACGTCGAGCGCCTCCGCGCGCCGTTTCAGGCCGAGCGTCCCATGACCGTCGGGCTCGAGGAGGAGCTCATGCTCCTGGACGCCGCGACGCTCGACCTGCTTCCGGTGGCGTCCGCCGTGCTGGCGCGGCTTCGCGGCGACGCGCGCTTCAAGGAGGAGCTGCCGGCGGCACAGCTAGAGATCGCGGGGCCGGTCGCGGCCACGGTCGGCGAGGCGGCCGCCGCGCTGGGCGAGGCGCGCCGCGTCCTGGCGTCGGCCGCCCGCGCGGCCGGCGCGCGCGTCGGGGGCTCTGGCATCCACCCGTTCGCGGCCGCCGAGGGCGAGCTGAACGGGGGCGTGCGCTACGACGCGATCGCCGGCGAGTACGGCATGATCGCGCGGCGCCAGCTCGTCTTCGGCCTGCACGTCCACGTCGCCGTCGCCGGGGCCGACCGCGCGCTGGCCGTCTACAACGCGGTCCGCGAGCAGCTCCCGGCGCTCGCCGCGCTCGGGGCGGCGTCGCCGTTCTACGAGGGCCGCGACACCGGCCTGGCGTCGGTGCGGCCCAAGGTCTGCGACCTGCTGCCGCGCCAGGGCGTGCCGCCCGCGGTGCCGACCTGGGAGGCGCTGGCCGAGGCGTTCGCCTGGGGCCGCGACACCGGCGCGTTCGCCGATCCCAGCCAGTGGTGGTGGGAGGCGCGCCTGCACCACCTGCACGGCACGATCGAGGTGCGGGTGCCCGACGCGCAGGCCACGGTCGGGGACTCCGCGGCGCTCGGCGCCGTGGTGCACGCGCTGGTGGCGACGCTCGCCGAGCGCTTCGACGCCGGCGAGGCGCTCGGCGCCGCGCCGACCTGGAAGATCGGCGAGAACCGCTGGTCGGCGTGCCGGCACGGGGTGGAGGGCCGGTGGATCGACGTCCACACCGGCGCGGTGCGGCCGATGCGCGACCACCTGCACGGCCTGCTCGACGCGCTGGCGCCCGCGGCACGGCGCCTGGGCTGCGCCGCCGAGCTGCGCGATGCCCGCGACCTCGTGGAGCGCCCGCGCGCCGCGCTGGTGCGCGAGGTCGCCGGCGACGGCGGCCCGCGGGCGGTGGTCGGCTGGGTCGCTGACCGCTTTCTCGGCGCCTGATCGCGCTCCGCGTCGGGTAGGTCCGTTGGCATGCCCGCTCTGCCCACCCCGCGCGGATCCCTGTCCGAGGCGGTCCTCGACGCGCTGCGCCGCGCGCCGGGATCGCTGCCCGCGTCCGCCGTCGCCGTCCCCGCGCCCGCCGACCCACTGGCCGACGACGACCTCCACCTCGCGCTGTACGCGTGCTACGAGCTGCACTACCGCGGCCTGGACGGCGTCGACGAGCGCTGGGAGTGGGATCCCGGCCTGCTCGCCCTGCGCGCCGAGCTGGAGGCGATCTTCGAGGCCGGCGTGCGCGCCGCGCTGGCCGGCTGGTCGCCGCCGGAGGCCGATGCCGCGACCATGGACCTCGCGCTGCGGGCGATCGCCGACGCCGACGAGGCGCCGTCGCTCTCGTGCCACCTCGAGCGCCACGGCACGCTGAAGCAGTTCACCGAGCTCGTCGTGCACCGCTCGGCCTACCAGCTCAAGGAGGCCGACCCGCACTCGTGGGCGATCCCGCGCCTGTGGGGCGGGCCGAAGGCCGCGCTGATCGAGGTGCAGACCGACGAGTACGGCGGCGGCGACCCGCAGCGCATGCACGCGCGGCTGTTCGCCGACACGATGGAGGAGCTCGGGCTGGACCCGAGCTACGGCGCCTACATGGACGTGCTCCCCGGCGTGACGCTCGCCACCGTCAACCTGATGTCCCTGCTCGGCCTCCACCGCCGCCACCGCGGCGCGATCGTCGGCCACCTGGCGCTCTTCGAGATGACGTCGTCGATCCCCAACCGCCGCTACGCGACCGCGCTGCGCCGCCTGGGCGTGCGCGCCCGGCGCGCGACCGAGTTCTACGACGAGCACGTGACCGCCGACGCGATCCACGAGAACATCGCGGCCGTCGACCTCGCCGGCGGGCTCGTGCGCCAGGAGCCGGCGCTGGTCGGCGACGTGCTGTTCGGCGCACGGGCGCTCGTGGAGCTCGAAGGGCGGTGGGCGACGGCGCTGATGGACGCCTGGAAGGCGGGCGGCAGCGCGCTGCGCAGCCCGCTGGGCGAGGCGGTCGCGGCATGAGCTCCGGCGGCGCCCGCATCACGCCCTACCGCGACGGTCCGCTGCTGGTGCGCGGGACGTTCACGCTGACCGACCAGGAGGGCGAGGAGATCGACGTCCGCGGCGGCACGATCGCGCTGTGCCGCTGCGGCCGGTCGCGGCGCAAGCCGTTCTGCGACGGGACGCACAAGGTCACGAACTGGCGCGCGGCCAGCGAGGCCCAGCCGCCGCCATCTTCGACATCTGGGTGATCCTGCGTCGAACCCGTGGAACCCGAAGGCGGTCGGTCGGTAAGGATGGGGTGATGGCTCTCCTCGACGGCAAGAAGCTCCTGATCACCGGTGTGCTGACGGACCGCTCGATCGCGTACTCGGTCGCCCGGCGCGCGCAGGAGGAGGGAGCCGAGATCGTCCTGACCGGCTTCGGGCGCGCGCTGCGCCTGACCGAGCGGATGGCCCAGCGGCTCCCCACGCCGCCCGACGTCCTCGAGCTCGACGTCACCGACGAGGCGCAGATCGCCGCCGTCGCCGCGCAGCTGGACGAGCGCTGGGGCGTCGTGGACGGCGTGCTGCACGCGATCGCCTTCGTGCCCGGCGACGCGCTCGGCGGGCGCTTCCTGGAAGCGCCGGTGGCCTCGGCGACCAGCGCCTTCGAGATCAGCGCGTTCTCGCTGAAGTCGCTCGGCGCCGCGTTCGCCGACCTGCTGGCACGCGCCGAGAACGGCGGCTCGCTGGTCGGACTGGACTTCGACGCGACCAAGGCGTGGCCGATCTACGACTGGGCCGGCGTGTCGAAGGCCGCGCTGGAGTCGGTGAACCGGTACCTCGCGCAGTACCTCGGCCCGCGCGGGATCCGGTCCAACCTCGTCGCCGCGGGGCCGCTGCGCACGATGGCCGCCGGCGCGATCGAGGGCTTCGACGTCCTCGCGCAGGCCTGGGAGCAGGGCGCGCCGCTGAAGTGGGACCTCACGGACCCCGAGCCGGTCGCCGACGCCTGCCTCTTCCTGCTCTCCTCGCTCTCCCGGGCGGTCACCGGCGAGATCCTGCACGTCGACGGCGGCTTCCACGCGCTCGGCGTCCACGGAGCCGCGGTCGTCGCCGCCCAGGAGTCGGCGGCCGCCGCGGGCGAGGCCTGACGTTTGAGGCCTAACGCCGTAAGGGAGCGGCGAGCGGACCGCCGCCCGGTTTGGGAGTATGGACAGCGGTGCGTCGAATCCACGACTTCATGCCCGCCACCCTGAGCGTCGGTGTGCGGCCGATGCCGGCGATCGTCGCGGCGACCTCGAAGGACGTGGCCTGGCTGCTGCCGCGCGATCCGCGTGACGCGACGCCCGGGCTGCTGCCCCGGGCCGCGCAGATCTCGTTCCAGCACCAGGGCCACCTCGTCGTGCTCCACGGCAACGCCGAGCGCGCGCCGCAGGGCACCGTCGCGTTCCACGCCAACCGCGAGGGCCGCGTCGACAACCTGCGCGCCTCGCCGCGCCTCGACGTCCAACTGCCCGTGCAGGTCGGCGCCGCCGGGGCGACGCACGCGACCACGACCGTGAACCTCTCGGCCGGCGGCGCGCTGCTGGAGGGCAAGACGTTCGGCGGCGCCGCGGGCGCCGTCGAGGTCGAGATCTCGATGCCGCAGGACACGGTCGTCACGGCGCGCGGCGTCATCGTCCGCGTCCACGACAAGGGCACCGGGATCCGCTTCACCGAGCTGGATCCGGCCGCCGAGCACCACATCGACTCGATGGTGCTGTCCATCCGCGCGGCGCTCGCCCGCCGCTTCGCCGAGAAGGCCGACCGCGACGACGCGGCCCGGGCCGGCGGCCGGCGGGGCGGCTAGGGGTGCCGTAGGCGGCCGGCGAGGCCGAGGCCCACGACGGCCAGCCGTCGCCGCCGGAGGTGGGTCCCCAGTCGCGATAGCGACATAGTCTCCTAGCCCTATCCCGCCGGCGGCGGCTCGGCCGGCTTGGAGTACACGGCGCGCCACCACAGCTCGGCGAGCACGCGGATCGACTGGTGCGCGTCGCCGCCGCCCTGGATGAGCTCGAGCGTGACGTGGCGCTCGACCATCGCCAGCAGCGCCTGCGCCGCGAGGCGTGGCGGGATGTCGGCGGGAGCGATGCCGCGCGCCTGGTCGCGGGCGATCCGCGCGGTGGCGCCCTCGACGAAGCGCACGACGTACGGCGCCCACTGCGGCGGCAGGCGGTCCTCCTCGCCGGAGAGCATCGCGGCCAGCGTCAGGACGTGGGCGTCGCGGTCGATCACCTTGACGGTGCGCGCCAGGCCGCGGCGCAGCTCGGCGCGCGGGTCGCCGGCGCCGTCGAGATACGGCGAGGCCGCCTCGTACATGTCCAGGAACGCGCGGAGGATCAGGCGATCGATCAGCGCGCGCTTGTTGGGGAAGTAGAAGTACAGCGCCGTGCGGCTGGTGAACGCGCGCCGCGCGATCACGTCCATCGTCAGGCGGCGGTACTCGGTGTCGGCGAGCGCGTCGCGCGCGGCGTCGAGGATGGCCTCCTCGGTCGCGTTGCGCGACTCGCTGATGAGCGGCTCGCCGTCGTGGGTCACGCGGTGCCGGCGAGCTCGAGGACGTGGGCGATCCGGTCGCGCGTCTCGGACGGCGCGATCACCTCGTCCACGAACCCCGCGGCAGCCGCGATGCGCACCGGGAGGTGCTCGGCCTCGTAGGCCTCGGCCAGCACTGCGGCGTCGGCGCCCGCCTCGATCTCACGGCGGCGCACCAGCTCGACGGCCTGCCGCGCGCCCATCACGCCGATCCGGGCGTCCGGCCAGGCGAGGGTGAGGGTGGCACCGAGGTCGCGGGAGTTCATGACGATGTGCGCTCCACCATACGCCTGCCGCAGCGTCACGGTCACGCGGGGCACCGTCGCGGCGCCGAAGGCGCGCAGCAGCGAGGCGCCGTGGCGCAGCACCCCCGCCTGCTCCTGCATGGCTCCCGGGAGGAACCCGGGCGTGTCGGAGAGCACCACGAGCGCGATGCCGAAGCGGTTGCACATGTTCACGAACCACGCGCCCTTCTCGGCCGCGGCGGCGTCGAGGCAGCCGCCGAGGTAGCGGGCCTGGTTGGCGATCACGCCGACGGCACGGCCCTCGACGCGGCCGAAGGCCACCGTGAGGTTGCGCGCCCACTTGGGCGCGAGCTCGAACAGCGTGCCCGCGTCGAGCACCGCCGCCGCGACGTCGCGGACGTCGTAGACCTGGCGGTCGGAGTCCGGCAGCGCGTCGCTCGGGTCGCCGCTCGGGGCGTCGACCGGCGGCACGAGCGGCGTGCCGGCGCCGATCGTGTTCGGCAGGAAGGTCAGCAGCTCGCGGACCAGCTCGGCGGCGTGGACGTCGTCGCGGGCGACCATGTGCGAGACGCCGTTCGTGCCGTGCACCTTCGGACCGCCGAGGTCGGCGGCCGAGATCTGCTCGCGCGTGACGCGCTCGATGATCTTCGGGCCCGTGAGGAACATCACGGCGTCCTGGGTCATGACGACGAAGTCGCCCAGCGCGGGGGAGTACGCGGCCCCGCCGGCGCACGGGCCCGAGATGACGCTGATCATCGGGACGCGGGCCAGCGCCTGCGCGCGGAAGATCGACCCGTAGGCGGTGAGCGCCGCGACGCCCTCCTGCAGCCGGGCGCCGCCCGAGTGCGGGAAGCCGACGACCGGCACGCCCATGGAGTCGGCGCGCTGGATCGTGCGGGCGATCGTCTCGCCGCCCGCCGAGCCCAGCGAGCCGCCCTTGAACGAGCCGTCCTGGGCCCACGCGCAGACGGCGCGGCCCTGGACGCGCCCGGAGCCCGACAGCACGCCGTCGCCGACCGCGGAGCGGATGGCACGGAACGTGCCGGCGTCGAACAGCAGCTCGAGACGGGCTCGCGCTGCGAGGTGCTCGGGAAGGACGTCGAAGACCGCACTCATGCCGGAGCTCCGTTCTCGAAGGTTCGCGCGGGGGTTGGGCGGCTGAGTGCCGAGCTCATTGGGTATCAGGCCGCCTGGAGGACGAGGCTTGCGTTCTGGCCGCCGAAGCCGAAGGAGTTGCTCATGGCGACCTTGAGGTCCGGCGCTTCGCGGGGGGCGCCCGCGACGTGGTCGGCCTCGCACTCGGGGTCGACCTCCTCGAGGCCGAGCGTGGGCGGCAGCGCGCCACGGCGCAGCGCCTCCACGCAGGCCAGCGCCTCGATCGCGCCGGCGGCGCCGAGGGTGTGGCCGATCGCGCCCTTGCACGAGGAGACCGGCGGCCCGTCCTCGCCGAGGACCTTCTTGATGGCCTTGGCCTCGATGCGATCGTTGAACGGCGTGCTCGTGCCGTGCGCGTTGACGTAGCCGACGTCGGACGGGGAGAGGTCGGCGTCGCGGAGCGCGGCCTTCATGGCCTCGATGGCGCCGCGGCCATTCTCCTCGGGCTGGGTGATGTGGAAGGCGTCGTTGGACGCGCCGTAGCCGGTGACGCGGCCGAGGATCTTCGCCCCGCGCGCCCGGGCGTGCGCCTCACGCTCGAGGACCAGGACCGCCGCGCCCTCGCCCATCACGAAGCCGTCGCGCTTGACGTCGAACGGCCGGGAGACGCCCTCGCGGGAGAGCGCGCCCATCTTGCGGAAGGCCGCCAGGCACAGCCCGACGAGCGCCGCCTCGGTGCCGCCGGCGACGACCACGTCGACCTCGTCGCGCTCGATCATGCGCTTGGCCTCGCCGATCGCGTGGGCGCCGGTCGCGCACGCCGACGCCACCGAGAAGCCGGGGCCGTGTGCGCCGAGGCGCATCGCGACCTGGCCGGCGGCGGCGTTGGGCATCATCATCGGCACGAACAGCGGGGAGACCGCGCGGTCGCCCCCCTCGAGCCAGACCTCGCACTCCTTCTGGAGCGTGGTGAGCCCGCCGACGCCGGTGCCGACGATCACGCCGACGCGCGACGGCTCGACCTCGCCCATGAGGCCGGCCTCGGCGGCCGCCTCGTCGGCGGCGCCGACGGCGAGCTGCGTGAAGCGGTCGTTGCGACGCGCCTCCTTGGCGCTCATCACCGTCTCCGCGTCGAACTCGGCGCAGGGGGCGACGCCTTCATCGGTGATGCCGCCCTGCATGTTGAGCAGCGCGTCGAAGAAGTTGTCCGCGCCGGTGGCGACCGAGGAGACGATGCCCCTCCCGGTGACGACGATGCCGTCCATCTACGCCGTTGCGGTCTGAAGGCGCTCGACGAGCGTGATCGCGTCGCCGACCGACGCGATGCCCTTCAGGTCCGGGTCCGCGATCTGGACGTCGAAGCGGTCTTCGAGCGCCTTGACGAGCTCGACGAGGTCGAGCGAGTCGACGTCGAGCTGCTCCCACGTCGTGTCGGGCTGCGCCGTGTCGGCGTCCGGGACCTTGATCGCAGACAGCTCGGCGCGGATGGCCTCGAGGATCTCCTGCTGGCTTGCCATGGTGGTGTCGTGCTCCTGATGTTCGGGTTCTTGGCTAGGCGCCCAGGCCGCCGTCGACGGCCAGGGTGGCTCCGTTGATGTAGGCCGCCTCGTCGCTGACGAGGAAGCTCACCGCCGACGCCACTTCTTCGGGCTTGCCGATGCGGCCGGCCGGCACCGCGCCGGCGAGGTCGCCGTTCAGCTCGGCGGTCATGTCGGTCTCGATCACGCCGGGCGTGATCGCGTTGGCGGTGATGTTGCGCTTGCCCATCTCCCGCGCGACGACGCGCGTGAAGCCCAGCAGGCCCGCCTTGGAGGCGACGTAGTTGGCCTGGCCGGCATTGGCGCGCTCGGCGACGACCGAGGACACGTTGACGATGCGGCCCCAGCGGGCCTTCAACATGTCCTCGAGGCCGCGCTTGGTGCAGTTGAAGGCACCGTTCAAGTTGGTGTCCACGACGCTCGTCCAGTCGGCGTCGGGCATGCGGATGGCCAGCCCGTCGGCGGTGATGCCGGCGTTGTTGACCAGGACGAGGACGGGGCCGAAGCGCTCGCGGACCTCGTCGAAGGCCGCCTGCACCGCGGCGGGGTCGGCGACGTCGGCGCGCACGTCGGCGCCGTTGCCGTTGCGGCCCAGCGTCACGACGGTGAAGCCGTCGGCGCGCAGCCGGTCGGCGATCGCGGCGCCGATGCCGCGGGTGCCGCCGGTGACCAGGGCGACCGCTCCCTCAGGCGCAGACATACCGGCGCTCCTTCCAGCTCACGATGCCGGCGCCCCAGACGAAGCCGGCGCCGAAGGCGGCGAGGGCGACCGTGGCGCCGGGCTTCAGCAGCCCGTCGTGCTCGGCCTGCGCGAGCGCGAGCGGGATCGACGCCGACGACGTGTTGGCCACGCGGTCGACGTTGATCGCGAGCTTCTCGTGCGGCACGCCGAGCTCGTGGGCGGCGGCCTCGATGATGCGCGAGTTGGCCTGATGGGCGACGAAGAGGTCGAGGTCGTCGGTGGTGAGGCCGGTCGCTTCGAGCGCCGCGAGCGTCGCCTCGGTCATCCGTGCGACGGCGTGGCGGTAGACCTCGCGGCCCTCCATCCGGAGCTTGCGGTCGACGTTGTCGGCGTAGAGGAGGTCGCCCTGCGCGGGATCGCAGCCGAGGACGAAGCGCGAGACGCCGCGGTCCAGCTCGCCGGCGGCGACGACCACGGCGCCGGCGCCGTCGCCGAAGAGCACGGCGGTGCCGCGGTCCTCGGTGTCGGTCAGGCGGCTGAGCGCCTCGGCGCCGCACACCACGACGACGCGGGCGCGCCCGGTCTCGACCAGCGCGGCCGCCTGGTCCAACCCGTACAGGAACCCGGCGCAGGCGGCGTTGAGGTCGACCGCCGCGGCGCCGTGGGCGCCGATCAGCCGCGCGACCTCGGGGGCGAGGCCCGGCGTGATCCGGTCGGGGGTGATCGTCGTGACGATCACCTGGTCGACCTCGTCGGGCGTGCGCCCGGCGTCGGCCAGGGCGGCGGCGCAGGCTTGGGCGGCCAGCGGCGCGAGCGGCTCGCCCTCGTCGAGCCAGCGGCGCGTGCGGATGCCCGTGCGGCGGACGATCCAGGCGTCGTTGGTCTCGAGGCGGCCCTCGAAGTGATGGTTGTCGATCTCGCGCTCGGGCAGTGCGGCGCCCACGCCGAACAGGCCGGCGGTGAGCCCGCGCGGCAGCGGGCGGCGGAAGCGGGTACGCGGGGTCGCCGCCGGCGTCGTCGCCGGGGCGGGCTCGGTGCGGGTGGTCGTCGTCGTGTCGGTGACCGTCGCCGCCTGCATCACGCCGCCGCCAAGGTTCGCTTGACCAGACCGGTGAGCACCGCGCCGGGCCCGTGCTCGACGTAGCGCTCGATGCCCGCGGCCCGCAGCGCCAGCATCGTCTCGCGCCAGCGCACGGCGCGCAGCAGGTTCTCGCTCAGCTCGCGGCGCACGTCGGTGAACGGCGACGCGGTGCCGTTGGCGTACACGGGGAAGGCGGCGACGCCGATGTCGATGCGCTCCAGCGCGGCCGCGAGGCGCGAGGCGGCCGGCTGCATCAGCGGCGAGTGGAAGGCGGCGGAGACCGGGAGGCGACGGGCGCGCGCGCCGGCCTCGTCGCGGGCGAGCTCCTCGGCCTGCGCGACCGCGTCGGACGCGCCGGAGAGCACGAGCTGGCCCGGCGCGTTGTCGTTGGCGATCGTCAGCGACAGGCGCCGCGCGAGCGCGCGGATGGCGTGGTCGTCGCCGCCGAGCATGGCGACCATCGAGCCGTCCTGCAGGTCGCCGGCGTCGGCCATCGCGGCGGCGCGCTCGGCGACGAGGCCGACCGCGTCGTCGAAGGCCAGGACGCCGGCGGCGACCAGCGCGGCGTACTCGCCGAGCGAGTGGCCGGCGGCGGCGCGCACCTCGGCGGCCTCGTCGGGCGCGTCCTCGCGCCAGAGGTCCCAGGCGGCGACGCTGCACAAGAAGATCGCGGGCTGCTGGTAGCGGGTGCCCTCGTCGAGCCGCTCGAAGGGGTCGAAGTCGAGCAGCTCCAGACCGCGCTCGAACGCGGGCAGGCCGCGGTACGGCTCGTCCATGTCCGGGGCGTGGCTCCCCTGCCCGGGGAAGATTGCGGCAATCGAAGGCACCGACCATACGTAGCGCGTACGGGCTCGATGGTTTCCCCATCTCGACAGACGGTGTCGAGAGTGTCGAATCGCGCGGGGGTCACCCGTTCAGGCATCTGAAGCCCGCCCACGGCGCGGCGGCCCCGGCCCGCGACGCTCCGGGCGTGGGCGATGCGCCGCGATGACGGTAGCGGGTGGCCCGGCGGGCCATCACCGAGATGGGCTACGCGCGGTGCTCTACGCGCCGGAGCGCGCCTCGAGCTTTGCCTGCGTGCGCATCTCCGACAGGATGCGCTCCAGGCGCGGCTCGGTGTCGTGGTCGACATGGACCATCGCCGCCGCGACCGCGGGGTGGACCTCGGCGATCTGGCGGTGCATCTCGTGCGCGACCGCGCGGTAGCTCGGGTGGCCCTCGCGCCCGGAGCGGAGCTCGATGAGCTGCATCGCCTCGCGGGCGTTGAGGTCCAGGACGTAGCGGATGCGGTAGCCGAGCGACAGCGCGTACGGCGCGGCGCGGTCCTGGCCCGCGTCGACAAGCGCCTGCCAGGCGTCGCGCGAGACCGCGAACGCCCGGCGGACCTCGTCGCCCACGCCCGCGCCGTCGAGCTCCTCGGGGACCTCGGCGCCGAGATGCGGCGTGAGCTGCTGCCACTGCACGGTGAGCATCCGGTGGCGCTGCAGGTCGCGGAACGCGCCGTAGTCGGTGACGACCTCGAAGCGGTAGCGCAGCGCCTCGAACCCGCGGCCGGGCCGGTGGCGGCGGTTGCGCCGCTCCCCGACCAGGTCGGCCAGCAGCCGCGCACGCTCGTCGCCCGACAGGGCCGACAGCCGCGTGCGCGTCAGGTCCTCGCTCACGCCCGACGCCTCGAAGAGCAGCGACGCCAGCAGCGCCTCCTCGTCGCCGTCGACGTGCAGCAGGCGCACCGAGGCGCGGTCGCCGGCGGGCATCTCGGCGCCGTCGAGGCCGAGGCGCTGCACCCAGCGGGCCGCGCCGGCGTCGCGTTCCTGCAGGTAGGAGATCCAGTCGCCGCCGCGGTCGGGCCGCTCGACGCGCGTGACGAACGAGGGCATCACGGCCTGCACGGCGTCGAGGATCCCGGCGCCGTAGACGCGCGCCTCGGGCAGCGGGTGCGCGAGCAGGTGCAGGATCAGCTGCTCGTAGCTCTGCCCCGACGCGTAGATGCCCATGTGCGACAGGGACGAGGCCGGCAGCAGCCCGCGCAGCAGGTCGAAGGCCTTGGCCTGGATCGCGCGTGTGCGCGCGGGGGAAGCGTCGCCCGGGAACTGCCCGTCGAGCCACGCCGTCACCGCGGGCAGCGAGCGCGAGTACACGCCGAAGATGTCGTCCATCGCCGCCGCGTAGCCGGCGCCCAGCGACGGGTCGCGGTAGTAGCGGTACTCGCCGCCCGGCATCGGCGTGTCGTAGGCGATGTAGCGCGTGGACTGCTCCAGGTAGGCCGCCAGCCGCGGGCGCTGCAGCACCTTGGTGAGCACGTTGGACGTCCACTCGGCCGCGACGTGCATGCCGCCGAGCTGGGCGACGGAGTCGTCGCCGTAGCCGAGGAAGATGCGCTCGTAGAGGTCGGCGGCGCGCTTGCCCTCGACGCCGTGGGTGGGTGGGTCCGATTCGAGGTCGCCCTCCGGCGCACCCTCGGCGAACTCGTCGAGATAGAGGCGGCGCAGCGTGCCCTGGTAGCGGGAGTAGCGCGCGAACAGCGCGCCCTTCAGCGTCTCGGGCAGGTTGACCAGCGCGAACACCGGGCGGTCGAGGTTCGTGACGTGCGGCGCGAGGCGGGCGCGCTCGTCCTCGGTGAAGGTCTCGACGGGGTAGTCCACGGGGCGGGCGATGCTAGCGAGCCTCCCGGCGGCGCGCCGATGGGGACAGTCCCCCTCCGAGGCGGTCGTCGCGCCGCCGCGACGGCGGCGGGGACTGTCCCCCATCTCCACGCCTTCTGCACTTTGTCCACCGGTTCGATCACCACTATTCCCATCACTCCACCCGGCTTCGTGTACACTGCCGAACCTCCGAAACCCGACCGCGTTTACCCCCTTTTGGAGGTTCGACCCCGTGAAGCCCAAGATCCTGCTCTCCCTCCTGGCCGTGACCGCGCTGGTCGCCGCCGGCTGCGGCGGGGCGTCGGACGACAGCAGCTCGTCTGACGCCAGCGCCAGCAGCGGAGGCAAGAGCACGTCGTCGCTGTCGCTGGTCGCGTACTCGACCCCCGAGGTCGTCTACGACGAGATCATCCCCGACTTCCAGAAGACGCCCGAGGGCAAGGGCGTGGCGTTCAAGACGTCCTACGGCGCGTCGGGCGAGCAGAGCCGCGCGGTCGCCGCGGGCCAGAAGGCCGACATCGTCGCCTTCTCGCTGGCGCCCGACGTCGACAAGCTCGTCAAGGAGAGCCTCGTCCCGGCCGACTGGGTCGACCAGACCACGGCCGACGGCGGCACGGGCGGCTTCGTCACCACGTCGCTCGTCTCGTTCGTCGTCCGCAAGGGCAACCCGAAGGGCATCCACGGCTGGGACGACCTGCTCAAGCCCGGCGTCAAGGTCGTCACGCCCAACCCGTTCACCTCGGGCGCGGCCAAGTGGAACATCATGGGCGCCTTCCAGCACGGTGGGCTGGACTACGTCAAGAAGCTGATCACCGACCACGTGCCGGTCCAGCCGAAGTCCGGTCGCGAGGCGCTGCAGACGTTCACCGGCGGCGAGGGCGACGTCCTCATCTCCTACGAGTACGAGTACACGACGGCCGTCAAGAAGGGCGAGAAGGGCATCGAGCTCGTCCAGCCCGACGACACGTTCCTGATCCAGAACCCGATCGCCGCCACCAGCGCGACCGGCGCTGCGGGCAAGGCCTTCGTGAAGTACACGCTGAGCGACGCCGCCCAGCAGCACTTCGCCGACTGGGGCTACCGGCCCGTCAACCAGGCGGTGTTCGACAAGAACAAGGCCAAGTTCCCGGACCCGGGCACGGTCAAGACCATCGACGACTTCGGCGGCTGGTCGAAGGTCAACGACGAGCTGTTCGACCCTGAGAAGGGCTCGGTCGCCAAGATCGAGGACGACGCGGGCGTCTCCACGGCGAAGTGAGCACCGCGGCCGTCACCTCCGAGGCGCCCGCCCGGCGCCGCCGCCGGACCGCGGCACGGTCCGGCGGGGTGGGCGGGATCGGCCTCGGCATCGTCACGCTCTGGCTGAGCCTGATCGTGCTCCTGCCGCTCGCGGCGGTGACGGCCAAGTCGCTGGACGGCGGCCTGTCGGCGTTCTGGGACTCGGTCTCCAGCCGGCAGGCCGTCGCCGCGCTGCGGTTCACGATCGTCGTGTCGGTGGCCGTCGCGGCGATCAACGCCGTCGCGGGGCTGGCCATCGCGTGGACGCTCGTGCGCGACAGCTTCCCGGGCCGCCGGATCGTCAACGCGGTCATCGACCTGCCGTTCGCGATGCCGACGATCGTCGCCGGCATCACGCTGCTGGCGCTGTGGGGGCCGACGAGCCCGGTCGGCGTCAACCTCGCCTTCACGCAGCTCGCCGTCGCGCTCGCGCTGCTGTTCGTGACGCTGCCGTTCGGCGTGCGCGCGGTGCAGCCGGTGCTGATCGAGCTCGACGAGGACATGGAGCAGGCGGCGGCGTCGCTGGGCGCGCGGCCGCTGACGATCTTCCGGCGGATCATCCTGCCCAACCTCGTCCCGGCGATCCTGTCGGGCGCGGCGCTGTCGTTCGCCCGCGCGGTGGGCGAGTTCGGCTCGATCGTCCTGATCTCGGGCAACAAGCCGTTCGACACGCAGGTGTCGTCGGTCTTCATCTTCAAGCAGATCGAGAGCGACAACACGCGCGGGGCCGCGGCGGTGGCCGTCGTGCTCCTCGCCGTGTCGCTGTCGATGCTCATCGCGCTGCGCTTCATCGAGTATTGGGGCGACCGCCATGACCACTAGCCGCGCGGGCCGGCTCTCCGTCCGCTTCCTCGCGCTCGGCTACCTGGCCCTGCTGCTGCTGGTCCCGATCGGAATCGTGCTCTACCGGACGTTCGAGCCCGGCATCGGCGCGGTCTGGTCGTCGATCACGACGCCCGCGGCCGTCCACGCCTTCTGGCTGACGATCGAGATCACCGCCATCGCGGTGCCGCTCAACACCGCGTTCGGGATCGTCGCCGCGCTCGTGCTCGTGCGCTCGCGCGTGCGTGGCAAGCGCGTGCTCGAGGCGCTGATCGACCTGCCGTTCGCGATCTCGCCGGTCGTCATCGGCCTGTCGCTGATCCTGCTCTACGGGCGCCAGGGCTGGCTCGGCCCGACCCTGAGCGACGCCGGCATCCAGGTCATCTTCTCGCTGCCCGGCATGGTGCTGGCGACGATCTTCGTCTGCCTGCCGTTCGTCGTGCGCGAGGTCGTGCCGGTGCTGCGCGAGATCGGCGACGAGCAGGAGCAGGCCGCGGCGACGCTCGGCGCCACGCGCTGGCAGACCTTCTGGCGCATCACGCTGCCGGCGGTCCGCTGGGGCGTCGCCTACGGCGTCGTGCTCTCGACCGCGCGGGCGATCGGCGAGTTCGGCGCGGTCAGCGTCGTCTCGGGCAAGATCGCCGGCGAGACGATCACGCTGCCGCTGCTCGTCGAGAACCGCTTCTCCAACTTCGACCTGGCCGGCGCCTACGCGGCGTCGGCGCTCCTGGCCGTCATCGCGCTGGCCACGCTGCTCGCGATGACCGTCCTGCAACGCAAGGGTGATGCCCGATGATCTCCGTGTCCTCCGTCTCCAAGCACTACGGCGACTTCGCGGCGTTGAGCGACGTCTCGGTCGACATCGCGCCGGGGTCGCTGACCGCGCTGCTCGGGCCTTCGGGGTCGGGCAAGTCGACGCTCCTGCGCGTGATCGCGGGGCTCGAGGTGCCCGACGAGGGCCGGGTCGTCCTGGAGGACGTCGACGTGACGACGCTGCCGCCGCAGCGCCGCGACATCGGTTTCGTGTTCCAGCACTACGCGGCGTTCAAGCACCTGTCGGTGCGCGAGAACGTGGCGTTCGGGCTCAAGGTGCGCAAGCGCCCGAAGGCCGAGGTCACGGCGAAGGTCGACGAGCTGCTCGGCATCGTCGGGCTGGCCGGCTACCAGGACCGCTACCCGTCGCAGCTGTCGGGCGGCCAGCGCCAGCGCATGGCCCTCGCCCGCGCGCTGGCCATCGAGCCGAAGCTGCTGCTGCTCGACGAGCCGTTCGGGGCCCTGGACGCCAACGTCCGCGCCGAGCTGCGCGCGTGGCTGCGGCGCCTGCACGAGGAGGTCCACGTCACCACCGTCCTGGTCACGCACGACCAGGAGGAGGCGATGGAGCTGGCCGACCGGATCGTCGTCCTCAACGCCGGGCGGATCGAGCAGGTCGGCGCGCCGCGAGAGCTCTACGACGCGCCCGCCAACGACTTCGTCATGGGCTTCCTGGGCCCGGTGGCCCGCCTCGGCGGTGGGCTGGTGCGCCCGCACGACCTCGTCCTGCGGATCGACCCCGACGACGGCGCGGTCGAGGCGCAGGTCACGCGCGTCGTGCACCTCGGCTTCGAGGTCCGCGTGGAGCTGCAGCTCGCCGGCGACGGGACGGTGGCCGCGCAGCTGACGCGCAACGAGGCCGAGCAGCTGGAGCTCACGCCGGGCGACATCGTGTACGTGCGGCGCGACGGCGGCGGGTCCGTGACGCCGGTCGCGGCGAGCGCCGGGCCGGAGCCTGGGGACCCGGGCTCCGTCGCCGCGGCGTAGCCCGGGTCAGCCCGCGGTGCGGGCGACCAGCCCCGCCTCGGTGTGCACGAACTTGTAGGCGTAGGCGGCGCGCCGGCCGTCGGCGTCGGTCACGCGGACCGACACCCGCGTCTTGGCGGTGACCCGCAGCGGGTGCGCGAGCGTCAGCAGCGGCGCGTGCTCGTGGCCGGTCAGCGTGCGCTTGCCCAGCCGCTGCTTGGCGCAGCCGACGTCGCAGCGCAGCTCGACGATGCCGGCCGCGAGGCCGGGGGCGGCGCGCAGCGCCAGCAGCTCGCCGAGCACCCGGCCGTCTCGGTGGCGCGCGGCGCGCAGCGTGAGGCGCGGGGTCACCTTCAGCGGCTGGAGCGCCGGGCGGCAGGGCACCAACGCGCCCGCGGAGCCCGAGAACCCGTCCTCGTGCACGAGCGTGGCGACGAACGTGAGCTGGCCGCCGGCCGGGCACGAGCTCAGCGCCACGCCGGAGTCGAAGTGCAGGTCGAGCGCATCGACGACGGCGTCGATGCCCGCGACGGGGTGGCGCAGCTCGGCGGGCGTGGTGACCGTGAGCGTCGTGCCCGTCGCGCCGAACGCCGCGGTGGCGGGCAAGGTGTAGTCCATCGGTGCCGCGCAGCCCGTCGCCGTCGTCGTCTGAAAGCGGATCCCGTAGCCACCGGCCGCGGCCTGGGTGATCGGGCCCGAGCCCGCGCAGCGCTGGCCGCCGGCCTGCGGGAAGCCGGTCGTGCCGATGCCCAGCCCGGACGTCTGGCTGCCGATCGTCGCGCCTTCGGGCTGGGCGGTCAGCCTGAGCGCCGGATCGAGCGTCAGCGTCAGCGTGGTCCACGGCGACGGCTGCGGGGCCTCGGGGAGCGAGATGCGCAGGCGCAGCGTGGTGGGGCCGGGACGCGGCGCCGGCACGGCGCCCGCCGGCCCGACGGTCGCCTGCAGCGTGGCGTCGGGCCCGGCGCTCGCGGCGGGAGCGGTGAGCCCGGCCGTCGCGCACGCGACGGCCAGCGCCGCGAAAGCGCGCCTCACCGGCGCGTCACCCACGCCTCCGGGTCCTTGGCCAGCGCCTCGATGTCCTTGGGCAGCGTGCCCGAGGCGAGGTCGGCGAGCGTGACGTTCTCGACCACGGAGCGCAGGCTCGCGCGGACCGAGATCCACACGCGCTGCAGCGGCTCGGCGCTCCCGGCGTATTCGACGTCCTCGGGGCGGCCGCCGCGCACCGACGCCAGCGGGCCCTCGACCGCGCGGATGATGTCGGCGACCGTGATCTCCTCGGCCGGGCGGGCCAGCCAGTAGCCGCCCTCGGCGCCGCGGCGGCTGGTGATCAGCCCGGCGTGGCGCATGTCGGCGAGGATGTTCTCGAGGAACTTCAGCGGGATGCCCTGGGCCTGTGCGACCGCGTCGCCCTTGGTGGGGCGCTCGGTCCCCTGGCTCGCGAGCTCGATCGCTGCCCGTACCGCGTAGTCGGCCTTGGCGGAGATGCGCACCGGCGCATCGTTCCAGACGCGTCGGAAGGGCGCGGCGTGGCGTGCCCTACAACAGCCCGAGCGACCGGCCCGCGTCCGCCGCCAGGTTCAGCAGCGGCGACGGGATCACGCCGAAGACGACGATCGCGGCGCCCGCGAGGACGGCCACGGCCGTGACCTCCCAGTCGCCGCGCTCGACGGCGGGGTCGGCGCCGGCCAGGCGGGGTGCGCCGTCGGGGGTCACGAGCTCGGCGCCCGTGGCGGGACGCATCCACATGGCCGCGACGACGCGCAGGTAGTAGCCGAGGGAGATCATCGAGCCGACGACGATCACGATGCCGAGCCAGGTGTAGCCGCCGTCGGCGGCCGCGTCGATCAGCGTGAACTTGCCGATGAAGCCGGCGGTCGCGGGCAGGCCGGCGAGCGAGAGCATCGCAAGCGTCATCGGCCAGGCCAGCAGCGGACGCGTCGCGCCGATGCCGTTGAGCGCCGAGATGTCGTCGCCGAGCACCGTCTCGCGCTCGCGGGCGATGATCACCGCGAACGCCGCCATGTTCATCATCAGGTAGATCGCGAGGTAGAAGATCGTGGCCTGCACGCCGAGGCGCGTCACGACGATGACGCCGGCCAGCAGGTAGCCGGCCTGGGCGACCGACGACCACGCCATCAGGCGCTTCAGCGACGACTGCCCGAGCGCGCCGACGTTGCCGACGATGATCGTGATCGCCGCCAGGGCCGCGACCGCGGGCGCCCACACGTCGTGCGCGTCGATCAGCGCGACGTCGAAGATGCGCACGAGCGCGCCGAACGCCGCGGCCTTGGTCGCGACCGCCATCCACGCGGTGACGGGCGTGGGCGCGCCCTCGTAGACGTCGGGCGTCCACTGGTGAAACGGCGCGACCGAGGCCTTGAAGCCGAGGCCGACGATCGTCAGGCCGATGCCGGTGAGCAGCAGCGGGTCCTTGGCGATGTCGCCGCTGATCGACCCCGCGATGTCGGCGAAGTCGGTGGCGCCGGTGCCGCCGTAGATGAACGCGAGGCCGTAGAGGAAGGTGGCCGAGCCGACCGAGCCGATGATGAGGTACTTCAGCCCCGACTCCAGCGAGCGCTCGCGGCGCATCTCGGTCGCGCAGAGCACGTACAGCGGGATCGACAGCAGCTCGAGGCCCAGGAACAGCGTGACCAGGTTCTGCGCGGCGGCCAGGATGACCATGCCGGCCGCGGAGGTCAGCATGAGCGCGAAGTACTCGCCGTGGGCCGCCTCGCGCGGCGCCAGCGCCCGCCACGACAGCAGCGTCGCGCCGATGCCCGTGACGCTGACGATGAAGGCGATCATCAGCGTCAGGTCGTCGAGGCGCATCGCGCCGTGCGAGCCCTTGGCGACGAACAGGTCCTTGGCCTCGTCCCACTGCCAGACGCCGAGGCCGATGCTCGCCCCGAACGCGACGACCGTGAAGAACGGCACGAGCTGCTCGCGGATGAACCGGCCGCGCAGCAGCCCCGCCATCAGGACGATCAGCGACCCGCCCAGCAGGGCGAGGATCGGCGAGACGCCGGCCCAGTCGATCTTGGGGGTGGAGACGGCGGCAGCGAGCATGGGGGCGAGGTGGGTCACGGTCAAGGCGTGGGCTGGGCGGTCGGCCGGGCTGCCGTCTGCGGCGCGGAGCCCGAGATCTGGCTCGCGGCCTGCACGGACTGCGTGATCGAGCGCTCGCCCTTCTTGAGCGCGATCTGCGGGTAGAAGGCGAGCGCGACGATCACCGCGACGAGCGGCACCAGCACGACGCCCTCTCCGAACGTGATGTCGCGCGAGACGACCTCGGGGCCGACGCGGTTGTGCATCGTGCGGATGAAGAGCCGCAGCGCGTAGACCGCGGCCATCCCGACGCCCGTGAAGGCGATGCAGCAGATGACCAGCTTGGAGTGGAAGACGCCGAGCAGGATGAGGAACTCGCCCGCGAAGTTCGAGGACCCGGGCATCGCGAGCGTCGCGAGCGTGACGATGAGGAACAGCGCGGCGAGCACGGGGGCGCGGAACGCCACGCCGCCCATGTCGCGGAGGTCCTCCGAGCCGTGCGCGCGCTCGGCCAGGTAGGCCACGATCACGAACGCGGGCGCCACCACGACGCCGTGGTTGACCGCCTGCAGGATCGCGCCCTGGGCGCCGTCGGTGTTCAGCGCGAACACGCCGAGGACGATGAAGCCGAGCTGGGCGATCGACGAGTACCCGAGCACGAGCCGGATGCTGGTCGTCGTGAACGCGAGCGCCGAGCCGTAGATGATCGAGCACAGCGCCAGGATCAGCATGAGCGTCTGGAAGTGCGCGGACGCGTCGGGGAAGATCGGCAGCACGACGCGCAGGAAGCCGTAGGCGGCCACTTTCGACAGCACGGCCGAGAACACGGCCAGCACGGGCAGCGGCATGTTGCCGTAGCCGTCGGGCATCCAGCCGTGGAAGGGGAAGGCCGGCATCTTCACCAGGAACGCGGCCGCGAAGCAGAGGAAGATCCACTCCTGCGAGCCCTTGCCGAGCGGCGAGGCGGCGAGGTCGCTGAACGCGAAGCTGAGGTCGTTGCCGGTCTGCTGGGAGACGAGCACGCCCGTGGCGATCGCCGCGGCGAGCATCAGCAGCGAGCCGACCAGGGTGTAGATGAACAGCTTGGTGATGGCCGCGATGCGCGTGCCCTCGGGACCCCAGATGCCCGTGAGGAACAGGAACGGCAGCAGCATCAGGTCGAAGAACAGGACGAAGAGCGCCAGGTCCTGGGCCATCAGCGCGCCGAGCACGGCGCTCTCGGCGACGCCGAAGAAGAAGAAGAACTGCTGCGGCCGCGGGAGGGCGGGACCGGCTCTGCGAGCCGCCCACACGATGCACATCAGGAACACGAACGCGGCCATCGCGATGAGGAACAGGTTCAGGCCGTCGATGCCCAGCTTGTAGTGGATGCCGAGCGGCTTGATCCACATCGCGTCGGTGACGTCCTGCAGCCCCTTCGCGTTGCGCTCGAAGTCGGCGATCGCCCAGATGGTCCACGCGAACGTGCCCAGGGCGCCGAGGATGGCCAGGGCGCGCGAGGCGACGCCGGGCAGGAACAGCCCGATGAACGCGGCGGCGGCCGGCAGCCAGAGGGGGATGGAGAGGGGAAGGCTCACGAGGACTGGAGGAGGAAGTACAGGATCACGCCGCCGGCGCCGACGAGCAGCAGCGCCGCGTAGGCGCGCAGGAAGCCGGACTGCAGCGCGCGCACCGCGGCCGAGCCGGCACGGACGAGGTTCGAGCTGCCGCCGACCAGGGTGCCGTTGACGAAGATCCGCTCGAACGTCTGCTGGCCGAAGCGGCCGAACCAGGCGAAGGGGCGGACGACCACGAGGTCGATCGCCTCGTCGAAGTACCACTTGTTGACGAAGAAGCGGTGCAGGTAGGGGACGCGCTCGCGCATCCGCACGGCGAGTTGCCCCTCGGCGCGACCCCAGATGGCATAGGCGATGAAGATGCCCAGCAGGCCGAGCGCCGCGCCGATGACGAGGCCCGCGACCAGCAGGCCGTTGCTGGGGTCGACGACGACCGAGGAGCCCTCGAAGCTCGGCTCCAGGAAGGTGTCGAACCACGTGGTCGTCTTGGGGACCAGGACGATCCCGCCGACGGTCGCCAGCAGGGCGAGCGACCCCATGGCCAGCTTCATCGGCAGTGCCCACTCGGCGATGTGGTGCTCGGGGCCGGGGAAGCCGACGTCGGCGTCCTCGACCTCGCCGGTCGCCGGGTTCGTCGGCTGCGGCGCGTGGTAGAGGTGCCCTTGCTCGAGCTCCCGGGCGGGCTCGACCGGCTCGCCCCAGAAGGCGCGGAAGATCATGCGCCACGTGTAGATCGCGGTCATCAGCGCCACGACGTACCCGACGACGTAGAGCACCCAGTGCCAGCCGCCCTGGGCGGCCTCGACGAGCAGGATCTCGTCCTTGGAGAAGAACCCCGAGAACGGCGGCACGCCCGACAGCGCCAGGCCGCCGACGACGAAGCAGAGGAACGTGAACGGCATGGCCTTGCGGAAGCCGCGCATGTCGTCGAGGTTCTGGTTGCCGCCCATCGCGCTGATCAGCGAGCCGGCCGCCATGAACAGCAGCGCCTTGAAGAAGGCGTGCGTCATCAGGTGGAACATGCCCGCGACGTAGGCGCCGGAGCTCACCGCCATGATCATGTAGCCGATCTGCGACATGGTCGAGTAGGCGATGACGCGCTTGAGGTCGGTGACGACCATCGCGATCGTCGCGGCGACGAAGAGCGTGACGACGCCGATGATCGTGCCCACGTCGGCCGCGGCGGCCGACTGCTCGAAGAGCGGGTGCATGCGGGCGATC
>NZ_DATHDY010000051.1:0-67338 GCF_035318805.1 Baekduia sp.
CGAGCAGGGGAAGACATCGGGGCACTTCCCGCTTGTTCGTCCTGCGGGCCACGACCGTTGAGTACCGCAAGACGCGCGTGGACGAACATCGAGAGACGCAACCGGCTCTGATTCGCGTCCCCGCTCATCCGGTCCTGTGCACCGCAGCCGCGTCAGCGTTCGAACGCGCTCGCCCGCGGGCTCACGACGCGGCGCCGGAGGTGGGTCAGCCCCCGGGGGCGGGATCGTCCAGGCTCAGGGTCATGTAGGCGCTGTTCGCGCTCGGTTCGTAGTCGCCGAAGGCGGAGCAGGGCGTGAAGCCCGCGCCGGCGTAGAGGGCGCGGGCGGGCGCGAACGCCGGGCCGGCGCCCGTCTCGAGGCTGACCCGCCGGTAGCCCTGCTCGCGGGCCGCCCCGAGGAGGTGATCGACCAGCGCGCGGCCGATCCCGCGGCCTCGCGCCTCCTGCGCCGTGTGCATGGACTTGATCTCCGCGTGCCCGGCGTCGAGCTGCTTGAGGGCGGCGACGCCGAGCAGCTCGCCATCGGCGCGGAAGCTGAAGAACGTCACGGCGGGATCGAGAAGCGCCTCGACGCCGAGCGCGTAGACCTCCTCGGGCCTCGTGTTCGCGTTGGCGTAGGCGAGATGGCGTCCCAGCAGCTCGCGGACGTCGCTCGCGCCTGGATCGTCGGTCACGATGTTGCCGTCAGCCATCCCGCGAAATCTAGCGACCGGTCGACGCGTGCCTGGCGCCCAGCGGTCGGGCGGAGTCCTCGCGCGAGCAAGGTGTAGACCTGTGCTCGCGGCCGGCTCGGGACCGCGCCTGGCGCTTGGCGAATCGGGTGGCCGCGGACCGGTCACCCTCAAGACGGCCGGTCGGGCGGAGGAGCGTCGTGGTCGCCGGACGCGCAACCGGCACGTCGCAGATCACCGGGGAGTCCCTCGTCGAGACCACCACCCCCGACTCGCCCTAGTGTCCTACGGGTGCCGCCGGCGGCTCGATCGGGGTCGTCGTAGCGGGACCCTCCGTCGTGACGCCCGCCGGCGTGTTGTCCGCAGGCGCCGGCGCTCCGGTCGCGGCAGGCTCATCGCTGCTCGGCGTGGCGGCGGCGGGAAGCGTCGACGGGGCCGCACTGCCCGTCGGGTCGGTGGGAGCCGGGCCGGCCGTCGTCACCTGGGGCAGCGCAGCGCCGGTGCTGGTGCCACCGGCGTTGGGGCTCGCGGGCTCGACCGGCGTCGCCCGACTGGGCGTCACCGCCGGCGCCGCGGCCGGGGTGGTGGGCGACGTCTCGGTCGGCGGCTGGCTGACGGCGGGCGTCTGGGTGGCGCCGGCGTCGGGGCCAACGGTGGCCGGGGGCTCGCCGGTCGGCGGCGGCGGCGTCGTACCGGCGGGACTCGGCGTCGCCGGCGCGAACACCGTCGGCGAGGCCGTCGGATCGGGCGCGACGATCGGCAGCGGATCGTGGACCGTGGCCGGCGTGACTCCGCTGCCGGCGACGGCCGGCGCGACCGCGCTCACGGGTGCGGGCGGTCCGAGCAGCGCCTGGACGGCGGGGGAGGGCACGCCCACCGGCGAGGCGACCTGCTGCACGACGGGGACGCTGTCGGTGCGCGGCGGCGCGGACCGGTCGAGGTTGCCCGTCGCCGCGGCGCCTCCGCCCACCACGACGGCAGCGACGGTGAGCAGCTGTGCGACGACGGCGCTCGCGCTCTGCGCACCGAGCGCGGCGGCGATCGTCCCGGCACCACCGGCCGTCGCCACGGTTCCGCTCACGCCTCCCGCCGCGGCTCCGGCGAGGATCGCGCCGCCGCCGGCCGCGCTCCCACCCGCCCCGGCGGCGGCGGTGAGTCCCGCCGCTCCGCCGCCCGCTCCGGCGCACGCCAATCCACCGCCGCCACCGCTCGCCCCGCCGAGGATGGCTGCACCGCCACCGGCCCCCGCGCCGCCGCCCGCGACAGCGGCGCCGCGGCCGGCCGCCGAGCTCAACACGATGGCCTTGAGTCCCGCGGTCGGCAGCACGGGAAGGATGAGCGCGAGGCCGGCTCGCTGCCGGCCCACCTCGGCCTCGAACAGCGCACAGCTCGGACACCGGTCGACGTGCCTGCGCAGCAGGCTCCGGGTCGGCACGTTGCCGGCGAGCGTGGCCAGCAGCGTGCGCATCTCGGTGCAGGGGACCTGGCGCGCGTCTCGCGCCCGCATGAGGCCTTCGCGCGCCTGGAAGACGAGCGCCTTGACCTTCTCTCGGCGCACGTCGAGGACCGTCGCGATCTCGTCGTGTGGCAGGCCACCGAACTCGAACAACACCAATGCGGCGCGCTGGTCGTCGGGAAGGCGCCGCAGGTCCTCCACGAGCTCGCGCAGATCCGACCGGCGCTGCACCTGATCGGCCACTCCCTCGGAAGCGCCCGCGTAGTCCGGCGCACCTTCGAAGCTGATCTCCGTGTGGCGCGCGCGCAGCAGCGACAGGCACCGGTTGCGCGCGATCGTGTAGAGCCACGGCCGGAGCTCGATGCCGCGGTCGCTGGAGCGCAACATGCGGTAGGCCGCACCGAAGCTGTGCTGCAGCGCGTCCTCCGCGTCGTCGCGGTTGGACAGCATGTGATGGCAGAACCCCAGCAGGCCCCGCGCGTAGCGGTCGTAGATCGCCTCGAACGCGGTGTCGTCGCCGTCGCGGACCCGGGCCACGAGGCGGTGGTCGTCAACGCCCAGCCCCGGCCGCCGCACCGCTGGGCGGCGGGGTCGCCAATCCAGCGCAGTCGCCGCCATGAGTCGAGTATGCCCACGCCCGCGAAGTCGGTGGAGAACTTTGTTCGCGGCAGCACCGGCCGGCCTCAGGGCGCCCGCGCGGCGCGCTCCGAGCCCCCGGCGCGACGAGTTCACCCACCCCGCCGAGGGCTGGGGCGAATCCGGATTGGGGATGAGTGATCCGGATCGGGCACGCGTCCCTGCGCCCGAGCGCCGTATTCAGCGTGACGCCCGGTCCGGTCAGCGTCAAGCGCAAGAGGCCACGACGACAGTGGTCCCGGGCCTCCATGCCCGGGACCCTGTCCTCCTCAGCGGTGGTGCGCTGTGGTACATCCCCTACAGCCTTGAACGCCGCAGAGGCTCGAAGGTTGGTGCTGCTTTCGAGGACCGCCGGGAGGAGCGGTCTAGGGTCCCCCGGTCGGCGCGCCGGGGCGCCCTCCGCGGCCGCTGCTCATCTGCCGCAGGGCGCGCAGGTGCGCCTCCTGCGCCCGCTGTGCGCGGCGGACCCGGCGCTGGGCGCGATCGGCGGGACGAGACGGATCGGCCCCGAGGTAGTCAGCGACGCGTGCCAGGTGTCCCGCTTGATCGGCCTTCAAGAGACTGGTCCTTTCTCGCTGTGGGAGGCGCGCAAATGTGCCTCAATTCCACGGTGGCGGTCGAGCACGGGTGCGCCAGCTGACCATTGGGTCAGGTACCGGTCGGGCGGGTGACCAGGTGCATGCCCGAACGGGCTAGCCACGTTCCACACGGGGGCGAGCTGTCTCGCTGCTGCGCCGTCGGGCGGCTACGCGGGCGA
Organism: Baekduia sp.; assembly: GCF_035318805.1. Taxonomy (GTDB): domain Bacteria; phylum Actinomycetota; class Thermoleophilia; order Solirubrobacterales; family Solirubrobacteraceae; genus Baekduia. The sequence continues at coordinate 3,520 of NZ_DATHDY010000051.1, forward strand.
GCTGCGGCGAGCACTCACCGATCGCGACCTGCGTCCTGATTGGCGGCGCTCGCGCTCGCGGTCGCGGCCGCGGGCACGGTCGGCGCGCCGGCGACGAGGTCGGCGAAGCGACGCTGCCAGCGGATCGCCCGCGCGTCGGGCGCGAAGCGCGCCTGCGCCCGCGCGAGGCGCTCGCCGGAGTACCGGCGGCGCCCCCACGGCGACGACGGATGGCCGAGGCGCACCGCGCCGAACGCGCCGGCCAGCGGCACGAACAGCCCCACGACGCCGAGCAGGATCCGGCCCTTGATGACGCACGCGAGCGTCAGCCCGAGGACGAGCGCGACGGCGGCGGCGGTCCCGCCGATGGAGGCCGGGTCGTCGAGCCCGAACGGCGTGGTTCCCAGCACCACGAGCGCCGCGAACGCGACGGCGATGACGACGGCGTCAAACGACGCGCGCCCCTCGTGGCTCCAGTAGACGTCCTGCAGGTGCACCCACAGCGCGAACTCGTCCATGGTGAACCCGGCGCCGACCCCGAACGTCACGGCGACGATGTTCCACCACGGCGTCTCCTGCGGCGCGGCGAAGCCCAGGAAGCCGGAGAGCATCATGAGGCAGATGCCGAAGACCAGGTGATGGACGTGGACGCCGCCGGTCTGCACGCCGCCCGGCCACCACGACACGCTCCGGGTCAGCCGTGCGCTGGTGCGGATGAGCAGGAACGCCAGCACGAAGGCCCCGAGCACGAGGAACCCCGCTCCGGTGCCGTGGCCGGCGCGCTCGCCGAACGGGTTGACGTCGAACATCAAGCCGGTCAATCCAGTCACGGGGCAGGGTGTCGTTGGCGAAGCATGCGGTCGTCCTTGGGTTGAGGCCTCGGGCCTGAGGTTAGGCGGCCGCGCTGCACGCGGTCTTCGGCGAACGTGATCGCGGGGAAAGCGTGAACGATGGCCCAGCCGGACGCGGCGGCTGCGGTGCGGGCGTCGCCTGCCCGTTGGCTCTGGTGGCACTCGGCGAAGACGACGACAGTCCCGGCTCGTGCTGCGCCTTTCGCCCGACGCCGAACGTCGCGTCGTCACGCTCGTCCCACCGCTGCTGGTCGGGCTGCTGGCGCTGCCGTTCGTGCTGCGCCAGAACGCGTGGTGGGAGTGGACGACCGCGTTCTGGCTGCTCGAGCGCCAGACCGAGCACGTCTCGGCGCACGGCCTGCCCACGTTCTACCTCCACACCGACTCGGGCACGTTCTACGCCTTCAACGTGTTCTACGCGGGCTTCACCGTCTCAGTCCTCGCCTACCCCGCAGCGGTGCTCGGCGCGTGGCCGGTGTTCGCGACCACCTGCGCCGGCGCACTCGTCGCGGGGTACCTCGGCATCTGGTGGACCGCCCGCAACCTGGGTCTCTCGCGCCGGCTGGCGATCCTGCCCGGGTTGGCGTTCGCGACGACGCCGTACCTCCTGACCGATCTCTACGGTCGGGCGTCGTGGGCCGAGCTGGTCGCCGTGAACGGCACGGCCGTGATGCTCGGGGGGCTCACCGCGCTGCTGTGCCACCCGGAGCGCGGACGGGGCCGTGCCTTGCTCGCGCTCGCCGGCTCCGGGGCGATCGTCGCCGGGACGCACAACCTCACGATGCTCATGACCGCGATCGCGCTGCCGCTCGTGGTCGCGGCGCTCCTGCCGCTCGTGCGCGGCGACGGGGGAGCCGTGGTCGTCGCCAGGCGGCTCGGCCGCGGGGTGGCGGCGATCGCCGTCGGCGTAGGACTGACCGGCGCGTGGCTCGTCCCCAACCTGTGGCTCGGGCCCGACACCTACATCGCCCGTTCCGAGGTCGTCGAGCGACTCATCAGGAGCACGGCCGGCCTCGCGCGGACGTCCAGCGTGCTGTCGCCCTGGCCCACGCCTGCCCCCGGGATGTGGCTCTATTGCCAGCCGCCGGTGTTCGTCATGGCGTGGGCCGTCGTGGCACTGCTGGTCGTCGTCGGCCTGCGGCGGCGCCCCGTGCGCTTCACGGCGTCGGCGGCCGCGCTGCTCGCGCTGGGCGCCGGGTTGTTGGTGCTCATCGTGCACCCGCTGTGGTGGCTGCACCTCCCGCGGGTCCTGCAGGCGGTCCAGAGCCCCGTCCGCGTCATCCCGTACCTGTCCATCGTCGTGGCGATGGCGCTCGTCGTGGTGCTGACCGCCATCGCGCACGGTCCGGCACGGCGGCTCCTCGTCGGCACCCTGCTCATGGCGGTGAGCGCACAGGTCGCGCTCGGGGTCACGATCGCCATCGGCACCCAGGCGAGCTCCTGGACCCCGACCGTGCTGCAGCGCCACGGCGACGTCCGGGCCGACGGGGAGCCGCTGGCCTTCGCTCTGCCGGAGGTCATGCCGTGGGCGCAGTTCCGCACGGTCGGACGGCCGACGGGCGCCAAGGCGGCCAAGGACACCGAGACGGTCGAGGCCGGCGTCCGCAGCCGCACGACCTCGGACGCCGGCACCCTGCGGGGACGCGGTGCCGTGGGGGATCATCGCGAGACGTCGATCGTGTGGTCGCCGCTCGTGCGCGTCGCCGGCGACGCCCGCATCACGGGTCGCACCAGCAACGGCACCGCGGTCGTCACGCTCACCCACACCGACGGCGCCGGCCGCTGGAGCGCGACGGCCCGCCCGCGCTGCACCTTGACCTGCCTGAACGCGCTGAGCGGCGACGCTCCATGGCCGCTGCTCGCCGGGCGCCTGCTCACGCTGCTCAGCGCCGGCGTGCTCATGGCGGCGGCCGCGATGGAGATCCGTCGCCGCCGGCGCGGGCGCGGGCGCGCACCGACCGTCCCGACCAGGCCGGAGATCGAGCGCCCGGTCCACCGCCGCGACCCGGCCGCGGAGCGTCCTGAACCGGCGGTGCGGCTGCACGCCGAATAGGCGCGGCGTCATGAGCACCTACCTCCACGTCACGGGCCCGGCGGCCGGCCCGAAGGCGCGACGGCCGGCTGAGCGCGACCAACAGATCCTGCCACCGGCGGGGCTCCCGCGGACCTGGCGGAGCGCCAGGTCCGCAGGCAGGGCGAACTAGCCCTTGACCGCGCCCTTGAACGCCGAAGCCGCCGAGAACTTCGGGGCCTTGGAGGCGGCGATGTCGATCGTCTCGCCGGTCTGCGGGTTGCGACCCTGGCGGGCCGAGCGCTCGGTGACCGAGAACTTGCCGAAACCGGCGATCGCAACCTCGTCGCCAGCAGCCACCCGGGCCGCCAGGATCTCGAAGGTGGACTCGACGGCGCGCTTGGCGTCAGCAGCGCTCAGGTCGCTCTTCTCGGCGACCAGGCCGGCGAGATCGGTCTTGGTGATGTTGGCCATCTGGGATTCCTCCTGTCGTCCGCGCCGATATGGCGCGATGCGGCATGGTGCCCAACGCACCGGTCGGCATGCGTTGCGGTGTCAGTCGGCGGGCGTTCCCAGCAGCGGTCTCAGGGCCTCCAGACCGCGCTCCCAGAGCTCGTCGACGCCCGGTCCGGGAGGAAATCGGGCGTTCAGCTCGAGCATCGTCATCCCGTGCGCGAAGGCCCAGATCACCCGTGCTGAAGCCAAATCTCCGCCCGTCAGGACCCGTATGGGGTCGCCGGCGCGCCGCTCAGCTGCACCGACTTCCGGTGCGTCTCGGTCCAGGCCGCGCGCGTTGATCAGCCGATAGACGTGCGGATGGGCCAGCGCCCACGTCCTCCATGCCTGCGCGATGGCCGTCAGCGGGTCCGCGGCGCCCTCCATGGCCGCCGTCATCGCGCGTCCCTGCTCGTCCATGCCCGCCGCCACGATGGCGTTCTCGAGGGCCCGCTTGTCGGCCACGTGCTCGTACAGCGAGGGCGCGCGGATGCCGATCTCGGCCGCGACGTTGCGCATCGAGAGCGCCTCGGGACCCTGCTCCTCGAGCAGCCGGCGGGCGGCGGCCACGATCTGGGCGAACCGGGAGGGAGGGAGCTCGTCGCCCATCGCGCCGACGATCATCTCAGCGGCCGGATCGCGGCGTACGCGGGCCTGGACGCATCGTTCCAGGCGCTGATGCCCGGACTGTCGGATCTCGGCCGAAACGGCCGCCGGGAACCGCACTCACACACGCCCGGTGTCGCGCCGGAAGGCGCGCGCCGCCAGGGCCGTGAGCAGCACGCTCCAAGCCGCCACGACGAGCCAGCCGGTCACGCTCCAGGCGCGCCCGCCGAGCGCCACGCGGTTGGCCTGCACGAGCCAGTAGGAGGGCAGGCCCTGCGCGACGGCGTGGACGAACCCGCCGTCGCTCAACGGGAACCAACGCGTTGATCACCAACAACCCGAGCGACATGAAGGCCTCGGTGCAGCTGACGCCGTTCGTGCCGCGCGGCGTGGTCCGTCGGCAATGAGAGGGAGGTGGGCGGGCGCGCGGGCGCCCCGTGTCCTCCGCGGGCGCGAGCGGTCCGAGACCGATGGCGATTGGGGGTCGGTATGCGACCCCCAGGCGCCATCGGTCGCCCAGGCCGGAGGCGAACGGCACCTGGACGTTGACATCCAACGTCTAGGTGCCGCGCGCGCCGAGGTCGCACGCGCGCCCGCGGCAGAACGACAACGCCCGCACGCACCTCGCCGTCATCGCCGACGGACCACGCCGCGCGGCACGACGAGCGCCCGCGCTGCGCGCCGCTGGCTTTGGCCGCTACGCCGTCGCCGACACCGGCGGCGGCGCCGCGCTCGCCGCCGCGCGCGACGCGAAGTCGCCGATCGTCGTCGCGATGAGGCCCGGGTCGTCCCACATCGGCGTGTGGCCGACGCCGGGCATCAGGCAGAACTCGACGCCCGGGATCTGCTCGCGCAGACGCGGGGAGTGCACGGGCAGCGGCAGGATCCGGTCCTTGCCGCCCCACGTGACGAGCACGGGGACGTCGATGCGGTCGAGGTCGTGCAGCGCGGCGTCACCGTTGCGCAGGACGGTGTAGACGTCCTCGACGATGTCGCAGCGCATCGACGAGCGGGCGAGCGCCAGCGCCTCGGCGGGTGGCACGTGGTGGCCGCGGGTCATGACGTCGCGCAGTGCCAGGCGGCGCAGGCCGGGGCGCGCCATCACGCGCGGCAGCAGCTTCAGCGACGCCTTCGTCGTCTTCTGCATCCGCGAGAAGACCTTGATGATCTGCTGAGCGGCGGCGGCGTCGCCGGGGCGCAGGCCGCCGGCGGGGGAGATCCCGACGACGCTGCGCGCGCGGCCGCGCTTGGCGAGCTCCAGCGCCAGCGCGCCGCCCAGCGAGTTGCCGGCGAGGTGCGCGGTGCTCACGCCCAGCTCGTCGAGGTGCCGCTCGAGGTAGTCGGCCGCCTCGGCGACGGAGTACGGCGCCCGGCGCGAGGGCAGGTCGGTGCCGCCGTCATGGCCGTGCAGCGTCGGGGCGATCACCTCGAAGCGCGGGACGAGCTCGGCGAGCACCGGCAGCCAGCAGCGCCACGTCGCGGTGAACCCGTGGATGAGGACGAGCGGCTCGCCCTCGCCGGCGCGGTACAGGGCAGGGGAGATCTCGGGCATCGTCGGCGGATCGTACGCGTTCAGTGGACTGCGCGCGCGACCGGCGCCAGGGGTGCCGTAGGCGGCGAGCGAGGCCGCGGCCCACGGCGGCCAGCCGTCGCCGCCGGAGGTGGGTCCCCAGTCGCGATAGCGACACAGTCTCCTAGTACTCGGCCCGTTGCACGCGGAGCGCCGCCACCGCGAGCAGCGCCGCGATCCACGCCACGAGCACCACGACGGCGGTGCCGAGCGACAGCACGTCGCCGTGCTCGCGGCCGATGACGATCCGCGCCGCCTCGGAGAACAGCAGGTCGCCGAAGGTGTGGGAGACCTTGTCCTGGATCAGTGCGGCGATCTGGCTGCCGAGCAGGTTGACCAGCAGCGCCACGGTGATCGCGACCGTGCTCGACTTCAGGAACGTGCCGATCGTCAGGCTCAGCAGCCCGTACGCCGTGCCCGCGACCCAGACGCCGTAGAAGAGGTCGATCCAGCCGCCGCCGCCCTGCGGGCCCGGCGGCGGCGCGACGGCGGCGGCGAGCAGGACCGTCGCCATCGCCGGCAGCGAGACGACGACGATCGCGATGGCCAGCGCGGGCGCGCGGATCAGCGCCAGCTTCGGACGCGGCACGCCGGTCAGGACGAGGTACCGCATCGTCCCGTGGTCGACGTCCCAGCTGCCCGCCACGGCGCCGAGCACGATCGCCGAGATCGCGACCGACACCTGCAGCAGCGCGGCGCCGTCGCGCAGGGCGGCGTCGCCGGTGGCGCTGCTGGACGTCAGCGCCCAGATCACCACGCCGACGCCGAAGAGCAGGTTGAAGACGATGCTGCCGAAGATCGAGCCCCGGCGCCCGAGGATCCGGCGCAGCTCGGCGCGCAGCAGCGCCATCAGCTCGCCTCCTCGGGCGGCGCGATGGCGCCGCCCGCGCCCGCGGTGATCTGCAGGAACCGCTCCTCGAGCGACTCGCGCACGGGGCGCAGCTCGAGCACCGGCAGGCCCGCGTCGTACAGCGCGCGCCCGGCGGCGGCCAGCAGCTCGTCGCCGATCCGCTCGACCTCGACGTCCAGGCGACCCTGCTCGCCGATGGCGACCGCGCGGACGCCTGGGACGGCCCGCAGCAGCGCGACCGCGCGCTCCGGCTCGACCGTGCGCACCACGATCGCCTGGCGTCCGCCCGAGACGAGCTCGTCGACCGTGCCGAACGCGACCATCCGGCCCTGCTGGATGATCGCCACGTGGTCGGCCATCTTCTGGACCTCGTCGAGGATGTGCGACGAGACGAAGACGCTGCGGCCCTCGTCGACCAGCGAGCGGATGAGGTCGCGGAACTCGACCAGGCCCGCGGGATCGAGGCCGTTGGTCGGCTCGTCGAGGACGAGCAGCTCGGGGTCGTTGAGCAACGCCCGCGCGACCCCGAGGCGCTGGCGCATGCCCAGGGAGTACTTCTTGACGGCGTCGCCGGCGCGGTCGGTCAGCCCGACGCGGTCCAGCGCCGCCGGGATCCGCCGGCGCGCCGCCGCGTCGAAGTGCGCCGCGAAGACCTCGAGGTTCGCCCGGCCCGAGAGGTAGGGGTAGAACCGCGGCTCCTCGACGATGCCGCCGACGCGCGAGAGCGCCTCGCTGGTGCGGCCCGGCACCGGGAGGCCGCGCACCTCGATGCGGCCGGCGGTCGGGCGGGCGAGCCCGAGCATCATCCGGATGAGCGTCGTCTTGCCGCAGCCGTTGGGTCCCAGCCACGCGAAGCAGCTGCCCGCCGGGACCTCGACGGAGACGTCGTCCACCGCGGCGACACGGCCGAACCGCTTCGTGACGCCGTCGAGCGTGATGACCGGTGGCGGCACGGACGTCAGGTTCCCGTCCGGCGCGGACGGACGAGCAGGCGCGTGCCGCCACCGGCGGTGCAGGTCAGGCCGCCGCCGGCCCGTGCTCCCCGAAGGGGTCGGCGATGACGTCGCGGAAGCGCGGATCGTCCCGCAGCGCCTCGATGAACTGCTGGCCCAAGGAGGTCAGCGAGAGGTCGTCGCCCTCGGTGACCGGATTGGGCTCGAAGTCGGGGGCGCCGCGCCGGAAGCGGGCACCGCAGCGATCGTCACGTCGTGAGGCCATGTCTCTTAGGACACACTTGCGGCGTCCGTGTGACGGTTCCGTCAGGTTGCCGACCGCAACCTGGACCCCCGATCGGGGGGGCAGGTGACAGTGGGCGATTCGACGTTCCGTCAACTCCCGTTCCGCCGCCGCGGCGCGCGCGGCTTCTGGGTCGGCTCCGGACGGCCCGCACTGGTATCCGGGGCACCGACGGCGTCGAACAGCATCGCCACGAGGGCGGTGTCGGCCGGCTCGCCGGCCTTGCCGCCGTTGAGGCGCTTCGTGGCGGCCTCCTGGATCTTCTGGGCGTCGTCGACCAGCTTGGCGACGGCCTTGGAGAGCTGCTCGACGCCCTTGGGGTCGAGCGCCAGGCGCAGGCGCTCCATGCGCGCGTGCTCGCGGTCGAACCCGCCGACGCCGGCGGCGCGGCCGGCCACCTCGAGCGTCTGCTGCAGCTCGGCGCCGATGACCGCCTGCTTGGCGACCACCGACACGCTCTCCCACGCGTCGCCGCCGCTCTTGGGACGCGGCTTGGCCCGGTAGTGGTGCTCGATGGCGCCGCGGCGCGGCGTCTCGCGTACGAGCTCGAGCAGGCCGAGGTCGTTGAGCTGGCGCACGTGGTACGAGATCGTGCCGAGCGTGGCATCGAGCACTTGGCTGAGCTCGACGGGGCTTGCGGGCTGCTCCTCCAGGATCCCGAGGATCCGGACGCGAAGGGGATGGGACAGCGCTTTGACGTACCGCTGGTCGTCGACGCTTTTGATCGGGGGCATGGGTTCCTCGGCGGTCTGGGAATGTTGCCGCGTGCATCATCGCTCAGAACCGTGAACCGTGCGGCCATCGACGTCCGAGCAACGGTCCGAATGGGTGGGGCTTCTGCCGAAATGGCGGGCGATGCCTAGGCGTGCGGCGTCTGGCGTCCCCGCATAGGATGCACGGCGTGTCCCGAACGCTCACTGGAAAGACCCTGTTCATCTCCGGCGCCAGCCGTGGCATCGGCCTGGCCATCGCCGTCCGCGCAGCGCGCGACGGGGCGAACGTGGCGCTCGTCGCCAAGACCGCTGAGCCGCATCCCAAGCTGGAGGGGACCGTCTACACCGCGGCCGAGGCGATCGAGGCCGCCGGCGGCCGCGCGCTGCCGATCGTCGGCGACATCCGCGACGACCAGCAGGTCACCGACGCCGTCGCGCAGGCCGTAGAGGAGTTCGGCGGGATCGACGTGTGCATCAACAACGCCAGCGCGATCAACCTGTCCGGCACCGAGGCCATGGACATGAAGCGCTACGACCTGATGCAGCGGATCAACACGCGCGGCACCTACGTGGTGAGCAAGGCGTGCATCCCGCACCTCAAGCAGTCCGAGAACGGCCACGTGCTCACGCTGTCGCCGCCCATCAGCCTCGACCCGAAGTGGCTCGGCGGGCACATCGGCTACACGCTCGCCAAGTACGGCATGAGCCTCTGCACGCTCGGCATGGCCGAGGAGTTCAAGGCCGACGGCGTCGCGTTCAACTCGCTGTGGCCCAAGACGCTCGTGGCGACCGCCGCGGTCCAGAACCTCCTCGGCGGCGACGCCGCGATGGCGAAGTCGCGCAAGCCGGAGATCGTCGCCGACGCGGCCTACGTGATCCTCACGCGCGACAGCCGCCAGTACACGGCGAACCTCGCGCTGGTTGAGGACGTGCTCGCCGAGGAGGGCGTGACGGACCTCAGCGCCTACTCCTACGGCGGCGACGACGCCGAGTTGCAGGCCGACCTCTTCGTCGACTGAGACCCGTCGCGCCGGCCAGGCCGGACGGAGTCCGACCTGCGGCGCGTCGCATGCTCGGCGGAGTCCGCGGTGGGCACGAACACGACGAGAGGCCGGTGGTGGGCCGGTCAGATCACGCCGACGAGCGCCGCGCAGACCCAGTTCGACGCGCCCGCGCCGCCGTTCCACAGCGCTGCGGCGCGGCGGTCCTGCTCGGCCTTGGAGGCCTGGTAGGCGTTGGGCGTCGAGCCGCCCAGGCCCTTCCAGGTCGCCGGCATCATCTGGTAGTAGCCCGAGGCGCCGGCGCTGTTGGGCGGCAGGTTCTGGCCGCCGGACTCGCACTGCACGATCGCCCACGGGATCGCCCACGGGCCGCCGGGACCGGCGGTGTCGCGCGCGGCGCGGGCGCGCCGGGCCAGGAGGCGCGACAGCGTGCGCTGGGCGGCGCGGCGGTCGGCGCGCGTGGCGTGCAGGGCGGCGATCCGCGCAGCGTGGGCCTCGGCGACGGCCGCGCGGCGCTGCTGGGCCGCGGCCTCCATGCCGGACAGCGCGTCGCGCTCTCGCTGGACCTCGGCGGTCGCGGCGCGGCGGCGTGCCTCGAGGTCGGCGAGCACCTTCGCCTCGTGGCCGGCGTCGCGGCGCGCGGCCCGCACCACGGACACGATCTCGGTGTCGGTCTCCTCGACACGCTGCAGGAACTCCATGCGCTCGAGCAGGTCGGCGAAGCCGTGGGCGTCGAGCACGACCGAGACGAGGTCGGGCTTGGTGCCCATGTAGCGCTGGCGCAGCAGCGCCTGCAGCTGCGCACGTGACTGGGCCAGGCGCCCGCGCAGGCGCTGCAGCCGCCGGCGCTCGGTCGTCAGGCGGACCTGCGTGGCGGCGAGGCGCGCCTGCGAGGAGCTCAGCTGGGCCTGGGCGTCGCCGAGCCGGCGCTCGATGATCGCGACCTCGCGGGTGCTCTGGCGCTCGAGCCGCGCGAGGTGGGCGGCGGCGGATTCCAGCGCGCGCTCGCGCGTCTTGCCCGCGTCGATGCTCGACCGCAGCTTGCCCTCGTCGGCGCCGCGCGCCTCGCGGGGGACCAGCGTCCACGCCGCGGCGAGGCCGACCGCGAGCAGGGCGGCGAGCGTGGCGAGGCCACGGGTTCCGAGAGGGCGGCAGGACATGCGGTACGGCGGCGGCGCGGGGGCGCCGCGGCGTCACCGTAGCGGCGTGAACCCTTGCGACGTGCAGGCGTTCTTGCATCGGCGCAGTCGCCGACGATCGACCGGTCAGGTCCGCGACGGCGGCTGCGGCGCTGCGCTCGCAGCCGCTCGGCCTGCGGCGACGACCTCGTCGGGCTCCTGGACGGCCCAGCCGTGCTGGGGCTCCAGCAGCGGGTAGCCGACCTCGGTCGCTCCCGCCTCGGCGCCGTCGGCGTCGAAGGCGCCGGCCTTGGCGTGAACGGATCGGTGACGGGCTACCGTGACGGCCATGCGCTCGATCCCCACGTGGCCTGTCGCCGCCGGCTCGCTGGCGCTCGGCTTCGCCGTCGCGCAGGCGACCGGCGTCCGCCCGCTCGGTGGCGTCGTGCTCCTCGCCGGCGCGGGCTGGTGCGCCCTACGGTGGCGCGAGAAGGTCGGCACCGGCCGCGCGGCAGGCCTCGTGGGGCTCTACCTCGCGGCCTTCGCCGGGTCCCACGTGCTGGCGCACGCCATCGGGGCCTGGCCGTCCGTGGCCGTCGTCACCGCCGTCGTCGCTGCCGGCAGCTACGCAGTCGCCGACGCCGCGCCGGCGCGGCGCGTCGTCAGCGCCTAGCGGGACGCCTGCGCCCGAGCGCCGGCGCCAGCAATCCCCGAGCTGCGCGGCGGAAGGGTCAGCAGGCTGGCCTGTACGAGCTGGACCTGACGGCGATGCTCGTCGAGCTCCCGGGCCAGGATGGCCTGGATGGCGGCGGCGTGCGACTGCATGGGCCGACCCTTCCAGCTGCCCGGGCGACCGGCGACGGGGGAGACCCCCGGCCGTGGGTACGGCGGGCCGCACCCCGACATCTCGGGGGGTGCGACCCCCTGATGAGTGTCCCGCTGCGCCTACGCCGCGCTCGACGACGCCCAGATGTTGATCCCGGCGTCGACGGCGTGCTCGTCGATGGTCTTGAGCTCCTCGTCGGAGAAGTCGAGGTTGTCCAGCGCCGCGAGGTTCTCGTCGAGCTGCTTGACGCTCGACGCGCCGATCAGCGCGGAGGTCACGCGCTCGTCGCGCAGCGTCCAGGCGATCGCCATCTGCGCCAGCGACTGCCCGCGCTCGCGCGCCAGGTCGTTGAGCGCGGTGATGTGCGTCAGCGCCTCGGGCGTGAGCATGTCCTGCGTGAAGGACTGGTCCTGTGCGGCGCGCGAGTCGCTCGGGATCGCTCCGCCGAGGTACTTGTCGGTCAGCATGCCCTGGGCCAGCGGCGAGAACGCGATGCAGCCGATGCCTTCGCGCTCCAGCACGTCGAGGAGGTCCTCCTCGACCCAGCGGTTCAGCAGCGAGTACGACGGCTGGTGGATGACCACCGGCGTGCCGAGGTCGCGGAGGATCTGCGCGGCCTCCTCGGTGCGGTGGCCCGAGTAGGACGAGATGCCGACGTACAGCGCCTTGCCCTGACGCACCGCGGTGTCCAGCGCGCCCATCGTCTCGTGCAGCGGCGTGTCGGGGTCGAAGCGGTGCGAGTAGAAGACGTCGACGTAGTCGAGGCCCATGCGCTGCAGGCTCTGGTCGAGGCTCGACAGCAGGTACTTGCGCGAGCCCCACTCGCCGTAGGGGCCGGGCCACATGTCGTAGCCCGCCTTGGTCGAGATGACGAGCTCGTCGCGGTAGGGCTTGAAGTCGGTCGCCAGCAGGCGGCCGAAGTTCTCCTCGGCCGAGCCGGGCGGCGGGCCGTAGTTGTTGGCCAGGTCGAAGTGGATGACGCCGCGGTCGAAGGCGCGGCGGGCGATCGCGCGCTGGTCGTCGAGCGCGCGGTCGTGGCCGAAGTTGTGCCAGAGGCCGAGCGAGATCGCCGGCAGCAGCAGGCCGCTGCGACCCGAGCGGCGGTAGGGAGTGGACGCGTAACGATCGTCGGCGGGCACGTAGGGCATGCCCGACAATCTACGAGGAGGGGCGCGGCACCACGTCGGGTGCGAGCGCCTTGCGCACCGCGTCGGGCCATGGCGTCTTCGTGTAGGCCTTGGTCTCCACGCACACGTGCCGCAGGGAGCCGGTCGCGATCGTCGTGGCGTCGCGGCGGATCGTGAAGCGGCTGGTGAGCGACGAGGCCGTCGGCTCGTCGAAGACGACCTCGATCTCCAGCACGTCGTCGTAGCGCGCGGGCGCGAGGTGGCGGACGTTGGACTCGGCCACGACGAAGTCGACGTCGTGCTCGGTCATGAGCTCCTGGTAGCTCAGCCCGGTGGCCGCGCGCAGCGCCTCGGTGTGGGCCAGGTCGAACCACGTCAGGTAGTGGCCGTTGAAGACGTGGCCCTGCATGTCGCACTCGACGTAGCGGACGCGCAGGGCGGTGATGAGCGGTGTCGGCACGGCCGCGCGATCATATGTGGCGTGCGCCTGCTCTTCGTCTGCATGGGAAACATCTGCCGCTCGCCGACCGCGGAGGCCGTGATGCGCGACCTCGTCGCCCGCGAGGGACTCGACGGAGCCGTCGAGATCGACAGCGCCGGGACCGGCGCCTGGCACGTCGGCCAGCCGCCCGATCGGCGCTCGACGGCCGCCGCGAAGGCGCGCGGGATCGTGATGGAGGGCGCGGCCCGGCAGGTCACCGGCGCCGACTTCGAGGCCTATGACCTGCTCCTGGCCGCCGACGAGCAGAACGCCGCGGCGCTGCGCGCGGCCGCGCCCGACGACGACGCCGCCTCGCGGGTGCGGCTGCTGCGCGAGTACGACCCCGCGGCCGTCGCGGCGAAGGACCTCGAGGTGCCCGACCCCTACTACGGCGGCGCGGACGGGTTCGACGACGTCATCGACATGGTCGATGCCGCCTGCCGCGGCCTCCTGGACCGGCTGCGGGCGGACGGCCGCGTGTGAGGGAGGCGCTCGCCGCGGCGCTGGGCGACGAGGTCGTGGCGCTGGTGGCGGTCGCCGGCGGCGACCTCAACGACGCGTTCCGCGCCGAGCTCGCCGGCGGCGCCCGCGCGTTCGTCAAGACGGCGCGCGACGCCGCGCCCGGCGCCTACGCCGCCGAGGCGGCCGGCCTGCGCTGGCTGGCCGAGCCGGGCGCGCTGGCCGTGCCCGCGGTGCTGGCGGTCGACGAGCGCTTCCTGGCGCTCGAGTGGGTCGAGGCGGACGGGACGCGCCTGGACGAGGCGGCGCTCGGGCGCGGGCTGGCGCAGATCCACCGCGCCGGCGCGCCCGCGCCCGGGACGCTCCCGCCCGGCGTCGCCGGCTCCGCGCTGATCCTCGGCCCGCTCACGCTGCCCAACGACCCCGCGCCGAGCTGGCCGGCGTTCTACGCCGCCAACCGCCTGCTGCCGCTGGCGCGGATGGCGGCCGACCGCGGCGCGCTGGACGCCGGCGGCGTTCGGGCCGTCGAGTCGGTCGCGGCGCGCATCGACGCCCTCGCCGGACCCGACGAGCCCGTCGCGCGGCTGCACGGCGACCTCTGGAGCGGCAACGTCCACACGGGCGCGGGCGGCCGGCCGTGGCTCATCGATCCGGCGGCCTACGGCGGCCACCGCGAGGTGGACCTGGCCATGCTGTCGCTCTTCCGCGGGCGGGCGGGCTCCGGCTCCGCCTTCGGCGAGGCCTACGACGAGGTCTGGCCGCGCGCCGGCGGGCACGCCGAGCGGACCGCGCTCTGGCAGCTCTTCCCGCTGCTCGTCCACGCCGTGCTCTTCGGCGGCGGCTACGGCGCGTCCGCCGCCCGCGCTGCGCAGCGCTACGGCTGACCGCTGCACCGGTTCGTGGTGCTGGGGTACGGTCCGCGGATGGGCAAGATCATCGGAGAGCGCACGGTCGAGATCGATGCGCCGGTACAGCGCGTCTTCGACATCGCGTCGGACATCGAAGGCGCCCCTGCGTGGCAGGGCTCGCTGAAGGACGTCGAGGTGCTGGAGCGGGACGCCGAGGGCCGCGCAACGCTCGTCGACGCGGTCAACGACGCGAAGGTCAAGACCGTCAAGAACAAGCTCAGCTTCACCTACGAGGCGCCGGGCGCGATCCGCTGGCGCCAGGAGAAGGGCGACGTCAAGGCGCTCGACGGCTCGTGGACGCTCGAGGACCTCGGCGGCGACCGCACGCGCGCGACCTACGCGCTGGAGGTCGATCCGGGGCGGATGCTCGGCCTGCTGATCCGCGGCCCGGTCGAGGGCCAGGTGCGCGACTTCCTGCTCGGCAACGCCGCCGACGGGCTGAAGCGCACGGCCGAGCAGGACAGCCGAGGGTCCTGACGGCGGGACGAGGGCGGCGGGCCGAGGCACCCGCGTTCGCTAGCGTCGGGGGCCGATGGCCTCGCAGGGAGACCCGACGCAGCCGCGCGCGTACGCGCAGCCGCCACCGCCGCCACCGCCGCCCCCGGCGCCTCCCCGGGAGGCCGGGATCGACCTCCAGACGCTGCTCCTGAGCGCCGTGGCATCGGCCGCGGCCGCGTACGTCACGTCCAAGATCTGGGCGCCCGGCACGCTGTACTCGGCGGCGATGTCGCCGGTGATCGTCGCGCTGGTCAAGGAGGCTCTGCGCAAGCCGGCCGAGGTCGTGACCACCGTGGTGCCGTCCGTCGTCGCGCGTCCGCTGCGGACCGGCGCGACGGCGCGGGCGAGCGCCGGCACGACGCCGGCGTCGCCCCCGCCGTCCACGTCCCCGCCGGTCCACGAGCCCGTGCCCGACGACCTTCCCGAGCGGCTGGAGGCGGGCGCGCCGCCGCCGTTCCCGCCGCCCCAGACCGGCGCCGAGGCCGGCCCGGTCCGGATGTACTCCACGCGCGGCCGGCGGTTGCGGTGGCGCCTGGCCGTCGTCACGGGCCTGCTCGGCTTCGCGATCTGCGTCGTGCTCTACACCGTGCCCGAGATCATCGCGGGCAAGTCGGTCGGCCGCTCCGGCCACGCGACGACGTTCTTCCCCGGCAAGGCCAAGCACAACTCGAGCTCGACCACGACCACGACGACGACCACCGGCACGACGACGACCACCACGACCGAGCCGAAGACCACGACCCAGCCGGCGCAGACGGTCACCCAGACGGTCACGACGCCCGCGGCGCCGCCGGCCACCGCGACCACGACCACGCCCGCCGCACCGGCGCCGAATCAGGCGACGGTCACGACGCCGCCGGAGGTCCCTCCGGCGGCCACGACGCCCTAGATCCGGCGCCGGCGGAGCTCACGCCACCAGTGCGGTCAGGTTGCGGCGCGCCCGGTGCACGAGCTGGACGGTCGCGTTCTCGGTCAGGTCGAAGTGGACGGCGAGCTCGTCGTAGCCGCGGCCGTCGATCGCGCGCAGGGCGAGCGCCTCGCGCTGGCGCGGCGGCAGCTCGGCGATCCCGCGGCGCTCGTTGCGCGCGGCGAGATCGCAGGAGTCGGCGCCGCCCGCCGCGACGGGCTCCTCGGGCAGCTCGCCGCACCGGCGCGACGCGCGGTCCAGCTCGGAGAGGCAGGCGTTGCGGACGCAGCGAAACAGCCACGGGCGCAGCTCGACGGTGCGGCGGCGGCCGAGGAGGGCGATCTGCGTGCTGGTCAGCGCGTCGTGCACGGCGTCCTCGGCGAGCGTGGCGTCGACGTAGCGGCGGGCGTAGCGGCGCAGGGCCGGAGCGTGGCGGCGGTAGATCGCGTCCAGCGCCGAGCGGTCGCCGTCGGCGAGCCGCTGCGCGAGCGCCGCGTCGCTCATCGCGTCGAGGCGGACGGGGGCGGCGAAGGAGGGTGAGGCGAGCTGGACGCGTGGCATGCGGCGAACCTAGGTGCGGCCTGCCGCCGGATCAGTGTCACTGTGGTCTCACGGGCGGTATCCGCATGGTGGCCGCACCGTCGGAGGTGCGGGCAGCCGCACCGGAAGTCCGTGTGACCCGAGCGGTTCTGGACGCCGCGTAGAATCCAGCCCCTGTCGTCACCGCCGTCCACCGTCACGATCCGCCGCGCCAACCCGGGCGACGCCGAGCGCGTGGCCGCGATCTACAACGAGGGAATCGCCGAGCGCGAGGCGACGTTCGAGACCCGGCCGCGCAGCAAGGCCGAGGTCGCCGGGTGGACGGTCGGCCCGCTGCCCGTGCTGGTGGCCGAGGTCGACGGGCGCGTGGTGGGCTTCGGCAAGATCGGCTCCTATTCCGAGCGGGCGGTCTACGCGGGCATCGGCGAGCACGGCGTGTACGTCGCGGGCCAGGCGCGCCGGCACGGGGTCGGCCGGGCGCTGCTCGGCGCCCTCGCCGAGGCCGGCGCGCACGCGGGCCTTTACAAGCTGACGTCGCGGATCTTCTCCACCAACACGGCCAGCATCGCACTGCACGAGACGGCGGGCTTCACGATCGTCGGCGTCCAGCGCCACCACGGCCAGCTCGACGGCGTGTGGCGCGACTGCGTGCTGGTCGAGCGGCTGCTCGGCGAGGCGGCCGGCGCCGACACATGAGCGTGGGTCCCTGACGCTGGGGAACCTGGCGCTCTGGGCCAGCGTTCCCTACGCCGGTGGGTCGCCAACGCTCCGCGGGTTTCGCCCTCTGGGCGAACACCCGCAAGGGAACCTGGCCCTCTGGGCCAGCGTTCCCCTACGCCGCCAGCTGCAGCGTCACGTGATCGGCCAGCAGCCGGCCCCGCAGCGTGAGCACCGCCCGCCCGTGGACCAGCGGGCCCGGCTCGATCAGGCCGTCGGCGGCCGCCTGCGCCGCCGCCGCGCGTGCGCGCGCGGGAAGGCGGTCGAGCTCCAGCCCCTCGGCCAGGCGCACCGCCAGCATCACGTGCTCCAGGCGCGCGGCGTCCGCATCGGGGGTCTCGCGTCCCGCGGCGGGAGAGCGCCCCTCGGCCAGCGCCGCCGTCCAGCGCGTCGGGTGCAGCGCGTTCCACCAGCGCACGCCGCCGACGTGGCTGTGGGCGCCCGGCCCGGCGCCCCACCAGTCGCCGCCGCGCCAGTAGCCGAGGTTGTGGCGGCACTGCGCCGCGGGGTCGCGCGCCCAGTTGGCCATCTCGTACCACTCCAGGCCCGCGCCGCCGAGGCGGTCGGCGGCGACCTCGTAGCGCCCGGCGAGCACGTCGTCGTCGGGCGCGGGCAGCTCGCCTCGACGCACCTGCGCGGCCAGGCGCGTCCCGGGCTCGACGATCAAGGCATAGGCACTGACATGGTCGGGCTCGGCCTCGAGCGCCGCGTCAAGCGACCGGTCCCAGTCCTCGGCGCGCTCGCCCGGCGTGCCGTAGATGAGGTCGACGCTGACGTGCTCGAAGCCCGCCGCCCGCGCCTCGTGCGCCGCGGCGATCGCCCGCCCGGGCGTGTGGTGGCGCTCCAGCACGTCGAGCACGTGTGGCGCGGCGCTCTGCATGCCCAGCGAGATCCGGGTGAAGCCCGCCTCGCGCAACACGGCGAGCGCGGCCGGGTCGACCGACTCGGGGTTGGCCTCGCTGGTGATCTCGGCGTCGGCCGTCAGCCCCACGTGCTCGCGGATCGCGTCGAGCAGCCGCGCGAGGTCGGCCGCGGGCAGCAGCGTCGGCGTGCCGCCACCGACGAATACCGTCTCGGCCGGCGGCGTCGCCTCGCCCAGCACGCGGCGCGCCAGCGCCAGCTCGGCCGTCACGGCCTTCACGTAGCCCAGGGGCGAGGCGCCCGCGCCCGGGATGTAGGTGTTGTAGTCGCAGTACCCGCAGATGCTCGCGCAGTAGGGCACATGCACGTACACGCCGAACGGCCGCGTGCCGAGGCCGTCGAGGGCCGCCGCCGGCAGCGTGCCGTCGGCGGGCGGGCGTTCGCCGTCTGGGAGCCGAGCCATACGGCCCCAGACGTTAGGGCGTTCGGGGGCCGGCTCGTCGCCGGTCGGTTCCGTGGGTTCGACCGCTAAGGTCGCTGACCGTATGCGTGCCCGAGCGGCTCTCCTGCTCGCCCTCCTCCTCGTCACTGCGGCCGCCGGCTGCGGGTCCAAGCAGGACAACGGTGACTACGTGAAGGCCCTCAACCACGCCCAGACCGGGCTCGCCGAGCGGTTCCGCGCCCTGCAGTCGCGCATCACGCCGACGAGCAGCGCCAAGCAGGACCAGAAGACGCTGACCGCTTACGAGGGCGCGGTGCGCACGGCCGTCGCCGACCTGAAGGCCGTCGATCCGCCCAGCGGGTTCGCCGCGCTGCACGGGCGCTTCATCGCCCAGGTCGCCGGCTACGGCACCGCGCTGCGCACCGCCCGCGGCCAGTTGGGTGGCGACGACCCGCAGGCGATCCTCGCGGCGCAGGGGCGCCTGCGGACGGCGGTCGCGCGCACCGGCACGCAGCTCGACGCGACCATCCAGGCGATCAACCAGAAGCTCAAGGGGTAGGCATGGCCGCCCGGCTGCGCGCCGCACCGGTCACGGTGCCGGTTCTCCTCGCGGTCGCCATCTTCCTCGCGTGGGTCCCGTTCGACGGCGGGCAGCCGATCACGCGGTGGGCACCCGGGATGGTCGCGGTGCTGGCGCTGCTCGGCCTCGCGGTCGCCGCCGTGCCGGGGCGCGGGGCGGAGGTGCCGGCGCCGGTGAAGATCGCCACGCTGCTGCTGACGGCGTTCACCGCATGGAGCTTCCTGTCGATCGCGTGGGCCGACGACCAGGGCGCTGCGCTCGAGGGCGCCGACCGCACCCTGCTCTACCTCGCCGTCTTCGCGCTGTTCGCGCTGTGGCCGCAGCGGCCCGACACGGCCGCGGTCGTGCTCGGCGCCTGGACGCTCGGGATGATCGTCTTCGCGACGATCACGCTCGTGCGCGTGGGGACGGTCGCCGATCCCGGGCGGCTCTTCCTCGAGGGCCGCCTCATCTGGCCGGCCGGCTACGCCAACGCGGCCGCCGCGCTGTGGCTCATGCCACTGTGGCCGGCGATCACGCTGGCGGCCTCGGTGCGCGTGCCGTGGCCGGTTCGCGGCCTGCTCGCGGCGGGCGCCGTCGTCCTGCTCGACGTCGCGCTGCTGAGCCAGAGCCGGGGATCGGTCCTCGCGATGCCGATCTGCGCGGTGCTGTTCGTGGCGTTCGTGCCGGGCCGGCTGCGGCACGTCGCCGTGCTCGTGCCGATCGCGCTGGCGGCGGGCGCCGCCGTGCCGGCGATCCTGGACGTGGGCGACGTGATCGGCGGCACCGACGCGGGCCGGATCGCCGGCGCGACCCATGCGGCGCTGCGCACGGGCCTGCTGGCCGCGGTGCTGGCGGGCGTCGTGGTCGCGGCCGCCGCGGCGCTGGAGCGCCGGCGCCCGCTGGCGCCCGCCACCGCCCGAGCGCTCCGGCGGGGGTGGGCGATCGCGGTCGTCGCCGGCGCCGTCGTGCTGGGGATCGGCGGGCTGGTGGTCGCCGGCGGACCGGTGCAGCCGCTCAAGGACGGGTGGCATTCCTTCAAGGGCGGCTACGAGGACAACAACGCGTCGAACAACCGCCTCGTCGGAGGGCTCGGGTCCAACCGCTACGACTTCTACAGGGTGTCGCTGGACGTCTTCCGCGACCATCCGATCACCGGCGTCGGGGCCGACAACTTCTTCGAGGACTACCTCGTGCGGGGCGACAGCCCCGAGACGCCGGCCTACCCGCACAACCTCGCGCTGCGCACGCTGGCCCAGACCGGGCTGGTGGGGGCGCTGCTGCTCCTCGGCGCGCTCGCCTTCGCGGTGCTGGCCGCTGCTCGGGCCATGCGCCGGCCGGACCCGCTGGCCGTGGCGGTCGCCGGGGGCGCGACGATCGGCTTCGCGTACTGGGTCGTGCACGGCATGACCGACTGGTTCTGGGAGTGGGCCGGGCTCGGCGCGCCCGCGTTCGCGCTGCTGGGCCTGGCCTGCGCGCTGGCGCCTCGGCGGGAGCCCGCCGCGGCGCCGGCGAGGGTCGGCGCCCGCCGCGTTCCGGCACGAGTCGCCGCGCCGGTCGCCGTCGCGCTGCTGCTCGGCGCGCTCGCCGTCGCGGGCCCGTGGCTGGCCGAGCGCGACGTGGAGCGCGCGGGCGCCATCTTCGCGACCCGGCCGTTCGAGTCCTACGCCCGTCTGGACCGCGCCGCCGACCTCGACCCGTTCTCCGACCGCCCGGCGCTCGTCGCCGGCTCGATCGCGCTGCGCTACGGCGATCTGGAGCGGGCGCGCGCCGCGTTCACGCGTGCGCTGGAGCGCAACCCGCGAGGCCAGTACGCGACGCTCGAGCTCGGGGCCATCGCGTCGGTCCAGGGTGATCGGAGCGCGGGAGCCCTCCTGGACCGCGCCGTGGCCCTCGCGCCCCGCGACGCCACCGCACGCGAGGCGCGTCACGTGGTGCGCCAGGGCGGGGTGGTCGACATCACCGCGCTGAACCGGCGGATCCTCAGCGCGGGCCAGCGCTTCTCAGCCCCTTGAGCGTTCCCGATCAGATCCTGTGCCTGTGCAAAAGTCAGGGCTTTGGTGCTACGTTCGACTCCCCGGGTAGGCCGTTCGGGGGATGGTCAGCAGGACGACAGGCGGATGCGATCAGGTTGGAGCAGGAATTGGCACGGATTGCCCTCGTACACCGCGGCGGCTGCCTAGGCAGGCTCGCTCGGTCCAGGTTGATGGCTCGACTCGTGATGCTCATGTGCGGCGCCGTGATGCTGCTCCCCGCCAGCAGTCACGCCGCCGATCCGCTGCTGAGCGGCTACGGCGGCCCGGGCGGCGGTGAGCAGGTCGTGCTCGGCTCGACGACGGTCGGTGGAGGCGGCTCGTCCTCGGCAGCGGGTGACAGCGACGCCTCCGACCAGAGCCTGGCGGCGCCGACGGCCCAGCCTTCGGCAGCGGCCCCGGCGACCCGGACCTCCGCGAAGACGCCGGCGCACCGCTCGTCGAGCTCGGCGGCCCCGGGCAAGGGAAGCACCTCGTCCGATCGCCCGGCGGCGCCCGGCGCACCGATCGCGCGCGCCTACCCGTCGCGCGCGAGTGACGCCGGCGGGCTGCCGCTCTCGGGCGGCGACGTGCCGCTGGGCCTCCTCGGGCTGGCCGCGCTCGCCGGGACCGCCGTCGGCCTGCGGCGGCTGTCGGTCGGGGCCGACGACGATGCCGCGAGTCCTCAAGTGTCGGCACCTTGACGCCGACATCCAGGAGTAGTCGGAAACCGCTGTGAATCGCGTCGAGCTCACCTCCCAGGCCGCCGAGGCCGTGCCGCTGCACGCGCCGGTCACCGGCGTGCCCGCCGCGCCCGCGCCCGCCCCGCTGCTGGCGCCCGCTCGCGACGCGGCCATCCTGCGCCGGCTGCTGGAGTCGGGCGCCGTCCGGCCCGCCCTGGATGTGGTCGGCCTCGTCCTCGCCCTCGTGCTGGCGCTGCGCTGGCCCAACGAGCCCGTCAGCTTCGGCGACGGCTGGCCGATGCTGCTGTTCCCGCCGCTCGTGATGCTGCTGCTGCTGGTGCGCGGCATGTACGAACGGCGTCTGCGCCCCACCATCCTCGATGGCGTCGTGCCGATCGCCGGCGCGATCTCGATCGCCGCGATGGCGGTCGTGGTGGTCGAGGCCTACCTCGTGGAGTCGCAGTTCGAGCCGTCCGTCACCGCGCACCTGTGGGCGGCCGCGATGGTCACGGTCGGCGGCGCGCGCGCGACCCTGCTCGGCGTCCAGCGTGTCGCCCGCGAACGCGGCCTCGACGGCCGGCCGACGCTCATCGTCGGCGCGGGCGCCGTCGGCACGCGCCTGGCGCGGCGCCTGGAAGCGCAGCCCGAGTACGGACTCGCGCCGGTCGGCTTCCTCGATGCCAACCCGCTTGCGATGGAGGACCTCCCTGGCGTCCCGGTCCTCGGCACGCCGGACGACCTCGACTGGATCGCCCAGCTGACGGGCGCCGAGCATGTCGTGATCGCGTTCTCCTCCGAGCCCGACGAGCGGCTGGTCGAGCTCGTCCGCCGCTGCGAGGCGCTGCGGCTGGAGGTCTCGCTCGTCCCGCGGCTGTTCGAGTCGCTCAACCATCGCGCGACCTACGAGCCGCTGGGCGGCACGCCGCTGGTCGGCCTGCGCAGCGTGAACCCCAAGGGCTGGCAGTTCGCGATCAAGCACGTCATCGACCGTCTTGCCGCGGCGCTGCTCATCCTCATCTTCTCGCCGCTCATGGCGGCCATCGCGCTCGCGGTGCGCGTGAGCTCGCCGGGGCCGATCGTGTTCCGGCAGCGCCGCGTCGGGCGCGACGGCACGGTCTTCGACCTCTACAAGTTCCGCTCCATGCGCATGACCGCTCCGGCCGACCACCGCTTCCGGCCCGGCCGGGGCAGCGCGCCCGGCGGGGTCGAGGGCGCCGACCGCCGGACGCTCATCGGCCGGCTGCTGCGCCGCACGTCGCTCGACGAGCTGCCGCAGTTCTTCAACGTCCTGCGCGGGGAGATGAGCCTCGTCGGGCCGCGGCCCGAGCGCCCGGAGTTCGTCGACCTCTTCGAGAGCGACATCCGGCGCTACGGCGACCGGCACCGGGTCAAGTCCGGCGTGACCGGCTGGGCGCAGGTCCACGGCCTTCGCGGCCAGACGTCCCTGACCGACCGCGTCGAGTGGGACAACTACTACATCGAGCACTGGTCGCTCGGCCTGGACGCCAAGATCCTGGCGCTGACGGCGCTGGCCGTCTTCAGGTCGGCTGAGTAGCGTCCGGCGCTCCCGCGCCGTGCGTCGCGCGGGCGAGCGTCCGCTCCCAGCGCGCCGCCAGCACGTCGGGCGCGAAGCCGGCGATCGCCAGCGAGCGGGCCGCGGCCCCGATGCGGGCCGCCTCGGCGGCGTCCTGCGCGAGGCGGACCAGTCCGGCGACGAGCGCCTGGGGCGTGTCGCCGAGGAGGCAGTGCTCGCCGTCGACCGCACCGGTCCCGTCGATCCCCAGGCGCGTGCTGACGACCGGCAGGCCGGCCGCCATCGCCTCGACGACCTTGGTCTTCACGCCCGTGCCGGAGCGGATGGGTGCGACGAACGCGCGATGGGCGCGCTGCTCGGCGGCGAGATCGTCCACGTAGCCGCGCAGGACGAGGCCGGGGCGGTCGTGGCCCCCGAGCTCCGCTGCGACGTCGGCTGGGCAGTGACCGACCACGTGGAGCTCGAAGTCGGGCAGCGCGGCGCGGGCCACGGGGAGGACCGCGTCGGCGAACCATGCGACGGCCTCGAAGTTGGGGTGGTAGTCCAGGCCGCCCACGAACAGGGCCGACGCGCACGGCTGCGCGGCGACGTCGGCGGGCTCGGTCGGGATCGGGACCGACATCGGAAGGCAGTCGACCGGGACGCCGGCGCGGCGCTGCAGCTCGGCGGCCTCGGGTGCGCCGACCAGCGACACGGCGGCCACCGAGCGAGCGACCAGCGCCTCGCGCCGGCGCAGCACGCGCGCCTCGAGGCCCAGCACGCGCCGGGCGACCGCCCCCGCCGGCGGCCGCAGCGGCCCGGGCAGCGACTCCGCGTAGTAGCCGAGCACGTTGGCGCCGCCGGAGCCGCGCCGCAGCAGCTGCGCGTAGCGGTCAGACAGCAGGTCGTCGAGGTCGGCGACGACCGGCGCGCCGGTGCCCGTCGCGATCGCGACCGTGCGGACCGTGTCGGCGACGACCACGTCGATCCCATGCTCGGCGACGTAGGACCGCGCCGCGGCGCGGGTGTCCGGTGCGTCGTAGAGGCACTCGTTGAGCGACGCGCGGCCGGTGGTGAAGCGGGTCGCGGCGCTCAGGGCCACCCGGGCCAGGCCGGGCGGCGGGTGTCGCACGATCGGGACGCCGGTGAAGACGTCGGGCCGCCGCTCGTCGAGCTCCTTGGCGAACGCGAGGACGTGCACCTCGTGCCCGAGCGTCCGCATCGAGGCGACGGCGGTCGCCAGCACCTGCTTTCGCCCCGCCCGCCGTCCGCCGGGATCGCGCGCGGCGATGAGAAGGACCCTCACGGGCCGCATCTTGGCGCAAGCGCGGCGCGGGGGGCATCGCGCCCGCCGCCTAGGATGCGGGTGTGTCCCCCTTCTGGATCTGGATGCAGGCCATCATCGTGTTGTGCGTGATCGCGAGCATCGTCATCGCGACGATCAAGCTCGTATGAGCGGCGGCACCTAGAATCCTGTCCATGTTCGGGACGATCGTGGTGGGCACCGACGGCTCCGAGACCGCGGGGACGGCCGTCGCACACGCGATCGAGCTCGCGGTGTCACTGCGCTCGCGGCTGCTGATCGTGTCCGCGTTCGGCCCGGTGTCGGGAGCGCGCCTGCGGGAGGAGTCGACGCAGGTGCCGGCCGACCTGCAGTGGATGGTCAACCCCCGCGAGGACGTCGACGCGACGCTCACGACCGCCGCGGAGGACGCCGAGGCGCAGGGCGTCGAGGTGCAGTCGTTCGCGCGGCAGGGCGATCCCGCCGACGCGATCCTCGACGTCGCCGAGGAGCAGGGCGCCGACCTCATCGTCGTCGGCAACAAGGGCATGACGGGCGCCAAGCGCTTCCTGCTCGGCTCGGTGCCCAACAAGGTCAGCCACCACGCCCCCTGCAGTGTCCTGATCGTCCGGACGACCTAGCGGCCGTGGCTGCCCCGACGCCGGCCCGCGCGTTCTACCTCCAGGCGGCCGGCGCGTCCATCTTCACGCGCTTCGACGCGGCCGGCCCCGGCAGCCCGATCACGGATCGGGCCGTCCTGCTCGTGCCGCCGTTCGGCTGGGACGAGGTCTGCTCCTACCGTCCTCGATGGGCGTGGGCGCGACATCTCGCGCAGCGGGGGATCCCCGTCGCGCGCCTCGACCTCCCCGGCGGAGGCGACAGCGACGGCACGCCGTCGGATCCGGGGCGCGTGGAGGCGTGGACTGCGGCGATCGACGTGGCCGCCCGCTGGCTGGCCGCCGAGACCGGCCCCCGGACGCGGATCACGCTCGTCGGGCTGGGGCTCGGGGGCCTGCTTGGATGGCGCGCGGCAGCCGGCGGCGCGCCGGTCGACGACCTCGTCCTGTGGGGCGCCCCGGGGCGCGGCAAGGCGGTGGTGCGCGAGATCAAGGCCTTCTCGCGCCTCGAGCGCTCCAAGCTCCAGGAGCTCAATCCGGGGCGGGAGCTGCCGGCCGACGACGCCGGCGCCATGACCGCCGGCGGGTGGGTCCTCGCACCCGAGACGATCGCCGCGCTCGGAGCGGTCGACACCGCTGAGCTGCCGCTGCCCGCAGCGGCCGGCGGCCGGCGCGTGCTCCTCCTCGGGCGCGACGCCTCGGCGCCCGACGCGCACCTGACCGACGCCGCACGGGCCACCGGCGCCGAGGTCACCACGGCCGTCGGCGACGGGTGGGGCGACATGCTCGACGAGCCGGGGCGCTCGCGCGCGCCGTGGGCGTCCATCCCCGAGATCGACGCCTGGCTGGACGCTGCGCCGGCCGGGCCCGCGGGCCCGCGCGCCGACGCCGTGGCGCCCGCCGCCGCGCCCGCTGCGCTCTTCGACGGCGGGGCCGTGCGCGAACGGCCGCTGCATCTCGACGGCGCCGACGGCGTGCTCGCCGAGCCGGCCGTGCCACCCGCCGGCGGCCCGCCGCCGTTCATGCTCGTCCTCCTCAACGCCGGCTCGGTCCGGCGCATCGGCCCGAACCGCATGTGGGTGGAGCTCGCCCGTCGCTGGGCGGCGCGCGGCGTGCCGTCGGTCCGCCTCGACCTCGCCGGCATCGGGGAGGCCGAAGGGACCGAGAGCATGCGGGGCCAGGACGCGCGCTATTACGAGGACGGCTTCGTCGAGCAGCTCAGCACGATCCTCGACGATCTGCAGGAGCACGTGGAGACGCCGCGCTTCGCCCCGGTCGGGCTCTGCTCCGGCGCGTACTGGGCGCTGCACGCCGCCGCCGGCGACGCACGCGTCGACACGACCTACGCGCTGAACGCCCGGGCGCTCGTGTGGGACACCGCGCTGGTCACCGAGCGCGACAGCCGCAAGGTCGGCTACCTCACCCGCGCCTCGACCTACCGCCGGGTCCTGCGCGGGGACATCCCGCTGAGCCGTGGGGTGGAGATCGCCCGCGCCCTGATGCTGCAGGCCCGGGCCAGGATCGGCGGGGCGGCGCCCGCGCCCTCCGCCGACCCGGTCGACGCGCTCCTGGACCGCCTGCGCGACGCGGGCAAGGAGCCCTACCTCCTGTTCACCGGCGGCGAGCCCGTCCACGAGGAGCTCGCTCGCACCGGCCGGCTCGCGGCCCGCTCCGAGCGGTGGCCGAACCTGCGCATCGACGAGCTCACCGAGTTCCGCGACGTCCACACGTTCCAGCCCGTCGCGCTGCAGCGTCGTGCGCACGCGCTCCTCGACGCCGCGATCGAGCGCGACCTCCAGCGCGCGCGCGATCCACTCAGCGGGTAGCCGCCGGCGCCCCGCGGCCGGCCACCCGCGCCACCTGGCGCACGGCCGTGGCCAGCAGCTCGCGGTCGACCACGACCAACCCCACCAGGAACGCGCCGAGCCCGGCGGCGAGCGCCAGCGCCAGCGCGACGAACGCGCCCTGGCCGGCCAGCGCGTCGGCCACGACGCGCGTGACCGCCCAGTCGACCGCCCCGCACAGCGCGACGCCGCGCAGGGCCGACCACAGGTCCCGCGGCGACACGGCGGCGTGCCGCTGCACGAGCACGGTGAGGATCGAGAACGAGATCAGCGTGTCGGCCAGCGGCACGCACGCGACCAGACGCAGGTCGCGCGACTGGACGGCGACCACGAGCCCCACGATCAGCGGCACGAGCACGACGACCGACACCCAGCCGACGGCGCCCGCGCGGCCCAGCGAGTTCAACAGCCAGCTCAGCGTCGACTCCACCGGCCGCACCGCGGCCCAGAGCCCGACGACGGCCAGGACCCCCGCCATCGGCGCCCAGTCGGGCCCGAAGAACAGCGCCGTGAACGGCGCACCGGCCGCGCTGAGCAGGACGCCGAACGGCACGGTCGCCAGGGCCACGATCCGGATCACGGTGAGGAAGGCCGGGCGCACGTCGTCGTCGGCGGCGCGACTGCGCGCGAAGGCCGGGAACGTCACGCGCGCGATCGGGTCGGCGATCGCCGAGTACGTCAGGTCGCCGAAGCGGAAGGCCATGGAGTAGTAGCCGATCGCCGTGGCACCGAAGGAGCGGCCGACCGCCACGGTGTCCACGTTCTGGCGGATGAACACCGTCACGCCCTGCGTGAAGAACCCACGGCCGGTCCCGAAGACCGTGCGGGCGACCTCCCGGTCCCACGACGGCGCGACCCGGTAGGGCGCCAGCGCGACCAGCACGATCGCGAACAGCCCCATGGAGACGAGCTGGCCCACCACGAGGCTCCAGACGCCGGCGCCGAGCGCGGCCAGGGGGATCGCGACCGCGGCGAACGACGCGGTCTGCACCGCCAGCGCCGCGAAGCGCCGCCGGAACTCCAGCTGGCTCTGCATCAGCGACTCGTAGAACGACGCGGGGCCGCCGATGAGCACGGCGACCGACAGCGCCAGCAGGACGCCGGTCAGCTCCGGCTCGTGCATGACCGACGCGGCGACGGGCGCGAGCCCCGCCGACACCGCGGTCGCGGCGACGGTGCCCAGCAGCGCCAGCGTGAGCACCGTGCCCTGCTGGCGGCGGTCGAGCTCCTGGTGGACGACGAGCGTCGCCCCGAAGCTGATCCCTCCGAACCAGAACAGGAAGTTGACGACGATCAGGCCGATCGCCATCAGGCCGAAGTCGGCCGGGTCGACGAGCCGCGCCAGGATGAGCGTGGTCAGCGTCGTGACGGTCTTGCTGACCGCGAGCCCCAGGAACGTCCACGAGACGCCGCGGACCGCCTTCTCCTCCATGCGCGCCCGCTCCCTCAGCGCCGGAGCCTGGCGCGCACGGCGCCAGACACGGCCCAGAACGTGTTGCGGATGCCCATCGGAGGACGGGCGCCGAAGACGATCGGATAGGCGAGCCGCTTGCTCGGTCGCAGCGAGGAGGCGCGCCGGTGCCGGCGGATCTCGGCGAACAGCCGCGGGTGCGTGCGCTTGAGCTCGGCGTACAGCCTGCGGTGGCGGCCGACCGAGTCGCCGAGCATGCGCGGCCCGTGCAGGCGGCGACGCACCGCGAGGACGCCGTGCCCGGCGTGCAGCGCGACGTCCCAGCGCTCGGCGAAGGTCATCCAGAGGTCCCAGTCCTCGTAGCCGACCATCCCGCCGACGTCTCGCCACGCGCCGACCGCCTCCAGCGCGTCACGGCGAAACAGCGAGCACACGGGGTAGTCGTTGCGGTAGGCGACGCGGAAGCCCTCCAGCCGCAGCGGGAGCGTCGACCGGCGGTCGCGGTCGCCGAACTCGACCACGTCGCCCCAGCTGGCGACCGCCTCGGGGACCGCGTCCAGCCGGTCGGCGAGGCGGGTGATCGCGCCCTCCACGAGCAGGTCGTCGGAGTCCAGGGGGAAGACGTACGGGGCGGTCGTGTTCGCCAGCCCCGTGCGCCGCGAGGCCGAGAGGCCCTGGTTGTGCTCGTGGCGGATCACGGTGATGCCCTCACCGCGCAGCTCGTCCAGCGCAACGGCGGTGGCGGGGTCGGTCGAGCAGTCGTCGACGACGACGACTTCCACGGGCTCGCCGGCGAGCGCCGACGCGACCGCCTCCTTGGCGAGCACGCCGTCGTTGAAGCACGGGATGATCACCGCGGCCCGCGGCGACGGCGTGGCGACCGGCGTCACCGGGGCCGGCGACGCCGTCGGGGCGTCGGGCTGCGCCGGCGACGGTCGCGTCCACGGCGCCACGTTCAACGCCACCTTGAGCGCGAAGCGACCGACGTTGTCGATGGGCGAGACGTTGATGCGCCGCCAGTTCAGCGGCGTCGACGGGGTCTTGTCGGGGCCGGGGTAGGCGGGCGGCAGCGCGGCCGCGGCCTCGTAGCCGGCGCGCCGAGCGGCCGACACGACCCGCCCGTCCACGTCGCCGTACGGATAGGCCATCGACCGGCACGCCCGTCCCGTCTCGCGCTCGACCGCCGCCCGCGACCCCTGCAGCTCGGCGTCGAGCTGCGCGTCGTCGAGCCGCGTCAGCCGCGGGTGCTCGATCGTGTGGGCGCCGATCTCCCAGCCGCGCTCGCCGAGCGCCCGGATCTCGTCCCACGGCAGGAGGTCGAGCTCCTGCTCGCACCCGGCCTCGACGAACCGCTCCATGCAGTCCCACAGCGCACGGCCCCGGTCGGGCTCGACCCAGGCGGTGGGGACGAACAGCGTCGCGGGAACCCCGAGCGGCTCGAGGATCGGCAGGGCGAGATCGCGCACCGAGGTGAACGCGTCGTCGAACGTCACCACGAACGTCTGGTCGTCGGTCGGCGCGAGGACGGCGTCGGAGAACGTCGCCGGCCGGTACCCGAGCCGCAGCAGCCCGCGCACGTGCTGCTCGAGCCGCCGCGGCGTCACCGTCATGTCGCTTCTCCAGGACTCGCTGACGGCGTGGTAGCAGAGGACGATGGGTTCTCTCATGAGGTCTGGTCCGGGAGCGGCAGCTCGGCGGTCCGCCGGATCGCGGCCTCGCGGTGGTCGATGCGCCACAGCAGCCCGGCGGCGAACCGCTGCACGCGCAGCACGCGCGCCGCGCCGAGGATCTGGATCGCGAGCAGGAGGGCGCGCCGGGGCCAGGGGCTGCGGCGCGAGCGGCGCACCAGCCAGGCCGCCGGGGCCGGGAGGCCGCGCTCGACGGCGGCCGGGTCGAAGGGTCCGAGCGCCGCGGCGTGGCCGGCGTGGATCTCGGCCATGCCGCGCCCGGAGCTGGCGGCGTCCCGGCGCCACGCGGCAGGGCTGCGCGCGTAGAGGTGGCGGCTGCGCAGCGCGCGGTCGAAGGTGCCGTGAAGGCCGGCGTCGGCGCAGATGAGGCCGAACGCCAGGTCCTCGTGGTAGCCGCCGCCGCCGTCGCGCAGGCGCGGCTCGAGCGCGAGCAGCGCATCGCGGCGCAGCGACGCATGGCCGGCCCACATGGTGTGCAGCACGCGGTCGGGCTCGGCCTCCCAACCGCGGCAGTGCTGCTCGTACGTGCGCGCGTAGATGTCGCGCGGGTAGGAGTCCGCGTCGCCGGTCGCCGGCGCGACCGGCATGTAGCCGACGACGACGAGCCCGTCGCCGGCCTCGTGGTGGCGTGCGTGGCGCTCGGCGATCCCGGGCTCCGGGACGACGTCGTCGTCGAGCAGCAGCACGACGTCGCCGGTCGCCGCGCGCGCGCCGGCCAGCCGCGCGCTCATCGCGCCGGCGTTCTCCTGGACGACCGCGCGCAGCCGCGGCTCCGCCTCGGCGCGCCGGCGGAGCATCGCGTCGGTCCCGTCGGTCGACCCGTCGTCGACCACGACGACCTCTGCGGGTGCGGTGTTCGCCAAGATCTCGTCCAGCACGGCGTCGAGCTGCGCGCGACGCTCGTGGGTCGGGATCACGACGGACACGCGCAGCCGATCAGTCGGCGTAGGAATAGCCGTACGCGCGCTGCTGTGCCTGAGACGAGTTCGTCAGCACCACGCTGTAGTTCTTGATGCCGAGGCTCGAGAGCCGCGCACGCACCGACTGGGCCTCGTCGCGCGACGTCTCGCCCTCACGGCAGACCACGATGACCTGATCGGCGACCTGCAGCAGCGGGAACGAGTCACCCGAGAGCAGCATCGGCGGCGTGTCGACGACGACGTAGTCGGCGGCGCTGCGCAGATGCGCGATCAGCTCGCCGGTCGTGCCGAGCGACAGCAGCTCGGCCGGCAGCGGATGCGGCGTGCCCGCCGGCAGCAGCTGCAGTCGCGTCTGATGGTCGTCGGCGCCGCCCGCGCCCGCGCCGACGCCCGCCAGCTGGCCGACGGGCACGTCGACCAGGATGTCCTCGACGCGGCGGTCGCCGCTGAGCACGTCGGTCAGCCCGGGGCCGGCCGGCTCGATGTCGAGCAGGCGATGCAGCGTCGGCCGGTACATGTCGGCCTCGACCGCCACGACCCAGCCGCCGGTGCGCGCGAGCGCGGCGCTGATGTGCGCCACGACCGTGCTCTTGCCGTCCTGCGGACGGGCGCTGGTGACCACGATGACGCCGCTCTCCTTGCTCGCGCCGGAGAACCGCAGCGACGCGGCGAGCAGCTGCACCGACTCGGCCACCTGGCCGGCGAGCGCCTTGGGCAGGAACGCGACCTGGCTCGGCTTGGTGCCCAGCACCGCGGGCGGCAACGGGGCGAGGACGGTCGCGCCGAACGCCTCGGCCGCCTCCTCCTCGCTGCGGATCCGGCCCGAGAGCACGTCGCGCAGGAACGCGAGCAGGACGCCCGTGACGAGGCCGAGCAGGAGCGCGAGCACCAGCGTCCGCTTGACGTGGGGCGACACCTGGTCCGGATCCGGGTGGGCCGGATCGAAGACGGTGGCGCTGACCGGCGCCGACGAGCCCGACGTGTTCGGCGGCGTGGTCGTCGTCGCACCGGCCGCGTCGGTCCGCCCGGCCTGCTGCTGATCGACGAGCCTGACGAACGTGTTGGCGATGGTCGACAGCGTCTGCGCCGCGCGGTCGGCGTCGGGGTCCTCGAAGCTGACCTGCAGCACCGACGTGTCGGGGTTGCTCGTGACCTTCAGGCGGGAGAGCAGCGCCTGGGGCGTGATGTCGAGGTTGCGCTCCTTGATCGTCTCCCGCGCGACCACGTCGCTCTGCAGCAGGTCGGTCATGGTCTGCGTGAACGGCTGCACGGCGCCGGAGGCGTCGGCGCCGAAGAGCGCGCGGCTCTGGCCGACGACGATCTTGGTGGACGCCGAGTACTGCGGCGTGGCCGTCTGCGTGTAGGCCGTCGCCGCCAGCATGGCGACCACGGTCGTGATCGCCGGGACCCACCACTGGCGTCGCAGGACGCGTACGTAGGTCTGCAGGGTGGTGCGGGAAGAACCGGTGTCGACTGCGTCGTTCATGCGATGCGCCTCCCAGGCGCGGGGGTCGTCGCGGCGATGCGCGGCAGGGTGAGAGCCAGACCCATGAGGACCCAGAGGGTCCGGTCGGTCTCGGTGGAGAGCAGGACGGAGGTCAGCGCGAAGCCGATCAGGGACACGCGAAGCGCCCGGGCGACGCCGACCAGCAGCGGGGAGCCTCGCTCCTCGGCGGTACGGCGCGCGCGCCGCAGCGCGCGGAGCGACAGGACCAGCATGGAGACGAAGAGCAGGAGGCCGAGCGGCCCGAGCTCCACGAGGGACTCCAGGTACGCGTTGTGCACGGGTTGACCGCCCGGCCGCAGCCGGTACGCGCTGAAGTCGACGCCCGGCGTCATGCGCATCAGGTCGTTGGCCTGGCTCTGGAAGCCGCCGTACCCGAGGCCGAGCCACGGATGCTGCCGGTAGCCGGTCTCGGCGGCGAGCCACAGGTTCTGCCGGCCCGAGCCGCCGTCGGCCGTGTTGAAGAGCGAGGAGGTCCGCGCCGACAGCGCGCTGTAGGAGGCGGTGAGCAGGAGCGCTCCGCCGAGGAGCATCGCCGCGATGAAGAGGCGCTTGCGGGCGCGGGTGCGGAAGAACGCCTGCGCCGGCTGGAACACGAGCATGAGCGTCAGCGCGGCGAGCGCGAGGATGCCGCCGCGCGAGAGCGAGACGAAGACGGACCCGACGGCGATGCCCACGCCCGCCAGGACGACGGCGCGCTGGACACCGGTGCGCACGTGGGAGGCCAGCACCGCGCCGATCGGGATGGCGACGATCTGCAGCGAGGCGAAGAAGTTGGCGTCGCCGCTCACGCCGACGGCGCGGCCCTGACCGCCGAGGAACTCCCCGATCGCGACGAGGCCCATCACCGCCGAGAGCAGCCAGACGGTGACCAGGACGGCGTAGATCTGGCGCTCGGTGCGGACGAGCGCGGAGATGATCACGAGGTAGATCGCCGACAGCGTCAGCGCCAGCACGGTGAACGGGGTTCCGGAGCTCAGCGTCGTGTTGAAGTCGACGGTCCACAGGGAGCTGGCGACGGCCCACAGGCTGTAGGCGACGATGCCGATCGCGAGCTTCTTGTCGAGTCCGGCGAAGCTCGCCGGGCTGCGGTGGCGGATCTGCAGGAGCAGCAGGCCGAGCGCCAGCGGTCCCGCCACGCGCGAGATGCTCACGCCGCCGATGGAGTACGCCTCGGCGAAGACGGTGACCAGCAGCGCGGCCGGCAGCCAGTCGGGACGCATGAGCAGCATCGCGCCGAGCGGCAGCAGCGCCACGCCCACGCCGGCGCTCACGCCGCCGACGCCGGCTGCCGGTCCCAGGAGCGCCCCGACGGCCGCGGCGATCACGACCCACAGCCACGGGCTGGCGAGGTCGATCGCCGGCGCCCGCAGGACACCGGGCCGCGCACGGCGGGCGAGAAGGGGAGCGGACACGGCTACGCCGGCGCCTTGGCGTCGTCAGCGGCGAGGAACGTCGTGATGCGCGCGGTCTCGCGCTCCAGCGTGTGCTGTCGGGCACGGTCGAGGCTGCCCGCGCGCAGCCGCGCGCGCAGCGCCTCGTCGGTCGCGACGCGGCGCAGCGCGTCGGCGGCCGCCCGAGCGTCGCCGGGCGCCACCAGCAGCCCTCCGTCGGCTCCGACGGCGGCGGGAACGCCGCCCACGTCCGTCGCGACGACCGGCAATCCGCTCGCCCACGCCTCGACGAGGACCTGAGGCATCCCCTCGGTCCACGAGACGTGCAGGAACATGTCCGCGTCACGGTACAACTCGCCCAGTCCAGCAGACGGTGCGACGAAGCCGCGCAGGTCCAGGTGGTCCGCGACGCCGAGCCGGGCGGCCCGGTCGCGGAGCGCCTCCAGCAGCGGGCCGTCTCCGCAGACGGTGATCGTCCAGTCCTCTCCGCCGGCGCGCAGGTCGGCCAGCACGTCGGCGAGCAGGAGCGGGTTCTTCTCGGTGTCGACGCGCCCGACCGTGAGGACGCGGACGGGTCCGTCGGCGCCGGGCGCGCCGCGCGCGGGCGCGGCGACGTCGGCGTCGCTGACCAGCGACACCCACACCTCCAGCAGCCGGTGCGCGCGCCGGTAGCGCTGCGCCAGCCCGGCGCCCACGACCACGGTCGGGGCCGTGCGCGAGACCAGGCGCCACGCGCCGTCCAGCGCGCCGGCGATCCCGGCCAGGCTCCGGCGCCCGGGATGGCGGTGGGCGATGTAGCTCACGTAGTCCATGCGCACGCCGAGGGCCAGCCGGCGGCGACGCAGGCGGGTGATCGCCGCAAAGGCCAGGCCCATGGGCGAGGGGCCGAAGAGCAGGACGGCGTCCACCTCGCCGGCGACGCGCCAGAAGGTCCGCAGCGAGCCCGGCAGCGCACGGAGCATCCCGACCGGCCGCGACAGGTCCTCCCACCAGGGCAACTCGGCGAACTCGACGGTCTCGGGCAGGTCGACGGCGCTCGCAATGGCCCCGGCGGCCGCGTCCGGATCCACCCGGCCGAGCAGCACGAGGCCGTCGACGCTCTGGCGCAGCCCGCCCAGGAAGAGCGCGAACGGCATCACGGCAGCAACCCGCCCACGGGCGCGCACGTACGGGTCATCTGAGTAGGCGGCGAGCCGCACGACCCGGATGATCGGCAGCAGGGCGGACGTCCATGAATGCCCAGAAAGTGGTGTCAGCTTCCGGACATCCCCTTCGGCCGCATCGAACAAATGTTGAGAAATCGGCGATCGACAGGCCGGATCGCCCCGAAACACCGATCAGGGTCGTGACCTGTGAGTCGCCCGCTGCCGCCGGGTGGCGCAATCGACAACGGCACACCCGCCGCGAGGCGGGGTCGCAAAGCCAGGGACCTCTCTGAGGCAGCCCGGCCACCGAAAGGCCCCCATGTTCGTTCCCCACGCTCGGCGAGCGCGCTTCGCGCTGCTCGCCCTCGTCGCGCTGCTCGGCGCGACGGCCCTCGTCGCGCTCACCTCCGGGTCTGCGCAGGCCGCCAATTCGACCACGTCCCGTGCCAAGCAGGAGCGCCTCGTCGCCAAGGTGTGCGCCACCGCCGCCCGCGTGAAGTCCAAGGCCACCAAGAAGGTCTGCAAGGACGAGCGGGCGCGCCTCGCGCGCGCCAAGAAGGCGACCAAGAAGCCGGCGGTCAAGGCCCCGGCGAAGCCGTCGGCGTCGTCGCCGAGCACCGGCTCCGGCACGGTGGCCACGACCGACCCGACGCCGATCGCCAACGTCCCCGCGACCCCGGCCGCGACGCCGGTGGCGCCGGTGACCGACGCGGCGGCGACGAGCACCCCCGCGGCGCCCGCTCCGGCGACCGACGCCTCCGCGGCTACGGTCGGAGCCGCCGTGCGGCTCTACAGCGCCTCGAGCCCGTTCAACACGAAGGTCTCCGCCTCGCCGAAGGTCGCGCCCAACTCGGCCGCGATGGTGAGCAAGTCGCTGCTGCCCTACCTCAACACCGCGAACTTCGCCAACTCCGACGATTGGGGCATCCCCATCGTCTCGGCCAAGTCCTCGGATCCGCTCCGCAGCGTCGGCGTGTTCAGCTGGGGCTACGGCGCCGACATCGACCAGCCGGCGGTGCGCATCCCCGACGGCGCCGCGCCCACCACGGGCAGCGACCATCACCTCGTGGTGCTCGACGGCGACCGCGAGCTCGACATGTGGGTCGCCGAGCAGCAGGGCGACGGTTCCTGGCTGGCGGGCGCTCGCGCCACGTCGTCGGCGTCCGGGTCCGGCATCGCCGGCGCGCTGGCCGGCAACGCCGCCGGCTTCGCGCTCGCGGCGGGCGTCGTCCGCCCCGAGGAGATCAAGGCCGGGCGCGTCGATCACGCGCTCGTCTTCACCTCGCCGTACGTCCGCAACACCTTCGTCGCGCCGGCCGTCCACGGCGACGGTCGCCAGAGCGACGTCAACGCGATGCCGATGGGCACGCACATCCAGCTGGACCCGAGCGCCGACATCAGCAAGCTGGCGCGTCCGCAGAAGATCGTCGCCCAGGCGCTGAAGGACTACGGCGCCTACCTCGTCGACTCCTCCGGCTCGCTGGCCATCCGTGGCGAGGCCTCGATCGGCCGCGCGTCCACGGGCGGGCCGTCCGACATCTGGACCCCCGTCGGTGTGACCGACACGTCGATGAAGACGATCCCGTGGAACCAGATGCGCGTCATCGCGCCGTAAGGCGACGAACCGGAGTCGGGTGCGCCATAGTGAGCGCCGTGCTCCTCCTCGACGGACCGTTCAGGAAGAGGCGGCTGAGCGTGCGGGCACCTCTCGCACTGCTCGCCGGCCTCGTGCTCGCCACGCTCGCGCCGGCGTCGGCCGGCGCCGCGCCGCTGGTCGGCACGCAGGACGGCGGCGTCCTCTCGGCCTCGGAGTCGATCTCGGCCATCAAGCGCGAGGTCGATTCCATGGCCAAGCTCCACGGCCAGGTCGCCCGCTTCGAGGTCTCCTGGGCCGCCCTCGAGCCGCACGTCCAGGGCGAGCGCGATCCCGCCGTCGTCGCGCTGATCGACGCCTACGTCGACACGGCGGCCAAGCACGGGATCAGGCCGATCCTCTACATCGACCGCACTCCGTGCTGGGCGTCCTCGGCGCCCGACGACGTGCGCCAGGGCTGCAAGGGCGTCGACGCCAACCGCTCCGAGGTCTGGCGCTACGCGCCCGCCGAGGCCGCCAGCGCCGTG
This sequence comes from Baekduia sp., assembly GCF_035318805.1. GTDB lineage: Bacteria > Actinomycetota > Thermoleophilia > Solirubrobacterales > Solirubrobacteraceae > Baekduia. The sequence goes on from NZ_DATHDY010000051.1 coordinate 40,409, forward strand.
CCCGTCTCCACCTTCCTGGCTCAGCGCTACGGCCCGCGGCTGGCCGCGTTCCAGCTCTGGAACGAGCCCGACCAGAGCAACCAGAAGTACTGGGCCGGCGGCGACAAGGTCCGGCGCTACGTGCGCTTCGCCAAGGCCGTGTATCCCGCCGTCAAGGCGGTCGCGCCGACCCTGCCGGTGCTCGCCGGCTCGTTCGTGGGCGCCGACGGCCGCTGGCTCACGGCGCTCTACGACGCGGGGATGAAGGGCAGCTACGACGGCCTGTCGGTCCAGTTCTACGACCTGCCGCTCTACGCGCTCAACCGCACGCGTCAGGTCCAGCTCGCCCACGGCGACACCACGCCGTTGTGGCTGACCGAGTTCGGCTACACCAGCTGCGCGGGCGTGAACGGCAAGCCGACGCAGCTGGCCGACCACCCCTGCGTCACCCGCAAGGTGCAGGCCCAGAACCTCACCGACGTCTTCGCCGCCACGGTCAACACACGGTGGCTGGCGGCCGCGGTGGTCTACGCGCTGCACGACGAGTCGACGGCCTACCAGTTCGGCGCGCTGGACCGCAGCCGCAAGCGCAAGCCGTCCTACGCCGTGCTGAGCCGCGCGGCCGCGCGCAAGAGCGGCAAGTACCGCGCGCCGGTCCTGCGGCTGCGCCGGACCGGCGGCGTCGTCCGCGCGGTCGGCTCGGCGCCGGGGATCGACATCTACACCTTGCGGGTCAAGGTCGCCGGAACGCTGCGCTTCCGGGCGGTCCTGCGCGCGGACCGCTTCAACCGCTTCTCGGTCAAGGTGCCGGCGGCGCTGGGGAGCAGTCGACTCACGGCGACGATCACGCGCCAGTGGGACGGCAGGCTCTACCACGCCAAGCGCAGCTGAGCGGGCGGCTAGGAGCCCGGGTCCCTAACCCGCCGCGGGTTTCGCCCCCTGGGCGAGTACCCGCAGCGAAACGAGCCCCCTGGGGCGAGGCTTCGCCTAGATCCCTCGGGCGAGCACCGCCTGGGGGAGCGTCTCGCACCACGCCTCGGCGTGCTTGGCCAGGCCCGCCGACTCCAGGTCGGCCAGCAGCGTCGGCGGGCGGCGCACGGCGTTGTGCGCGTCGGACGCCGCGTTGTGCACCAGGCCGCCGCGCACGAGGTCGAACGCCAGGCTGCGCGCCCGGCGCCCGAAGGCGCCCGTCAGGGCGCTGGAGGTCACCTGGACCCGCGCACCGGCCTCGACGAGCGTGCGCACCCGTCGCGGGTCGCGCTGGAACAGCGCGCAGCGCTCGGGGTGGGCGAGCACCACGCCGAAGCCCTCGTCGAGGAGCTCCTGCGCGGCGCGCTCGATCGGGAACTCGGCCGCGAGTGGCGGCTCGAGCAGGATCCAGCCCGCCCCGCCGAGCGAGAGCGCGCGCAGCTCGTCGCGGTCGAGCTCGGGCAGCTGCGCGGCGGCCACCTCGGCTCCCGGCTCCACGAGGAGCGGGATGTCGTGGTCGCGCAACGCGTCGCGGACGAGCGCCACGCGCTCGTGCATCGTCTGCGAGCTCGTCGGCATCTGCACGTTGACGTGGGGCGTGGCGATCACGCGGTCGATCCCGCCGGCCACGAGCGCCCGGGCCAGATCGACCGAGTCGTCGAGCGTGGCGGGGCCGTCGTCGACGTCCGGCAGCACGTGGCAGTGCAGGTCCGTCGGCATCAGGTGACCGGGACGGTGGGGCTCGTCGCCGCAGCCGCGTCGATCAGCCCGTAGCCGTAGCGGTGGTCGTAGCCGGGCGCGCCGAGGTCGCGGGCGGTCTTCTGCAGGCGGCGCTCGACCGCGTCGGCCGACGGGTTCGCCCCGAGGACGCCGCTGGCGATCACGAGCGCCGCGGTGGCCGAGACGTGCGGGACCGCCATCGACGTCCCCTCATAGCCCGTGGAGATGCCGAACGCCGTGTGGGTGTTGCCGACGAGCGTCACCTGGTCGATGTCGCGGCCGGAGGGGCCGGCGGGCTGGCAGCCAGGGTCGGTCAGCTCGGCGTCGGGGCCACCGCCGGGCGCGACGAGGTCCAGACCGGTGCCCTGGTTGGAGAAGCGCGACAGGCAGCCGTGCTCGGTGGTCGAGCCGACTGAGATGACGTTGGTGTTGCGCGCCGGGTAGGCGACCGAGGTGCTCGCCTCGTTGCCCGAGGCCGCGACGACCACCGCACCGCGGCTGCGCGCCTCGCGGATCGCGTCCAGCAGCTGCGGGATCTCGCGCCACCCGACGTCGGCGTCGAACTCCAGGCTCAGGTTGATGACCTTGGCCCCGTGCGCGGCGGCGAAGCGCACACCCTCGGCGATGACCAGCGCGTCGCCCTCGCCGCTGTCGTTGAGGACCTTGACCGGCATGATCCGCGCGCCGTAGGCCAGGCCGGTCAGGCCGGTGCCGTTGTTGGTGGTCTCGGCGATCGTCGACGCCACATGCGTGCCGTGGCCGTTGCGATCGTTGGCGTACGGGTCGTCGCCGATGAAGTCGTGCCCGGCGACGAACTTCGTGCCGGCGAGGTCCGGCGACGCCGGGGTCTTGCTGAAGCGGCGGTAGGCGATGCCGGTGTCGAGCACCGCGACGGTGACCCCGGCGGCGCCGGGGTGCCCGGCGGCGATGAGGTTGCCCCAGGCGTCGGGCGCGTTGACGCTGGCCGGGCCGGTGAAGTTCCACTGAAGTCTCTGCCAGTCGCCGGCCGCCGTGCCGCGCCCGGGGTCGTTGGGCACGTAGGCCTCCGCCGTGTGGGCGACGACGTTGCGGACCGCGTAGCGGACGTCGCTGCGCGTGCGGAGCCGGCGGAGCGTGGCGGCGACGTCGCGCACGTGCAGGACCTCGGGCGCGGGGGTGGTGTCACCGGCGCTCGCAGCGTGCGCGCTGGTGGGCTGGTAGCCCACGACGACCTCGCCCGGCTTCGTCGTGGCGGCGTGCGCGCCGGCCGGGAGGGCGAGGGCGGCGGTGGCGACGAGAGCCCCGGCGAGGGCGCGCAGGGGAAGGCGGTCGGGCAGGGCGGAGGGCACGGGGTCTCTGGAGGAACCCCCGCGAAGGGCGGAAGTTCCTCCATCATGACGGCTCGATGGACTCCTCGGTCGACGAGCGGTGGATGCGGGCGGCGCTGGACGAGGCGCGGGCGGCGGTCGCCCACGGCGATGTGCCGATCGGCGCGGTGGTCGTCCACGGCGGCGAGGTCGTCGGCCGGGGGCGCAACGAGCGCGAGCTGCTGGAGGACCCGACCGCGCACGCCGAGGTGCTCGCGCTGCGCGAGGCCGCCGCGGCGCTGGGCTCCTGGCGCGTGCTCGACAGCACGCTGTACGTGACGCTGGAGCCGTGCACGATGTGCGCCGGCGCGATCGTCCTCGCGCGGGTGCCGCGCGTCGTCTACGCGACGAGCGACCCGAAGGCGGGCGCGGCGGGCAGCGTCCTGGACGTCCTGGCCGAGCCGCGCCTCAACCACCGGCCCGAGGTCGTGGGCGGCGTCCTGGCCGACGAGGCCGCCGAGCTGCTGCGGTCCTTCTTCAGGGCGCGCCGCTAGGCTCTGCGCTGCTCGTGCCCTGGAGGGGTGCCGGAGTGGTTGAACGGGGCGGTCTCGAAAACCGTTGTACGGCTTCGTCGTACCGAGGGTTCGAATCCCTCCCCCTCCGCTCGGACCTGCGGCGGCGACCGGGCGCCCGCTCGGGGCGCCCGGTGCCGCAGGGCTCCGCTAGATGGGTCCCTAACCCGCCGCGGGTTTCGCCCCCTGGGCGAAGACCCGCAAGGGAACCTGGCCCTCTGGGCCAGTGTTCCCCTAGGACTTGCCCGACGACTTCTTGGTGACGCTGCCCTTGCCGTTCTTGCCGACGACGCGGAAGGCGCCGCGCATGAACGGGTGGATGCGGCAGAAGTACGTGTAGGTGCCCGCCGAGAGGTCCTTGGGGGTCTTCCACGTGTTGCGGTTGGCCGCCGGCGTGAACTTGCCGCCGAAGCCCGCGATCGGGAGGTCCGGGCCGTAGCCCAGCTCGCCCGAGTCGAACTGCACGTTGGCGTTGGCCAGCGGGTACGCGATGCCCGTCGTGGCGGTGCAGGGCGCCTTGCAGGCCGTGATCGTGTGGTACGCCGAGCCCGACGGCGTCATGGCCTTCGTCGCGTCGAGGTTGGTGAACTTGAGCGTGTTGCCGGCGCGCACGACCGGCGGGCGGCCGTTGCGGCCCGTCAGGCTGAGGTCGCCCTTGCCGTAGATGAAGCCCTTGATGTCGACGTTGGACGGCGCGGAGCCGTCGAGCATGTCGCGGGCGTCCGGCAGGCCGGAGTCGACGCGGCCGCCGTGGTTGTCGTTCTCCTTGAGGTGGCCGTGGGTGAGGTCGCCGTGCCAGTCCGGAGCCTGCGCGAACGGATCGGGCGCACCGGTCGGGTTGCCGTCGGCGTAGAACACCACCATGATGCCCATCGACTCGTACCACGAGGCCTTGCTCGTGTCGTAGGTGACGGTCGTGTTGAGCACGTCACCGGCCTTGAGTCCGACGCGCCATTCCGGCTTGGTCGCGGTCATCGAGACGTCCCACGAGACCGCGCCGGAGGGTTCGAAGTACTTGGCCTCGGAGCGAAACAGCTCCTGCGTCTTGCCGCCGCGCGTCGCCGTCAGGTCGTTGTAGAGGCCGCCCGGGTGCAGGTGGCCGGCGGTGGAGACCAAGGTGATGTCCTTGGGTGCGGTCCACTGGTGCGCGACGCCGATGTCCTTCTTCTGGGACTTGGCGGCCTGGGTCGGGAACGTGAACTTGCCCTTCGTGCCCGTGTCCTTCAGCGCGTCGAAGACCGGGTAGGGCTTGATGCCCGAGACGTCCATCCAGAGCGGCTTGACCTCGGTGATCGACTGCGCCGCGGGCTCGCTGTCGGGCACGAAGTCGATGTCGTACTTGATGTACACCGAGTCCTCGTTGGGCGTCAGGTTGTGGATCATGTAGTTCATGATCCAGCCGTCGCTCGGGTTGTAGTGGTACCCGTAGCCCGGCGGCACGTTGAAGATCGTCTTCTCCTCGCCCGCCGCGAACGTCGGGTACAGGCCGCCGTCGCGGGCGACGAGCCAGACGCCGTGGTGCAGGTGGATCACGTCGACCCGCGGCGTGTCGTGGCCGCCCTGCTGGTTGACCTTGGAGTAGACGAGGTCGGGTGCGAAGCGCGTGATGTAGCCGGGGACCGCCGGCTTCTGCGTGTTGGCGTTCGCCTCGATCGTGTTCTGGCCGGGCGTGATCTTGATCGGCCCGTACAGGTAGGACAGGTGCTGCTGGCCGGGGTAGGTGGCCGACGGCACGGTCTTGACCGCGGAGATGTGCGCTCCGGGCAGTGCTGCGGCGGAGGCCGTGCCGCAGAGGGCGGCGAAGGCGAGGAGGGCCGCCAGCGCGGTCAGGGCGCGGGCAGGCTTGGTGTGCATCATGGGACTGGGACGGGTCCTTGCAGGAGCCGGTCGCGTCGACCGGACGGTCAGCAGTGCGTGCGCGAGCGTAACGCCTTGTTGACCGCGCGGTCAACTGCGCGTACGGTCCTGCAGCGGTGACGCCTCCCAAGAGCACCCGACTGCCGCATGATGAGCGCCGGGAGCAGCTCGTGCTCCTCGGGCTGGAGCTGCTGGGCCGCACGCCGCACGACCAGGTCTCGATCGGCGAGATCGCCCGCGCTGCGGGGATCTCCAAGGGCCTGCTCTACCACTACTTCCCGACCAAGAGCGACTTCGTCGTGTCGGTCCTGCGCGCGTCCCGGGACGAGCTCGAGCGCCGCATGGCGCCCGACCTGTCGGTGCCGATGAGCGCCGGCGAGCGCCTGGACGCGAGCATCGACGCGTTCCTGGCCTACGTCGAGGACCGCGCGACGGGCTTCCTCGCGGTCGCCCGCGCGCGCGAGGGCGACGACGAGGCGATCCGCAACGTCCTGCAGGAGGGCCGGCGGCGGCGGGTCAGCGCGATGGTCGAGTTCGCGGCGGCGCTCGCCGCCGTGCCGCGCGCCGAGGTCGAGTCGCCCGCGCTGGAGGCCGCGATCGAGGGGTGGCTGGCGTTCTGCGAGGGCGTGGTCGTCCGCTGGCTGGCCGGCCGCGACCTCCCGCGCGAGGACGTCCTGCACCTCCTGCGCCAGAACCTGCTGGCCGTGTACGAGTCGGTCGCCGGCGTCGACGCGCGGCCCGCGGTCGCGCGCCTCGCCGAGGCGGCAGGCCGGCTGGCGGCGCGGGGGCAGCCGGCGGGGATCTGAGGCGGGCGCGGCGGGCGCGTTGGCGTTCAGCGCGGACGCTGGTCGTGCCGCGGACGTCGGTCTGGGGCACTGACGGAGCGAGCGTCGAGGTCCCGCAGGCGCCCGGGGTCGTCCGCGAGCCCCCGGGCGGGCGTCGAGGGACGACTGAACCGCGCTATACGCGGTTCAGTCGTCCCTCGATGTCCTCGGCGTGGATTTGGGACGTCTCGCGGCAGGTGATTCGTGCCCGAACGATCCCGGCCCCCGACGCCCGCGGAGGACCGACGGCGCCCAGGCCCCGGTCAACCTCCCCGTCACTGCCCCCGAGTTACGCCCCGCAGCACGATCGACGCCCGCGCTGAACGCCCCTAGCGCCCGCTGCGCGCATCGAGGGACGACTCAACCGCGCTATGCGCGGTTCGGTCGTCCCTCGACGCCACGATCGCGCCGCGCGCGCCCCGCCGGCGCCCTCAGCCCCGGGCCTCCGCCCGCGCCCGCGCCGCCACCGGCGCCGGCGCCACCGCCGCCACCGGAGCCCTCCGCGCTGCCGCGAACACCCAGGTCTTCAGCGCGACGTAGCGCGTGACCGTCGCGGCGAGGCCGGCGACGACCAGGACGGCTACTTCCGCGATCCGGGACGCGCCGGGCGCGACGGCGTGCAGGACGTCGAGCGCTCCCGCGGTCAGGCCGAGCGTGATCGCGAAGACGATCGCGCCCGCCGCATGCTGGCGCAGCACGCCCGTGCGGCCCTGGACGCCGAAGGTAAGCCGGCGGTTGGCCGCGGTGTTGGCGACCGCGGTGAGCGCGAGCGCCAGCGCGTTGGCGCCACCGGCGCCGAGCGGGCCGCGCAGCGCGAGGAAGAGCAGGGCGTAGGCGATGGTCGAGAGGACGCCGACGGCGGCGAAGCGCACGATCGGCGCGGCGAACGCGAGGCGCGCGACGCCCTTGAGGTCCTCCACGGCCGTGTGGACGATGTCCACGCGCGAGTCGGGGTCGTCGACCCAGTCGACGGGCACCTCGTGGATGCGCAGGCCGTCGCGGCCCGCGAGGACGAGCAGCTCCGTGTCGAAGAACCAGCCGTCGTCGCGGATCTGCGGCAGCAGCCGCGCGGCCGCCTCGCGGGTGACCGCCTTGAACCCGCACTGCGCATCGGTGAACCGGACGCGCAGCGCGGCGTGCAGGATCGTGTTGTAGGACCGGGAGATCAGCTCGCGCTTCGGTCCGCGCACCACGTGCGCGCCGTGGGCCAGTCGCGACCCGATCGCCACGTCGCTGTGGCCCGACAGCAGCGGCGCGACCAGCGGCAGCAGCGCGCGCAGGTCCGTCGACAGGTCGACGTCCATGTAGGACAACACGCGGGCGTCGCCCGCCGACCACGCCTCGCGCAGCGCCAGCCCGCGGCCCTTGCGCTCCAGGCGCAGGTGGACGACGCCCGGCAGCTGGGCGGCGAGCCTCCGCGCGACCAGCGGCGTGGCGTCGGTGCTGGCGTTGTCGGCGACGACGATCCGCCACGTGAACGGGAAGCCGTCGGAGAGGAAGGCGTGCAGCCGGCGGATGCTGCGCTCCAGCGCCGCCTGCTCGTCGTAGACCGGAACGACGACGCAGACGTCGACGTGTGCGTCTGCGTCTGCGTCGGGGGGTCGCCACGCGGGTCGGGCCGGGAGGAGGTGGTCCATGGCGGGGACTGTCGCCCCGCCGGGTGAGGACCACGTCGGATCTGCCTGAGAGATGGCTGGGAGCGCCGTCGAGCGCCGTCCTCAGCAAGCTCCCAGCAGGCGTTCGGGATCGGCTCAGGCGCGCCGCCGATCCTGCCGGCATGTCGACTGCGACCCCTGCCGATGTGCGCGCTCCGCGCCCCGCGACCCCCGTCCGCGAGCGCCTCCGCGCGCTGCGCGTTCCCGCCCCGGCTCCCGAGCTGCTGGCGCTGCTCGTCCTGGCCGGCGTGCTCGATCTGTGGGCCCTCGATCGTAACGGCTGGGCCAACACCTATTACTCGGCGGCCGTCCGGTCGATGTCGACCAGCTGGCACGCGTTCCTGTACAACTCGTTTGACAGCGCGGGTGTCATGACGGTGGACAAGCCGCCGCTGGCGCTCTGGGTGCAGGCGCTCTCGGCGCGCGCCTTCGGCTGGAGCTCGTGGAGCATGCTGGTGCCGCAGGCGCTCATGGGCGTCGGCACGGTCGCGCTCGCCTACGACCTGACGCGTCGCGTGTTCGGGCGTCCCGCCGGCTTCGTCGCCGGCCTGGTGCTGGCCACGACGCCGATCACCGTCGCCATCTCGCGCCACAACAACCCCGACGCGCTCGTGGTGCTGTGCAGCACCGCCGCGCTCTGGTTCACCGTGCGCGCGCTGAAGGACGGCCGCACCCGCTGGCTGCTCTGGGCCGGGGTCTGCGTCGGCCTGGGCTTCGAGACGAAGATGGGCACCGCCCTGCTGGTCGTGCCGGCGCTGGCCGCCGCCTACCTCTGGGTCGCGCCGCGCGGCCGTTTGGTCGCCGTCCGCCAGCTGCTGGCCGGGGGCGCCGCGATGACCGTGGTCGGGCTGGCCTGGCCCATGTTGATGTGGTTGACGCCCGCGTCGTCGCGTCCCTGGATCTCCGGCACCTCCGACAACAGCATCTGGTCGCTGATCGTCGGCTACAACGGCCTCGGCCGCGTCGACGGCCAGCAGGGCGGCCCGGGCGCGGCCGGTGGCCCCGGCGGTGGCGGGTCCTCGGTCTTCGGCGGCGACACCGGCGTCCTGCGCCTGCTGGGCTCCAGCCTCGGCGGCCAGGCCGGCTGGCTGGTCGGCATGGCGGCGGTGGCCGGCGTGGCGCTCGTGGTCCTCACCCGCCTGCGCCGGACCGATGCCCGCAGCGGCTGGCTCATCGCCGCCGGCGGCACGTTCGCCACGACCGCGATCGTCTTCAGCTTCGCCAAGGGCATCTTCCACCCCTACTACGTATCCATGCTCGCGCCGTTCATCGCGGTGCTCGTCGGCGCGGCCGTCGGGACGGTCCTGCGCGGGGGCCTCGCGGCCCGCATCGTCGGCCCGGCCGCGATCGCCGGCGGCGTGATCTCCGAGCTGATCGTCATCCACCAGGGCGCCCAGGACGTCGGCGGTCTCATCCCGATCATCGTCGTGGCCGGCGTCGGCGGCGCGGTCGCCCTGGCTCTGGCGCTGCCCGCCAAGGCGCGTGCGGTCGTCGTGGCGGTCGCGCTCGGCGCGCTGCTGATCGCGCCCGCCACGTGGGCGACCGACACGCTCAGCCATGCCACCAGCGGCACCTTCCCCGCCGGCGGGCCCACCTCGCAGGGCATGGGCGGGCCGGGCGGGGGCGGCGGCCGCGGCGGCCAGGGTGGCGGACGCTTCGGCGGTGGCGGGCCCGGCGGGGCAGCGCCCCAGCAGGCCCCGCCGCCGGCCGGCTCGTCCTCCCAGCAGGCCGCGCCGCCGGCGGGCTTCGCGATGGGCGGCGGCACCGCCCCCACCAACCGCGGCGGCGGCATGGGCGGTGGCGGCATGTTCGGCTCCAACGCCAACCTGACGGACGCCCTGAGCTACGCCGCGAGCCACGGCGGCGGGACCATCGGCGTCTCCAGCCAGACGGCCGCCTCGGCCGCGATCATCCAGTCGGGCGCCGACGTCGCCGGGCTCGGCGGCTTCTCCGGCCGCGAGAGCGAGGTCTCGGCCTCCTGGCTCGCCCAGGCCGTCCAGAACGGGACCATCCGGTACGTCCTGACGGACGGCACCGCGAGCGCCGGCGGGGGCAACGACGGCCGGGTCGGCTCCAGCACGATCATGTCGATCGTGCAGAAGGTCGGAAAGCCGACCAGCGTCACCGGCCTGTACGACCTGCAGGGCACGTCCGCGGCGATCGCCGCGGCCGGGAGCTGACGCAGCGGCGACTTGCGCCGCGCGGGGGCCATCGGCGAGCATCGCCGGATGGCCTCCGCGGACTACGTCATCGTCGGAGCCGGCTCGGCCGGCTGCGTCCTCGCCAACCGCCTCAACGAGGATCCCGCCGTCCGCGTGATCCTCGTCGAGGCGGGCGGCAAGGACCGCCATCCGAACATCAAGATCCCGGCGGCGTTCGCCAATCAGTTCCACACCAAGTGGGACTGGGACTACGCCACCGAGCCCGAGCCTCACTGCGACGACCGGTCGCTCTTCATCCCCCGCGGCAAGTCGCTCGGCGGCTCCAGCTCGATGAACGCCATGCTCTACGTCCGCGGCCGTCCGCTGGACTACGACCTCTGGGAGGGCGAGGGCGCCGCCGGCTGGGGGTGGGACGCCGTCCGCCCCTACTTCCTCAAGGCGGAGCACAACGAGCGCGGCGCCTCCGAGCACCACGCCGTCGGGGGTCCGCTCAACGTCGCCGACGAGCGCTCGCCGCGGCCGCTGACCATGCGGTTCCTGGACGCCGCCGAGCGCGTCGGGATCCCGAAGATCGGCGACTACAACGGACCTGAGCAGGACGGCGCGTCGCTCGTGCAGGTCACGCAGCGCAACGGCCGGCGCTGGAGCGCGGCCGACGCCTATCTGCGTCCCGCCATGAGCCGCCCGAACCTGGAGGTCCGCACCGGCGCGCACGTCGCGCGCATCGAGCTCGACGGCGATCGCGCCGTCGGCGCCGTGGTGCGCGACCGCCGCGGTCGCGAGGAGCTCGTGCGCGCCGACCGCGAAGTGTTGCTCAGCGCCGGCGCGATCGGCTCGCCACAGCTGCTGATGCTCTCGGGCATCGGCCCGGCCGACCACCTCCGCGCGACCGGGATCGACGTCGCGGTCGACAGCCCCGGCGTCGGCGGCAACCTCCAGGACCACCCGTACGTCGTGTGCGTCTGGGAGTCGCAGGTCGCCGAGTCGCTCTACGGCGCCGACAAGCCCAAGCCCATGTTGGAGTGGCTGCTCCGGCGCTCGGGCCCGCTCACCTCGACGGTCGCCGAGGCGTTCGCGTTCGTGCGCAGCCGTCCCGGCCTCCCGGCCGCCGACCTCCAGTACCACTTCGCGCCCGCGTACTTCGTGGACAACGGCGCCGAGGAGTTCGACGGCCACGCCTTCACCATGGGGCCGGTGCTCATCAGTCCCAAGAGCCGCGGCGAGATCCGGCTGGCGTCGGCCGACCCGACCGCCAAGCCCCGCATCGTCACCAACACGCTCTCCGAGCCCGAGGACCTCGCGGCGCTCGTGACCGGGGTGGAGCTGGCGCGCGAGATCGCCGACGCCGAGCCGCTGGCCAGCGCGCGCGGGCGTGAGATCTACCCGGGCGACGCGGTGCGCGACGACGCCGACGTGGAGGACTTCGTCCGGCGCAAGGTCGAGCTCATCTACCACCCGTCGGGCTCGGTCGGCATGGGCGACGAGAACGCCCCGCTCGATCCCGAGCTTCGCGTGCGCGGGGTCGACGGCCTGCGCGTGATCGACGCGTCGGTGTTCCCGGTGATCCCGGGCGGCAACACCAACGCGCCGACCATCATGGTCGCCGAGCGGGCGGCCGACCTGCTCAAGGGCCGGGTCGGCGCGCCCGCGGCGACGGCGTAGACGAGACGCGCTACACGCTCTCGGTGACCGGACGCGGCGGCGGCCCCGCGGCCGGCGCCGAGGGTGCCACGCGCAGCAGGCGCGCGGGGCCGGGCGGGAGGACCCAGTTCCAGCGGCCGAACAGCGACACGACCGCAGGCACGAGCAGCGCGCGGATGATCGTCGCGTCGAGCAGGATGCCCGCCGCCAGTCCGGTGGCGAGCACCTTGACGTCGGTCTCCGGGCCCGAGGCCATCGACGTGAACGCCAGGAACAGGATGAGCGCCGCGCTGGTGACCAGGCGCCCGGTGCGCCCGATGCCGCGCACGACGGCCTCGTTCGTGTCGCCCGTGGCGTCGTACTCCTCCCGCATCCGGGCGAGGATGAACACCTCGTAGTCCATGGACAACCCGAACAGGAACGCGAACACCATCAGCGGGATCCACGAGGTGATCGAGCCGGTCGCCGAGATGTTCCACAACAACTCGGAGCCGTGGCCCTGCTGCCAGAAGATCACCAGCACGCCCCAGGCGGCGCACACGCTGATCACGTTGAGGATCACCGCCTTGAGCGGCAGCAGCAGCGACCGGAACGCCCGCGCGAGCAGGATGAAGGTGATGACCGAGATCAGCACGATCATGAGCGGGAAGTTCGAGTAGACGGCGTCGATGAAGTCGGCGTTCTGGGCGACCGTGCCGCCCAGGCGCACGTCCGGCCCCGACGCGTGGGCGGCGTCGCGCACGGTCGTGACGAGGTCGCGCCCGGACTGGCTCGACCCGTCCTGCAGCGGGAACGCCTCGACGATCGCCGTGCCGTCGCGGCGCCAGTCGGCGCTGGCCGGTGCAACGGTGCCGTGGATCCCGTCGACGGCGCCGACCGCGGCCGCCACCTTCGCCGGGTCGCCGTCGGCCACGAGCACCTCGTGGGGCAGCAGCGCGCCCGCGCCGATGCCCGAGCGCTCCAGCGCGACCAGCCCGTCCTTGGCGTCGCCGGACTTGGCGATGGTGTCGACGTCGGCCACGCCCGGATGCAGGTTCGACGCGAAGGCCAGCAGGACCGCGAGCACGGCCAGCGCGGAGCCCGCCGCCACCCAGCGGTGGCGCACGACGCCCTCGGCCCACCGCGTCCACGCGCGCGAGGCCTTGTCGTCGGTGCGCAGGTGCGGCCAGTCCAGGCGCGAGCCCAGCGAGTGCAGCACGACCGGCAGCAGCGTCAGCGCCACCGCCACGCTGATCAGCGGGATCAGCATGCCGCCGATGCCGACGCTGCGCAGGAACGGCAGCGGCAGCAGCACGAGGGCGAGCAGGCCGATCGCGACCGTCGTCCCGGAGAACACCACGGCACGTCCCGCGGTCCCCATGGCCCGGATGATCGCCTCGTCGCCCTCGTGGCCGTGCGCGCGCTCCTCGCGCCAGCGGACGACCACGATCAGCGAGTAGTCGATCGCCACGCCGAGCCCGATCAGGGCGATCAGGAACTGCACGATGGGGGAGACGCCGGTGACCGTCGTCAGCGCGTACACCGCCAGGAACGAGGTCATGATCGCCGGCAGCGCCATCAGCAGCGGCACGAACGCCAGCAGCGAGCCGAAGACGAAGCCCAGCACGAGCAGCGCGCCGAAGCCGCCGACGAGCGCCTCGACCAGCACGCCCGGCCCGTCGCCACCGCCGCTCTGGCCGGCCAGCGCGTCGTAGCCCGAGAGGTGCACGGGGGCGCCGGCGACGGTGGCGCCGGCCAGCGCGGCGCGTGCCTTCTTCTCGGCCTTCGGGTTGTCGCCGAACGGCTGGTCGGGATCCGGTGGCGGGTAGGCGACCGCGAACGCCGTGCGCCCGTCCGTGGAGACGAAGGCCTTGTCCTGCGTGGATCCGTAGCCGGCGACGCGCGACCCGGGCAGCGCCCGGGCCAGCTTGCGCTCGACCTGCTCCAGCTCCGCCCGGACGGCGGGGTCGGAGGCCGTGAGGCCCGCGGGGAGGGCGACGACCGGGACCAGCGGCGCGCCCGTGCCGCCCGTCCCGCCGTAGTGCCGGGCGATGTCCTGGTTGGTCTCCCAGCCTTCGCGGCCGGGGACCGAGAACTTCTGGTCCATCGCCTTGGAGGCGGCGCCGGCGGTGCCGATGCCGACGAGGGTCAGCACGACCCAGAAGCCGACGACGAGGCGTCGATGCGCGAGAATCCAGCGGGTGAAGGAGGTCATGGTCGGATCGTTTGTATCACGAACGATTCGCGATGCCTAGAATCTTTCGTGATCATGCTCGGCGCAGACAGACCACCGGACGCCCTCGGCGACTACACCGGCTTCCTCATGAACTGGTGCGCCGTGCGCTCGCGCGGCGCGTTCGCTCGTGAGCTCGACGCCCTCGGGCTGCGTCCGCCGCAGTTCGCCGTGCTGAGCGTCATCGACGCCGAGCCCGGCCTGACCCAGCAGGCGCTCGTCAGCGCCACCGACATCGATCCGAGCACGATGGTCCAGATGCTCGACGGCCTCGAGGCCGCCGGCTGGGCCGAGCGCCGGCCGCACGAGACCGACCGCCGCAAGCGCTCGATCCACCTCACGGCCGAGGGCGCGGCGATCCTCAAGCGCGCCCGCGACGCGGCCACCAAGGTCGGCGAGGAGTCGTTCGCGCCGCTCGACGACGACGAGCGCCGGCAGCTGCACGGCCTCCTGCGCAAGCTCGCCGGGCTGGACTGACGCGCGACCGCTACCCTTCGGCGTCGTCCGTCAGGGCACGGAGGGGTGCCGGAGTGGTTGAACGGGGCGGTCTCGAAAACCGTTGTACGGCTTCGTCGTACCGAGGGTTCGAATCCCTCCCCCTCCGCTGGCGCGGGCGCGGAGGCCTCCGCCTCGCCGCCCCAGCCCGCTAGACGGGACACCTGCGTGCCATCTGTCACGCGACAGGAATAGGGTGCCGCGGCATGTCCCGACGTACGCCGCTGTCCCGCGCGCTTCTCCTGGTCCTGGTCCTGGCCGCCCCGTCCACCGCTCACGCCGCCACCGCGTCCCCCGCGGGCGCCGGCTGCGACCGGCTCGACGACGCCGCCTGCCTGCTGCCCTTCCCCAACGACGCCTTCACCAAGGCCGACAAGAAGACCGCGACCGGACGCAGCGTCGCGCTGCGCACGTCGCAGATGCCGCGCACGGCCAAGGGCAAGGCCATCGACGCGAGCGGGTGGAAGGGGCTGGACGGCTTCAGCCCCGGCTCGGTGATCCTCACGAAGGTGCCGGGCATCGACACCGACGCGGCGTTGAAGCGCACGGCCGCGGTCTCCCTGAGCGACCTGTCCACCTACACCGCGCGCAACGCGCCGGTGCTCGTCATCGACGCCAAGACCGGCAAGCGCTGGCCGATCTGGGCCGAGATGGACAACAACGCCAAGGCCGGCAAGCGGCTGCTGGAGATCCATCCGTCCAAGAACCTGCTCGAGGGCCATCGCTACGTCGTGGTCCTGCGCTCCCTGAAGCGCGCCGACGGCTCGGCGATCAAGGCCGGCACGCGCTTCGCCGCGCTGCGGGACGCCCACGGCAGCGCCGTGAGCGACCGCTACCAGCGAATCTTCAAGGACATCAAGAAGGCCGGCGTCAAGCGCGACGCGTCGCTGTTTCTCACCTGGGACTTCACGGTCGCGAGCGAGAAGTCGCTCTCCGGCCGTGCCCTGAAGATGCGCGACGAGACCTTCAAGGCGCTCGGCGACACGAACCTCGCCGACGGCGCCGTCGCCGGTGCCGCGCCGGCCTTCACGCTGCAGACGCGCCCGCTGGAGGGCGACGACGCCAAGTACGCCGGCCGGTTCGCCCAGGTGCTCGAGGGCACCGTGAGCGTGCCGTGCTACCTCACCAAGGGCTGCGCGCCCGGCTCGCAGTTCGCGCTCGGCGCCGACGGCCTCCCCAAGCAGCAGGGCACCTACCAGGCGCGCTTCACCTGCGTCGTCCCGGCGACCGCGACGCCGGACCACCCGGCGCGCCTCGTGCTCTACGGCCACGGCCTGCTGGGCAAGGAGACCGAGGTCCTCACCAACCCCGACATGCCGCCCATGGCCACCGAGGGCAACGAGGTGTTCTGCGCGACGCCGTGGATCGGCATGGCGGCCGAGGACATCCCGAACGCGGTGAGCGTCCTGTCGGACTTCTCCAACATGCCGACGTTCCCCGACCGCCTGCAGCAGGGCTTCCTCAACGCCCTCGTGCTCGGCCGCCTGATGGCGCACCCGTCCGGCCTGGCGTCGTCGCCGCTGTTGCAGGCGGGCGGCCGGCCGATCGTCCAGACCGGCCAGATCGCCTACGACGGCAACAGCCAGGGCGGGATCGCCGGCGGGGCGCTGACCGCGCTCGCGCCGGACTTCACCCGCGCGGTCCTCGGCGTGCCGGGCATCAACTACTCCGTGCTGCTGCCGCGGTCCTCGGACTTCGACGTGTACTCGCAGGTCATGTACCCCGTCTACAAGGACGAGCTCGAGCGGCCGCTGATCCTCGATCTCGCGCAGCTGCTCTGGGACCGCGGTGAGGGCAACGGCTACGCCCAGCACATGACGACCGACCCGCTGCCCAACACGATCAAGCACACCGTGTTGCTCGACGTGGCCTTCGGCGACCACCAGGTCACCCCGTACCAGGCCGACGTCGAGGCCCGCACGATCGGCGCGAGCATCCACGCGCCGATCCTGCCCGCCGGCCGCTCGCCGCAGAGCAAGCCGTCGTGGGGCATCCCGGCGATCGGCGCGTTCCCCTACAGCGGCTCGGCGATCGTCTACTGGGACGGCGGCCCGTCGAAGGTCAGCGTCCCGCCGCTGGCCAACACGCCCAACAAGGGCCTCCAGGACCCGCACGAGCACGTGCGCCGCACCCCGGCGGCGCGGGCGCAGAAGGCGGCGTTCCTGGCGCCGGGCGGCTCGCTGGTCGACGTGTGCGGCGGCGCCGCCTGCCTGACCGCGCCAGACGTCGGCTGAGCGCGGCGCGCCTGGGGGTCGCGAACGGGCCGTTAGGGTTGATCGATGACCGTGCGCATCGGCTACAAGGCCTCGGCAGAGCAGTTCGACCCCCGGACGCTGCTGGAGCACACCCGGCACGCCGAGCGCGTCGGGATGGAGCTCGTCGCGACCTCCGACCACTTCCAGCCCTGGCGGCATCACGGCGGGCACTCGCCCGCCGCGCTGCCGTGGCTGGGAGCCGCGACGCAGGCCACCGGGAAGGCGGTGCTCGGCACGAGCGTGCTGACGCCGACGCTGCGCTACGAGCCGGCCATCATCGCCCAGGCGTTCGCGACGCTCGGCATGCTCGCGCCGGGCCGCGTGTTCCTCGGCGTGGGCACCGGCGAGGCGATGAACGAGACGCCCGTGACCGGCGGTGCGTTCCCGGGCCGCAAGGAGCGCCGGCTGCGGATGGCGGAGGCGATCGAGCTCATCCGCCGGCTGTGGCGCGAGGAGCGCGTCGACTTCGAGGGCGAGTACTACAAGACGGCGCAGGCCACGATCTACGACCGGCCCGACGTCGAGGTGCCGATCTACGTCGCCGCCTCCGGCCCGCTGGCCGCCAAGCTCGCCGGCCGCGTCGGCGACGGGTTCATCTGCACGTCGGGCAAGGACCCGCAGCTCTACCTCGACCTGCTGGCCAACGTCGTCGAGGGCGCCGAGCAGGCCGGCCGCGACGCGTCGCAGATCCGCCACATGATCGAGATCAAGGTCTCCTACGACCGCGACCGGCAGAAGGCGCACGACAGCTGCCACTTCTGGGCCGCGCTGGCGCTGACGCCCGAGCAGAAGGAGGGCGTCGAGGACCCCATCGAGATGGAGCGCCTCGCCGACGAGAACGCCGACCAGGCGCACACGCGCTTCATCGTCTCCGACGACCCCGACGAGGTCGTCGAGAAGATCGGCGTCTACCTCGACCTCGGCTTCGACGACCTGCTGCTGCACGCGCCCGGCGACGACCAGGCCACGTTCCTCGACCAGTTCAGCGCCGACGTCCTGCCGTTGCTGCGCGAGCGCGCGACCCGGGCGAAGTAGGGACCGGGGCAGGCGCCGCGGCGGATATGTGGCCGCGGCGCGCCCCGGTCGCAGCCCGTCGGAGGAGGAGATTTCCGATGGACGCATCGGGCGGCGGGTCATACCGCCCACCAAGCAGTTGAGCAGGAGGTCCGCCGAAACTCGTGTCCATCCTGCGAACGGACACCCAGGTGGGTGATGGCCCGTGCCCGGCGGCGTCAGCGGGCCGCGCGGTCAGCTGCGTCGGCGCCCGTGCTGGTGCCGAGCACCGCGCCGCCACCGCTGCCGAGGACCCGGCGCGTCAGCCCCGGCATGACCACGCGCGCGAGCGCCGCCAGGCGGTACGGGCGCGGCGCGTAGCGCTCGGCCTTGCCGCCGGGGCCTGCGTCGAGGATCGCCTCGGCCACCTTCTCGGGGGTGGAGACCATCCAGCGCGTCGCGAAGCTGTCGACCAGCTCGGCCTGCGGGAAGCCCTCCGTCGCGACGAAGCCGGGGTTCACCAGGCCGACGTGCACGCCGTGCGGCTTCTCCTCGAGGTGCAGCGCGTCGCTCCAGCCGATCAGCGCGAACTTCGACGCCGAGTAGGCGCCCGAGCCCGGCCGCGCCACGCGGCCCGCGGTGCTGGCGACGTTGACGATGGCGCTCGGGGCGCTGGCGCGCAGCAGGGGGAGCAGCGCCTCGACCAGCCGCGCGGGCGCGTCGAGGTTGATCTCCATCGTGCGGCGCAGGTTGGCGGTGCCGACGTCGCCGAACGTGCCGCGCCAGCCGGCGCCCGCGTTGTTGACCAGCAGGTCCAGGCGCCCGTGGCGCTCCTGCACCGCCGCGGCGATGCGCGCGGGCGCGGCCTCGTCGGTGAGGTCTGCGGCGATCACGAGCACGTCGCCGCCGAGCTCGCCGGCCAGCGCCCGCAGGCGCTCCTCGCGGCGGGCGACGAGCACGAGCTGGGCGCCCGGCTCGCGCGCGAGGCGCCGGGCCGTGGCCTCGCCGATCCCGCTCGACGCGCCGGTGATGAGGGCGATCATGGGCGCATCCTATGGACCGGGACCGCGCCCGCACGCGATCGGCGAGCGCGACCTCAGCCCACCGGTCGAACGGACGCGCAGACATTCCGACCCCCGGTCCGTGGTGCGAGGCCGCCTTCGCTGGCACCATCGTCGACATGCTCCGTCCTCGCACCGACGCCGTCCTCGTGACGGGCGTCACCGGCTTCGTCGGGACCGCGGTCCTCCACCGCTACCTGCAGCGCACCGATCGACCCGTCGTCGTGCTCGTGCGCGCGGCCGACGGCGCAGACGCCGCCGCGCGCGTCCGCGCCGCGCTGGCCGACGTCGTCGCGCCCGGCCTGCTCGACGCCTACACGGCGCGCTGCACCGCGGTGCCCGCCGACCTGCTGGCCGACGGACTGGGCCTGGCGCACGGCGCCCGCGTCGACCTCGCGCATCGCTGCGACGAGATCGTGCACTGCGCGGCGTCCGTGACGTTCGACCTGCCCCTCGAGGATGCCCGGGCGGTCAACGCCGCGGGCGCCGCGCGAATCGCCGAGCTCGCCCAGCGCACGGCGGAGTCCGGCGCCGGCCTGCGCCGCGTCGTCCACGTCTCGACCGCGTACGTGGCGGGCCGTCACGGCGGGACGTTCGCCGAGGACGACGTCACGCTCAACCGCCCGTTCCGCAACACCTACGAGCAGACCAAGCACGAGGCCGAGCAGCTCCTGCGCGCATGGACGCCGGCGCTGCCGCTGCAGATCGTGCGGCCGAGCATCGTGGTCGGCGATCGCCGCACCGGGTGGACGCGCTCGTTCAATGTCCTCTACTGGCCGCTGAAGATGTTCGCCCGCGGGCGGCTGCCGGTGATCCCCGCGCTTCCCGACGCGCCGGTCGACGTCGTGCCCGTCGATTACGTGGCCGACGTCGTGCTCGGTCTCGCCGACGCGCCGTCGGGCACCTACCACGCGGTCGCGGGCGAGCACGCGAGCACCGTGCGCGACGTGGTCGAGCTCGCGGCGCGGCGCTTCGGCTTGGCCGCGCCGGCGATCGTCGATCCCGTGCTGCTCGACGAGGCGCTCGCCCGCCCGATGACCGACCAGCAGCGCCAGGCGCTGGACCGCGCGCGCGTGTTCTTCCCGTACTTCGCGCTCGGCGTCCGGTTCGACGATCGCTGGGCGCGGAACGTCCTGGCGCCCATCGGCGTCCGGTCCGAGCCGCTGGAGGGCTACTTCGACACGTTGATGGACTACGCCGAGCGCGAGGCGTGGGGCGGAAGTCCCGCCTTGACCATGACATCGGGTGGTGTCACGGTGAATGTATGACGCAGACGCTCCCGGCCGCGCGCGACACGGTCCCGGCACCCGCGTCAAGCGAGCTCGGAGCGCTCACCGAACTCGCCGCCGAGGGCCTCTCGGGAGTCGTCACGCGCGTGCAGGAGCTGCACGAGGCCGTGGCGCGGCGCTCGTTCGGGCCGACCGGCCCCGCCGCCGCCGTGCCGCGCGCGGCGCACGACGCGGTCGCCGGCTCGGTGTACGGCGCGCTGCGCAACGGCAGCGCGCTGCTCGGCGCCGGCCTCGCCCGCGCCGTCGGCGCCGCCGGCGGCGGACCGGCGCTCTCGGCGCATCCACGCGGCCGCCTCGCGCAGGGCGCGCTGAACGGCCTGTGGGGCGACCGCCTGGAGCGCGCGGGCAACGCGCTCGCGATCCCGATGGCGGTGCGGGTCGACGGTCGCGACGTGCCCGCCGATCGCGAGGCGCTCGCCGCGGCGTTCCCCCACGCGACCGCGCGCCCCGTCGTCTTCGTGCACGGCCTGTGCGAGAGCGACGCGGCCTGGGGGATGCGGGCGCGCGAGCGCAGCGGCACGTACGCCTCGCGCGTGCTGCCCGAGGCGGGCGCCACCGCCGTCACCGTCCGCTACAACACCGGCCTCCACGTCTCCGAGAACGGCCGTCGCCTGGCCGCGCTGCTCGAGGCGCTCGTCGACGCCTGGCCCGTCCGCATCGAGGGCCTCGCGCTCGTCGGCCACTCGATGGGCGGCCTCGTCGTCCGCAGCGCCGGGCACGCGGCGCAGGACCGCGGCGACCGCTGGCCGGAGCTGGTGCGCACGACCGTGTCGCTCGGCACGCCGCACCTCGGTGCGCCGCTGGAGCAGGCCGCGGGCCTGGCCACGTGGGCGCTGGGCTCGTTCCCCGAAAGCCGCCCGATCGCCGCGATCCTGGCCGCACGCAGCGCCGGCATCAAGGACCTGCGACACGGCAGCCTCGTCGATGCCGAGTGGGAGACGCTCGACCCCGACGCGCTGCGGGGGTTCACGCGCGCCGACGTGCCGCTGCTGGAGCACGCCCGTCACCACGTCGTCGCCGCGACGCTCACCGTGCGCGCCGAGCATCCCGTCGGCCGCCTGCTCGGTGACCTGCTCGTGCTCAGCCCGAGCGCCCACGGCGTGCACGGGCGCCGGCGCGTGGTCGCCTTCGCCGCCGAGGACTGCCGCCACGTCGGCGGAAATGATCACTTCGATCTCCTCAACAGCCCGGAGATCGATCCGCTGCTGCGCGAGTGGCTCGGCGCCCCTCGCCGGCTGCCCGCCTGAGCGCGCGTCGCGCCGCTTCGCCGCCAGTCAGCTCGCTGACCCGATGCTGGGGGACTAGGCTTCTCGCCGTGAGTGGCAGCAGCCCTACGCCCTTCTCCGTGTCGGTGGACGAGCAGCCGGATCGGACCGTGATCGCGGTGGCCGGCGAGCTGGACCTCGCGACGGCCCCCGAGCTGGAGGCGGCGCTCCTGCCGCGGCTGCGCGACGGCGGCCACGCGGTGCTCGATCTCCGCGCCCTCGACTTCATGGACTCCACCGGCGTGCGCGTGATCGTCGCCGGGCACGTCGCGGCGCAGGAGCACGGCGGTCGCTTCGCGCTGGTGCGCACCGCGCCCGACGCCCCCGTGGGTCGCGTCCTGGAGATCTCCGGGCTCGACGGCGTGCTCGAGCTCGTCGACGAGCCGTGAGCGACGAGAAACCATCGCGTTCCCCACATTGGTCGGTTTTCGGTGCGCCGGCGCACCGCTAGGGTGAGGATTCATGAGCTCTGAAGCGCGCGCGGCCTTCGACGACCCCGAGCTGCTTGGGCGGTTCGCCGAGCTGGTGATCGGCTTCGCGGCCAACGTGCACAAGGGCCAGGTCGTCGCCATCGGCTCGGAGATCGGCAAGGAGGAGGTCACGCGTGCGCTGGCCGCCGCGGCCTACCGGCACGGCGCGAAGTTCGTCGACGTCTCCTACTTCGACCTCCACGTCAAGCGCGCGCGCCTGCTGCACGCCGACGACGACACGCTGGACTTCGTGCCGCCCTGGTATGGCGAGCGGATCCTCGAGCTCGGGCGCCTGCGAGCCGCACGCGTGGGTCTGACCGGGCCGGCGCAACCCGGGCTGCTGAGCGACCTGGATCCCTCGCGCATCGGGCGCGACCAGCTGCCGGCGGTCCGCGAGACCGGCGTCGTCGTCAACGACCGCACGACGAACTGGACCGCCGTTCCGTGCCCGACGCGCCCGTGGGCCGAGCTCGTCCATCCCGACCTCGACCCCGAGGAGGCGTGGGTCCGGCTGTGCGAGCAGATCGTCCACGTCTGCCGGCTCGACGAGGCCGACCCGATCGCCGCCTGGCGCGAGCGCGCCGAGACGCTGGTCGGCGCCGCCGAGAAGGTCACCGCGCGGCGGTTCGACGCCCTGCGGTACGTCGGTCCCGGGACCGACCTCACGCTCGGCCTGCTGCCGAGCTCGAAGTTCCTGGCTGCGCGCTTCGAGACGGTCGACGGCATCGTGCACCTGCCGAACCTGCCGTCGGAGGAGATCTTCACCTCGCCGGACCCGGCCCGCGCCGACGGCGTCGTGCGCGCCACCAAGCCGCTGGTGCTGGGCGGTTCGATCATCCGCGGGCTCGAGGTCGAGTTCCGCGACGGGCGCGCCGTGCGCATCGACGCCGACGAGAACGCCGAGGTGCTCCGCTCCTACGCGGCGCGCGACGACGGCGCCGCCCGGCTCGGCGAGGCGGCCCTGGTCGACGGCGACGGACGCATCGGCGCGCTGGACACCGTGTTCTTCGACACGCTGCTGGACGAGAACGCCGCCAGCCACATCGCGCTCGGCCACGCCTACACGATGTGCGCGGACGAGGCGGACGCGCCGAAGCTCAACGAGTCGACGATCCACGTCGACTTCATGATCGGCTCGCGCGAGGTCAGCGTGCACGGCATCGCGGCCGACGGCACCGAGACGCCGGTCCTCGTGGGCGGCGCCTGGCAGCTCTGAGGGGCTCGAAGGACCGGGCGTCGCTATCCTCGCCCAACTTCCAGGAGAGGTGCCGGAGCGGCTGAACGGGCACGACTGGAAATCGTGTGTGGGCTTTACGGTCCACCGAGGGTTCGAATCCCTCCCTCTCCGCTGCGACTCCTGCCAAAAGTTCTGCCATAAGTTGCCCGGCGACGGTCGTCCGGCGGCCGAGGCGGTTCGCGGCAGGGGTCAGAACATGAAGAAGGGCGCCCAGGTGGGCGCCCTCGGCGTTAACGGCTCAGATGTGCGTCAACCCCCGGGGTCAGATGCCCGCTGCTCAAGGACATCGCCAAGGACCTCGACGGCGTCCCGTCGTAGCCCGCCGCAACCCGCTCGACGCGGCCCGGTCAGGAGGGCCGACTCCGCGGAGCCTGCTCCGGGCTCTGCACCAAGCTCTGCACTCTGCACTTGGCCCTGCACTCTGCACCAAGCTCTGTACTCTGCACTTACCGCGGAACTGCAGAGCTAAGTGCATAGCTTCCGCGCTAGGCAGCGCGGTACCGCCGAATGGGATCGGTCAAGGCCGGGCCGCCTCCCTCGACCGCCACCGTGCCGTCCTCTTCCATCCGCGCGAGCCAGTTGCGCGTCTGGCGCGACTGGATGCCCACGGCCGCGGCGATGTCGCGAAGTGCCATCGGCACCCCGGCCGCGGTCAGCACAGCGAGGATCTCCTCTCGACGATCTCGTCTTGTCCGCGTCGGACGGCCGTTGTCGCCGGCGGACGGCGCGGCACCAGTGGACGCGCCCGTGCCCGGGGCCATCGCGGCTGGATGGACGGCCAGGATCACGCGGAGGCGGTGGCCGATGTCCTCCCAGGTGGGCAGCGGGTAGCCGCGCTCCTCGTGGGCGGTCGTCGCCTTGCCCCAGAATGAGCCGCGCTCCTCGATCAGGTCGAGCTCGTGCAGATTGCGCGTGATCGCCCGGTTGCGCGTCTTGCTGTGGCCCGCGCGCACTTCCTCGGCATCGATGCCCGACACCCAGGGGCCGGGGTTCTCGATCACGAGCCTGTCGTCGAAGATGTGCACGTGGAACGTTGCGCCATCGACGCTGTAGTCGGCGTGCGCGATGGCGTTGTGCAGCGCTTCGCGGACCACAAGCGGGTCGTAGTGCGGGATGTTCTGGCGATGGCGACCGCGCACCACCGACGCCCTTGGGTTGTTGCGGTCGATGAAGGCGTCCATCCGCTTCAGCAGCTCCAACATCGAACCGGAGCGGAACTCGTCCTGGTCGAGGATGTCGGCGCCCTTCTTGACGCCCCGGAAACGCGCGCAGAGGCACACGGCGTCAGGGTGGACCGCCTGGGGCATGTGGCCGAACAACAGAAGTCCGCCGTTGGTCGGGACGATGTCTCCGTTGACCTCCGCGGCGATCGCGTGCACCACTGGGTCTGGTACCTGATGATGATGCACTTGGACCATCACCACCGCCCTGCCGCTGCCGCGATCCGTGGCGACGACGACGTCGGGGACCAGTGATGGGACGGTCGAGGTCGGAGATCGCCTGGACGAGCTGCTGCTCGACGGTCTGTGGGTCGTCGACGCCGACCACGTCGCGGGTCTTGTCGTCGACGCCGATGATGATGACCCCGCCGGTGCGGTTCGCGAAGGCGATGAACTCCTTGACGATGCCCTGCACGTTGGAGGTGTCGCGCTTGAACTCGACCTTCGAGTTCTCGTGTCCAGCGAGGATGTCGGACAGGATCAGAGTCATTGGCTGAAGGGGCGCACACGGCGAAGTCGCGCCGATCGGAGTGTTCTCCGCCGCACGTTGGCCAGTCTGCCACCCCCGCAGGACCCCTCTCGGTCGGCTCGCAGTCGTCGCGGGACGGCCGCATCAGCGGGACCTGCCAATCTACGGCTGCGAAAATGCCGGTTCGCGAGCCTGAAAAAGCCGGTTCCCGAGTACCACGACCCGTCGTGGTCGCCGGACTCCGTGTCGATCGCCTTCGGGACCAAGAGCGGCATCTCGGCGGCGACGTTCACGCAGCTCGAGCCCAACCCGTCCGAGGCCGAGGCGGATGCGCCGTGTCGGCCGACGAGCACGTCGTGATCCCCGGCGGCAGCTCGCCCGACTGTGGCCCCGCTGACCCGCCCGCGTCCCGCTACGCGCCGCTGGGCTCAGACGGCGGCGGCACCACTCCTGCGCCCAACACCGTCCCCGCGCCCGCACCCGCTCCCAAGGCCGCGCCGCTCACCAACCCCAAGGGCCTGCAGCTGACGGCTTCCGGCGCCACGACGCGGCGCTTCACCGGCCGGCTGTCAGTCGTGTGCAAGGCCGGCGCGGCCGGCACCTGCAAGGCCGTCGCGTCGGTGAAGGTCGGCAAGCGCACCTACGCGTCGAAGACCGCGACCGCCAAGGTCAAGGCGAACAAGGCAGCCACCCTGAAGGTCACGTTCGGCCAGCGCGCCACCGCCGCGATCCGCAAGGCGCTCGCGCAGCGCAGGCTCAAGGTGACCGTGACGCTGACGGCGGGCGGGACGAGCGCGAAGAAGGTGGTGACCCTGAAGCGCTGATCGATCCTCGCCCAACGGGGTGTTGCGCGGGAGCTCGCGTTCCGGATACGGTCGCCCATCCGGCGCCGCGATGGAACGCGGGCCCCTGCCCCACGAGGTCCTGTCCCGATGATGCACGCACGCCCCGTCCTGGGCGCCCTGGTCGCTGCCGCCCTGCTCCTCGCGAGCGGCTGCGGCTCGTCCGGCGGCGACGACGGCGCCAAGCCCGCCGCTGCGGCCCCGAAGCCGGCAGCGGCCGCGCCCGCCACGCCGGAGGTGGCCGCCCCGACCGGCCCGGCGCCCACGAAGGCCGCCTACGTCCGGCGCGCCGACCGCGTGTGCCTCGAGGCGCGCGGCCTGAGCCAGCGTGCCAACGAGGCGGTCACGAAGGCCTTCGCGGCCAAGCAGCCCACGGCCGCCGCCGACGCGATCGACCGCTACATGCCGATCTTCGCGACCCACATCGAGACGCTCAAGGGCCTCCGGCGGCCGAAGGGCGACCAGAAGATCCTGGCCGGCCTCATCAAGGTGATGGACAGCCAGGTCAAGGCGCTGGCGGACGAGAGCAAGGCGCTGCGCGACCAGGACGACGCCCTCCTCCAGCAGATCGGCGCCGCCCAGCAGCAGGAGCTCAGCTTCGCCGAAGAGCTCGGAAAGCAGTACGGCTTCAAGGTCTGCGGCAGGGCGGTGTAGCGGTCCCGGCGCGCCTGCCGTTTGGCTCTGGGCGACCCTCACGGCCTGGGGTAGCGTCGAGGTCGCCATGAAGCACACCGCGCTCCTGATCGTTCTCGCCGTCGCCTTGGCCATCCCGGTCGCCGGCTGCGGGTCCTCCGACGACAACTCCCAGCAGAAGCAGCAGGCGATCGCCGCCGCTCAGGCCGCGGCGGTCGCGGCCGCCAACAACCAGCGCCTCGCGAACACGAAGCCGACGGGAGCGCAGCTGAGCAGGCCCGCCTACATCCGCAAGGCCGACAACATGTGCCGGCGGATGCTCGACATCCGCAAGCGGACGGCGTCGGCGTTCAGGCAGGCCTTGGAGGCCAATCAGGTGCTGAGCGCGGCGGACGTCCTGGATCAGTCGACGCCGGCCTACAGCGCCTGGCTCACCCAGCTCCACGCCCTTCGCCGGCCCAAGTCCGACGACAAGTCCGAGGCCAAGACCCTCGGGCTGTGGTTCGCCGTGCTCGACAACCAGTCACAGGCCACGGTGGCCCAGGCCCAGGCCCTGCGCAACTACAGCCCGGACGCGCTGGCGGAGATCCGCAAGGCGCGCCGCCAAGGGCTCAAGGACAGCACCCGGCTGGCCAAGCGGTATGGGTTGAGGGTCTGCGGCCGGGCCGTGCAGACGGCCACCACCTAGGAGCGTGGGTCTGTAACCCGTCCGGGTCGCCGGGGACGATGCGCGTCATGTCGTCGTCGTTGCCGGATCGGTTGATCGAGGTCGAGCCGGTGGAGGTGCCCGCCGTCGGGCGGGCTCCGGCGGGGACGTCGAAGAC
>NZ_DATHDY010000052.1:0-32381 GCF_035318805.1 Baekduia sp.
GGCCGTGACCAAGCGGATTCAGACACTCGAGCGGCGCGTCGGGGGCCGGCTGTTCGAGCGCGGACGCTTCGGGGTGCGCCCGACCGAGCTCGGCCGCACCGTCTACCCCGCAGCCAAGCGAGCGCTCGACGCGCTCGGGAGCATCGCCGAGCTGGTCGAGCTCTCGCGAGCTCAAGGGAGCATGGACCTACGGCTCAGCGCCAGCCAGACAATCGGCGAGTTCCTGCTCCCCGGCTGGCTAGCGGACTTCCGCCGCGAGCGTCCCGATGTGCACCCGCAGCTTGAGATCGTCAACTCACAGGGTGCACTCGAGGCGATCCGCGAGAACCGCAGCGAGATCGGTTTCGTCGAAGGACCGGACTCCCCGGCGGGCGTCCAAACGCTCACCATCGCCCACGACGAGATCGTCGTCGTCGTTGTCGCCGAGCATCCGTGGGCTCGCCGGCGCGCCGTCACCCTGAGCGATCTTGCGACGGAGTCGTATCTGACTCGCGAGGCGGCCTCGGGCACGCGCGCGGTTGCGACTGCCGCGCTCGCGCGCGCGGGCATCGAGCTGAGCCCGGACTTTCAGGCGGCGAGTGCGGAGAGCATCAAGCGTGCTCTTGTCGGTGGCGGCTTTACGCTGATCTCGCGGTTGACGATCGAGGCCGAGGAACGCGCCGGAGTCCTCGTCGGCCTGCCGGTCCGCGGCGTCGACCTCCACCGCGAGCTCCGCGCCATCCGTCGTCGACGCCCGGCGTTGAGCACCGCAGCCCGCGCGTTCTGGCGCTGGCTCGGCACCCACGCCGGTTGATTCCACACCGGAATCGATCACTGCTCAAGAGGAGTGGAAACACCCGACGGTCGGCGGGAGCATCGAGCCATGCCAAAGACCATTTCGAACTGAGGAGCACAGATGTCCACTCGACGCACAGGTCGACGCCCCGGTTGGATCGGAAGACGCGCTGCTCTCGCAGCCGCCGTCATCACTGCGCTCGCGATCGCCGCGCCGGCCGCCCAAGCGAGCGCCGCCACACTGCCCGGAGCGCCCCCAACGGCCGTCGCCACGGTCACCGGCCCGACGCTCACCGGAGACGTCTTCAACGGCGCCACGGAGATTGTCGCCTCCCCGTCGTCCGCCGCCGTCTAGCGGCCGGAGCTTCGGGCGGCGACGGTCGGCGATCAAGTGGCCGCGGCGCGCCTCGATGCGCTGATTGCAGTCCGCGATCCTGCATTGCAGCAGGGATTGCCGGGTTGCTGGCGACGGCGGTCTGACGCGCACTACCGCTTTGGACGGAGGTTGTTGCGCAAAGGTGTCACACGAATGCGCTTACGCCGGTGACGTCCCGTCCGACGATGAGTGTCTGCATCGTCTCGGTGCCTTCGTAGGTGTGGATCGACTCGATGTCCGTCATGTGGCGGATGACATGGTTCTCCAGCAGGATGCCGTTGCCACCGAGCATGTCGCGCGCTTCGGCGCAGATCTGGCGAGCCTTGCGGGTGTTGTTGAGCTTCGCCAGCCCAGCGATCGTGTGCGTGAGCTGGCCCCGCTCGGCCAGGCGTCCGATCTGCAGGCAATAGAGCTGCATCGCGGTGACCTCGGCAAGCATCTTGACCAGGCGGTCCTGGACGATCTGGAAGCTGCACAGCGGGCGGCCGAACTGCTCGCGACGCTTGGAGTAGGTCAGAGCCGCCTCGTAGGCGGCGACCGCATGCCCGAGCGCCGCCCACGCACAGCTGCCGCGGGTTTCCGCCAGGACGCGCCCGGCGTCCTTGAAGCTCCGGGCTCCGGGAAGGAGGTTCTCGGCCGGCACGCAGACCTCGTCGAGCGTGACGTCAGCCTGCCAGATCGCGCGCAGTGAGCCCTTGCCTTCGATCACCTGAGCGTCGTAGCCCGCCGCGCCCTTCTCCACCAGGAACCCCTTGACCTCCCCGTCCTCGTCGCGCGCCCAGACGACGGTCACGTCGGCGAGGCTGCCGTTGCCGATCCAGCGCTTGACGCCGTTGAGCACGTAGCTGTCGCCCACGCGCCGCGCCGTGGTCTCGAGCAGAATGGAGTCGGATCCATGATTGGGCTCGGTGAGCGCAAACGCGCCCAACCTGTCGAGCCGCGCCATATCCGGCAGCCAGCGGTGCTTCTGCTCCTCCGACCCCAGCATCGCGATGGACTTCATCGCCAGACCGGACTGGACTCCGACCACCGTCGCGAGGCTGCCGTCGCCTCGGTTGAGCTCCATCGCCACGAGTCCACACGCGATCGGGCTGAGCCCGGGACAGCCGTAGCTGCTGCCGATGTCCTCACCGACGATCCCGAGCTCGCCGAGGCGGCGAATCAGCGGCCACGGCACCTCGGCGCGCTCCCAATAGCCGCCGATCACGGGCAGGACCTCGTCGTCGACGAACACGCGGACGCGACGGAGCACGTCGAGCTGCTCGTCGGTGAGCTGCTCGCGCAGGAAGAAGTAGTCGGTCGACAGCGCGTGACCGAGGTTCTCGAACAGCAGGGGGTCGGTGGCGATTGACATCGATGTGTCCTCTCTGGTGTGCCGTCGAGGTGAGCCGACGTGGCTGCGGGCGGCCTCGAGGAACTCGCACGTGGCATGACTGAGCAGGCCCACTCCTGAGCCAGGGCGCAGGAAGCTAGGCCCAGCTCCGTTGAAGATGGACTGTCGGAAGGGTCAGCAACGACCGTTCCCCGGGACGAGTCCCGGCTCCCGCGCGCCAGCGGCGACACTGGCCCGGAGCGCGAGCGCTCGTGCGCTGGGCGCCGTTCTAAGCCGTCGCGCCGGCCCGCGTGCCGGCGACCCGCAGGTCGGGCTCCGTCCAGGCGTCCGCCAGGCGTACGATCACGGCCGCCGCCGAGGCCATGTCGTGCAGCGACGCCCACTCGCGCACGGAGTGGAACTCATGGCCGCCGGTGAAGACGTTGGGCGTCGGCAGGCCCATGGCGCTGAGCCGCGAGCCGTCGGTGCCGCCGCGGATCATGGTGCGGCGGGCGGTCAGGCCCTCGGCGCGGATCGCGCGCTCGGCCGCCTCGACGACCTCCGGGAACGGCGCCAGGTGACTGCGCATGTTGGGGTACTGCGGATGGACGTCGACGTCGAGCGTCGCGCCCGGCGCCTGCGCGACGATCTGCTCCGCGGTGCGGCGCAGCAGCGCGACGTGCTCGGCGAGCAGCGCGTCGTCGAAGTCGCGGACGATCGCCGAGACCGTCGTGTGCTGGGCGTCGCCGGCGATCTCGAAGACGTGGATGAACCCCTCACGCCCGTCGGTCGTCTCGGGCGTCAGCCGATCCTGCGGCAGCGCGGCGACGATGCGCGCCGCCAGCCGCGCGGCGTTGACGAGCTTGCCCTTGGCGAAGCCGGGGTGGATGTCGACGCCGTGGATCGTGAGCCGGACCTCGCAGGCCGTGAACGTCTCGTCCTGCAGCTCGCCCACCTCGCTGCCGTCCATCGTGTAGGCGCAGTAGGCGCCGAACCGCTCGACGTCGAACAGCGTCGCGCCCTCGCCGATCTCCTCGTCGGGCGTGAAGCAGATCCGCAGCGTGGGACGGGGCAGCTCGGGGTGGGCGGCGAGGTACGCGACCGCGGTCATGATCTCCGCCACGCCGGCCTTGTCGTCGGCGCCCAGCAGCGTGTCGCCGCTGGACGTCACGACGTCGTGCCCGACCTTGCCGGAGAGCGCGGGCATGTCGGCGGGGTCGAGCACCGTGCCGCCCTTGGGCAGGTGGATCGCCGAGCCGTCGTAGTCGCGGTGAACGAGCGGCTCGACGCCGCGGCCGGGCGCGTCCGGGCTCGTGTCGACGTGGGCCACGAGGCCGATCGTCGGCGCGTGGTCGACGGTCGCGGGCAGCGTCGCGACGACGTAGCCGTTGTCGTCGACGAACGCGTCCTGGAGGCCCGCGGCCTGCAGCTCGGCGACGAGCAGCCGGCCGACCTCGAGCTGCCCGGGCGTGCTCGGGCTCTGGGTGCGATCGCGCTGCGCGGTCGACTCGATGCGGACGTAGCGCTCGAAGCGCTCCAGCAGGCCCGGCGCGAGCTCCTGCGCCAGCGGAGAGGAGTACGAGGACGGCATCGCCTCAGCCTAGAAGACCTCGTGGGCCACGCGGACGAGAACCTCAGGCGTACGCCGCGGCGCGGCGGCGGCGTGCCTCGAGCGCCGGCCCGAGCGTCAACATCCCGCCGGCGACGACGAGCGACAGGGCGCTCGCGGCGACCCACGGCGTGGCGGCGTCGCCGGCCTCGCCGAGCAGCGGCGCGCCGACGAGCGGCGCGAGCGTGAACGCCAGGCCCCACGACAGGCCGTAGGCGCCCGAGTACCGGCCGCGCACGGCGGGAGGGCCGATCTCCGCCACGACGCCCGGACCGATCGACGCGTTGCAGATCTCGCCGAGCGTGATGAACGTGATCGCCACGAGGTAGCCCGCGATCCCGTCGGAGCGCGCGATCACGCCCATCGCCACGGCCGACAGCAGCGCGCCGACGGCCAGGACCGTCGCCGGGCGCATGCGCAGCAGCGTCGACGAGACGATGGGGTGCAGCAGCACGATCAGGATCCCGTTGACCGCGACGACCGCGCCGTAGGTCGCCGGCGAGTGGCCGTCGGCGCGCATGGCCAGCGGCAGGATCGTGAACGTCGTCGCGTAGACCGTCGCGACGCCGAGGTTCAGCCCGAAGAACGCCATGGCGACGCGGTCGCGCAGGACGGTGGACCAGCCCGGCGCGTCCTCGTGGGCGGCCGCCGTCGGGCGCGTCTCGGGGATCGTCCGCCACACGACGACGGCGTAGGCCATGCAGGTCAGCGCGTCGATCGCGAAGAGCAGCCCGTAGCCGCCCGCCGCGAGCAGGCCGCCGCCGATCGCGGCGACGCTGAAGCCCAGGTTCACGGCCCAGAAGAGCAGCCCCGAGGCGCGGCGGCGGTCGGTCATCGGGACGACGTCGGCGATCGTCGCCTGCGCGGCGGGCCGGTAGATGTCGCTGGCCAGCCCGACGACGGCGGCGGCGGCGACCAGCAGCCAGATCGAGCGCGCGAGGGCCATGAAC
The DNA here is from genome assembly GCF_035318805.1 of Baekduia sp. Classification (GTDB taxonomy): domain Bacteria; phylum Actinomycetota; class Thermoleophilia; order Solirubrobacterales; family Solirubrobacteraceae; genus Baekduia. The sequence goes on from NZ_DATHDY010000052.1 coordinate 5,022, forward strand.
GAGATCGCCAGCGCACTTGCGAGCAGGCCGCCCATGAGCGTGGGGCGGCGCCCGACGCGGTCGGCCAGCGCACCGCCGAGCGGCTGCGACAGGATCGAGCCGCCGCCGACCACCGCGACGATCGCGCCCGCGCCGGCGACCGACAGGTGCCGCCCGGCCGTGAGGTAGAGCGCCAGGAACGGCTCGACGAACGTGCCGACGCGGTTCAGCAGCGTGCCGCCCCACAGCAGCCAGAAGGTGCGGGGCAGACCGCCCGCCCAGGAGCCCAGCGCGCGGGCGATCACCAGCGGACCGCGTGGCGCTCCATGACGCCCCAGCCGCGCGCCACCGCGATCCCGCCGGGCAGGGTGCCCGCGAACGTCCCGAACGGCTGCACGTACTCGCTGGCCAGCAGCTTGAAGTCGTCGGCGCGAGCGCGGCGCGCCTCCTCGGCGAAGCGCAGCTCGGCGGCATCCTCGCCCGTCCACGTCACGGCGCTCAGGTCGTCGGCGAACGTCGCGGGCGGGAGCTCGTCCGCGGTGCCGTCGATCCACACCGTGCGCTCGCTGGCCTGGGGAGCGTCGTGCACGCCGGCGACGACGTTGAACGCCAGCGGCGCGCCGTCGGGCGTCTCGCCGACGCCCGCGCACCACCGCCAGTCCGTGCGGCGCGCGTGGTAGCCGGCGGAGTCGTCGATCAGGCCGCGCAGCGCCACCGGCCGGCCGTCGACCGTGCCCGTCGCGCGCACCGGCTGCTTGCGCGTCCAGATGTACGAGTCGCCGTGGCGCGAGGTGACGGCGATCGCGGCGCCGTCGGGCTCCAGCCGCAGGTCGACCGGGCCGAAGCGCGCGTGGTCGTCGCGCAGCACCACGCCGCCGGGACGGAACACCGTGCGCTCGCGCAGGCGCCGGCGATCCCACGTCGCCCAGAACGCCTGCGGCAGCCCCGCGATGCGCGCCTGCGCGGCACAGAGCATCATGTCCTCGCCGTAGAGGCCCAGGTAGCGCCAGTGCTTCAGCGGCCGGCGGTCGCGCAGCAGCGCCATGCGCGCCGGTGGCACCGGCAACCCGGTCGGGCGATCCCTCAGCGGCAGGTCGTCCAGGGCGGACATCGCCGGGTATGCTCCCATGGACGTCGATTGATTGACCAGTCAATCGCCAGATTCGGGGGAGATGCACGTGCGCGCCGCCGCTGTCCAACTTACCGCGACCGCCGACAAGGCCACCAACTTGGAGACGGCCGATCGCCTCGTCCGCACCGCCGCTCGCGACGGCGCGACGCTCGTCGTGCTGCCCGAGAAGTGGTCGGTCTACGGCACGCCGGACGACCTGCGCGCCGGCGCCGAGCCGCTCGACGGCCCCGCGCTGACGTGGGCGCGCGAGGTCGCCCGGGAGCTCGAGATCGACCTCGTGGCCGGCTCGATCGCCGAGCGCGTCCAAGGCGCCGCCCGCGGGTTCAACACCTCCGTGCACATCGGCCCTGACGGCACCGACCGGGCGACCTACCGCAAGCTCCACATGTTCGACGTCGTCGTGGGAGGCCGCGACTACCGGGAGTCCGACACCGAGGCGCCGGGCGACGAGATCGTCCTCAGCCGGACGGCCGGCGGCGTCGAGCTCGGCCTGACGGTCTGCTACGACCTGCGCTTCCCCGAGCTCTACCGCCGCCTCGCGGTCGACGGCGCGCGCATCACCGCCGTCCCGTCGGCGTTCACCGAGTCGACGACGCGCGACCACTGGGAGGTCCTGCTGCGCGCCCGCGCGATCGAGAACCAGGGCTTCGTCGTGGCCGCCAACCAGGTCGGCCGCCACGCGCCCGGCGTCCGTACCGGCGGACGCTCGATGATCGTGGACCCGTGGGGCATCGTGCTCGCGCAGGCCGCTGACACCGAGATGCACATCGTCGCCGACCTCGACCTCGACCGGCTCGCCCGGATCCGCGCGCAACTGCCGTCGCTGGCCAATCGCCGTCCGGAGGTCTACGGCTGATGGCTCACCCTTCCGGGATTTCGCCGCGCGATGCGGGGGCGTCTCGCCGCCTGTGGCGGCGTCCTCCCTCGGTCACGGGCCTAGGGGCCCGCTCCCTCCGTGCGTCCTTGCCACAGACGACGATCCGCGCCCGCATCGCGGGCCGAAATCCCGGAAGGGTTCGCTGATGGCGACCGCCCGCTCCGCCGCGGCGGCTGCCGAGAAGCGCCGCCTGATCCTCGACGCCGCCGTGCGCGTCTTCGCCCGCCAGGGCTTCCACACCTGCCGCGTGAGCGACATCGCCGACGAGGCCGGGGTCGCCTACGGGTTGGTGTACCACTACTTCCGGTCCAAGGACGAGGTGCTCGACACCCTGTTCCTCGAGCGCTGGAACGTCATGCTCGACGCGATCCGCGAGGTCGACGCGCAGGACGTCCTGGCCCGCAAGAAGCTCGAGGCGATCGCCGGCTTCATCGTCGACTCCTACCGCCACGACCCCGACCTGATGAAGGTCATCATCGTCGAGGTCACGCGTGCGGCGAACTCGTTCGGGCAGACGCACCTCGCCAAGATCACCGAGGCGTACAACCTGATCGGGGCCGTGGTCGAGAAGGCGCAGACCTCGGGCGAGTTCCGCACCGACATCTCGCCGCAGTTCGCGGCGATGGCGTTCTACGGCGCGATCGAGCAGGTGCTGACCGGTTGGATCTTCGACTCGCTGCCGCAGTCGGCGGGCGGGTTCGACGAGGCCAAGCGCCTCATCGTGGAGACGATCTGCAGCGGACTCGACCGCTAGCCCGCGGCCCGGGCGGGTAGAGTCGGCCACGATGCAGAACGACATCAGCAAGCGCCTCGTGTGGTCAGGCCTGCTCGCGGCCTTCGGGGCGATCGCGTCGATCGCCGCCTCGCGCGTCGCGGCGGTCGCCTACCGCCGGATCTTCGACGAGGACCCGCCGGAGTGAGCGAGCAGGATCCCAGCAGCCTGGCCGGGCCGGTCGCACCCGAGGCCGTGCCGACGCCGACCGTCGGCGCCGCCGACGCGACGTTCGGCCGGCCCGCCGGCAGCGCCCTGCTGGACGGTGCGCCCGCCGGCGCCCCGGTCGACCCGAACCCCGAGAAGCTCGTGGGCGCAGCGTTCGCCGGCGGTCTCGTCGCCGCGCTGCTGCTCAAGAGCCTCGCGAAGCGGAGGAACCAGTGAGCGATCAGAACGGCCCGCCCGCGATCGTCCAGGCGATCCAGGACGTCGGCGAGCGCGCCTCGGTCCTCGTCCGCGAGGAGATCGAGCTCGCCAAGGCCGAGGTCACGCAGAAGGTCAGCAAGCTCGGCAAGGGCGCCGCCGTCGCGGCCGCCGCCGGCGTCTTCGTCATCGGCGCGCTGATCATGATCCTGTTCGGCTTCGCCTACCTCGCCTACTGGGCGATCCCGTACCCCAACGGCCAGGAGTTCTGGGGCTTCTTCACCGTCGCCGCGGTGCTGCTGCTGCTCGCCGGCGTGGCCGGCTACGTCGCCTACCGCGCGCTCAAGGCCGGCTCCCCGCCAGCGCCGAAGATGGCCATCGAGGAGGCCCGGCTCATCAAGGAGACCGTCTCCTCGCACGACCCGGAGACCACCGTCTGATGCCGCAGCGTTCGCCCGAGCAGATCGCGAATCTCCTCACCGAGGCCCTCTGATGCCCCAGCGCTCTCCCGAGCAGATCCGGGCCTCCATCGAGGCCAACCGTGCCGAGCTCGCCGTCTCCCTGGAGCGGCTGCGCGGCGAGGTCGCCGAGGTGACCGACTGGCGCAAGCAGATCCGCGAGCACCAGCAGGAGGTCCTCATCGGCGCCGCGGTGGTGGGCTTCGTGCTCGGTGGCGGCATCGCCGCCGTCGGCGGCCTGCTCCGTCGCCGCCGTCGTCGTTAAGGAAGGCCGTCCGCCCCCGCACCTACGGTTCGGGGGCGTTGCGCTCGACCGTTCCCGAGATCCCTGCCCGCACGGTGCTCCGCGTCGTGTGGATCGTCGTGCTCTCGGTGCTGGCGCTGTACCTGGTGTACCTGCTGCGCAAGCCCATCGGTTGGCTGCTCACGGCGACGTTCATCGCGATCGCGCTGTCGGGGCCGGTCAACCGGCTCAACCGCCGCATGCGGCGCGGGTTCGCGATCACGCTCGTCTACCTCGGGCTCATCCTGGTCCCGATCGGCCTCGCCGCGCTGGTCGTGCCGCCGCTGGTCACCCAGGGGACCAACCTCGCCGGGGACCTGCCGCGGTACTCCAACGACGTCCAGGACTTTGTCAACAAGAACGAGCGGCTGCGCCAGCTCGACCAGAAGTACGACATCACCGGTGAGCTGAACAAGCAGGCGGCGACGCTCCCGGGGCGGGTCGGCGACGCGGCGAAGGTGCTGGGCGACATCGGCCTCGGGCTGGTCAACTCGATCTTCGCCCTGGTCAACATCCTCATCCTGAGCATCTTCATCGTGGCCGGCGGGCGTGGCTGGGTCGACGCGGCGCTGCGGCTGAGACCCGAGGCCGAGCGCGACCGCGTGCGCCGCGTGCTCGACAGCACCGCCTCGGCGGTCGGGGGCTACGTCCAGGGCGCGCTGACGATCGCGCTGATCGCCGGCGTCCAGGCGTTCGTCGTCCTGGAGCTGCTCGGGGTCCCGTTCGCCGCGCCGCTGGCGGTCTTCGCGGGCCTCGCGTCGCTGATCCCGCTCGTCGGCGCCACCGTCGCCGCGATCCTGATCGGGCTCGTGACGCTGTTCAACGACTTCCCGACCGACACGGTCATCTGGGCGATCTGGGCGATCATCTACCAGCAGCTCGAGAACAACCTCATCCAGCCGCAGGTCCAGCGGCGCACCGTGCAGGTGCAGCCGATCGTGGTCCTCGTGGCGGTGCTGTTCGGCAGCACGCTGCTGGGGATCCTCGGCGCGATCGTGGCGATCCCGATCGCCGCGTCGATCCAGATCCTGCTGCGCGAGTGGTGGTCGTGGCGCCAGGAGGCGCGCATGGCGGCGATCGCTGGCGGAGAGCCGCCGCCGCCCGGGCCGCTGGGCACCTCGGGCTCGCCGCCGACCGACGGCGACGACGACGAGGGCGGGGGTGGCGGGGGCGTCATCGTCCCCGCGACGTAGGCCATGGCGGCGCTGCGCGGCGATCGCGTGGTGCTGCGGCGCGGAGGCCCGGAGGACGTCGACGCGCTGCTGCGGATCCTCGCCGAGCCCGAGGTCGCGGAGTGGTGGGGGCGCTACACCGCCGCCGAGGTCCGCGCGGAGCTGCCCGACTCCTACGTGATCGTCGTCGACGACGTGGTCGCCGGCTGGCTGCAGTACACCGAGGAGACGGCGCCGGACTACCCGCACGTCGGGCTCGACATCGTGGTCACGACGCGCCTGCGGGACCAGGGCCACGGGCGCGAGGCGCTCCGCGTGATCGTCCGTCACTTCGTCGCGCGGGGCCACCACCGCTTCACGATCGACCCGTCGCGCGACAACGAGCGGGCGATCCGCGCGTACGCCGCGATCGGGTTCCGGCCGGTCGGCGTGCTGCGGTCCTACGAGCGCGCACCCGGCGGGGCGTGGCGCGACGGGTTGTTGATGGACCTGCTCGCCGACGAGCTGATCGACTAGATGGCCCCTGAAAATTAGGCGGTCCGGTCAGCTGGCCGCGCCGCCTTTTTCAGGGGTCTTCTAGACGCCGAGGCCGGCCAGCAGGCTGCGCGGGAGGCCGCCTGCGCCGAGGAGGCCCGGACCGACGTGCGTGCCGATGACGGGGCCGATCTCCGAGACGAACACGGGCTCGCAGCCGAAGATCTCCCGGCCGCGCTCGGCGAGCCGGTCGGCCTGCTCGTGGGCCTGGATGTGCTGGACGACCCAGCCGTCGGCGCCGTCCTCCTTGCGCGCCTTGAGGTAGTCGGCCATGCGCTCGAAGGCGCGGCCCGCGGTGCGGACGCGCTCCACCGGGGTGATCTCGCGATCGATGGTGAGGATCGGCTTGATCTTCAGCGCACCGCCGAGCCAGGCCTGCGCGGTGCCGATGCGGCCGCCGCGCTTGAGGAACTCCAGGGTGTCGACCGCGAACCAGATCCGCATGGCGTCGGCCGCGTCGTTGACGTGCGCGGCGACGGCGTCCAGGTCGCCACCGGCCTTGGCGGCCGAGGCGCCGGCCAGCGCGCACAGGGCGATGCCGCCGCACGCCGTGCGCGTGTCGATGACCTCGACGCGGCGGCCCGGGTACTTGCCGGCGATCTCCGTCGCGGCCTGGCGCGCGGTCTCCGGCGTGCCGGAGATGCCGCCGGCGATGTGGATGGAGACGATGTCGCGCCCTGCGGCGGCCAGCGGCTCGTAGACCTCGAGGAAGTCGCCGATCGACGGCTGCGACGTGGTGGGGAGCTGGTCGAGCTCGCGCAGCCGCTGGTAGAACGCGTCGAAGTCCGGCATGTCGGACTCACGCTCGTGGTGGTCGCCGAGGTTGACGTAGAGCGACACCTCGTGGATGTCGTGCTCGCGCAGGAGCTCGCGCGGCGCGTAGTGCGTGGTGTCGGTGACCACGGCGACCTGGGACATTCCCGGCACCCTAGTGATCCGGTCCTGGCAGGATGGCGGCTTGATGTCCAAGACCTTGGTGACCGGCGCGACCGGCATGGTCGGAGCCCACGTGGCGCGGGCGCTGGTCGCGCGCGGCGACGACGTGCGGGTGACCGTCCGGGGGCGTGCGCCGGTCGAGGCGATCGCCGGGCTCGACGTCGAGGTCGTCACCGCCGACGTGGTGGAACGGCGCGACATGCGCAGGGTGCTCAAGAACGTCGACCGGCTGTTCCACGTGGCGGGGGCGACGTCGCTGCGCTCCGGCTGGCACGAGCTGCACCGGGCCAACGTGCTCGGCACGCGAGTCGCGCTGGAGGAGGCGCTGCGCGCCGGCGTGCAGCGGGTCGTCCACACCTCGACGGCGTCGGCCATCGGGCCGGCGGAGGGGTGGGGGACCGCCGACGAGACGCAGAGCTTCAACGCCGCGCGCATCGGGTTGACGTTCGCCAACGCGAAGGCCGAGGCCGAGCGCGAGGCGCTGAGGATCTGTGCGCAGGGCCTGCCTGTCGTGATCGTCAACCCCGCGCACGTGCTCGGCCCGGGGGACGTCCAGCGCTCCTCGACCGAGCTGGTGCGCCGCTTCCTGCGCCGCGAGATCCCGATCTACGTCGACGGGGCGCTGTGCATCGTCGGCGCCGCCGACGTCGCGCGCGGGCACCTGCTCGCCGACGAGCGCGGCGTGGTCGGCGAGCGCTACATCCTGGGCGGGCGCAACTTCACGAACGACCGGCTCTTCGCCGACCTGGGGCGGTTGAGCGGCGTCGAGCCGCCGGCGGTCAAGCTGCCGCTGCCCGCGGCGCTCGCGCTCGCCCGCGCCGCCGAGGCGCTGCCCGGCCGGCCGGTGATCACCGTCGAGGAGGTCCGCGCGATGGCGCTGCGCTGGGCCTACCGCTCGACGAAGGCCAAGCGCGATCTCGGCTGGACGCCCGGCCACCACGAGCAGCCGCTCATCGACACGATCGAGTGGCTGCGAGCACGCGAGGGCGAGCGCCTCGGCCCACCCGGCGCCCGGCAGCCGATGGTCCTTCGCATGGCGGGGTTCTCGCTGCGGCGCGTGGAGGGGGCGTGGAGGTTGTTGGTGGATGAGTAGTGCGGGGCGGGCCGGGGCGGGCGGGCCGGGGCGGCGCGGGCGCCTGTGGCGTTCAGCGCGGGCGGCTGGGTCGCGCGGCCGCTGGTCGAGGGGCAGTGACAGGGAGGCAGGAGAGGGCGCCGGCGCCGTCGGTCTGCCGCCGGCGCGGGGGCGGGGGTAGTTCGGGCACGAATCGTGCGGACTTCGGGGATCCGGGTCGATTCGTGACGACATATCCATCATGAAACGACCCGGACCTCGAGTCGGGGATCATTTGGGCCCGAACGATCGGGGGAGTCCGGTCTCCCACCCCGCCCGCGGAGACCGACCGCGCTCGAACCCCGCCCGGCTCCCTCGTCAGTGATCCCCGACCAGCGCCCGCGCGACCCGAGCGCCGGCGCGGAACGCCACCAACAACTGCGCCACCCTCGACGCCACCCGACAGCGCCCGCGGCGCCGATCCCGCGTCGCACGGAATCGCCCCGAGGCCGACACCCCGAGGCCGACGCCCCGAGCCCGACACCGCAGGCCCCTACCGCCGCGGGTCCACGATGAGCTTCCGCGCCTCACCCTCGGCCGGCCCGGTCAGCGCGGCGACCAACCCCTCGAGCCCCACCACCGGGCCCGCGAAGAAGCCGTAGTCCACGGCGCCGTTGGCCAGCAGCGCCAGCGCCTCGTCGACCTCGCCCGGCGTGTGGTGGAAGGCGCCCCGGACGTCGACCTCGTCGTAGTGGATCCGTGCGGCAGGCAGGCTCACGTCGCCGGGAGGGCACCCGCCGACCATCACGACCGTGCCGCCGGGGCCGGCCATCGCCAGCGCCGCCTTCCACGCCTCCGGCCGCCCGACCGCCTCGAAGACCAGCGGCGCCGGGCCGTCCCAGTGGGGGATGCCGACGGCGCCGAGCGCGTCAGCCTGCGCGCGGCGCTCGGGGTGGCGGTCGACGAGCGCCACGTCGCGCCCGTCGAGCACGAGCAGCGCGGCGAGCATCAGCCCGATCGTCCCGCCGCCGAGCACCACGACCTCGTGCTCGCGCGTGCCCCGACCGACCGCGTGGACGCACGCGGCCAGCGGCTCGGCCATCGCCGCGCCGGCGAACGGCAGGCCCTCGGGCATCACGTGCAGCGCCGCCTCGGGGGCCGCGATCCGCTCCGCGAAGCCCCCGAGGATCCACTGCATGTTGCGGCAGAGGTTCGTCCGTCCCGCGAGGCACGGTGGGCACCGGCCGCAGGGCAGCGAGTCGCCGACGAGCACGCGCTCGCCGTCGTCGGCCCGCACGCCGGCGGTCTCGTGGCCGAAGCGCGCGGGATAGGGCCCGAGCGTCGGATGGCCGTGCAGCAGCATCTTGCGATCGGTCCCGCACGTCGTCGCGGCGCGCACCTCGACGACGACCTCGCCCTCCGGCTCGGCGGTCTCCTCGACGCGCACGTCACCCGGCCCGTGGAGGATCGCCGCGCGCATCACGGCAGCACCAGCGCCTTGACGGCCTCGCCGCTGCGGACCAGCTCGAGGGCGCGCCCGGTGTCGTGCAGCGGCAGGCGATGGGTGACGAACGGCAGCGGATCCACGGCGCCCGAGGCCAGCAGCTCGAAGGCGGCGAGCATGTCGCGCGGGCCGGCGGAGTACGAGGCGACCACGTCGACCTCGCGCCGGTAGAGCGAGAGGCCGTCGAGGTCGAGCGCGCGGCCGGGGCCCGGCGGCGCGTAGAGGCAGAGCACGCCGCCGGGGGCGACCGCGGCGAAGCCGTCGGCCAGCGCGGCCGGCGCGCCGGTGGCGAGGAACACCACGTCGACCAGCTCGTTGCCGTGCCGCTCGGCGCCCAGCGCGAGCGCGCGCTCCAAGCGGTCGGTGCGCGGCTCGCGCACCCAGACCGCCTCGACGCCACGCGCGTGCGCGGCCGCCACGGCCAGCAGCCCGCTCGTCCCGGCGCCGACCACCAGCAGGCTGTCGCCGGCACGCAGCCCGCAGCGCTCGAACGCCCGCAGCACGCACCCCAGCGGCTCGACGAACGTCCCGCGCTCGGCGTCCAGGCCGTCGAGCAGCAGCAGCTCGCCGACCAACTCGGCCGGGATCCGCACGTGCTCGGCGAACCCGCCCGGATCGATGTTCATGGTGCGGAAGGACTCGCACAGCGTCTCGTGGCCGCGGCGGCAGCGGCGGCACTCGCCGCACGGCGCGTGGTGGTGGATGACGACGCGATCGCCCTCGTCCAGCCCCACCACGCCGGCGCCCACCGCGACCACCTCGCCGGTCAGCTCGTGTCCGAGGACCACCGGCAGCTTCGGCTCCACCCACGCGTCGCTGATGTCTGACCCGCAGACGCCGCAGGCCAGCACGCGGCAGACGACCTCACCAGGGCCGGCCACAGGATCGGGCGCGTCGACCACGACGACGTCGCGCGTCCCGATCGAGCGTGCGACCCTCACGCCGCCGGCTCCGCCACGAGCGCCGCGACGCTCGCGCCGTCGACGGGCTGCGCGACGCCGCGCTCGGTCACCAGCGCCGTGACGTACCCCGCGGGCGTCACGTCGAACGCCGGGTTGCGCACCGGCGTGTCGGCCGGCGCGACCAGCACGCCGCCGAAGCCGAGCACCTCGGCCGCGTCGCGCTCCTCGATCTCGATCGCGTCGCCGGTCGGCGTGGCGAGGTCGATGGTCGACGTCGGCCCCGCGACGACGAACGGCACCCCGGCCGCCCGCGCCGCCAGCGCGTGCGCGTAGGTCCCGACCTTGTTGGCGACGTCGCCGTTGGCTGCGACGCGGTCGCAGCCGACGACGACCGCGTCGGCCTCGCCTCCGCGCAGCAGCCCCGCCGCCGCCCCGTCGACGATCAACGCGAACGGGATGCCGAGGCGCTGGAGCTCCCACGCCGTCAGCCGCGCGCCCTGCAGCAGCGGGCGCGTCTCGCAGGCGAGGACCTTCACGCCCTCGTGCCGCTCGGCCAGCGCGATGCAGACCGCGAGCGCCGAGCCGCGCCCGCCCGTCGCCAGCGCGCCCGTGTTGCAGTGGGTCAGCAGCGTGCGCGCGCCGTCGAGCACGGCGGCGCCGCCGGCGGCCAGCGCGGCGCTCGCGGCGTCCTCGGAGGCGTGGATCCGCTGGGCCTCGGCACGGGCCGCGCTTGCGAGGGTCGACGGCCCGGCCCCCAGCGCCGCGGTGCGCACCCGCTCGACGGCCCATGCGAGGTTCACCGCGGTCGGCCGGGAGGCGAGCAGGATCTCGGAGCCCTCCTCCAGCGCGCCCAGCGACGGCCGAGCCGCCAGCTCCATCGCCAGCCCGTAGGCCGCGGCGATGCCGATGTTCGGGGCCCCGCGGACGGCGAGCCGGACGATCGCGTCGGCGGTGTCCCGCGCGCCGGCGAGCGACAGCCAGGCCTCCTGCGCCGGCAGGAGCGTCTGATCGAGGACCGCAAGCCGGCGGCCGTCCCACCGGACCGCCTGGATGGGAGAAGCGCCGATGGCCACGCAAGCAATCTAGTGTTCCCTCGCGCCGGGCGGTTCCCTACTGTTCGCGCCCTCGTGCTCCGACTTCGCCTCGCGGCTCCGCTCGCCGCCGTCCTGTGCGCCGCCGTCCCCGCCGTCGCCCGCGCCGGCGACCCGATCATGCCGCTGGCGCAGGTTCAGGCGGGCATGCGCTGCACGGGCTACAGCGTCATCCGCGGCACCGCCATCTCCAGCTTCGACGTCGACGTCATCGACGTCCTGACCGGGCCCGACGCGCAGATCCTCGTCCGCGTCAGCGGTCCGGCGGTGGACGAGACCGGCATCGCCGAGGGCTTCTCGGGCTCGCCGGTGAAGTGCGCCGGGCCCGACGGAACGCTGCGCACGATCGGCGCGATCGCCCAGGGCACCGGCGACTACGGCAACAAGGTCGTGCTCGCGACGCCCATCGAGACGCTGCTCGGCGAGCCGGTCGACGTGCCCGCCGGCGCCAAGGCGATGAGCAGCATCCTCAAGCGCCAGGTGCGCGTGCTCGCGACGCCGCTGAGCTTCAGCGGCGTGTCGGGTCCCGTCGCGACCGCGCTGAAGGCCGCCGGCAGGAAGACCGGCCGGGCGCTGTACGCCGCGCCGGCCGCCCCGCGCGCCGTGACCTTCCCGCAGCAGCAGCTGGTGCCGGGCGCCTCGGTCGCGGTCGGCCTCTCCGGCGGCGACGTCGCCGCGGGCGCGGTCGGCACCGTGACCTACGTCGACGGCGACGCGGTCTGGGCCTTCGGCCACCCGCTCGACGGCGCCGGGCGGCGCTCGCTCCTCCTGCAGGACGCCTACGTCTACACGGTCATCAACAACCCGGTCGACTCGGAGCAGCTGACGAGCTACAAGCTCGCCGCGCCCGGCCACGACCTGGGAACGCTGACCAACGACGCGCCCGCCGGCGTCGTCGGACGCCTCGGCGCGCTGCCCGATCGCTTCCCGATGCGCGTGACCGCCAAGGACCTCGACAGCGGCCGCGTCGCGCACGAGAACCTCGAGATCGCCGACGAGAACTCCGTCGGCCAGCCGACCGGCACGTCGTCGCTGACGCAGGTCGGCCCCGTGGCGATCGCGCAGGCCGCCTACGAGATCCTCCGCGGCTCGCCCGCACGCCAGAGCGGCGCGATGTGCGTGCGCGTCACGCTGCGCGAGCGCAAGGCGCCGCTGCGGTTCTGCAACACCTACGTCGGCGGCTCGCCCAGCGCCGCGGGGGCGCCGCTGGTCGCCGACTTCGCGAGCGCCGTCGGCCTGATCGACGCGTACAACTTCGGTGTCGTCCACGTCACGGGCGTCGACGTGAACATCAGGCTGCGCCGTGAGCTGCGCCAAGCCTACATGTTGGACGCAACCGGTCCGCGCCGGGCGCGGCGCGGCCACGACGTCAAGGTCAAGGTGCTCGCCCAGCACGTGCGCGGCGCGCGGTTCACGCGCATCGTGAAGGTCCACGTGCCGAAGTACCTTTCCGCCGGCGACCACGTCCTGACGCTGACCGGCACGCCCGCCGACGCGGTGGCCGGCGACGCCGAGGCGCAGGACCTGACCTCCACCTTCACGATCACGCTTGGCGACGGCGGCGAGTCCGCCGACGACCCGGGGCCCTCGACGCTGCGGGCGCTGGCCTCGGCGTTCGCCGCGACCGCGCGCGAGGACGGCGTGACCGCCAGCTTCCGCGACCCCGGCGACAGCGACGGGCAGACGGCGACGAACGAGATCGAGGTCCTCCGTGACCCCGATCTGCGCATCAGCGGGAGCACACGGCTCCGGCTGGCCGTCCGGCGCTGAGGCCTAGGAGCGCGGGTCCCTGACCCGCAAGGGAACCTGGCCCTCTGGGCCAGTGTTCCCCTAGCTCAGGCGGTTCTCGATGCCCAGCGGCGCCGGGCCGGACGCGGTGGCCTCCGGGGCCGGCGCGGTGTCGACCGGTGCGACGCCCAGTGTGTCCGCCAACTCGCCGGACTCGAACATCTCGGCCACGATGTCGGCGCCGCCGATCAGCTCGCCGTCGAAGAACAGCTGGGGGATCGTCGGCCAGTTCGAGATCGCCGAGAGCTCCTGGCGGATCCGCGGGTCGGGGAGGATGTCGACCGCCGCGAACGGCGCGTCGAGGGCCTGCAGCGCCGCCACGGTGCGGGCGCTGAAGCCGCACGCCGGCTGCTCGGGCGTGCCTTTCATGAAGAGGATGGTCTTGTTGTCGCGGATCGCCTCGGCGATCGCGTCGCGAATGGGGTTGGTGTCGCTGCTCATGCCTGCTCCGGAGCTCGGGTGGTGAGGGACAAGGCGTGGATCGGTCCGCCGATCTCGGCGCCGAACACGTTGTAGACGAGTCGATGCTGCTGGATCCGGCTGAGGCCGTCGAAGGCCGGGGACACGACGGTGGCGCGGAAATGATCTCCGCCGCCGGTCCAGTCCTCCACCTCGGCGGTACTCTGCGGGACGGCCGCTTCGATGCGGCGCTTGATCTCGTCGGTCGTCGGCATCTGGTCGCTTGAGGGTATCGCTATCCTTTGTATAGCGATGACCGGAACCACCGTCTCTTTCCAGGCCAAGGGCGTCCTCTTCACCGAGAAGGGCGCCGAGAAGGTCCGTGACTTCCTGGACTCCCAGGGCGCGGACGTCACTACGGCCGGCCTGCGCGTCGGCGTGCGCGGCGGCGGCTGCTCGGGCTTTCAGTACCAGCTCGCCTTCGACGACCAGAAGGACGGCGACGTGATCTTCGAGGATCACGGCCTCCGCATCCTGGTCGATGCCCAGAGCCTGCCCTACGTCGATGGCTCCTCCATCGACTACGTCGACTCCCTGCAGGGCGCCGGCTTCCAGGTCAACAACCCGAACGTGACGGCGGCCTGCGGCTGCGGCTCCTCGTTCCGGGTGGAAGACGAGGAGCAGGTCTCCGCGGTCTAGTCCTGCGCCGCGTCTTCCTCCTGCTCCTCGTGGCGGCGGCGGCCGCCGCGGGCTGCGGGGGCGGCGGCGACGGCGACGGCGCACCGCAGCGTCCCGCGGCGCAGCGCGCGCCGAGCACCACGACGCCCGCGCCGCCGGCGCGACCGCTCGTCCTGGCCACCGGGCTCACGGAGGCCAATCCGCAGCTGCTGTTCGAGCCGGCATCGCATCCGGATCTCGCGCCGGGCTTCGCGCAGTGGCGCGACCTCGCCCTCGCGCTGCGGCCCCGCTACATCCGCGTGCCGGTCTACTGGTCGCAGCTGCAGCCGGACCCGTCCCAGCCCGCGCGGCTCGACATGCCCGCCGACGGCTGCCTGCGCGGCACGCCGCCCTGTGGCGTGTCCAACGGCCTGCGCGACCAGCTTGCGGCGATCGCCTCCGAGCAGCGCGCCCCGGGGCTCGACGGCGGACCCGAGGTGGAGGTCGTCATCGCCGGCGTCCCCGCGTGGGCGGCCACCGGACCGAGTGGCTGCGAGCGCTCAGACGCCGGTCCGGCCTCGCGCCCGATCAACGCCGCGGGACTGGCCGGCTACCGCGCGCTAATCACCCAGTTCGCCGCGCTCGCACAGGCCGAGGGCGCCCGCGTGCGCTACTGGAGCCCGTGGAACGAGCCCAACCACCCGGCGTTCATCAGCCCGCAGCGCGCCGCGTGCTCGCCTGCCTCGCCGTCGCTGGCGCCGGCCGTCTACACGCAGCTCGTGCGCGCCGCGCACGAGGCGCTCGACGCGGCCCCGGGCGCCCAGGAGCTGGTGCTGGGGGAGCTGGCGGGCACGACGACGCCCTCGCCACGCCGCTCGACCGTCCAGGAGATGATCGCCGCGCTGCCCGACGACGTCGTCTGCCTGAGCCGGACGTGGTCCCAGCACGACTACGCGCAGGTCGTCCCGGACCCGGGCAAGCCCGACCCGGTCGTGGCGCTCGAGCAGGCGCTCGACGCCCGGCCCTGCACGCGCGGCGCGCACATCTGGGTGACCGAGACCGGCGTGGGCGGCCCGACGCCCGGGGGTGAGCGCCCGACCGGCGACCTCGCGCTGCGGCAGCAGTGCCGCGCGCAGAGCCGCGTGCTGCGCCGCTGGGCGGACGACCCGCGGGTGGACGTCGCGTTCCAGTACACCTTCCGCGAGGACACGGCATACCCCGTGGGCCTCGTCGATCCGGCCCTGACGCGCGCCTACCCGACCTACGACCTGTGGCGGGCGTGGGGCGGGACGCGGGATCCGACGGCTCCGCCGCCGCCGCTGCCGGCGTCCTGCGCGTAGCTGCCGGTTGGCGCGCTCTCCCGGCTCCCGAAGCCTAACCCGCAAGGGAACCTGGCCCACTGGGCCAGTGTTCCCCTAGGACGCGGGATCCGGCACGGGCGCGTTGTCCAGCGACTGCCACAGCAGCCAGCAGGCGGCCGTCCGGTACGGGCGCCAAGGCTCGGCGAGCGCGAGCAGCTCGTCGCGCGTCGGCAGCTCGTCCAGCCCGTAGGCCCGCTCCACCGCCCGGCGGATGCCGAGGTCGCCGACCGCCACGACGTCGCGGCGGCCGAGCTCGACCATCAGGTAGATCTGGGCGGTCCACTCGCCGATGCCCTTGATCGCGGTCAGCTCGGCGATCAGCGCCTCGTCGTCCAGCTCGCCGAGGCGGTCGAGCTCCAGCTCGCCGTCGACGACGGCCTGCGCGATCGACCACAGCGTCACCGTCTTGGCCCGCGACAGCCCGACCGCCGGCCGCAACTCCTCCGGGTCGGAGGCGAGGATCTCGGCCGGCGTCGGCGGGCGTCCGTCGAAGCGCTCCAGCAGCCGGCCGTAGATCGCCCGGGCGGCGGAGACCGAGAGCTGCTGGCCGCAGATGACGCGCATCAGCGCGCCGTACGGATCGCCCGTCGGGACGCGCGCGGGCGGCGGGCCGACCTCGTCGAGCAACCGCGCCAGGACGGGATCGGCGCCGCGCAGGTGCGCTGCGGCGGCGTCGTCCATGCGTCCGGGCGGGGCTCGCTAGGCCGTGACGCCCAGCGCCTCGCCGTCGAGCGCGATGAGCGCGCGCTCGATCGAGGTGCTGATGCACGTGAAGGACGGCGTGTCGCGCAGCGTCCAGGCCGAGGCCTCGGTGGTGCGCAGGCGCTGGACGAGGTCCAGGAACGCCCCGGCGTCGTTCGTGTCGAAGGCGACCACGAACTCCTGGTCGTCGAGGCCGAACGAGTACGTCGTGTGGTTGTCGACCGTCGGGTACTCGCGGCCGACGGCGATGTGCTCCTGCATGATCCGCCAGCGCTCGTCCGCGGCCAGCGCGTACCACTCCCGCGTCTTGACGAACGGGTAGACGAAGAGGTACTTGCCCTTGAAGCGCCGCGGGATCTGGCGCTCCTCGTCGCTGTACTCCGACGCCTTGCGCAGGCCGAGGAACGAGTAGGGCTGGGTGGCCCACTTCATCAGGCCGCTCTGGGCCAGGACGACGTGGAACTCGTGGATCCGATCGAGGTTCTCGGCCTCCATCACGAGCATCAGCTCGGCGTCGCCACGGGTGCCGACGAGCGAGAAGGCCTGCAGCAGGTGGTCGGTCCCGAAGTCCTCGCAGGCGGCGAGGAACTCGCGCTTGTGCTCGGCGCGCTCGGACTCCGGCAGGCGGCGCCAGGCAGGATCGAGCTGCAGGAAGGTGTACTTGACGAAATGACGGTCGGCCATAGAGCTGTGTGAAGTGTAGTTAGCCCCACGTCCATTCCCGGGTCGGCCTCGATACGATCAACCGTGATGCGCATCGCGCTCGTCTCCCCCTATTCCTGGACGTACCCCGGGGGTGTCACGCGGCACATCGAGGCGCTGCAGGGGCAGTTCGACGCTCTCGGCCACGATGTGCGGGTCCTGGCTCCCGTCGATCCGCCCGACCGTCAGTCGGCGCGGCGGCACCGCGGCGCCGTCCCGCAGGAGCGCGAGATCCCGGACTGGGTGGTCCCGCTGGGCCGCACGATCGGCTTCGGCGCCAACGGCGCCGTGTCCAACCTGTCGTCGGGCCCCGACGGCGTCGCGCGCCTGCGTCACGAGCTCCGGCACGGCGGCTACGACGTCGTCCACCTGCACGAGCCCGTCGTCCCGACCCTGGCCTGGGACGCGCTGATGTACAGCCCGTCGCCGCTGGTCGGCACGTTCCACTGCTACTCGTCCAACGCGCTCTCCAACAACGTCGCGGTCGGCATCGGCGCGCGCCGCCGGCTCAATCGCCTCAAGGTCCGCATCGCGGTCTCCGAGGCGGCGGCCTGGACGGGCGAGCGCTTCTTCGGCGGCCGCTACCGGATCATCCCCAACGGCGTGGCGGTCCCCGAGCACATCGCGCTGGGCGAGGCCGACGCCGTGTCGGCGGAGCGCCCGCTGCGGATCGTCTTCGTCGGCCAGGCCGTCGAGCGCAAGGGCCTCCCCGTCCTGCTGCGCGCCTTCGAGGCGCTGCGCGAGCACGTTCCGGCGCAGCTGACGCTCGTCGGGGCCACCTCCGACGAGATCGAGCCGCTGCTGCTCGACGGGCGCGAGGGCATCACGGTCCTCGGCAAGGTCGACGACGCCACGAAGTTCGCGGCGCTGCAGGCGGCCGACGTGCTGGCCGCGCCCTCCCTGGGCGGCGAGAGCTTCGGCATGGTCCTCACGGAGGCATTTGCCGCCGGCACGCCGGTCGTCGCCTCCGACATCGCCGGCTACGCGGGCGTCGTCCGCGACGGCGTCGACGGCGTGCTCGTGCCCCGCGGCGACGCCGCCGCGCTCGGCGCGGCGCTGCGCAGCCTGGCGCTGGACCCGCCGCGCCGGGACGCGCTGGCGCGGGCGGCCGCCGAGAGCGCCCAGCAGTACGCCTGGCCGCGGGTCGCCGCGCAGGTGCTGCACGCCTACGAGGACGCGATCGCCGTGCCCGAGCCCGAGGGCGCCGGCCGGCGGCTGGCCGTGCGCATCGGCGCCGCTCCCGCCGATCTGCAGCCGTCCCGCCCGGCGTGGCGCATCCCGAGCATCGAGCCGGTGCGGCCGCGCGCGCGCGCCCGGCGCCCCGTCGTCGCCGCGCTGCGGCGACTCGCGATGGGCGTCGTGGCCGCCGCGATCCTGACGGGCTCCTTCTTCGCGCTGCAGCGCATCGGGCTCGACCGCATCGGCCACTCGCTGCTGCACGCCACGCCGCCGTGGGTGCTGTTCGCCCTCGGGCTGATGTGCGCTTCGATGGTCGTGCGCGCCGTCTCGTGGCACGCGATCCTCAAGGCCGCGCTGCCGACCGCGCCGCGGCCGCGGCTGCGCGACGCCCTGCAGGGGACGATGATCGGCGTCCTGATGTCCGCGACGCTGCCCGCCCGCCTCGGCGAGCCGGCGCGCGCGATGATCGTCGCACGGCGCATCGGGCGCCCGCGCGAGGGCCTGCCGGTCGTGCTGGGCACGATCGTCTCGCAGACGCTGGTGAACATCCTCGCGCTCGTGATCCTCGGCTGCGTGATGTTCCAGTCGGTCCCGGTGTTCCACTCCCATCAGAGTGGCCTGATCGCCTTCGCGCTGCTGCCGCTGATGATCCTCGGCGCGGTCCTGGGCGCCCCGGCGCTGCTGCGCGGCACCCGCCGGGCGCGCTCGGCGCGCGTCCGCGCGTGGGCCGCCCAGGCGCGCGACGCGCTCCAGTCGGTCCGCGACGGCCTGCTCGTCTTCCGCCAGCCGCGGCTCGGCTTCGTCGCTGTCTCGGCGCAGCTGCTGGCCTGGGTCGTCCAGTGGCTGTCGTGCTACGTGCTCCTGGTGGCCTTCGGGCTCGACGACCGCGCGGGGATCGGCGCCGCCGCCGCGGTGCTCTTCGCCGTGAACGTCAGCGCTGTGCTGCCGGCGACGCCGTCCAACCTCGGCGTCTTCCAGGCCGCGTGCGTCTTCGTGCTGCACAAGGGCTACGGCGTCAGCGTCGAGGACGCGCTCGGCTACGGCATCATCCTGCAGGCCGTCGAGATCGCCACCGCCTTCGTGATGGGCGCGCCCGCGCTGATCACGGAGGGCGTCAGCTGGCGCGACGTCCGCCTCCGGGCCATGCACGCCGCTCCGGTGGAATTGCCCCCGCTCCCTCGCCGCGACGGGGTCGCCGAGGTCGAGGCGTGAACCACGCGGCGCCGGCAGCGCTGGGAGCGCGGTGAAGGATTCGCCGCGCCCATCTCCGGCCGTGGACACAGCGCCAGATCGCCACCCGATGTCTTGACAATGCGGATGCATTGCCTGCGGCATCGTGCGTCGCCTGGCTTGGTCCACGACCGAATCTGGCCGGGGCGAATCATCTTCACCGCACTCCTCGCGCTGACCGCCGCCGCGCTGGGAGCCTGCGGCGGCAACGTCGACCGCAAGGACCTCGAGACGAAGATCGCCGACTTCGTCCGGCAGCAGACGGGCACGAAGATCGACGTCCACTGCCCCGACGGCGTCAAGGCCGACGAGGGCAACCGCGTGCGCTGCACCACCGAGCTTTCCGGCGCACCGACCGACATCACCATCCAGTTCGTCGGCGGCGGCCGCTTCCGCATCACGCAGACGCGGCTGCAGACGGGCTGACGGGGCCTCGGGCGTCGAGGGACGAATGAATCTCGCTGGACGAGATTCATTCGTCCCTCGACGCTGGGGCGCGGGCGTGGGGGACTGATGTCGTGGAGCGCGGCACGGGTGCGGGCGTCGTTCTTCTGTCGTTGGCAGCGCCGCTGGGATCGGCGCCCCGCCTCGGCGTTCTCGGGGCTCCGGCGTCGTCGGGCGGGCACCGACGGAAGCATGCGCGGCTAGCCGTGCCGGCGCCCGGGGTCGTCCTCCGGCGTGCGGGGTCGGGCCTCCGCGCGCCTGGGGGCGTCGAGGGACGAATGAATCTCGCTGTACGAGATTCATTCGTCCCTCGATGGCGGGGCCGACGGTTTGGGACCACCCGTCGCGCCGGCGCGACCGCTCCCGCCACGTTCCCGTCGGTGCCGAGCCGATGATGCCGGCGCCCCGGCAGCGCGACGCGCGGGACGCCAACCGCGCTGGCGCCGCCATCCACAGCGCAAGAGCGCCGGCGGCCCGATCGCGCCGCACGACGTCAGTCCCCGACGCCCGGCCACCCCGACTCGACGGGCCCCCGCCCCCCTACGGCAGCCGGCCCACCCGCGGCAGCGACAGCAGGCCCGCGGCCACCAGGAGGATGAGGCCGCCGATGGCGAAGCTCGACGTGATCTCGCGTTCCTGGTGCTTGGTCGCCAGGCGCGAGCCGAGCGTGCGGTAGATCCCGCGCAGCTGGCCGGCGTCGTCGCTGGTGAACGAGCGGCCGCCGGAGATGTCGGCGATCTGCTTGAGCGTCTCGGGGTCGGGCGGCACGGCGATCGGCGGGCTCAGCGGGCTCACCGGGTTCGGGATGGTCGCGTCGGCCGTGCCGAGGGCCACCGTGTAGATCGGGATCTTCAGGCGCTTGGCGGTGCGGGCGACCTCGACCGGGTCGCGGCCCGACGTCGTCTTGCCGTCCGACAGCAGGACGATCGCCGAGACCGGGCGCGCGGCGGCGCGGCCGTTGGGCGCCAGCGCGCCGAGCGCGACCTGCAGCGCCTCGCCGGTGGCGGTCGCGCCAGCGGCGGTCTGCGCCTCGAGCGTCTGCTTGATCACGTCGCGGTCCAGCGTCGGCGTGCGCGTGCCGTCGGGGCCGTCGGAGTAGGTCACGACGCCGACGCGCGTGGCGGCCGGGAGCTGGCCCAGGAAGGTCGTGGCCGCCTGCTGCGCGGCGCTGAGGCGGTCGGGCTCCACGTCGGTGGCCGCCATCGAGCCGGAGTGATCGGTGACGAGCACGACCGACGCGCCCTCGACGGGCACGGCGACCGTGTGCTGCGGCTTGGCCAGCGCGACCGCCAGCGCGGCCATCGCGGCCAGCGCGAGGCCGGTCGGGACGAAGCGGCGCCAGGCGGGCACGGTGCCGGCGGCGATCGCGAGCGTCGCGGCGGCGGGGAAGCGGACGGCGTAGCGCGTCGCCCGGCGCCGGCTGGCCGTCAGCGCGAGGATCGCGAGCGGGATGGCGAGCAGGGCGAGCAGCCCGGCGGGCGCGGCGAAGCTGATCGCCATCGGGGTCGCAACGCTCATCGCAGGCGCCGTCCCAGTTGCAGGAGCCAGTCCTCGTCGGTGCTCAGCGGCGCGTGGTCGACACGCAGGCGGCGCAGCTCGGAGGCGAGCGTCTGGCGCCGCTGCGCCTCGAGCGCCTCGAAGCGCTCGCGCACGCGGGGACGCGACGTGTCGACCTCGAGCCGCTGACCGGTCTCGGGATCGACGACGGCGATGCGGCCGACGGGCGGGAGCGATCCCTCGCGCGGGTCGTGGACCTCGACGGCGAGGACGGCATGGCGGGCACGCAGGTTGCCCATCGCGCGCGTCCAGTCGTGCTGCTCGCGGAAGTCGGAGATGACGACCACGAGGCCCGGCTGGCGCGCGACGCGCCCGATCCGGCCGAGGGCGTCGCCCAGCGCGCCGGGCTCGTGGTGGCCGTCGGTGCCGACGCCGTCGCGCAGCGCCCGGCGCAGCGCCACCATGCCGGCCTTGGAGCCGCGCGGCGGCAGCAGGCGGGGCTCGCCGGCGCCGAACGCCAGCACGCCGATGCGCCCGGCGTGGCGCAGCGCCAGGCGGCCGACGGCGAGCGCGACGCCCTCGGCCACGTCGGCCTTCAGACGGTCCGCCGTGCCGAACGCCATGGACGCCGAGACGTCGATCGCCAGCCAGCTGGTGAGCGTGCGCTCGGGGACCTCGAGGCGGACGTGGGGCTCGCCGCTGCGGGCGGTGGCCGCCGCGTCGATGCGGCGGACGTCGTCGCCGAACGCGTACGGGCGCAGCTGCGCCAGCTCCGTGCCGGCGCCGACGCCCGCGGCGCGCCGGTCGCCCGGCAGCGCCCCCGCGACCCGCCGCGTGACGGCGAGCGCCAGCGCGTCCAGCAGCGCGAGCGGCATCGGGCCCGGGCCCTGCCGGGCGGCCGGTGGAGCGAGCGGCGGTGTGGTGCCGCTGGGCGTCACGCGGCCGCGGTCCTGGTCGAGCGGTGCAGGTAGCGGTCCTCGGGCTCGGGGACGGCGTCGAGCACCCGGTTGAGGATGTCGTCGGCGGTGATGCCCTCGCTCAGCGCGTCGTAGGACAGCACGAGGCGGTGGCGCAGGACGTCGGGCGCGAGGTCGCGCACGTCGCCGGCGTTGACGTAGCCGCGGCCGCGCAGCATCGCCAGCGCGCGGGCGGCGTGCACGAGGCCGATGGGCCCGCGGGGGCTGGCGCCGAACTCGACCATGCCGGCGAGGTCGCCGAGGCCGTGGGCGGCGGGGTGGCGCGTGGCGTCGGCGAGGGAGACCGCGTAGGCGATGATGTCGCGGTCGACGAGCACGGCGTGCGCCGCGGCGGCGTAGCGCTCCAGCGCCGGCAGCTCGAGGCGCTGGCGGATCTCGGGCGCCTCGCCGAGGCTCCGGCCGACGACGGCGGCCTCCTCGCCGGTCGTCGGGTAGTCGACGACGAGCTTCATCAGGAAGCGGTCGACCTGCGCCTCGGGCAGCGGGTAGGTGCCCTCGGACTCGATCGGGTTCTGCGTGGCGAGCACGAGGAACGGCTTGGGCACGGGGAACGTGGTGCCGCCGATCGTGACCTGGTGCTCCTGCATGACCTCCAGCAGCGCGGACTGCACCTTGGCGGGCGCGCGGTTGATCTCGTCGGCGAGCAGCACGTTGCCGAAGACGGGGCCGAGCTCGGTGTCGAACCGGCCCGTGTCGGGGCGCCAGATCCGCGTGCCCACGAGATCGGCGGGCACGAGGTCCGGGGTGAACTGCACGCGCCTGAACGTGCCGCCGACGACGTCGGCCAGCGTCCGCACGGTCAGCGTCTTGGCCAGGCCGGGCACGCCCTCCAGGAGGACGTGGCCGCCGGCGAGCAGGCTGACCATCAGGCGCTCGAGCATCGCGTCCTGGCCGACGATGACGCGCTTGATCTCGTGCAGCGCCTCGCCGAGCGCGCGGCGCGGGTCCTCGTGAGGGTCGGGCTGGATGGTCTGGGTGTCGTCGTCCACGGGGGTCTCCTTGATGATCAGATGAGGCGGCCGAACCAGCGCAGCGACAGCGCGGCGCCGAGGGCGAGCAGGGCCAGTCCGGCGCCCGCGAAGCCGGCGGTGATCTCGCGCGGCTCCTTCTTGCGACCCAGCTGGGAGCCGAGCCGCTGGTAGACCGTCGAGAGGTCCTTGGCGGAGGCGGCGGTGTAGGCGCGGCCGCCGGAGGCCTGCGCGACGGCGCGCAGCGAGGCCTCGTCGGGCGGGACGCGGCGCGTGATCGTGCCGGTGCCCCCGTCGGTGCGCGGAACGGTGATCGTCCCGCCGGGCGTGCCGAGGGCGACCGTGTAGATCGGGATCTTGAGGCGCTTGGCGGCGGCGGCCGCGTCCTCGGGCCGGACGCCCTTGGTCGACACGCCGTCGGAGAGCAGCACGATCGCCGACGGCGGCTTGCGACCGTTCACCGACGGCGCCCCCTGCAGGACGCGCACGGCCGTCTGGATCGCCTCGCCCGTCGCCGTGCCGCCGCTGGACTTCAGGCGGCCGAGCGCGAGCGCAAGGTCGTCGCGGTCCTGGGTCGGGGACTGCAGCACCTGCGGCACCTGGTTGAAGGCCATGACGCCGACGTTGACCTGCTTGGGCACGCCGTCGACGAACTTCTGGGCGGCGCGGCGGGCGGCCACGAGCCGGCTGGGCGCGACGTCGGTCGCCAGCATCGAGCCGCTGACGTCGGTCAGCAGCATGATCTGGGCGTGCTCCACCGGCACCGCGACGGTGCGCTGCGGCCGCGCGGCCGCGACCACCAGGACGGCGATCGCCAGCACGAAGGCCAGCAGCGGGACGTGGCGGCGCCAGCGCGGCCGGCGGGGCGCGATCGACGGCGCCATCGTCGGCGCCGCGAACGCCGCGGCCGCCCGCACGCGGTTGCGCTGCAGCGCGACGTACCAGGCGGCCAGCGCCGGCACGATCAGCAGCGCCAGGAGGATGAGGGGCGCGCCGAAGCTCACGGGGTCTTCGCGGGCCGCGCCTTCAGCTGGACGTCGATGTCGGTCTTGGAGCCGTTGCGCTCCACGGTCAGCGTGATGTGGTCGCCCGGCGCCTTGCGGTTGATCGCCGTCGACAGCGCGCTGGCGTCGCTGACGGGCTGGCCGTCGACCGCGGTGACGAGGTCGCCGACCTGCACGCCGGCGGACTCGGCCGGCCCGTTGGTGTTCAGCGAGGCGATCGAGGCCCCCGGCGTCGTGATGCGCGCCGGGTTTGAGTCGATGGTCACGCCGAGCCACGCGTGGCTGACCGAGCGACCCTGCTTGAGGCCGGGCAGCACCTGGCGGACGGTGTTGGACGGGACGGCGAAGCCGATGCCGACGTTGCCCGATCCGCCGACCGAGGTCGCGATCTGCGAGTTGACGCCGATGACGCGACCACCGTCATCGAGCAGCGGGCCGCCCGAGTTGCCGGGGTTGATCGCCGCGTCGGTCTGGATGACGTCGTCGATCTGGAAGCCGTTGGGCGCCTGCAGCGTCCGGCCCAGGCTGGAGACGATGCCCTCGGTGACGGTGCGGTCGAGGCCGAACGGGTTGCCGATCGCGATCGCGACGTCGCCGACCTGCACGCCGGTGGAGTCGGCGAACTGCAGCGGCTTGGCGTCGGCCGGCGCCTGTGAGGGATCGATGTGGACGACCGCGAGATCGCTCGACGGGTCGACGCCGCGGACCACGCCGCGGATGTTGCGGCCGTCGGTCCCGAACTTGACGGTGACGGTCCTGTCGGTGTCGACGACGTGGTCGTTGGTGACGAGCGTGCCCTGGTCGTCGATCAGGAACCCGGTGCCGCTGCCGGTCGCCGTGCGGATGGAGACGACCGCGGGACTGGCCTGCGCGTAGATCGTGCCGGCGCGGGTCTGCCCGCGGGTGGGGGTGATCGGCTTGGACGCGACGGCCGGCAGGGCGGCGGGGTTGGCGGGGCCGTCGTTGCCGTTGCCGTCGAGCAGCGCGCCCGCGGCGAACGCGCCGCCGCCGACGGCCAGCAGGCCGACGGTCGCGACGCCGGCGATCCTGCCGCGGCTGGTGCGGCGGGGGGTGCGGACGCCCTCGGCCTCACGGCCGGGCGCGGCGGCAGCCGCGGCCTCGGCCTGGGCGCGGCGCGCGGCCTCGGCCTCGGCGCGAAGGCGGGCGTCCTCCTCGGACTCCTCCTGCCAGCCGCCGCTCCAGATGTGCTTGGGAGGGGTCATGCGTGCGTCATCTCCCCGTCGAGGACCGTCACCATGCCGACAGGGTGGGACCGCTTCCTGATGCTGGCCCTACGCCCGCCTAAAGGCTTTGTAAGACAAGATGGCGCGATGTCACTCGACGTGGTCACGCTGCGGGCGGATGGATTGACCTCACGGTGGGTCCCGTCGGTGGGCATGGTGGGAGTGTCCCTCTTCCATCAAGGGCGTGAGCTTCTCGGGCAACGGCGCGGACTCAACGCCTACGCAGAGCAGGGCTCGACGTTCGGCATTCCGCTACTGCACCCCTTCGCCAACCGCCTCGGCGGCTTCACCTACGCCCAGCAGGGAATCGCCGTGACGCTCGACGCGTCCTCGCCGTACGTGCGCACCGAGGAGCACGGCCTGCCGATCCACGGCCTGCTGGCCGCCGAGCCGGGGTGGGTCGTCCGCGAAGCGGGCGCGACGACGCTCTCGGCGGACTTCGCGTTCGAGGACGCCGGGCTGCTGAAGCTGTTCCCGTTCCGCCACCGGGTGTCGCTGGACATCGTGCAGGAGCCCGACCGGGTCACGGTCAGCACCACGGTGACGCCGACGGGCGACCGTCCCGTCCCGATCGCCTTCGGCTTCCATCCCTACCTCACGATCCCGGGCGTCGCGCGCGACAAGCTCGTGCTGCGCACGCCGGCGATGACGCGCCTGGGCCTCGACGCGCAGGGCCTGCCCGACGGCCGGCGCGAGCCGCACGACGGCCGCGACGAGCCGCTCGGCGAGAGCACCTACGACGACCACTTCACCGACCTGGGCGACGCTCCCTCGTTCACGCTGGCCGGCGGCGGCCGCGAGATCGTCATGCACTTCGTCGAGGGCTTCACGCACCTCCAGCTGCTCGCGCCGCCGAGGTCGCCGGTGATCGCCATCGAGCCGATGACCGCGGCGATCGACGCGCTGCGCACCGGCGAGGGGCTGCGGTCGGTCACCGAGCCGTTTCGGGCGACCTTCGCGATCGAGGTTCAGCCGTCCGCCTAGGGGTGCCGTAGGCGGCCAGCGAGGCGGAGGCCCACGATGGCCAGCCGTCGGCGCCGGAGGTGGGTCCCCAGTCGCGATAGCGACATGGTCTCCTAGCCTGGCGGCCATGAACATCGATCTCTCAGGGCAGGTCGTCGCCGTCACCGGCGCGTCGTCGGGCATCGGGGAGGCGACCGCGCTGGCCGCCGCGCAGGCGGGCGCCGCCGTCTCGCTGGCGGCACGCCGCGCCGATCGCATCGAGGCGCTGGCGAAGAAGATCATCGACGGCGGGGGCCGCGCGGTGGCCATCCCGACCGACGTGGCGAAGGAGGACGAGGCGGCCGCGTTCGTCCAGCGCACCAGGGACGAGCTCGGCGGGCTGGACGTCCTCGTCAACAACGCGGGCGTGATGCTGCTCGGCCCGATCCCCGGCGCCGACGCCGGCGAGTGGCGCCGGATGATCGACGTCAACGTCTACGGCGTCCTCTACACGACCCACGCCGCGATCGGCGGCCTGCTGGAGCAGGGCTCGGGCCACATCGTCAACGTCAGCTCGGTCGCGGGCCGCCGCGCCACCGCGGGCTCCGGCGTCTACAACCTGACGAAGTTCGGCGTCAACGCGTTCTCCGAGGCGCTGCGCCAGGAGGTCACCGCGCAGGGCGTCCGCGTCACGCTGATCGAGCCCGGCGCCGTCGCGACCGAGCTGCGCGAGCACAACCGGCCCGAGATCCAGAAGCAGATGGACGAGCGCTTCGCGGGCGTGGAGAAGCTGAAGTCCGAGGACATCGCCAACGCCATCATCTACGCGATCGGGCAGCCCGACTACGTGTCGATCAACGAGGTGCTGGTCCGCCCGACCAAGCAGGTCGGCTGAGCCTCGCCCAGAGGGCTCGTTCAGCTGCGGGCGCTCGCCCATGGGGCTCGCACCCGCGGCCACCGGACCCGCGGGCGCCGTCTAGGAGACTGTGTCGCTATCGCGACTGGGGACCCACCTCCGGCGGCGACGGCTGGCAGTCGCGGGCCTCGGCCTCGCTGGCCGCCTACGGCACCCCTAGGAGCGTGGGTCTGTAACCCGTCCGGGTCGCCGGGGACGATGCGCGTCATGTCGTCGTCGTTGCCGGATCGGTTGATCGAGGTCGAGCCGGTGGAGGTGCCCGCCGTCGGGCGGGCTCCGGCGGGGACGTCGAAGAC
>NZ_DATHDY010000053.1:0-65879 GCF_035318805.1 Baekduia sp.
CCCATCGTGACGGCCAGCGCCTCGAGCACGATGCGCTGGACATTGTTCTCGGGCTGCGCCTCGGTCAACCCCAGGGAGTTGACCTGGACGCCGTAGCGGAAGCGCAGCTGCTTCTCGTCGGCCACGCCGTAGCGGTCGCGGCCGAGCTCCTCCCAGAGCACCGACATCGCGCGCAGCTTCGCGTGCTCCTCGACGAAGCGCACGCCGGCGTTGACGAAGAAGGAGATGCGGCCGAAGACCGCGCCCATGCGCTCCTCGGGCACGCGCTCGGCGACGGCGTCGAGCACGGCGATGGCGTTGGCCATCGCGTACGCGATCTCCTGCACCGGCGTCGCGCCGGCCTCCTGCAGGTGGTAGGAGCAGATGTTGATGGGGTTCCACTTCGGAACCTCGGTGACCGTGTAGGCCACCATGTCGGCGATGAGCCGCATCGAGGGGCCGGGCGGGAACGCGTAGGTCCCGCGCGCCAGGAACTCCTTGATGATGTCGTTCTGCGTGGTGCCCTGGAGCGCGGCCGCCTCCACGCCGTTCTCCTCAGCGGTGCCGATGTACAGCGCCAGCAGCCAGGCCGCGGTCGCGTTGATCGTCATCGACGTGTTCATCTCGCCGAGCGGGATCCCGTCCAAAAGCTGGTGCATGTCGCCCTTGTGGGCGACCGGCACGCCGACCTTGCCGACCTCGCCGCGGGCGAGCTCGTGGTCGGCGTCGTAGCCCGTCTGCGTGGGCAGGTCGAAGGCGATCGACAGGCCGGTCTGGCCCTTGGCCAGGTTGGCCCGGTAGAGCTCGTTGGACTTCTTCGCGGTCGAATGTCCCGCGTAGGTCCGCATCATCCACGGACGGTCGCGCTCGGGCAGGCGATGCTCCATGTTCAGAATCGTACTTGCGTTCAACGCAAGTAGGCTCCGCCCGAGTGCCCGAGCCTCTCCTGGAACGCGCCCGGACGTCGCTGCGACTCCGGGCCCTCGACCTCCGCGATCGCTACCTGTCCCGGCCACCCCGCGCCGACCGCCTGGTCCCGCCGCGGCGCCTGGACTTCGTCGGCCACTCGGACTTCGTCGACACCGGCGACGAGTTCCTGCGCCACTTCGTCGCGCTGGGCGGGCTGCGGTCCACCGAGCGCGTGCTCGACATCGGCTGCGGCATCGGCCGCATGGCGCGCCCGCTGACGCGCCACCTGACGCCGCCCGGCTCCTACGACGGGTTCGACATCAACGCCGAGGGCATCGCGTGGTGCCGGCGGCGCTACCGCGCGCATCCGCGGTTCACCTTCCAGACGGCCGACCTCTACAACCGGCGCTACAACCCCGCGGGCGCGCAGTCGGCCGACCGGTTCGACTTCCCCTACGCGGACGCGAGCTTCGACTTCGCGCTGGCGACCTCGGTCTTCACGCACCTGCTGGAGGGCGAGGCCGAGCGCTACGTCGCCGAGGCCGCCCGCGTCCTGGCGCCGGGGGGCCGCCTGTTCGCGACGTGGTTCCTGCTGGACGGCGGCTCGCGCGCCGCGATCGCCGCCGGCCGCGCCGGGCTGCCGTTCCTCGACGCCGACCAGCCCGTGGCCGTCGTCAGCGACGAGATCCCGGAGGAGGCCATCGCGTTCGACCGCGGCTGGCTCGCCGACACGCTGACCCGCCACGGCCTGAGCCTGACCGCCGTCGGCGAGGGCTCCTGGCGCGGCGACGGCGCGGGCGCGAGCTTCCAGGACATCGTCGTGGCGACCCGGGTCAGCACATGAGCGAGCACCGCGAGATCGACGTCCACTTCCAGGGCGCCGCCCATGCGGTCTGCGCGCACGTCATCGACGGGTTCGTCGTCGATCCGGGGCCGGAGTCGTCGTCGGCGGCCCTGTTCGCGGCGCTCGGCGACGAGGCGCCGCGCGGCGTCCTGCTGACGCACATCCACCTCGACCACGCGGGCGCTGCGGGCGCGCTGGTGCGCCGCTGGCCCGACCTCGAGGTCTGGGTGCACCGCAACGGCGCCGGGCACGTCGTCGATCCCAGCCGCCTGGTCGCCAGCGCGACGCGCATCTACGGCGACCAGATGCAGCGCCTGTGGGGCGAGATCATCCCGGTGCCCGAGGCCAACGTCCGCGTCCTGGACGAGGCCGCGCCGCTCAGCCCCGCAGACGGTGTGCGCTGGGCCTGGACGCCCGGCCACGCCAGCCACCACGTCGCCTACCTGCACGAGGCCAGCGGGATCGCGTTCGCGGGCGACGTCGCGGGGGTCCGCATCGGCGACGGCCCGATCCTGCCGCCCACGCCGCCGCCGGACATCGACGTCGCGGCCTGGCACCGCTCGATCGACCTGCTGGAGCACTGGGATCCCGGCGCGGTGGCGATCACGCACTACGGCACGTTCACCGACGTCGCCGAGCACCTGAGCACGCTCCACGGCGAGCTGGATCGCTGGGCGCAGGTGGCCCGGCGCGAGGACGAGGCGGGCTTCGAACGCGAGCTCCGGCGGGCACTGGCGGGTACCACCGAGGAGCACGGCTACCACAAGGCCATGCCCCCGAACACGCTGTACGGCGGGCTGGCGAGGTACTGGAGGAACCTGGATACTTCGGAGTCGAGATGAGCCAGACGATCGAGCTACCACGGACTTCAGGCCCCGACAGCGCGCTCGGGGGCGCCTGGCGGGTGATCGTGCGCAACGACGACCACAACACCTTCGACGGCGTCGCGCGGACGCTGGCGCGATTCATCCCCGGGATGACGGTCGCCCGTGGCTACGACATCGCCGATCGCATCCACGCCAGCGGCCTGGCCATCGTGTGGAGCGGGCACAAGGAGCTGGCCGAGCACTACTGGCACCAGCTCCGCGACGCGGGCCTCACGATGGCCCCGCTCGAGCAAGCCTAGAGTAGCCCGACTCTCCACGGCCCCGACGGGTGGCCGTTACCCTGCGAGGGGATGGCCGACGCCGGCGGGCACATCGAGAGCGGCACTCGGGCACACCGCGAGCAGGACCTGCTCCGGCGCTACCACCACCAGGGTGACACGCGGGCGCGCGACCAGCTCGCCGAGGAGATGCTCCCCCTGGCGCGCGCGCTGGCCGGCCGCTACGCCGGGCGCGGCGAGCCCATGGACGACCTCGTCCAGGTCGCCTGCGTCGGGATCATGAAGGCCATCGAGGGCTTCGACCTCGAGCGCGAGGTGCGCTTCTCGTCGTACGCGACCCCGACCGTGCTGGGCGAGATCAAGCGCCACTTCCGCGACCGCACGTGGGCGATGCGCGTCCCGCGCGGCCTGCAGGAGCTGCAGCTGGTGGTCGCCAAGAAGCGCGACGAGCTGACCGGCCGCCTCGGCCGGTCGCCGACCGTCCAGGAGCTCGCCGACGGCGTCGACGCGCCGTTCGAGGAGGTTCTCGCGACGATCCAGAGCGTCGGCGCCCGCCGGACGCGCTCGCTCGACGAGCCGACCGGCGAGGACATGACGCTGGCCGACTCGATCGGCGGGCGCGACGTCGAGCTGGAGCGCGCGGAGATCCGCGTGCTGCTGGACGAGGCCATGGACGTGCTGAGCCAGCGCGACCGCGAGGTCCTCCGGCTGCGCTTCGCCGAGGACCTCACGCAGACCGAGATCTCCACCCGCATCGGCGTCTCGCAGATGCAGATCTCGCGCATCATCCGCCAGTCGATCGCCAAGCTGCGCCTGGACATCGACAAGGCGCCGGCCGCCTGAGGCAGCCGGCGCCCTGACGCGCGCGGGATCGTGGCTACGCGACCAGCCGGAAGCGCGCGACGAGCGC
Organism: Baekduia sp.; assembly: GCF_035318805.1. Classification (GTDB taxonomy): domain Bacteria; phylum Actinomycetota; class Thermoleophilia; order Solirubrobacterales; family Solirubrobacteraceae; genus Baekduia. Next base: position 3,748 of record NZ_DATHDY010000053.1, read on the forward strand.
CTCCAGCTCCTGCGCCGTGCCGGCCAGGCCCTGGGCCGCCGCGGCGATCTGCTGCGTGGAGGCCGAGGTCTGCTGCGTGGACGCGCTGACCTCCTCCGACGTGGCGGAGGACTGCTCGGCCACCGCCCCGACCTCGTCCATGTCCTGCTCCATCCGCCGGCTGGCGCCGGCGATCTCCTCGACGGCCGCGGCGATGCCGGCCACCCGTGCGTCCATGTCGCGCACGCCCTCGCCGATGCGCTCGAAGGCGGCGCGGGCCTGGTCGACGACATCGGCGCCGCGGGCGGTGCGGTCCGCGCCGTCCGCGACGACGCCGACGGCGCGCGCGGTCTCGGCCTGGATGTCGGCGATGAGGCCGGCGATCGACCCCGCGGCGGTCTGCGACTCCTCGGCGAGCTTGCGCACCTCGTCGGCGACGACCGCGAAGCCGCGGCCCTGCTCGCCGGCGCGGGCGGCCTCGATCGCGGCGTTGAGGGCGAGCAGGTTGGTCTGCTCGGCGATGCCGCCGATCGTGTCGACGATCGAGCCGATCTCCGAGGACTTGTCGCCGAGCGCGCGGATCGCGGTCGTGACGTCGGCCGACGAGGCCTGGACGGCGGCCATGGCCTCGGTCGCGTCGGCCACGGCGCTGGCGCCGTCGCCCGCTGCGCGGGCGGCCTCGGCGGCGGCGACGGCGCTCTCGCGGGCGCCGTCGGCGCCGGCGTCGACCGCGCGGGCCATGTCGCTCACGCCGGCGCGGGCGGAGGCGATGGCGTGCACCTGGCGCTCGGCGCCGATCGCGACGTCGGACACGGCGCGGGCGATGTCGTCGACCGCGCGGCCGGTCTCGCTGGAGGACTGGGCCATCTCCCGCGAGGCGGTGCCCAGCGCGCCGGCCGAGCCGGTGAGGCGCTCGACCAGCTCGCGCAGCTGGGCGAGCATGCCCGCGAACGCCTGGCCCAGCGCGTCACGTTCTGACCGCGGCGTGACCTCGACGGTCAGGTCGCCGTCGGCCACGCGGGCCGCCGCGCGGCTCATGGCGCGCAGCGAGTCGACGACCTCGCCGAAGTGCCGCGCGGTGCGGCCCAGCTCGTCGTCGCCGCCGACCCGGAGCTCGTGCTCGGTGTCGCCCTCGGCCAGGTGACGGGCCGCGACGCCGATGCGGCGTGCGCGGCCGGCCAGCGACCGGGTGATCAGCAGCGCGACCGCGAAGGCCAGCAGCGAGCCGAGCAGCGTGGCGACGATCGTGACGGTGCGGGCGCGCTGCGCGTCCCCGTTGGCGGCGGCGACGCTGGCGGCGCGCTGCTTGGTCAGGTAGCCGGCGATCTGCTCGCTGGCGCCGATCGGGCCGCGGACGTAGCGGTCGACCTTGCGCAGGGCGGCGAGGGTCGCGGCGGCGTCTCCGCGCTGGATCGCCGGGAAGAGGGCGTCGTGGACGCTCTTGTCGTGGCGGTGGTCCGCGGCCTTCGCGCCGGCCGCGATCTTCTCGATGGTGGGATCGCGCAGCGCGGCCGCGGCCTTGGTGCCGGCGTCGGCGATCGCGACGCCGCGGTCCCACTCGCGGCGGTAGCGGACGTCGCCGGTCGCGGCGTACATCGCCTGGGCGGACTGCTGGATGCGGGAGCCGGTGACCGACTGGGCGATGGCGTCCTGGCCTCGCTGCCAGTGCTGCAGCTGCGCCCACGACCGGTTGGCCGCGGACTGCATGGTCAGGGCGAGGGCGAGCGCGGCGACGAACAGCAGGACGACGGCGCTGAACGCGGCCGCGAGCTTGCGGCCGATGGTCCAGCGGAGGGCGAGGCGGGGCACGGGGAACGGCTCCTTGGGCGGAGAGGGGGTCCCGCCGGTTGTCGGACAGCGCGCCGCGAACCTGAGGCGCGCGGCCGATGCCTCCCGAGCCTGCTAGGGGTGCCGTAGGCGGCCAGCGAGGCCGAGGCCCACGACGGCCAGCCGTCGCCGCCGGAGGTGGGTCCCCAGTCGCGATAGCGACACGGTCTCTTAGTGGGCCGCTAGATGGCGTTGCCGACGGCGGTCGGCGCGACGCCGGACCGCTGGTGGTGCTCGTCGAGGTGGCCCTCGACGGTGACGTCGTTCCACGTGTAGAGGACCGGCACCTGGTAGAGCGCCTGGGCGGCCACGCGGAAGCGCGTGAACTCCGGCCCGGACCAGTAGCGGTCCCAGTCGAGCTTGTTCTCGAAGGTCGCCATCTGGAGGACCTTGTACCGGTCGTCGCGGTTGCGATGGACCGCGTAGCCGGTGGCGCCGTAGCGCAGCGCGACCGGCGCGATCTCGGCGACCATCGCGTCGAGCTTGTCTCCGCGGAAGACCGTGGCGTACCACGGGACGTAGACGACGCCTGCCATGTCAGCCCACCTCCGCGTAGATCGCTCCGGGGCCGTCGGACGTCTTGCCGAGACCCTCCTTCTCCGCGCCGACCAAGATCGAGATCTTGCCGGCGTGCTTGTTGTCCCTCATGAGTTGGTGAGCCTCCGCGACGCCATCGAAGCCCAGGGTACGCCAGAGGACGGGTCGGATGGCGCCCGACTCGATCAGCTCGTTGGCCTTCAGGCACTCGTACGCGTTGGCGAAGTGCGACCCGAGGATCTCCTTCTGCTTCATCCACAGGTACCGCACGTCGAAGTCCAGGTTGAAGCCCGTGGTGCCCGCGCAGATGACGACCTTGCCGAACGGCTTGACGGTCAGCACCGACGTCGGGAACGTCGCGGCGCCGACGTGCTCGAAGACGATGTCGGGGGCGGCGCCGAGCAGCTCCTGGACGCGCTTGCCGAAGCGGCGTGACTCCTTGAACCGCGCCTTCTCCTCCTCGGGCGTCTCGTTGCCGGTGCGCATCATGCCCGCGAACTCGCTGCGGTTGATGTAGTCCACGGCGCCGAGCTGCTTGACCAGCGCGCCCTTCTCGTCGCTGTTGACCACGCCGACGCACTCGGCGCCGGCCGCCTTGCAGATCTGCGTGGCGAAGACGCCCAGGCCGCCGGCGGCGCCCCAGATCAGGACCTTCTGGCCCGCCTGCAGGTTGCAGCGCGTCATGAGCATGCGCCAGGCGGTGAAGTAGACGAGGCCGTAGCTGGCGGCCTCCTCCCAGGTCAGCGCGGCGGGCTTGGGCAGCAGCTGCTGGGCCTGGACCTTCGTGAACTGCGCGAAGGAGCCCCAGGTCGTCTCGTAGCCCCAGATCTTCTGCGACGGCGCCGCCAGCGGGTCCAGGCCGTGGACCTCCGGATCCTCGTAGGAGGCCTGGTTGCAGTGCAGGACGACCTCGTCGCCGGGCTCCCAGCGCGTCACGCCCGCGCCGACCTTCCAGACGATCCCGGAGGCGTCGGAGCCGCCGATGTGATGGCCGAACTCGGGGTGGTCGCCGTACTTCATGACCGAGACCGGCTGCCCGAGGGCGGCCCACACGTTGTTGTAGTTGACGCCCGCCGCCATGACGCGCACGATGACCTCGAACGCGCCGGGCTCGGGGACGTCGATCTCCTCGAGCTGGAAGGCGTCCTTCGGCTCGCCGAAGCGCTCTTCGCGGATGACCCATGCGGCCATCTTGGCCGGCAGCTCGCCCGGCTCGGTGTCGACGGTGGAGACCTGCGTCACATCAACGGCCATGTGTTGTTCGGACCCTCTGGAGTCGGTGGCGGTTCCCTGCGGGGCGCGAACCATACGCCAGATCGGGCTATGCGGTCGCCGACGTTCAGTCGTCGCGGAGGAACCCCTGGCGGCGGAAGTAGAGCAGCAACAACCCGGCTGAGACGACCAGGCCGCCGACCCCGTAGCCCCAGAACGCCGCCGCGCTGTTGATGTGGCGCACGAGCATCCCGAAGTTCTGGCCGAAGAAGCCCGTGACGAACGTCAGCGGCAGGAAGATCGTCGCCACGACCGTCAGCTGCTTGGAGATGCTATTCAGCCGGTTGGAGACCGTGGAGAGGTAGAGGTCCAGCGCACCCGCGAGCAGGTCGCGGTAGGAGTCGATGAGCTCCGAGATGCGCACGAGGTGGTCGTAGACGTCGCGGAACCAGTCGCGCGCGTCGTCGGCCTCCAGGCCGGGGAGGCGGCCCAGCACGTCGCCGCCGCGGGCCAGGATGTCGCGCTGCGGCGTGGCGATCCGGCGCAGCTCGATGAGGCGGCGGCGCAGCGCGAAGAGGTCCTGGCGCTGATCCTGGCTCGGCTTCTCGAGCATCGCGTCCATCAGCAGGTCGATCTCGTCGTCGACTTGGTCCAGGACCGGGAAGAAGCTGTCGGTCAGCGCGTCGAGGACGCGGTAGATCGCCTCCTCCTCGGTCTTCGGCGTCTCGCGCTCGATCCGGTCGGCGGCGTTCTGCAGCAGCTGATGGCCGGCCTGGTGGACGGTGATCATCCACTGGCCGCTGACGTGGAAGTGGACCTCGACGGGCGATCCGTCGGGATCGACGCCGTAGAAGACCAGCAGCGCGGTCTGCCCGTAGTCGTCGATCTTCGGGCGCTGGCCGAACTCCTGCGTGTCCTCGACGGCCAGCGGATGCAGGCCGAAGCGCCGGCCCAGCTCGGCGATCTGCTCGTCGGAGCAGCCCTCCAGCTTCAGCCAGAAGAAGTGACCGGACTCCAGCAGCTCGGGCAGCCGGGAATCGTCGACCGCATGGAGAACCTGCACCGCCGCATCGTGGCGGCGGTGCAGGACGGATCGAGTGCTAGATGAGTTGTTCCACGGGTTCGCTGCCGCCGCTGACCGGCCCGGCCGGCGCCTGAGGCCCCCGATCCCTTGCCGATCCGACCAGGATCGGCTGCGAGATCGTGCGACCTCAGGCATCCGCCCGGACCAGCCATCGACGGGACCGCCTCGTGGAACAACCCACCTAGGCCGGGATCGCGGTCTCGGCCGCGGCGGCCAGCTCGGCGCCGCCGTCGCCCGTGCCGACCTCGGAGCTCTCGGCGTCGTGGACCGGCTGGCGGTGCGGGACGCCCGCCTCGACGAGGACCCAGGCGGCCACGGCGCCGAGCGCGGCGACCACCGCGGCGATGCGCAGACCGTCGTTGAGCGCGAAGAGGAACGCCTGCTGGACGGCGTCGTGCACCGCGCCGGTGCCGCCGGTCGCGCCCGCGCCGAGGCCCTCGGCCAGCGACGCGCGGGTGCCCTGCGGGACCTGCGGCAGCAGCTCGTCGATCTTCTGCCGGCCCAGGCCGCTGATGAGCGCGCCCATGACGGCGACGCCGAACGTGCCGCCGACCATGCGGCTCATGGAGAGCACGCCCGAGGCCACGCCGGCCTTGGTCTGGTCGACCGCGTTCATCGCCGCGGTGCTCATCGGGGACATGATCAGGCCCATGCCCAGGCCCATCAGGATGAAGGCGCCGAGCAGGCTCGTGTAGGGCGTGTCGACCTCGAGGTGGCCCTGCCAGAACAGCGAGATCGCGTTCAGCAGCAGGCCGGCGGTCATGAGCGGGCGCGGGCCGATGCGGTCCGACAGCCGCCCGGCGATCGGGCCGCCGATGATGATCACGACGGTCATCGGCAGGAACCGGACGCCGGCCTGCAGCGGGCTGTAGCCGCGCACGTTCTGCAGGTAGAGGGCGAGGAAGAAGAACGTCGCCAGCATCGCGAAGCTCACGATGAACGCGACGACGTTCGCGCCCAGGAACGACCGTGCGCGGAAGAAGCGGAAGTCGACCATGGGGTTGACCGAGCGCGTCTCGATCACGGCGAAGGCGGCGAGGCCGACGACGGCGGTGGCCAGCAGGCCGACGATCTGGCCCGAGCCCCAGCCCCACGCGTTGCCCTCGACGAGCGCGAGGACCATGGCCGCGAGGCCGACGGTGATCGCCGTCACGCCCGGGACGTCGATGGACCGCGCCGCGGTCTCGTCGCGCGACTCGTGCGTGGCGAACAGGGTGACCACGACGGCCAGGGCGGCGACCGGCAGGTTGAGGAAGAAGATCGACTGCCACGAGACGTTCTCCACCAGGAACCCGCCGACGACCGGGCCGATGGCGAGCGCCAGCGCCGAGACGCCGGCCCAGGTGCCGATCGCCTTGCCGCGCTCGTGCGGCGGGAAGGCGTTGGAGATGATCGAGAGCGTCGCGGGCATCATGAACGCGGCGCCGATGCCCTGGACCGCCCGGCCGGTGACGAGCCAGGCCTCGGACTGCGCGAGCCCGATGAAGGCGCTGGACGCGCCGAAGACGATCACGCCGAACAGGAACATCCGGCGGCGGCCGAAGAGGTCGCCGAGGCGGCCGCCGGTGACCAGCAGCACGGCGAAGCTCAACGTGTAGGCGTTGACGGTCCACTCGAGGCCGCTGATCGAGGCGCCGAGGTCCTTCTGGATGGACGGCAACGCGACGTTGACGACCGTGTTGTCCAACATGATCATGAACAGCGCGAAGCACATCGCGGCGAGGGTCCACCAGCGGCGGTTCTCGTCGTTGACGAAGCGCTTGCGCAGCGTCGTGGGGGTCATTTGCGACGCTCCTTGGGGAGGATGGAGAGGGCGTCCAGCAGGGTCTGGCGCTGGACGGGGGAGAGGTCTTCGGCCCAGGCTTCGATGCCCTGGAGCCGTGCGGTGTCGACGCGGTCGATGAGGTCGCGCGCGGCCTGGGTGGGGCCCACGCGCTTGACGCGCCGGTCGTGCTCGTCCTCACGACGCTCGACGAGCCCGCGCTGCAGCAGGCCGTCCACCGTCCGGGACGCGTTGGGGAGGGACATGGACAGCTGCTCCGCGATCTCCTTGACGGAAACCTCGGTCTGGCACTCCACGAGGACGTGCAGCATCTTGAGTTGCGTCATCGAGAGGTCGGCGTCGGCGAGCATCGCGTACAGCGAGCGCGTCGAGCCGGCCAGCAGCAGGCGCCACAGGGCGAGCATCTCCGCGGCCACCTGGGCCGCAGTCGCTTCCGTGCTCGCACTGCTTGCATGCATGCACATAAGTATTGCGCCCGCGCAGTGATTTCTCAAGCGAACATGTGTGCACCAGCGCACAGAACGGGGTCTGACCCTTCATGAAGGGGTCGATCCGGCATGCGTTCCGTTCGTGGGTGCCGGCGTTGGTGGCTCCGCTCGGGCGCCTGTGGTGCCGCGGCGCGTGGTTGGGCGGCGATGACGGGGAGGTGAGGGGAGGGCGCGGGCCGCGCCGGTCGTCCCGCGATCGCCGGGGTCCGGGCGATCCGTGCGCGATCGACCCCCATATGCGGGGTTGATCCGACATGCGTTTTCGTTTGCGATCGCCGGCGACCTCCCGCGAGTGGCGATTCACGCCCGAACGATCCCCTCACGGCGCCGGGGCAGACGACCCGGCCGGCGCCGCGTCGTCATCGCCCCCGGACCACGCGGCGCAGCGCGTCCACTGCCTGAGCTGAACGCCGCCCGTGTCGTGCCGCGGCGCGTGGTTCGGGGGCGATGACCGGGACGTGAGGTGAGGGCGCGTGCGCCGCCGGTCCTCCGCGATCGCCGGTGTCCGGGCGATCCGTGCGCGATTGACCCCCATATGCGGGGTCGATCCGACATGCGTTTCCGTTTGCCCATTGCCGGCGACCTCCCGCGAGTGGCGATTCACGCCCGAAGGGTCTGACCCCTTGATGCGACCCCTTGACGTGGCCGGCGAGGGTGACTGCGCCGTCGGGAGGCCCGTGCGGGGCTACTTCGTGAAGGCCACGTCGTGGTCCGCGGTGCGGACGAACGTGACCTTCTTGGCGTCGAACGCGTAGTCGCGCTCGCGCAGCTTCTTCGGGCAGCAGAGGTCGTCGCCCGGCGACCAGCGCGGCTCGAGGACGCTCAGCGTGGTGCCGGAGATCCGCAGCGTCGCGCGGTACAGCGACTGCAGGCGGAAGACGACCTTCAGCGACGTCTGGTCGCCGGTGTCGCCGGCCTTCTGGCCGTGCGTGCTGAAGACGTACAGCGCGACCGCGCCCGCGGCACCCGTGGTCGAGACGAGGACCAGCGCGTCCTGGCGTCCGTCGCCGGTCACGTCCACGAAGCCGCTGCGCGGGTCGACGATGCCGGCCTTCGTCGTCAGAACGCTCTTGACGGCGGAGGTGGTCGCCGGATCGTCGATCAGCTTCTGCGTGAAGACGGTCTGGGACGGCGTCGGCGCGGCGTGCGCGGCCGCGGACGGGATCGCCAGCGCGACGAGCAGCGCGACGGGCAGGACGGTGGCGCGGGCGCGACGCATCGCGACATGGTCGCGCATCGGCGCCATCGCCTTGGGGTGCCGTAGGCGGCCAGCGAGGCCGAGGCCCACGACGGCCAGCCGTCGCCGCCGGAGGTGGGTCCCCAGTCGCGACAGCGACACAGTCTCCTAGGGCTGCAGCAGATCGTTCTGCGCGGACGGCCGCTCGCGGCCGATGGTGATCCGCGCGGCGTCCACGCCGTCGCTGCTGGTGTGCAGCTCCCACGTGCCGGGCTTGACGACGGCCTTGACCGACGCCGTCTCGCGCGGGTTGATCGGGCCGGTCTGCACGGCCGTCTCGCCCGGGCCGCCGCCCGCCGCGTCGACCGTCTCCAGCGTCACCTGCTGGGTGGCGTTCGACTGGTTGGAGATCACGAGCGTGATCGGCCCGGCGCCGAAGCGCCGGGGCGAGATCGACACCTGCTGGTCGTCGATCGCGGCGCTCACCACGATCGGCGTGGGCGGGCGCTCGGCGTTCTTGTACTTGTGGTCGGAGCTCCCGCAGGCCGTGACGGCCAGGGCAGAGACCAGCGCGCAGGCAGCGACCGCTGCCTGCTTCGGCGTCCTGCGCATTGCGGGGCGTCTTCTCCTCATCCTCGACCCGGGTCCTGCGTCTCCCACGCAGCGAAACGATGTGACCCGGGCGGAACCCTAGCCGAGCGCGGTCCTTCGCGCCAATGCCCGGTGCGTCGGGGACCCGATCAGCGGGTGTTCAGGTGTGCGGCTCTCCACCGATGGGCGGTGTCGCGCGGTCGGCCTCGATGTCGCGGAGTGCATCCTGGAGGCGCTCCCAGGAGCCCGCCTCGGCGGCGTCGTACTCCCGGCCTTCCAGCTCGACGAGCTGGTCGCGGTAGGCGCTCCACGCCTCGCGCGTGCGCTCGTCCAGCGTGTCCTGATTGGGGGCGAACGTGGTCATGCGGTCCTCCGGTCCGGCTGGGGTCTGTTGTGACGGTATCCGCACCGGCGGTCGGCGAGCGCGCGAGGGCGCCTGCAACGCGCCGCCCGGACCGTCCGCGGGCGGGAGTACAAACACACGTTCGCCATGTCGATCGCCGTCTCCTCCGCCGTCCCGTCGCTCCTCGACGCCCCGCTGGCCACCGCCGAGTTCCTCGTGGTCGACACCGAGACCAACGGCCTCGGCGGCGAGCAGTGCGAGGTGACCGAGATCGGCGTGGTGCTCGTCGGGGGCGGCGAGCTGCACGAGCGCTGGGAGACCCTCGTGCCGGTGCGGGCGCCGCTGTCGCGGGGCATCCAGCGGTTCACGGGGATCAGCCAGGCGATGGTCGACGAGGCTCCGCCCGCCGAGGTCACGCTGCCCGAGCTGGCCGAGCAGCTCGAGGGCCGGGTGCTCGTGGCGCACAACTCGTCGTTCGACCGGCGCGTGCTGGCGCAGGCGTTCGGGCGCGCCGGCCTGGCGTGGCCGGATCCGCCGACGCTGTGCACGGTCGCGCTCGCGCGCCGGCTGCATCCGCTCGCGCGCCAGCGCAAGCTGCGTCCGCTGGCCGAGTCCCTGGGGATCGAGGTCGAGGTCTCGCACCGCGCGCTGGCCGACGCCGAGACGTGCGCGCGCGTGCTGTGCGCGCTGTTTCCGCGGCTGTGCGCCAACGCGGGGACGGTCGGGCAGGCGCTCGGGCTGCTGCGGTCCAGGCGGCAGCGCACCGCGCGGGCCGGCCGGACCGACGGCGGCGTGTCGCTGCGCGGCACGCGCCGGCGCAAGGTCGACTGCTCGGCGCTGCCCGAGGAGCCGGGCGTCTACATCTTCCGCAACGCCGAGGGGCAGCCGCTGTACGTGGGCAAGTCGGTGTCGATCCGCTCGCGCGCCAAGGCGCACTTCGTGCCGTCGTCGCCCGACACCGGATGGGTCGCGCAGGCCGAGATCGCCGACCACGTCGAGACCGCCAGCGAGCTGGGCGCGCTGCTGACCGAGGCGCGGCTGATCCGCGAGCTCAAGCCGCCGGGCAACCAGCGGCTCAAGCACGACGACAACTGGGTCTACCTCCGCTGCCGGCTGGACATCCCGTACCCGATTCTGGAGGTCGGGCCCGAGCCGGCGCCGGGCCGGGCCGTCAACGTCGGGCCGCTGCAGGGACGCTTCGCGGCGGCCGAGCTGGTCGAGCAGCTGACGTCGCTGTTCGAGCTGCGCCATTGCGGGCGCGGGATGAAGCGGCGCGAGCACCCGTCGGCCTACGGCCAGATGGGCCGCTGCCTGTCGCCGTGCCTCGGCGACCTGGATCCGAACGCCTACCGGCGGCGGCTGGACCAGGCGCTGGCGCTGTTCGGTGGCGACGAACGCGACCCGCCCGCCCATGCGCTGCTGGTGTACCTCGACGAGCAGATGCGGCGCGCGGCGGCAGAGGAGCGCTTCGAGCGCGCGGGGTGGCTGCGGCGCCGCCGCGAGCGCCTGGCGGTGCTGCTGGAGCGGCTGGGCGGGGCGATGGCTGCGACGCACGCGCGGCCGCGGCTCGTGCTGGCCGCCCATCCCGTGGAGGCGCGCTACGACGCGCTGTGGATCGTCGGTGGGCGGATCGCCGGCTGGGCGCCGCTGACCGATGCGGACGATGCGTGGGCGCGGACCGAGGCGGCGCTGCGCGGCGGCGACGGCCGCGGGCTCGCGCCATGCGCGACGGCCGACGAGGTGCGCGAGATCCGGATCGCGACGACGTGGCTGGCGGCGCATCCGTCGCTGGAGCTGAAGCTGTCGAGCGAGACGACGCGGGCGCGGGTCGAGCGGTTCGTGGTGCGGGCGCAGGGGCTTCCGGCGCTGTAGGACCGGCCTGGCGTCCAGCGGCGTGGACGCTCGCCCTCCCCCGAAATGGGGGTGGCGTCGGCACATGTTCGAGCGCATTCCGGCCCGAAGTTGTGCAAGATCGCTGGAGGAGTCTGCGACCGGACGTGGAGCCGGAAGTCCGGCCCCACGGGCCGGTGGCGTGGCACGGATCGCCGCCAGATGGACAAGGAGGACTCCCGCCGCAAGGGCGCGTTCGTGCCCTCGAGGCGGGAACCGTCACGCCGAAGGGCGGGCACCCGGCATGGGCTGAGGGGTCGGGTGCCTCGCCCGGCGGCGTGAGGACTAGCCCTCCCGCACGGCGCGGTAGCGGATGTGCGTGACGCGCTCGGACTCGACCACGCGGGTCGGCTCCAGCCGTGGCGCGGGGTCGCCGAGGTTCTCGAAGAGGCGGGTGCCGCGGCCCAGTCGTCGCCCCACGGGCCGTCGTCGCCGTCGCCATGGTCCTAGGACCGCGGCCGCCGCGGGAACTCATCGCTCGAAGCGCAGGACGTCCTCGGCGTCGGCGCGCAGGGCATCCATGTCGCCCGCGGTGACGGCGGCGAAGAGCTCGACCAGCGGCTCGCCGGTGCGGCGCTTGCGGGTCCAGGTGCCGACGGCGGCGCCGTCGACGGTGGCGACGGCGCGCACCATGCCGCCGCCGGGGTGGACGCGGTCGGCATGCTCGGGCGCGACGGCGAAGGCGCGGCTGCGCCACCCCAGCAGGTAGGGGTCGAAGGCGCCCAGGAGGCGCGGCGGCACGCGCGCGCCGTCGGCGGCCGAGCCGTCCGGCGCGGCGGCCGCGGCGGTCAAGGACACCAACTCGCCCTCGAGGGTCAGCTCGGCCGCGATGGCGTCCAGGCCGGCGCGGGCGTCGCGCCGCGGCAGGCCCGACCAGGCCGCGAGGTCGGCGGCCGTCGCCGGCCCGTGGGCGGTCAGGTAGCGGCGGGCCAGCGTCGCGAGGGCGCGGGCGCGCTCGTCGCCCTCCAGCGCCGTCGGGGGCGCGGCGCCGAGCCAGTCGTGCGCCAGCGCGAACGCGGCCGAGCCGTCGGCGCGGACCGGCCCCAGCACGGCGATCCCGCGCAGGACGGCGAGCATCAGCAGGTGCGGCATGGCCTGACCTTCGGTGCGCAGGCCCGCGGCGCCGAGGCGCTGCGCCAGCTCGGTACGGGTCAGCGGGCCCTCGTCGGCCACGGCGCGCTCGATCAGCGCCACGGCGCGGTCGGCCGCGTCGGGCGTGACCCGTTCCTGCGACAGCCGGCGTGCGCTCGTGGCCGCGCGCGTCGGCGCAAGCAGGCCGAGCAGCCAGCCGAAGTCCTCGGCGGCGACCAGGTGCAGGGTGCCGCGCAGCAGCCAGCCGGCGACGAGGGAGCGATCGGCGAGGGCGCCGTCGACGTCCGCCGCGGTCAGCCCGCTCGTCCGGGCCCGGAGCGCCAGCCGCGCGGCGCGCAGGTCCTGGGCCTGCACGGCGAGCAGGTGTCGCACGACGGCGACCGGATCGGCACCGGGCGCGGGTGTCGCGGTCAGCCGCTGCGCAGCCGCGCGCCGGCGGCGCACCGCGGCCGGGTCGGCGTCGGCGTCGACGGCCGGCTCAGGCAAACGGCGGCGCGACGACGTCGGCCGCGACCCCGTCGGGGCCGACCGTCACGCGGTCGCCCGGGGCGACCTCGCGGCGCAGGATCGCCAGCGCGATGACGCCCGCGCGCGGCGACACGACCACGCTGCCGACCGTGCCGACCTCGCGCCCGTCCTCGCCGGTGGTGCGGACCGTGGCGCCCGCGTCCACCGGCGCGGCGAGCGTCAGCCCGCGCAGGTGGCGGTTCGGCTTGCCCTTCCAGTGCAGGCGCGCGACGGTCTCCTGGCCGACGTAGCAGCCCTTGGTGAAGCTCACTGCGCGGTCGACGATCCCGGCCTCCTCCGGCATCACGGTCTCGTCGAGCTCGACCCCGTAGCGCGGGCGGCCGGCCTCGACGCGCACGATCTCGGCGACCGCCTCCGGCGCCTCCACTGCGCCCGCCGCCAGCAGCGCGTCCCGGACCGACGCGGCGCGCTCGGCGTCCGGCAGCACGTCCAGCCCCGCGGCGGTGCGCACGACCTCGCCCGCGACGTCGTGCTCGTCCGGGCCGGGGATCGGCAGGCCGGCCGCGGCGGCGACCTCCTCGGCGCGCGCGCCGACGAGCGAGAAGAGCGCGAGCTCCAGCGTGCGCTTGTGCAGCTCGGCCTGCCAGCCGATCAGCCCGCGCCGGACCTGGTCGAACAGCGCCTGGAGCGCGACGCGCTCGGTGATCAAGAGGAGGGCGGGCGGGGCCGAGCTCATGGCGAGGATGCGCAGGTCGCCGAGCATCCGGCCCTTGTTGGTCAGCAGCGTCGCGTAGCGGCCGTGGCCGGCCTCGAGCGTCGCGATGTCGTTGCTGACCTGTCCGTCGAGGAACTTCGCCGCCTCGTCGCCGACGAGCAGGAGCTTGCCCATGGCGGAGCGGTCGATGAGGCCGGCACCGCGCGTGCAGGCCTCGTAGGCGGGGGAGAGCGCATCGACGGTGGCCATGTGTCCGAGCATACGACGGACGATCCGCTATGTTCTTGAATCGAAATTTCGTCACGGCTAAATTGGAAGTGCATGACGCTCGAAGTCTCGTCCGCCGTTCAGGACTACGCGAAGGCCATCTACTCGCTCGAGCAGCGCCGCGACGGCGGCGCCGTCAGCACGAACGCGCTCGCCGAGCGGCTCGGCGTCTCCGCCGCGTCGGCGTCCTCGATGGTCAAGCGCCTCGACGGCCTCGGCCTCGTCGAGCACGTGCCGTACAAGGGCGTCGCGCTGACCCAGCGCGGGGTGAAGGTCGCGCTCGAGGTCCTGCGACACCACCGGCTGCTGGAGCGCTTCCTCGCCGAGGAGCTGGGCGTGCCGTGGGATCGCGTCCACGACGAGGCCGAGGTGCTCGAGCACGTGCTGTCCGAGGAGCTCGAGGAGCTCATCGCCGCCAAGCTCGGCCATCCGACGATCGACCCGCACGGCGATCCGATCCCCACCGCGGAGCTCGAGATCGTCGAGCCGATCACGGTCGGCATGGACGGCCTGGACGTCGGCGACCACGGGCTGTTCGTCCGCGTGTCCGACAGCGACCCCGAGATGCTGCGCTACCTCGGTGCGCGGGGCATCGCGCCCGGCGCGACGTTCGAGATCGTCGACAAGCAGCCCTTCGGGGGGCCGATCTTCGCCCGCTTCGGCGACGCGACCGCCGTGCACCCGCTGGGCGGCCGGCTCGCCGCGGCGATGCGCGTCGAGGTGGGAGCGTGACCGCCCCGCCGAACGGATCCGGCGGCGCCGATGCCGCCACGCTCCCGTCGCCCACCCTCCTGCGCCGTCATGGACACGGCCGCACGATGCGCACGCGCCTCGCCCTCCTGGGCCCCGCGTTCGTCGCGTGCATCGCCTACGTCGATCCCGGCAACTTCGCCACCAACATCGCCGGCGGCTCCAAGTACGGGTACCTGCTCCTGTGGGTCCTGCTCGGGGCCAACATGATGGCCATGCTGATCCAGAACCTCTCGGCGAAGATCGGCATCGCGACCGGCAAGAACCTCGCCGAGCTCTGCCGGGAGCACTTCCCGCGCCCGGTCACCTGGGGGCTGTGGGTCCAGGCCGAGCTGATCGCGATGGCGACCGACCTCGCGGAGTTCGTCGGCGCGGCGATCGCGTTGAACATCCTCTTCGGCATCCCGCTGCTGCCCAGCGGCCTGATCACCGCCGTCGTCGCGTTCGCGCTGCTGGGCCTGCAGAGCCGCGGCTACCGGCGCTTCGAGGTCGCGATCATGGGCTTCCTGGCCGTGATCCTGCTGGGGTTCCTGTACGACACGCTGAAGATCGGGTTCGACGCCGGCGAGGCGGCCAAGGGGTTCGTCCCGCACTTCGACGGCAGCGACTCGATCCTCCTGGCCACCGGCATCCTGGGCGCGACGGTCATGCCGCACGTCATCTACCTGCACTCGGCGCTGACGCAGGGGCGCACCCCGGCGGCCGACGACGCCGAGCGGCGCACGCTGCTGCGCTTCAACCGCATCGACGTGAGCATCGCCATGGGTGTGGCCGGCGTCATCAACATGTCCATGTTGATCATCGCGGCGTCGCTGTTCCACGGTGGTGTCGGCGAGATCGACACGATCGAAGGCGCCTACGACGGCTTCAAGTCGATGGTCGGCCCGGAGGCCGCGCTCGCGTTCGGGCTGGCGCTGATGGCGTCGGGGTTCGCGTCGTCCAGCGTGGGCACCTACGCCGGCCAGGTCGTGATGCAGGGCTTCATCAACCGGGGCGTGCCGCTGCTGGTGCGCCGTGCGGTGACGATGACCCCGGCGTTGATCGTCCTCGCCCTCGGGCTCGACCCGACCAACTCGCTGGTCATCAGCCAGGTGGTGCTGTCGTTCGGCATCCCGTTCGCGCTCGTGCCGCTCGTGCTGCTCACCCGCCGCCGCGACATCATGGGCGCGCTCGTCAACCGGCGGATCACGACGGTGGTGGCGGCGTTCGTCGCCGCGATCATCAGCGCGCTGAACGTCTTCCTCGTGATCGACACCCTCGGCCTGGTCTAAGAAGGTCTGGGACGCGCTGCACCGGTGGCCAGGTGAGGCAGGGTCGTTGCGAGCGCGAAAGGATTCGGCGTGAGCCGCAACGCCGGACCACCGGGAGCGATGCCGGTGGTCCGTGATGCGCGGCGTGCTCAGCGAAGCGAGATCGCGATCTGCTCCAGGAGGTCCATCCCCTCCTGCATGCCGGCCTCCATGCCGGAGTTGATGATCATGTCGCGGACCTCCTTGCTCGCGCACTGCACGAGGAGCGTGAGGGTCGTGCGCCCGTCCACCTCGGTGAACGTCACGATGTTCAGTGGGGCTTCCGCGTCCGGCGTTTCGGGCGCGCCCTCGAAGACCTCGGTCATGACGATCCGCTCGTTTGGGACGAGCTCGCGGTACTCGCCGTGGAAGGCGACCTCGGATCCGTCTTCCGCCACCATCGCGTATCGCCACGTGCCGCCGACCCGCAGGTCGATCTCGGTGATCGTCGTCTCCCCGCGGTGGCCGCTCCACCAGCGCTTGACCAGCTCGGGCGTGGTGTACGCCTTGTACACCAGGTGCTTGGGTGCGTCGAACTCCCGCGTGATGAGGATCTGCTCATCGGTGGGGAGCGTCACCTTCGCCGTGCCGCTACTCGTCGCTGCCATGTCCTTCCTCCTTCTGCTTGAGGTCTTCCAAGACGTCGTCCATCCCGTCGAACCGCTCCGACCATGTGCGCTCGTAGTTGCTCACCCAGTCGTGGATGGGCTTGAGCGCGTGGCCGTTGAGCCGGTACATCCGCTGCCGTCCTTCCTCCCGCACGTTCACGACTCCGACTTCTCTGAGCACGCGCAGGTGCTTGGACACCTGTGGTTGCGCCAGCCCGAGCACACGCACCAGGTCGTTCACGGGGCGCTCGCCGCCGGCGAGGACGTCCAGGATCTGTCGCCGCCGGGGCTCGGCCACCGCGTTGAACGCATCTGTTGTCGTCGCTGCTCGTGACACGGGCGAATAATATACCCATATGAGCATGCGTCACGCCGCTGGTGTCGAGCGCCGAGATCGACATGGCGTTCCTGAGGCTCGCCCGTTCAATTCTCTGCCGGCGCCGCCTCAAGTCATTGTGAAAGACCTTCCAGCTAAGTTGGCATCGGCGATCGGGCCGTATATTTGGGGGTGATGGCCCTCGCCGAAACCTTCCAGGAAGTCCTCGACTCGCTGCCCGACGACTGGACCGATCTCGAGCTGGATGTGCGCATCCACGACGAGACGCGCTACGTCAACGCGTGCGTCTACCTCTCCACGGTCAACGCCCAGCCGTACTCCAAGCACGACTGGCACTGGAACATCCTCGTCGCCCATCGCTTCGGGCACGCCGCAGCCGCCCCCGCCGTCCACGGCGCGCTGAAGCTGCTCGACGACGCCGGCATGGAGGGCGAGCTGCAGATCCGCGAGGTCCGTAGCGGCCGCGTCGAGGTCGTCCAGATGTGGGGCCGGCCCGAGTCGGTCCGCCAGGAGTTCAAGAAGATCCGCTCGCAGTAGTGGCGCGCGTGACGGCGCTCATCGGCGACCTGCTGTTCGGGTCCAAGGCCGTCGAGCTGCTGTCCGCCGCCGGGCACGACGTGCGCCTCGCGCCGTCGGCTCCCGACGACCTCGCGACGACCACCGACGTCGTGCTCGTCGACCTCACGACCGGCACCATCCCGGCCGGGGTCACCGGCCTGGGTGTGAAGACGCTGGGCGTGTTCGCCCACGTCGAGCCCGCGGTGCGCGAGCGCGCCCTCGAGGCGGGCTTCGACCTCGTCGTCCCACGCTCGCGCTTCATGCGGGAGGGCGGCGAGCTGGTGACGAAGCTGGCGTCCGAGTGACGTAGCACAAACTGTGCTACGGTAGACGGCATGGCTTCTCGTACGGTTCGTGCGCGTCTCGATGATCCTTCCGAGCAGGCCCTCGCGACGCTGATGCGCGAGGGGCGCAACGAGTCCGAGGCGGTGCGCATCGCGCTCGTCGAGGCCGGTGATCGCCGCCTGAGGCGCTCGGCCCTCGCGGACGAGGTCCGCCGGCTGGCGGCGGATCCGGCCGACGTGGCGCAGCGGCGCGCCGTCATGGAGGACATGGACGCCGCCGAAGCCGACTGGCCCGAGTGACCCGCGGCGAGGTGTTCCGCGTCCGGCTCCCCGTTGGCCGCGGTCACGAGCAGCGGGGTCCCCGCTACGCCGTGATCGTGCAGGCTGACGAGCTGATCGGGCTCTCCACGGTGATCGTCGCCCCCACGTCGCGGAGCGCGGCGCCCGCGACCTTCCGGCCGGAGGTCGACGTGGCGGGCGGCCGCACGCGCGTCCTGGTCGAGCAACTGCGCACGGTCGACCTCGAGCGCCTCGCCGACCGTGTCGGCCGGCTCGACGCGTCCGAGCTGCGCGCCATCGACGAAGCGCTCGAGATCGTCCTCGGTCTCTGACGCCTACGCGTTCGGGTCCGAGTCGCGCTCGGTGCTGGCCGTCTCGGGGCTGAAGGCCGCGGAGACGTCGGGCTTCTGGGCGACGATCCCGAAGCGCTGCTCCCACGTGGCCCAGGCGGCGAGGCGCTTGGGGTTCAGCTCGCCGAAGTAGGCGGCGCCGGCGGTGAAGGAGGGCGAGACCGCGTCGAGCTCGGAGGCGGTGAGGGCGCGCTTGAGGGACGGCTCGGCGTCGGTGAGCGCGGAGACGGCGGACTCCGGGTCGTTGATCGTCGCCTCGTAGCCGCGGCGCAGCGCGCGGACGGTCGCGCGGACGACGGGGCCGTTGGTGTCCAGCGTCTCGCGGGAGGTCGCCAGGACCAGCTCCGGGTAGGACGGCGCGCCGAACTGGTCGACGCGGAACTCGTGCATGCCGGGGCGCTTCGCCTGCAGCGCCACGCCCTCGGCGTTCCAGAACGCCGTCGCGCCGTCCACCTTGCCGGCCAGCAGCGACTGCACGGCGTTGAACCCGATCGTGACCTTGCGGACCTTGGAGGGATCGCCGCCGTCGCCGGCGACGACGGAGTCCAGGACGGCGTCGTCGCTCGGCAGGCCGGTGACGCCGGCCTTCTTGCCCTCCAGGTCGCGCGGGCGCTTGACGCCGGGCTGGGCGAGCACCGCGGCCAGCGGCGTCTGCACCAGCGCCATCACGCCGACCACGTCGCGCCCCTTGGCGCGGGCGATGGCCAGGTCGTGGATGTCGACGATCGCGACGTCGACCTGCCCGCTCAGCAGCGCCTTGATCCCGTCGGTCGACGATCCCGGCGTGTCGATCTGCAGGTGGACGCCCTCGGAGTCGTCGTAGCCGCGCTGCTTGGCGAGGTAGATGCCCGCATGGACGGCGTTGGGCGCGAAGTCCAGCAGCAGGCGGGCGTCCTGCTCGGGGCGGCTCTCGCTGCCTCCGGAGGCGCCGGCGCAGCCCGCCGCGAGGGCGACGGACAGCACGAGGAACAGGGCGGTGAGAAGACGGCGCGACATCGGCGCGGGAGGATACGGATGGCCGACGCGTAGGATCAGGGAGGTGCGCCGCCGTGTGACCTTCTCGCGCAACCTGACGCTTTCGCTCTCGCGGACCTGCGTCTCGCATTGCAAGTACTGCGCCTTCCAGACGCACCAGCCTCACCTGCATACGCCGGACGAGGTCCTGGAGCTGCTCGATCGCGCCGCCAAGCGCTCCGTCAAGGAGCTGCTGGTCCTCACGGGGGACGACCCGGCCCACCACCCGGGCGTCAAGGCCCGCCTGGCCGAGCTGGGCTTCGAGGACTTCGTCGCCTACGTCGTGTGGTGTTGCGAGCGTGCGCTGGAGCGTGGGCTGCTGCCGCACACCAACCTCGGTGCGGTGACGCGGGAGGAGCTGGGGCGGCTGCGGGAGGTGACGGCGTCGCAGGGGTTGATGCTCGAGTCGATGCGCGACGACCTCGTCGCGCATCAGGGGTCGCCGACCAAGGATCCGGAGCTGCGGTTGCAGACGATCCGTTGGGCGGGGGAGCTGAGGATCCCGTTCACGTCGGGGATTCTGGTCGGGATCGGCGAGTCCAAGGAGGACCGGGTCGCGGCGCTGAAGGCGCTGGCCGCGGTTCACGCCGAGCACGGGCATCTGCAGGAGGTGATCCTGCAGAACTTCGTTCCGCACCGGAAGTACTACGGCGAAGAGCCGGCTGACATCGCGACCGATGCGGCCGAGCGGTTCTGGCGCACGGGGCTGCGCGACGTGATGAATCCGGCCCACCCACCCCTGCCGGACTGGGCGTCGCCCGTCTCGCTGGAGGATCTGATCGAGCTGATCGGCGTGGCGCGCGAGCTGCTGCCGGGCGTCGGGATCCAGGTGCCGCCGAACCTCAGCGAGCACTGGCCCGAGCTCGTCGCCGCGGGCGCGACCGATCTCGGGGGGCTGAGCGCCAACGGGGATCACATCTCGCCCGAGCACCCGTTCCCGTCGCCGCATCAGGTGCGCAAGCGCCTGGCCGAGGACGGCGTGGCGCTGACCGAGCGCTTGTGCGTCTACGGCCAGTACCTCGACCCGGAGTGGGTCGAGCAGCACGTCCTCGACGTGGTCAAGGTCAAGTACTGGTCGTTCATCCCGCGCGGCGGCTCGGGGCGCCAGGACGCGCCGTTCGCCATCCAGTCCGGGCTCGTGGGCCCGGCGACCGAGAAGGCGCGCGACGGCCACCCGCTGTCGATCGAGGAGCTGACGGCGATGTTCGCGTCCACCGACACGGGGGCGATCGAGGGCATGCGCGCCGCGGCCGACGAGCTGCGCGCCGAGCTGGCGGGCGACACGGTGACGTTCGTGGTCAACCGCAACATCAACGTCTCGAACGTCTGCATCGTGGGCTGCGCGTTCTGCGGCTTCGGGCAGGGCAAGCGCTCGCCCGACGCCTACGAGCACCCCGAGGACGAGTTCCGCGCCCGCGTCCGCGAGGCCGTCGACTACGGCGCGACCGAGTTGTGCATGCAGTCGGGGATCCACCCCGACTGGAAGCTCGACGACTACCTGCACTGGCTGCGCGTGGCCAAGGACGAGGGCGCGCGGGTCGGGACCGATCTGCACCTGCATGCCTACTCGCCGATGGAGATCGCGCACATGTGCGACATCTCGGGCCTGGCGCCGTCCGAGGTCTTCGCGCGGCTGCGCGACGCGGGGCTGGGCTCGACGCCGGGCACCGCCGCCGAGGTGCTGCACGACGGGGTGCGCGAGCGCATCAGCCCCAACAAGCTGCCGGTCGCGCGCTGGGTGGAGATCATCGAGGCCAGCCACCGCGCCGGCCTGCGCTCCACGAGCACGGTCATGTTCGGCCACATCGAGGAGCCGTGGGAGCTCGCGCAGCACATGACGGTCGTGCGCGAGCTGCAGGAGCGCACCGGCGGGATCACCGAGTTCGTGCCGCTGAGCTTCATCCCGTTCATGACGCTGCTCGGGCGCACGCACGGCGTCGAGGAGATCACTCGCGAGGAGAACCTCAAGCACACCGCGGTCTTCCGCCTCGCGCTCGGGCGCACGATCCCCAACGTCCAGGCCTCGTGGGTCAAGATGGGCCTCGACGCGGCGACCGAGGCCCTGCGCTGGGGCGTCAACGACCTCGGCGGCACGCTGATGGAGGAATCGATCAGCCGCCTCGCCGGCTCCTACCACGGCGTCAAGCTCGACCCGCCGGAGCTCATCGCCGCCGCCCACGCCGCGGGCCGCCCCGCCGCGGAGCGCTCGACGCTCTACGCGCGGCTGCGCGAGTACCCGGTGGGCCGGCAGCGCACCGCGGCGGCGTAGAACCGCTTCCGAAAGTTAGGCGACCGTCAGGACCGCGGCGGCGATCGCCGCGAACGCGAGCACGAGGACCAGAAGGCCGCCGGCCAGTGTCTGCAGCAGACGGTCCTCGTCGGTCAGCGCCATCCCGGCCAGCCGGCTCTGCGCCCAGTGGTGCAGCGCGTAGGCCCCGACCGCGTCGACGGCCAGGACGAGGAACGGCGCGAGCGTGCCCGCCAGCGTCAGCGTGCCGACGAGCACGAGCACGGCCAGCAGGATCGCCCCGGCGAGGTACGCGCCGAGCGTCTTGCGCAGCTCGGCGGGCGTCGGCGGCGCCGGCGGCGGCGTGCTCTGGATGCGGGCCAGGGCGGCGGCGCGCTGCGCCTTGGCGGCGGGCGACGTCGGGGTGGAGGCGGCGGCGATGCGCGTACGGCGGCGGGAACGACCCATGGCGCTCAAAGGTAGTGCTGGCCGTACTTGACCGCGCTGACATATTCGCTTTAGCATGGCTCAAATGAAAACGGAGCGCCGGCCCTACCGCCAGACCGCCCGTGCGCAGGCCGTCGCGGCGACGGGTGAGCGCATCCTGGACGTCGCCACCGAGCAGTTCCTGCAGCGCTTCTACGACGAGGTCACGCTCGCCGGCGTGGCCAAGGAGGCGGGCGTCTCGCAGCAGACGGTGATCAACCGCTTCGGCTCGAAGGAGGGCCTGCTGGAGGCCGCCGCCGA
Source organism: Baekduia sp. (assembly GCF_035318805.1). GTDB lineage: Bacteria > Actinomycetota > Thermoleophilia > Solirubrobacterales > Solirubrobacteraceae > Baekduia. The sequence continues at coordinate 25,644 of NZ_DATHDY010000053.1, forward strand.
CCGGCTGGGCCCCGAGCGGTTCCGGCGCGAGCTCGCCGGCGATCCGGTCGGCGGCGTCGTCGGCGACTACGAGGCCGGCGGCGACGCGACGATCCGCCTGATCGCCCTGGAGGAGCGGGTGCCGGCGCTGGCGCCCTTCCTCGCCCGCGGCCGCGCCGGGCACCGCGCGTGGGTGCAGGAGGCCTTCGCCGACCAGTTGCCGGCCGCCCACGGGCCCGCACGCGAGCAGGCGATCGCCACCCACGTCGTCGCCACCGACATCTACACCTGGAAGCTGCTGCGCCGCGACATGGGCCTGTCGCGCGCCAAGACGATCGACGCCATGCGGGCGATGGTCGCCGCGCTGGCTCACGAGGCCTAGTCCATGCCCGCCGACCCCGAGAAGCCGAGGACCACCACCATGGCCAAGTTCCTGTTCACGCTCTGGGAGGGCGGCGGCGAGACGCCGCCGATCCTCTCCGTCGTCCGTGCCGTCGCCGAGGCGGGCCACGCGGTCACGGTCCTCGCCGACGACGTGCTGGGTCCCGACGTCGAGGCGGCGGGCGCCATATGGGTCCCGTGGGAGACCGCGCCCAACAAGTCCTCCTACTCGCCCGACCAGGACCTGGCGCGCGACTGGGAGGCCAAGACGCCCCTCGGCGCGTTCCAGCGCTTCCGCGACGGGATCGCCTTCGGGCCGTCGGCGCGCTACGCCCGCGACACGCTGGCGCAGATCCGTCGCGACCGTCCCGACGTGGTGGTCAACCCCACGCTCATGTTCGGCGCGCAGGCGGCGGCCGAGGCGGCCGCCGTCCCACAGGCGCTGCTGTTGACCTGCAGCTACGTCGTCCCCGGCACCGGCGCCGCGCCCTACGGCTCGGGCTGGGCGCCTCCGCGCAACCTCTTGGAGCGGGTGCGCCTGAAGGCCATGGACAAGCTGGCGCTGCGCCTCTGGGGCAGTGGCGGTCCGCCGCTCAACGCCGCACGCAGCGAGCTCGGCCTCGCGCCGGTCGCGCATCCGCTCGACCAGCTCCATGCCGCCGAGCGCTTCCTCGTGCTGACCAGCGAGACGTTCGACTTCCCCGTGCCACGCCTGCCGGCCAACGTCCGCTACGTCGGCCCGCGCCTGGACGATCCGGCGTGGGCGGGCCGCTGGACGCCGCCGCCCGGCGACAAGCCGCTCGTGCTCGTCGGGATGAGCTCGACCTACATGGAGCAGCGCGACGTCCTGCGCCGCACCGCCGCCGCGCTCGGCGAGCTGCCCGTGCGGGCGCTGGTGACGCTCGGTCCGGCGCTGGAGCCCGACGCGCTCGGCACGGTCCCGGACAACGTGACCGTGGTCGCGGCGGCCCCGCACGCCGAGGTGCTGCGGCATGCGTCGGCCGTCGTCACCCACGCCGGGCACGGCACGATCATCAAGGCGCTGGCGGCCGGCGTGCCGATCGTGGCCCTTCCGATGGGTCGCGACCAGCCCGACAACGCGGCGCGGGCCGTGGCTGCGGGCGCCGGGGTGGCGCTGAAGCCCGCGGCGAAGGTCGCCGCGATCCGGGCCGCGGTCGCCGACGTGCTCGGCACGCCCGGCTACGCGGAGGGCGCGCGCCGGGTGGCGAGGGCGATCGCCGCCGAGTCCACGACCGACCGGGCGCTCGCCGAGCTCGAGGCCCTGGCGGCGGACGTGCGGGTCGCAGCCCTTCGCTGAGGCACGGCCCGCTAGGTTTGAGGAATGGCCGAAGCGATCACCCGCGAAGGATTGGCACAGCTCAAGAGCGAGCTCGAAGCGCTCGAAGGAGAAGGCCGGCGCCAGATCGCGCAGCGGATCCTGGTCGCCCGTGAGCTGGGCGACCTCTCCGAGAACGCGGAGTACCACGCCGCCAAGGAGGACCAGGCGCACCTGGAGACCAAGATCGCCCGCCTCACCGAGCGCCTGCGCAACGCGACGGTCGTCGAGTCCGACGCCGACGCGACGGTCGTGACGTTCGGCGCGACGGTCAACGTGACCGACGTCTCGTCCGGCCAGACCACGACCTACACGATCGTGGGCGCCACCGAGGCCGATCTCAAGAAGGGCCGCCTCTCGGCGGAGTCGCCGGTCGCCAAGGCGCTGATCGGCACCGCGCCGGGCGACACCGTCGCGGTCTCGACGCCGCGCGGGACGCGGGAGTTCAAGGTCGAGTCGCTCGGCTAGTAGGGGAACACTGGCCCAGAGGGCCAGGTTCCCTTGCGGGTGTTCGCCCAGGGGGCGAAACCCGCGGCGGGTCAGGGACCCACGCTCCTGGGCTAGGACCCGCCGCCGGCCAGCAGGGCGGCGACGTCCACGTCGCCGGGCCGGAGGTCGACGTCGTCGGTGATGCGCCCGTCCTGGAGGCGCACGAGGCGGTCGCAGCGGGCCGCGACGACGGGGTCGTGGGTGGCGAGCAGGATCGTCGTCCCGCGCTCGGACCGCAGGGCGAGGAGCAGGTCGAGGATGTCGGCGCCGGTGCGACTGTCGAGGTTGCCCGTCGGCTCGTCGGCGAGCAGCAGCCCGGGGCTCCAGATCAGCGCGCGGGCGATCGCGACGCGCTGCTGCTGGCCGCCCGACATGCGCGACGGCAGCGAGCCTTCGCGGCCGGCGAGGCCGACGGCCGCCAGCAGCTCGCCGGCGCGCGCGGCCTTGTCGAACGGGACCTTGAACGGCACCACCGGCGCGAGCACGTTGTCGCGCGCGGTCAGCGCGCCGAGGAGGTTGAAGCGCTGGAACACGAACCCGACGTGGCGGCGGTGGGCGGCCAGCGCGTCGCCGCGCAGCGCGGTCACCTTGCGGTCGTCGACGGTGATCGTGCCCGCATCGGCGCCGTCCACGCCGCCGACGAGGTGCAGCAGCGTGGACTTGCCCGAGCCTGAGGGGCCGGTGAGGGCCACGAGTCCGCCGGCCTCGACGGCGAGCGAGACGCCGTCGGCGGCGACCAGCTCGGTCCCCTCGTCGAGGACGTATCGCTTGACCACGCCGTCGAGCAGCACGGTGGATCCGGTGGTGGTGAGGTCGGGTGTGGAGGTCATTCCTCGGCGAGCAGGGTGGCGGTGGGCAGGCGGCGCAGGCCGGCGGCCGGCGCGATCGAGGCGAGCGTGGCGATCAGGACGCCGAGCGCGGCGGCGCCGACGGCGATCAGCGGCATGGCGGTCGTGAGCTCGCCGATGAACCACACGCCGGCGCCGAGGCCGAGCGCCGCCCCGCCGACGCCGCCGGCGAGGCCCAGCCCGGCGCCCTCCAGCGCGATCAGGCGCGTCAGGTGGCGCTCCGGCCATCCGGTGGCGCGCAGCGTCGCGATCTCGGCGGAGCGGTCGCGGAGGTTCAGGTACAGCACGTCGGCGACGGCGAGGCAGCCGAGCACCAGGGTGGCCCCGACGGCGACGTAGTCGGCGGTGCGCACCTGGACGGCGACGGCGTCGCCGAGCACCGTGCCGACGACCGCGCCGCGGAAGGCGATGGCGACCGCGAGCAGCAGCGTCAGGGCGAACACGCCGACGCCGAGGCTGAGGATCCCCAGCGCCGTGCGGCCCGGCACGCGCAGGAGGTTGATCGCCGCGAGCCCGCGGATCGAGCGCACCGCATGCGCCGAGCGGCTCGAGCGCACCGCCGGCCGGACCGCCTCCAGCGGGTCGCTGCGCGCGGCACGGGCCGCGGGGACAGCGCCCGCGACCAGCGCGAGGAGCGTCGCCGCCGGCACCGCGAGCGCGGCCCGGGCGCCGGAGACCGGGAGGTCCAGCAGCGCGCCGGCGGGCACCGCGACCGCCGTGCCGGCCAGGCCGGCGAGCGCGCCGACCGTCCCGACCTCGATCAACAGGTAGGTGAACAGGGTGCGCCGCGGCCAGCCGACGCAGGCCAGGACGCCGAGCTCGCTGCACCGCGTGCGCACCGCGGCGGACGTCGCGTTGACGCAGAACAGCGCGCACACCAGCAACACCAACAGGAACAGGACGAAGGACTTGCGGTCGACCGCGGTCAGGATCGCGGTGGCGACGCCCTTCTTGATCCAGCCCTCGCGGAGCGTCACCGCCGGGCGGCCGAGCCGAGCCACGGCGCAGCGGCGGAGTCGGCGGCCTTGGCCGCGGGCGGGTGGAACGGGTTGAGCGGTGCGACGTCCGGGTTCAGCGCTCCCACGAGCTTGTTGGGGTCGAACGTCCCGATCACCTTGGTGGAGGTGATGAACGGCGGCGGGGTCGCGGGGCTCTGGATGTGCTCGGTGAACGCGCGGAAGCCGGTGTCGCGGCCGAGGATCGGCGCCTGGATGAAGCCCGTGCCCGTGCCGATGGCGCTGTAGGCGGCGCCCCACGCGAAGCGGTCGGTCTTGACCGGCAGGGCCCGGACGTGCCCGGGCCCCACCGTGGCGTAGCGGGGCGGGCCGGTGGTCCAGAGCGCGTTGACGAACGTGTTCTCGCGCATCTGGCGCAGCAGGGTGGAGTAGGCGTCGGCCGCGGTGAGCGTCCGGCGGACGACGGGCGTGCCACCGGCCTGGGCCAGCACACGGTCCGCGCGCGGCCGGTCGCCCTTGGCGCGGGCCAGCGCGTCGGCCGCCGCGCGCGGCAGTTGCTCCACCGTGTAGTCGGCGCGCAGGCTGGTCGGCGTGCTCGACGCCGCGAGCAGCGGCGCGACGAACGTCTTGGTCGACCCGCGACCCAGCCGCCGCGCGTCCTCGTCGCCGCGGAAGTAGCGGCCGGACACGACCGCGCGGTCCGCGCCCGACAGCGCCGCCTCGGCCTTGGGGTCGATCCCGGCGACGAGCAGCGGGAACGGGTACTGGATCAGGGCGCCGATGTCATCGGTCCGACGGCGCTCCGGCGGGAACTCGCCGTTCCCGAGGTCGCCGTTCGTCGACCAGCACCACATCCAGCGCCGCGCCGCGGGGGAGAAGGCGGACGCCGCGTGGCTGCGCGTCGGGCAGATCGGCCCGAGGGCGGACGCCGTGAACTGCTCCATCGCGCGCGTACGCGTCGGCGTGCCGACGGTGTGGGGCGGCGCCGCCTGGATCGGGTTGCGCGTGACGTAGACGAACGAGTCGGCGTCGCGCAGCCGGATCGCGCCGCCGTCGGCCGTCCACCGCGTGCGGACCCGGAACAGCGTGCGCTTGCCGGGGCCGAGCCGGTCGCCGAGGCGGATCGGGATCTCGGCCGTCGGCAGCATCCAGCCGTAGACGGCCAGAGGCGCCGCGACCTCGACGCCGGGCGCGTGCCGCACGACCTTCAGCTGGTCCATGGTGATCCCGCCGAACGAGCCGGCGAGGAAGTTCTGCTGGACCAGGCCCTCCTTGCGCTCCAGCGCCGACATCGACCCCTGCGGCCGCACCAGCACGTCGTAGGCCGTGCGGAAGTGCTGGGCGACGTTGCCGCGGACCTCCAGGCGCGAGCTCTCCGACGCGCCGGTCAGGACGGTGAACGAGGCGGTCGCCACCGCGATCCCCGCCAACAGCGCCAGTGCGCGCCCGCGGCGGTGGGCCAGCTCGGCGGCGATCAGGCGCAGCACGCCGGGGAGCCTTGCAGCCCGGCGGGCTATGCGCAACGTCCGTTAAGCGAAGAGGTCTTCTTCGCGGCTGCGCACGAGCGCCGCCGCACCGGGTCCGTCGTCGCCGGCGGGCAGCACGTGGCGGTCCAGGCCCGTCACGAGCACCGCGGGCTCGCCGGCGTCCTTGCCGCCGCGGGCGAGGTCGGCGGCCGCGGCGGCCTGGTCGGCGACCGCGATCCAGGTCGCCCTGAGCTCACGGCCGTGCGCGTCGGTGCGCCCGCGCCAGTCCTCCAGCGGCGCCAGGCCGGCGATCCCGACGGCGACGTCGCACTGGCCGTGGCGCCAGGCGCGGCCGAACGAGTCGGCGATCACGATCGCCGGTGACCCGGCCCCTGCCCGACCCAGCGCGGCGCGCAGCGCGCGGGCCGACGCGTCGGGGTCGACGGGCAGCAGGATCAGCTCGTCGCGAGCCGCGGCGTTGGACGCGTCGACGCCGGCGTTGGCGCACACGAACCCGTGGTGGGTACGGCAGATCATCACGCCGTGCGCGGCGCGAACGACCTCGGCGGTCTCGCGGAGCACGACCTCGACGGGCCGGGGGTCGTCCTTGCCCAGCGCGGCGGCCAGCTCGACGGCGCGGGCCGACGGCTGCACGTCGGCCAGCGCCACCACGCGCCCCTCGGCCTTGGACACGATCTTGTGGGCGATCACCAGCACGTCGCCGGGGGCGAACCCGCCGTCTCCGCGGGTGGCCGCCAGCAGTGCCGCGAGGTCGTCGCCGCGCCGCACCTCGCCGATCCCGGGCAACGCCCGGGCCGCGATCATCGCCCGCCCACGCGCCCGACCCGCGCCAGCAGGCCACGGGTGTGCGACGCGCCGCCGCGGAAGTCGTCCAGGGCGCCGCGCAGCGCCTCGAGGTCGTCGAGCGTGTCGACGTCCAGGCCGAGCGTGTGGACCTCGACGACGTCGCACGCCGCGCCCGCCTCGGCGGCCAGCTGCTGGTGGCGCTCGCGGCTGCCGGGCCCGAAGGCCGGGCGGATGACGTCCGGCGGCGTCAGCACGAGCGCGTTGGTGCCGCTGCCATGGCGGTCGGGGACGACCAGGACGTCGGGCCCGCTCTCGGCGCGCTCGAGCAGCGCGTCGACCTCGACCGGATCGAGCGCCGGACAGTCGCCGGGGACGAGCAGGACGCGGGTCGCGCCGCGCTCCAGCGCCGCCTGCACGCCCCGCACGGCGGCCGAGCTGTGGCCGGCGTCGTCGGGGTCGTCGACGACCGCGGCCGCGTCGTAGCCCGCGGCCAGCGCAACGGCGGTGTGCTCCCCGGAGACGACGAGCACCTCGTCGACGAGCTTGGAGCGGCGCAGCGCGATCAGCACGTCGGTGACCATCGCCTCGGCGAGCGCGCGGCGCGTGCCGTCGGAGATGTCGCCGTCGAGCCGCTTCTTGGCGGCGGAGAAGCGCTTGACGGGGAGGACCGCCGCGGTGCGCTCGCGAGGTGCGCGCATCAGCGCAGGCCCTCGGCGAAGCGCAGGACCTCGCCGGCGACGCGGGCGCGCCCGGCGGTGTCGGCCATCAGCGTGTCGGTCTGCAGCAGCGGGAGGTCGACGCCGTCGATCGGCTCGTCGGCGACGAAGCCGTCGAGCACGTCGCCGTAGTACCCGGCGACCCCCGCGGCGCTGGCCTCGACGCCCGCCCAGTCCAGGAACGGCTTGGTCGGGCCCTTGACGACCTGGCCGCCGACGACGGGCGAGATCGCGACGACGGGCGCGGCCGCGGCGCGCAGGGCGTCGGCCATGCCGCGGACCGACAGGATCGGGCGGATCGAGATCACCGGGTTGGAGGGTCCCACGACGATGACCCGCGCCGCGGCCAGGGCCTCGAGCGCCTCGGGTGGCGGGCCGGCCGTGTCGGCGCCGTCGAAGCGCACGCCGTCGATCGGGATGGCGGCGCGCTCGCGCACCATGAACTCCTGGAACGGCACCCAGCGGTCGCCGCTGCGGACGCTCGTGCGGACCCGCGCGTCGGCCATCGGGACGACGCGGGCGGTGACGCCGAGGGCCCGCGTGAGCTCGGCGATCGCCTCGGTCAGCCGCGCGCCGCCGGCCAGCAGCTCAGCCCGGCGCACGCCGTAGGCCAGGTCGCGGTCGCCGAGGTTGAACCACACCTCGACGCCCAGCTCGCGCAGGCCGTCCATGACGTGGAACGTGTCGTCGCGCAGGCCCCAGCCGCGCTCGTCGATGCGATCGGCCAGCCAGAACGTGACGAGGTCGGGATCGGGCGCCACGTAGGCGCCGTAGAGCTCGACGTCGTCGCCGGTGTTGGCGATGACGACGAGATCGTCGCCGGCCACGTCGAGCATCCCGCGCGCGAGCTTCGCGCCACCGGTGCCGCCGGCCAGGACGACCACCGGGGAACGGGAGTCGGAGTCCATGCGGCGCGGACGATAACGTGCGGCCGGTCGCGACCGAGATCCACGGACGTCGCGGTGCTCGACGGCGAGCGCGCCGTACGGACGCGGCCCGCCCTCCTACTTCCCCGTGAACTCCGGCTGGCGCTTCTCGGCGAAGGCGCGGGTGCCTTCGGCGAAGTCGTCGGAGCGGGCGCAGAGCTCCTGCGCCTGGACCTCGAGCTCCAGCGACGCCGACAGCGTCGGCTTGGCCACCGTGTCGAGCAGGCGCTTGGCGAGGGCGACCGCGCGCGGCGCGCAGGCCAGCAGCTCGCTGACGAGCTGCGTGGTCGTGTCGTCCAGCTCGTCGGCCGGGGCGACTCGGTTGACCAGGCCGATGCGCTCCGCCTCGATGCCGTCGACGATCTTGGAGGCGAGGATCATCTCCTTGGCCCGGCCGAGGCCGACGACCGACGGCAGCCGCGACGACCCGCCGACGTCGGGCACCAGGCCGACGCGCGTCTCGACCAGGCCGATGACCGCGTCGGCGGCCATCACGCGCAGGTCGCAGGCGAGCGCGAGCTCCATCGCCCCGCCGATGCACCCGCCGTGGATCTGGGCGATCGTCGGCTTGGGCATCTCCTCCAGGAGGTTCCACGTGTCGATGATCGGGCGGCGCGACGTGCGCAGCCGGCCGGGGTCGAGGGCGAGCGCGCCGAGGAAGTTGACGTCCATGCCCGATGAGAACATCGGCCCCGCGCCGCGGAGCACGACGCAGTGGATCGCGTCGTCGTCGGCGGCGGCCTCCAGCACGGTCCGCAGGCCGACCACCAGCTCGTCGTTGAAGGCGTTGCGCTTCTCGGGGCGATTGAGGACGACGTGGCGCACCGCGCCGCGGTCCTCGGTGAGCACGATGGACATGACGGCACTGTACGCGGCGGTTCATCCGGGCGCCCGGCCGGTTAGGGTCCCCCGCCATGGCCGAGATCAAGAAGGTTGGAATCGTCGGGTGCGGGCTCATGGGTCACGGGATCGCGCAGGTCGTCGCGACCGCCGGCTACGACGTCGTGGTGCGCGAAGTCGACGACGCGACCCTGCAGAAGGGCCTGGGCAAGATCGACAAGCAGCTGGCCCGCGCCGTCGAGAAGGGCAAGAGCACGCAGGAGGACGCCGACGCGATCCGCGGGCGCCTGCACGGCACCACCGACTACGCGGACCTCGCCGGCGCCGACCTCGTCATCGAGGCGATCACCGAGAACCTCGGCCTCAAGCTCGAGATGTGGAAGGAGCTCGACGGCATCGTCAAGGACGAGGCGATCTTCGCGACCAACACGTCGTCGCTGGCCGTCATCGACCAGGCCGCCTCGACCACCCGCCCGACGCGCTTCGCCGGCCTGCACTTCTTCAACCCGGCGCAGGTGATGAAGCTCGTCGAGGTCGTCCGCGGGGTCACGACGACGGACGAGACGTTCGCCGCGGTGCTCGGGTTCGCCGAGTCGCTGCAGGGCAAGATCGCGATCCCGACCAAGGACAAGGCCGGGTTCATCGTCAACCGCCTGCTCGTCCCATACATGCTGGACGCGATGCGCGCCTACGAGGAGGGCGTCGGCTCGATCTCGGAGATCGACACGGCGATGAAGGCCGGCGCGGGCCACCCGATGGGCCCGCTGACGCTCGCCGACCTCGTCGGCAACGACACCACCGGCGCGATCTGCGACGTGCTCTTCGACGAGTTCCGCGAGCGCCGCTTCGCCCAGCCGCCGATCCTGCGCAAGATGCTGTCGGCCGGCTGGTACGGCCGCAAGGCCGGCATCGGGTTCTACGACTACTCGGGCGACGAGCCGGTCGAGAACCCGGGCCTGGCGCGGTAGCGCCCCCCGGGGCACCGGCGGCTGCCCGGCCCGCGTTTGGCCAGCGCGCGGTCGGGCACGGAAGGGGGATGACCCCGCCGCCCACCACCGTTCCCACCGTCACGCTCAGCGACGGCGAGCAGATCCCCCAGCTCGGCTTCGGCGTCTTCCAGGTTCCGCCCCGGGACACCGCCGACGTCACGACGCGCGCCCTGCTGGCCGGCTACCGGCACATCGACACCGCCTCGGCCTACCGCAACGAGGCCGGGGTCGGCCAGGCGGTGCACGCCGCCGGGCTGCAGCGCGACGACGTGTACATCACGACCAAGTGCTTCAACGACGACCATGGCTTCGACCAGGCCAAGCGCGCGCTGCGCGCGAGCCTCGACCGCCTCGAGACCGACCACGTCGACCTCTACCTGATCCACTGGCCGGTGCCGAGCACCGACAAGTACGTGGACACGTGGAAGGCGTTCGTCGAGCTCCAGCAGGAGGGCCTCACGCGCTCGATCGGCGTGTCGAACTTCCAGCCCGCGCACCTGGACCGGATCATCGCCGAGACCGGCGTCACGCCCGCGGTCAACCAGATCGAGCTGCACCCCTACTTCCAGCAGGCCGGACTGCGCCGCGACCACGCCGACCTCGGCATCGTGACCGAGGCGTGGAGCCCGCTCGCCCAGGGCAGGGTGCTCGACGAGCCCGCGATCACGGCCATCGCCGAGGCGCACGGCAAGAGCGCCGGGCAGGTCGTGATCCGCTGGCACCTGCAGCTCGGCAACGTCGTGTTCCCGAAGTCGGTGACGCAGGAGCGCATCGAGCAGAACTTCGACGTCTTCGACTTCCATCTGAGCGCCGACGAGATGGCGGCGATCGACGCGCTGGACGGCGGCGGCCGCATCGGCCCGGACCCCGACACGTTCGTTCGGCCTTAGGGGTGCCGTAGGCGGCCTGCGAGGCCGAGGCCCACGATGGCCAGCCGTCGCCGCCGGAGGTGGGTCCCCAGTCGCGATAGCGACACAGTCTCCTAGGGGAACGCTGGCCCAGGGGGCCAGGTTCCCTTGCGGGTGTTCGCCCAGGGGGCGAAACCCGCGGCGGACTAGCCCTGCGCAGAGGAGTGCCGTGCCGCGCACCGAAGTGCGCGGCATGGCGCCCTCCGCCGCGGACCTGCTGCGCCCGAAGCCGTTTCGCGGAGACGTCGTCGCGGCCGGCGTGGTGGTGCTCGCGACGCTCGTCTACGTCGTCGCGGTGCGGTTCGACGACGCGTGGGGAGCCGGCGCGCATCTCGCCTACGCAGCGGTGGCCTGGGCGTTCGTGACCGCCATGGCGGTGCTGGCGCCGATGGAGCGCGACGAGCCGCGCGCCTACCAGTCGGTGCTGTACGTCTCGAGCTTCGCCCTGCTGATGGTCGTGCTCGCCGAGCTGGGCCGCGTGCTCGGCGCCGACGGCGCCCTGTCGTCGGCCGGCAACGGCACGTGGTTCTTCGCCGCGCTGGCCGCGTACGCGCTGGCGTTCGCGGTGCGCCGCAACAGCGCGGTCTGCACGCTGCTCGGGGCGCTGTCGGGCGGCGCGGCCGTGCTCGCCGCGGTGAGCTGGATCGGCGATGCCCCGCACTTCGCGACCGACCGCTGGGTGCTGGTCGGGCTCATGGTGGTCTACGGCCTGGCCGCCATCGGCCAACGCGATCGCCGGCTGCGGCACGGGGTCGCGCTGATCGACGCCGCGGGGCTGGCCGCGCTGGTCATCGGCTGGAGCTTCGCCGCGAACGAGTTCTTCTTCGCCGACGACGGCACGGAGCAGGCCATCACCGGCGTCGCGTGGGGCTGGGAGCTGCTGATCCTCGCCGCCGGCTTCGGCCTGATCGCCTACAGCTCGGTCGATCGCCAGCCGGGCCCGGCCTACCTCGGCGTGGGCAACCTCGTCGCGTTCGCGGTGATCACCGCCGTCGGCGTGACCCGGCAGGGCGCGACGCTGCTGGGCTGGCCGGTCGCGCTGGCCGTCGCGTCCGCCGCGCTGCTGGCCATCGGCCTCCGACCGACGACGCCCGCGCCGCCGGCGCCCGACGTCGATGCGCCCGAGCCGCCGCCGCTGCCGCTGCGCTGAACCGACGCCGTTTCGCAACGGTCGCAACGGGGGTCAGGCCCCGTGTCGGGTTGGTGGCGGAAGGGCTGAGACGGAGCCGTTTCGCAACGGGGCCTGGCCCCGTGTGGCCCCGTGCGTGGGTCAGCGGCTGGGGAGCACGCGGAGTGTGGCCCGGTCGACCGACTGCGCCGCGCCGTCGGTCGCGGTGAGCGTCACCGCGTAGCTGGCGGCAGCGAGGCGGCCGAGGGGCAGCTGCTTGCGGCCGGCGGTGCGAAAGGTCGTGCGACGGCTCAGGATGGTGCGATTGCCGCGCGTCAGGCGCAGCTGCACGACGGCGGGGCCGGTGAGGACGATCCGCAGCGTCGTGGCGCGTCCGGCGCGGCCGGTGAGCTTGCTGGACGCGAACGCGGCGGTGAGCGTCGGCGCCGCCGCCCGGCCGTCGAGCCCGGGCGCGCCGTCGTTGCCCGAGGCGCCGTCGCGGCCCGCGGTCCCCGCGACGCCCGCGGTCCCCACGGTCCCCGCGGCGCCGGCGGCTCCCGCGGCCCCGGGCGCACCCGTGGCGCCGGTGGCACCGGCAGACGCCGGGCCGGAAACGCCGTCGGGGCCGGTCGCGCCCGTCGCGCCCGCCGGACCCGCCGGGCCTGGGAGGTCGGGGATCCGCAGGCGCAGGCGGTTGGTGCCGGAGTCGGAGATGAGCGTGGTGCCGTCGGGCAGGTCGATCGCGCCGCGCGGCGTGCTGAGCGAGGCGAGCCCGGCCGGGCCGGCGTCGCCGCAGAGCGTCGTCGCCGTGGCGCACAGCGCGCCGGAGCCGGCGATCGTCGTGATCACGCCGGCCGAGGTGACGCGGCGCACGCGGTTGTCCACCGTGTCGGACACGAGGTAGCCGGTGCCGGTCGCGTCGGCGGTGATCGCGGCGGGGCCGTTGAACAGCGCCAGGGGCGCCGGCCCGTAGTCGCCGCAGAGCGAGAGCGCGGTGGCGCAGGCCGCGCCGGTCCCGGCGATGGTCGTGATGGTGCCCGCCACGTCGACCTTGCGGATCCGGTTGCCGCCGGTGTCGGCGATCAGGTAGCTGCCGTCGGCGAGCGCGGCGACGTCCTGCGGGCCGTTGATGCTGCCGAGCAGCGCGTTGGCGTTGTCGCCGGTCGACGATGCCGCCCCGTTGCCCGCGATCGTGCTGATGATGCCGCCGCTCACCAGCCGGATCCGGTTGTTGGTGGTGTCGGCGACGAGCAGGTTGCCGGCCGTGGTGACGCCGACGCCGCTGGGGCCGCTGAGGCCCGCCAGCGTGGCCGAGCCGGAGTCGCCCGAGAAGCCGGCCACGCCGGTGCCCGCGACGGTCTGGATGATGCCGGCGGGGTCGACGCGGCGAATGCGGTTGCCCGCGGTCTCCGCGATGTACCAGGTGACCCCGTCCGGAGCCACGGCCACGTCGCGGGGCGCGTTGACCTGGGCGAGCGGCGCGCCGGCGCCGTCGCCGACGCTGCCGGCCACGCCGGTGCCCGCGGCGGTCGTGATGATCCCATCGGGCGCGATGCGGCGCACGCGGTTGCCGACCGTGTCGGCCACGAGGATCGACCCGTCGGCCAGGCGCGCGATGCCGCGCGGGCCGTTGAGTTGTGCGGCGGCGGCCATGGCGCCGTCGCCGACGGCGCCGGCGGTGCCCGTGCCGACCTTGGTCAGCAGCAGGTCGGCGCGCGCGGCCGGCGGCGCGACGCACGGCAGGAGCGCGAAGGCGGTGACCAGCGCCGCGTGGCGGGGACCCAGGTGGAACATGGGCCGGGTGGTCGGCGGGGGCACTCGAACACCCGTCGACCGGCCCGCCATATGGAGGTTCGCGGCGCGAAAGCTGCCGCCGACCGCGCGGTTCTCAGCCGTTCAGCGGATCGCCGCCCGAGAGGCTCCCGCGCTGGCCGGGCGCTTCCGGCGCCGCGGGCGGGGCCTGGGTGGTCGGCGCGGGTGGCAGCCCGGTGCCGCCGTCGCCACCGCCGAGCGCGGCGCCCTGCTGATCCAGGAACGGCGGCCAGTCCTCGGTCAGGAGCATCAGGTAGGCGTACGCGCGCTGCTGGTAGGAGACGCCCAGGACGATCATGTCCTGCAGCCCCTTCGGCTGCTTGCCGAGGATGACGATCGCGAACCAGGCGATGAACAAGCCGACCGAGTACACGACCTGCATCGCGTAGACGATGATCAGCACGGGGATCGCCAGGATGATCCGGAACAGCACCTTGACGCGGTTGTACTCCGCCTTGGGCGGCGGGACCCGGATCTGGACGGGGTAGTTGTCCGTGTCGCCGCTGAACGGCGGGTACCGGTCGGTGAGGAACGTGATGTAGGCGTACACGGCGGTGCTGTAGCGGAGGAATCCTGCGGCGAAGTCGTAGAGCGCCTGCGGGTAGCGCCCGGTGAACAGCAGCGCGAACCAGGCGACGATCACCGCGATGCCCACCGCGATGCCCCAGACGTACAGGACGATGAAGTGGGGGATGGCGAGGATGTAGCGGAAGAACGTCGTGAGGCGGCTGCGCTTCTCGACGTACTGCGCTTCGAAGGTCGGCTGATCGGTCACGAGACGAACCCTAACCCCGTGGCGCGTCGGATGCCAGGGCGGTTGCCCACCCGCAGACGGGGGGTGCTACCGCACTATCCGCCCCGCGCCAGCTCCACGAAGACGTCGAGCGCGGCCGGGTTGGCGAGCGAGTCGCGCGATGCCGCCTGGTCGGCGGGCTGACCCATGAGGATGCGCTTGACGGGGACCTCGAGCACCTTGCCGCTGAGCGTGCGGGGGACCTCGGCGATCTGCCGGATCTCGTTGGGCACGTGGCGCGGCGAGCACTCCTCGCGGATGCGCTTGCGGAGGCGCGCGATCAGCTCGTCGGTCAGCTCCTCGCCCTCGCGCAAGACCACGAACAGCGGCATCCAGCCCTCGGTGCCTTCACGCGGGATGTCGACGACGAGGGCGTCGACGACCGCGTCGTCGGCGAGGACGGCACGGTAGATCTCGCTGGTGCCCATGCGGATGCCGCCGCGGTTGATGGTGGAGTCGCTGCGGCCGTAGATGATGGCCGTGCCGCGGTCGGTGATCTCGATCCAGTCGCCGTGGCGCCAGACGCCGGCGTACGTGTCGAAGTACGACTCGCGCAGGCGCTGGCCGTCCTCGTCGCCCCAGAAGCAGATCGGCATCGACGGCATCGGCTCGGTGAGCACGAGCTCGCCGACCTCGCCGAGATGGTCCCGGCCCTCGGGATCCCATGACTGCACGTCGGCTCCCAGCGCGCGGCACTGCAGCTCACCGAGGTAGACCGGCAGCGTCGGCACGCCACCGACGAACGCGGTGCACACGTCGGTGCCGCCGCTGGTGGAGAACAGCCACGTGTCGGCGCCGACGTGCTCGTAAACCCACTCGAAGCCCTCGGGCGACAGCGGCGAGCCCGTCGAGCCGACGGACTTCAGCGCGCCCAGGTCACGGCTGCCGCCGGTGGGCTCGACGCCCTCCTTCTGGCACGTCGCCAGGAACGAGGCGCTCGTGCCGAACGTCGTCGTGCCGGTGTCGGCCGCGAGGTCCCACAGGCGGTCGAGGGTGGGCGTGGCCGGGTTGCCGTCGTAGAGGACGATCGACGCCGGCGTCAGCAGCACACCGGCCAGGAAGTTCCACATCATCCAGCCGGTCGTCGTGAACCAGAAGACCCGGTCGCCGGCCTGCGCGTCGAGGTGCAGGTGCATCTTCTTGAGGTGCTCGAGCAGGATCCCGCCCTGGCCGTGGACGATCGGCTTGGGCAGCCCGGTGGTACCGGAGCTGTAGAGCACCCACAGCGGATGGTCGAACGGCAGTTGCGCGAAGTCCAGCGGCTCCTGCTGCTGGATGAGCTCGCCCCAGGGCACGGCGCCCTCGACCTCCCCGGAGCCGAGGTAGTCCAGCAGCACGACGTGCTCCAGCGACGGGATCTCGCGGGCGAGCGCGGCGACGACGTCGCGGCGGTCGAAGTCCTTGCCGCCGTAGCGGTAGCCATCGACGGCCAGCAGCACCTTCGGCTCGATCTGCGAGAAGCGGTCGACGACCGAGCGCGTGCCGAAGTCCGGTGAGCAGGACGACCACGTCGCGCCCAGCGAGGCGCACGCCAGGAACGCGGCGATCGCCTCGGGGATGTTCGGCAGGTAGGCGACGACGCGGTCGCCCGGGCCGACGCCCCAGAGCCGCAGGCCGGTCGCGATGCGCGCAGTGAGGTCGCGCAGCTCGCCCCACGTCATCCAGTCCAGCTCGCGGGTCTCGGAGGCGTGCTGCAGCGCGAGGTCGGCGTCCTGCTTGCCGCGGAAGACGTGCTCGGCGTAGCTGAGCCGCGCGCCCGGGAACCACTCCGCGCCCGGCATGTCGCGCGAGCCGAGCACCCGCTCGTACGGCGTCTGCGCCTGGACGTCGAAGAACTCCCAGATCGCGGCCCAGAAGCCCTCGAGGTCGTCGACCGACCACTGCCACAGGGCGTCGTAGGAGCCCGTCACGTCGACGGCGCGCGTCGCCGAGACCCAGCGGGCGAAGCGCGTGATCGTGGCGTGCTCGACACGCTCGCTGGTCGGCGTCCACAGAACCTTCGGCTCGGCGCTCTCCATCGCGGTGCACTCTGTCACAGCCGCGCCGGTGCGGTCACTGGTTGGTCAGGGTGCGGCGGTGACCGTCAGCGTCGCGCTCATGCCCGCCGCCGCATGGTCGCGGGCGGCGCGGCGGGCGTGCCCGGGGTGACCGGCGAGCGCGAGGGCACGGTGGACGGGCGCCGGCATGGTCACGGGTAGCATCGACGCCGCCGCGGTGGACCTGAAGGATCAGGCGGGCGGGCTGCCCGATAGCGTGCCCGCCCATGGACCCCGACACGCTCGCCTTCGCCGGCGCCGCCGAGCAGGCACGACTGATCCGCGACGGCGAGGTGAGCTCGCGCGAGCTGGTCGAGACGACGCTCGCGCGCATCGACCGCCTCGATCCCGTGCTCAACGCCTATCGCGTCGTGTTCGCCGAGCGCGCGCTCGCCGAGGCCGACCAGGCCGACGCCCGCCGCGGCGCCGGCAACGAGCGCCCGCTGCTCGGGGTGCCGGTGGCGATCAAGGACGACGTGGACGTCGCCGGCGAGGCCACCGCGTGGGGCACCGCGGCGCACGCCGGGCCGGTCGCGCGCGACGCCGAGGCCGTCCAGCGCCTGCGCGCCGCGGGCGCGGTGATCATCGGCAAGACGCTCGTGCCGGAGATGACGATGCTCCCCGCGACCGACACCACCACCTTCGGCTCGGTGCGCAACCCGTGGGACCTCACGCGCACGCCCGGCGGCTCCAGCGGCGGCAGCGCGGCCGCGACGGCGGCGGGGCTGTGCGGCGTGGCGCTGGGCTCCGACGGCGCGGGCTCGATCCGCAACCCGGCGGCGTGGACCGGCATGTTCGGGATCAAGCCGACGCGCGACCGCGTCCCGGTCGCCCCGCACGCCGACGCGTGGCAGGGCCTGTCGGTCAACGGGCCAATCGCCCGGACGGTCGCCGACGCGGCGCTCTTCCTGGACGCGACGATCGACGACGCAGGCGTGCCCGAGGGCGGCTTCGCGGCCGCCGCGGCGCGCGAGCCGGGCCGGCTGCGCATCGCGGTCAGCACCAAGGTGCCGACGGGCGCGCTGCCATATATCGGCAAGGAGGAGCGGCGCGCGGTCGCCGCGACGGCCGAGCTGCTGCGCGGGCTCGGCCACGACGTCGTCGAGCGCGATCCGGACTACCCGCCGACCATTTGGCCGTCGGCCTACCTGCGCGTACTGCGCGGGATCTCCGACGACGTCGCGGCGTCGATGCCGTACCCCGAGCGGCTGGAGCGCCGCACGCGCCGCATCGCCGCGATCGGCGGCCGGATCCCGAGCGGCGTGGTGCGCTGGGCGCGGGAGGCGGAGGCGGGGCAGACGCGCCGGCTCGCCGCGCTCTGGGACCACGTGGACGTGCTGCTCACGCCCGCGGCGGTCGACGGCCCGTACGAGGTCGGGGTGATGGGTGCACGCGGCGCCGCCGGGTTCATCGCGCGCGGCGCCGAGCGCCTGACGTTCATGCCGGTCTGGAACGTCACCGGCCAGCCCGGCGCCTCGGTGCCCAGCGGCTTCGACGACGACGGGCTGCCGGTCGGCGTCCAGCTGATCGGGCGCCACGGCGACGATGCGCTGCTGTTGTCGCTCTCGGCGCAGATCGAAGGCGCGCGGCCGTGGGCCGGCCGCCGCCCGCCGGTTGCCGCATGAGCCACGCCGAGCTGCTGGACATCGCGACCGAGGCGGCGCGGACGGCGGGCGCGCTCCTGCTGGAGCGCTTCGGGACCGAGCTCGTGCTGGCGACGAAGTCGACGCCGACCGACGTCGTCAGCGAGGCCGACCTCGCCGCCGAGCGCGCGATCCGCGAGGTCCTCGCCCGCCGCGCGCCCGACGACGCGGTGATGGGGGAGGAGGGCCCCGACGTCGGCGGCACCAGCGGGCGCCGCTGGATCGTCGACCCGCTCGACGGCACGGTGAACTTCTTGTACGGGTTGCCCATGTGGGCCGTGAGCGTGGCGTGCGAGGGGCTGGCGGGCGTGGTCTACGACCCGCTGCGCGACGAGCTGTTCGCCGCGGTGGCCGACGGTCCCGCGACGCTGAACGGACGTGAGCTGCGGGTGGAGGGGCCGAGCGAGCTGAGCCAGGCGCTCGTGGCGACCGGCTTCGGCTACGACCCGGCGCGCCGGATCCTCCAGGCCGAGGTCGTCTCCCGCGTGCTGCCGCGCGCCCGCGACATCCGCCGCGGCGGGTCGGCGGCCCTCGACCTCGCGTGGGTGGCGGCCGGCCGGCTGGACGCGTACTACGAGCGCGGCATCAACCCCTGGGACGTCGCGGCGGGCGAGCTGATCTGCGCCCGCGCCGGGCTCGTCGTCGAGCGGCTCGATCCCGTCGGGGAGCTGCCGTGGGGCGTGCTCGCGGCGCCGCCCGCCGTGGCGGGCGAGCTGCGGGCACTGGTGACGTGACGCCCAGCCCGCAGGCGCGCGCCGCGGCGGCCGGCTGAGCGACTCCTAGGGGCGTGGGTCCCACAACCCGCCGCGGGTTTCGCCCTCTGGGCGAAGACCCGCAAGGGAACCTGGCGCTCTGGGCTCGCTGGCCGCCTACGGGCACCCCTAGTTGCCGCGCAGGACGACGCGCTCAGGCGCGAGCCGGAACGTCACGCGCTGCTCGTCGGCGGTGCGGCCGGGGTAGCTGTCGACGTCCAGGTACTTCTTGGCGAGCGCGTCGATGACGTCGTCCGCGCCGTCCTGCGTGTCCTCGTCGATCGTGGCCACGATCGAGACGAACTCGTAGGGGTTCTCGGCGTTGGCGACGCTGATCGTCGCCTGCCCGGCGCGGCGCAGGTTGTTGGGCCAGCCGCGGCCCTCGGCGGAGTTGACGACGACGCGCCCCTGGTCGTCGGCGTCGGCCCAGACCACGACGCTCTGGATCGAGCCGTCGGTCCGCGGCACCGAGAGGTGCGCGAAGTTCTTGTCCTGGACGATCTCGCGTGCGCGACCTTCGAGCTTGCTGGCCACCGGGTGTCTCCTGACATATGGAAGGGGTCGGCGTCAATCTACCTGCCCGTTCGCAGGGCTCCCGCACGCGCGTAGCGGGCCGCCAGCCGGCGGAAGCGCCCGCCGTCGGTGCGTTTGGTCGTGGTGCCGTCGGCCCCGCCGCCGAGCAGGAGGGTCGCGATCACGTCGGGGCCCCGGCCGCCGCGACGAGCGGGGCGGTGCGGTAGCGGATCGGCTGGCTCAGGGCGATGTAGCTCGTCGAGCGCCGGATCGCGTTGTTGGACAGCAGGCGGTTCACGATCTCCTGGAGGTGCTCGGTGTCCTGGGCGACGATGCGGCACAGCAGATCGCTCGGTCCGCTCGTCGCCGTCGCCTCGAGGACTTCCGGCGTCGAGTCGAGCACCGAGACGGCCTCCTTCAGCCGGCCCTGCGCGATCTGCAGGAAGACGAACGCGAGGACGGGATAGCCGAGGCGACCGGGGTCGACCTCCGGTCCGTAGCCGCGCACGACGCCGCGCTCCTCGAGCTTGGCCAGGCGCGCCTGCACGGTGCCGCGCGCGACGCCGAGGCGGCGCGACGCCTCCATGAGCCCGAGGCGCGGCTCGTCGCGCAGCAGCGAGATCAGGCGGTGGTCGAGATCGTCGATGCAGCTGGTCAAGATGTACAGAGCCTACGCCGGTTGACTGCGCATCGATGGGCAGAATGCCCGGTCGAGCT
This sequence comes from Baekduia sp., assembly GCF_035318805.1. Classification (GTDB taxonomy): domain Bacteria; phylum Actinomycetota; class Thermoleophilia; order Solirubrobacterales; family Solirubrobacteraceae; genus Baekduia. The sequence goes on from NZ_DATHDY010000053.1 coordinate 45,659, forward strand.
GGTCGCTCTTGCCAGCGCGGGCCGGTGGTGGTCTCCTTCGTGCATGTTCGAAGAGGCCCAGCTCTACTCGCCGGTGACGCAGGGCGCCGACGGCCGCGTCGAGGTGCACCTCGGCGAGGACCATCCCGGCTTCCACGACGAGGTCTACCGCGCGCGGCGCAACGAGATCGCGGCCGCCGCGATGGCCTGGACGCCGGGCGAGCCGATCCCGCAGATCGCCTACAGCGACGTCGAGAACGACATCTGGCGCACGGTGTGCGGCGAGCTGCACGTCAAGCACGAGAAGTACGCGTGCCGCGAGTACCTCGAGGCCAAGGCCGCGCTCGGGCTGCCCGAGGATCGCGTGCCGCAGCTCGACGAGGTGACCGCGGCGCTGGCGCCGCTGACCGGGTTCGAGTACCACCCGGCGCCTGGCCTCGTGGAGCTGCGCGAGTTCTACGGGTCCTTGGGCGATGACGTGTTCCACTCGACCCAATATGTACGCCATCCGTCGGAGCCGCTCTACACGCCGGAGCCCGACATCATCCACGAGGTCATCGGCCACGGGAACATGCTGGCCAGCCCGCGCTTCGCGGCGATCAAGCGCGAGGCCGGGCGCGCCGCCCAGCGGGTCCAGACCGACGCGGCGCTGCAGGTCGTGGCCGACGTGTTCTGGTTCACGATGGAGTTCGGCGTGCTGCACGAGGGCGGCGAGCTCCGCGCCTACGGGGCCGGCATCTTGTCGTCCTACGGCGAGATCGAGGAGTTCCGCCACATGGAGATCCGTCCGCTCGACCTCGCCGAGATGACCACCATCGACTACGACATCACCAAGTACCAGCCGGTGCTCTACGCGGCGGACTCGATCTCCCACCTCGAGGATGCGGTGGGCGGGTTCTTCGCCGCGGCCGACGACGACACGCCGGCGCGGCTGAAGGCGGCGGGCGTGGGCGGGCCGTCGTAGGCGGCCGCGGCGGTCACCGCCACTCAGCTCGACGCGATACCCGGGGTGGGAATCGAACCCACACGCCCCGAAGGGCAGAGGATTTTGAGTCCTCCGCGTCTACCGTTCCGCCACCCGGGCGGGTGAAGAAGCCCGCAGTCTAGAGCCGCTATGCAGCCTGCGGGGCGCCGCGGCTGGACTTGACCGGCGCGGGCGTGCGCTCGACTTCGACGTTCCAGGCCTGGACGAAGCCCCGCATCGCGAAGGCGACGAGGAGGATCTGGACCGGGATGATGAGCGCCGTCACGAGGCCGAGGACCGCAGCGTCGATCGCGGGCTGGGCGAAGCCCGGTGCGTCGCGATCGAACCAGCCGGGAACGGCGACGGCCGCGAAGATCGCCAGCAGGATCGCGAGCGCGGCGGCGACCGGCAGCACGCCGCGGTTCCACCGCGCGACGTAGAAGGCGATGACCAGATAGATGACGACGTAGCCGATCTGCACGGGCTTGGCACCCGCCAGCGTGCTCCATCCGCCGATGGTCACGACGAGCATCAGCGCGACCGAGACGAGCAGCAGCAGGAGCACGACCGCCTTGGTCGCCTTGTTCGCGGCCTTGGCCCGGTTCGGGTGCTCGATGACGACGTCGTTCTCCTCCATCCCGCGCCGACCATACAATCCTGAGCGGTCGCGCGCGACGGTGAACCTGTCTTCACGCGCGACGCGGAGCTGGGCGGGTGTGGCGGAACTGGCAGACGCGCGAGGTTTAGGTCCTCGTGGCCTATGGCCGTGGGGGTTCGAGTCCCTCCACCCGCATCTCCGCGCGCATGACGCCAAAGCCCGGAGCGGCTAACCTCTCCGGGGCAACCCAGGGGAGTAGCTCAATTGGCAGAGCACCGGTCTCCAAAACCGGGGGTTGCAGGTTCGATTCCTGTCTCCCCTGCTGCACCGGTCCTCGCCGCGGGCCGCCGCACACTCAACCCAACCCCGCGGCCTCGCGTACTCGCGCGGCGGCCGACGGCACGTCGTCGAGGGTGACCACCAGGCGGTCCCAGTCGCCCCCCTCGGCCTCGATCACGAGCGCCGGCGTGCCGCAGTAGACCGCCGCGAACGTCCGGATGCCGCCCCGGCGGCGGAAGCGCCCGAAGGCCAGCCGTCGCGGGATGCCCGTCCCGCCGACGCGCCAGCCCAGGTCGACGTCGCAGCCGTCGGGCACCACGGACACCGACCGGATGTCGCCGGTCGGGACCGACACCTGGCGGGCGAGGGCCATGACCGCCTGTCGCCCGGAGAAAGAGACGACGACGCGGCCGTCTTGCAGGTCGAGCGTGGGCATGGCGTGCATCCTGCCAAAAGGCTGGAGCACTGAATATAAGATTTGCCGTGCGGCCATCGGCGCAGCCTGAACGTTCGGCGAGTTCCGAGCGTCAGGGCGATGCACCGGTTGCCAACGCATCGGCCCGTCGCTACTCTCGCCGTGCGCCTGGGGAGGCGTCGGGAACGGATTCGGAAGTACTGCCATGAAGCGCATCTCACGCCACACGGTCGTGGTCATCGTCGTCGCCCTGCTCACGAGCCTCGGAGGGATGGGCGTCGCCGTCGTCGCCTTCGGCCAGGACGGGGCCGACCAGGACGCCGGGGTTCCACTCGGGGACTTCACCGGGACGACGCCCCGCCAGGCCGTCACGCCGACCTCGGCCTACACGACCACCACGCCGACCTCGGGCTACACGACGACCACGCCGACGTCCGGCTACACGACCACGACGCCGTCGACGGTCACGACGCCCTCGACCACCGGTCAGTCGTCGCCGACCACGCCGTCGGGCAGCTCGAGCGAGCCGTCGCAGACGCACGGCAGCACGGCGTCGAACCCTGGGACGTCGTCGCCCGCGCAGCCCTCGCGCGTCACGCGCGCCGGGCCCACCCGCCTCGCCTTCACCGGTGCCGACCCGATCCTGCTCGGGGGCGCGGGCGTGCTGCTCATGCTCGCCGGGTTGGGACTCCACCTGCGCCGCCGGAAGGCGACGCAGCTGCACCCCTAGGCAGCGGCCGCGCCACGGGGCGCGGCCCGCTCGAGGCGGGCGATCACGATCAGCCGCTTCGCCGCGCTGTACAGCGGGTGGCAGGCGGTGAGGACGAGGCGCTGGCGGCCCGCGTCGCGCAGTGCCGAGACGTCCTCGGGCTTGACGATCCGCGCGCCCTCGACGCGGTAGGTGAAGCGGCCGTAGGGCATCGTCACGTCGATGGCGTCGCCGCGGCGCAGCGCGTCGAGATGGCGGAACGGCGCCCCGTAGGTCGTCCGGTGGCCGGCGATCCCGACGGTGCCCGGCTGACCGGGGAGCGCGGTGCCGGTGTAATGCCCGGGTCCGCGGCGCAGGCTCGCGGTACCGGTGCCCTGGACGACGACGAAGTGCGCGTCGATGCGCGGGATCCGCAGCTCGCCGACGGCGCGGCCGCCGTCGGTGCGGCGCTCCAGCTCGGTGGCCAGCGCGCGCATGCGCACCTGCGGACTGGCCGGGAGCGCGGCCGCGGCGGCGGTGGCGGGCGAGCGTGTGGCGAAGGTCTGGTCGAGCCGCTGCAGGTCGCCGGCGAGGCCGTGCTGCTGGTGGGCGGCCCAGAGGGCGGAGACCGGCTCCTGCCAGAGGACCGTGGCCGCGGCGTCGCCGAGGGCCAGCGCGCCCGCCGCGACGAGGAGCGCCGGCAGGGTGGGGCGCAGCGCGCGCAGGCGCGGGCGCGGGACGGCGACGGCGGCGCTTGTGGGGGCGCCGTCGGTGGGGACGGTCGCCGCGTCGCGCTCCACGCGCTGCCGCAGCGCCGCGACCTCGGCGCCCAGCGCCGCGACGCGCGCGGCGAGCTGCTCGACGCGCCCGTCCTGGACGGTGGGGCCGGGCTCCAGCCACCACGCGCCGCCGTCGACGGCCAGGTGCAGCGGCACCTCGAAGTCCACCGCGAACGCGGGTCCGTCCGGCCCGGCGGCCGGCAGCGCGGTCCCCGGAACGCAGGCGAGGCGGCGCCACGACGGCCCGTCGGCGATCAGCAGCGCGGGCAGCGCGAGGCGGGTCGGCGCCGCCGCGCGGGCACGGCCGGACAGGCGGACCAGGGCAAAGCCGGGTCCGCCACCCGCGTACTCCGCGTGTGCGACGTCCAACGTCATGGCAGGCCTTGGCGGCCCTCCTGGCCGCCGCGCGGCAAGTGTACGGGCCCGAACCACCACTTCCCAGGGCTGCACCCTGGCCGTCAGGCGTGCTTGGCGATGAGGAAGTCGGCGACGCGCTGAGAGGCCGCGCGCAGGCGGCGGAAGTACGTCGCGCGGCTGACGTGCAGCTCGTCGGCGGCGAGCTCGTGGCTTCCCGCGGGGTCGAGGTAGCCGCGCTGGACGACGCGGCGCAGCAGCTGCTCGTCGGGCGAGTCGCCGAACGCGCTCGCGACGGCGTCCTCGATCTCGGCGCGCACCGACGCGCTGCGCTCCTCGGTGCTCGCGCCGCGCGCCAGCGGGCTGGCCGCCAGCTCGAGCGGGTGGTCGAGGCTGCGCAGCGCGTCGCGCACGACCTGGACGGTGATCACTGCGGCCGCGGGGCGGCCGGGCGACTCGCGCGCGCCGTTCGAGCCGTTGCCGGCGCGGGCCTCCGCCGGCGGCGGCGTCAGCCCCAGCTCGCCGTACACGGCGGCGCGGATCCCGCCGAGCAGCCCGTCCGCGGTGTGGTCGACCACGTGGCACTCCACGACCTTCGTGCCGAAGGCGATGTCGAGCTCGACGATGTGGTTGGTCGCGACCGCCTTGGCGAACGCTCGCGCCGCCGCGTTGTCGGGATCGATCGGGATGTAGGACCAGCGCGGGTTGGTCAGCCCCGAGCGCAGGATCGCGGCCGTGTTGAGGATCGACAGCACGGGCGACGCCGCGTCGCCGTGGCCGACGAAGTCGATCGAGTCGCGCCAGATGAGGACCTCGTCGCCGGGGTGCTCGGCGCGCGCGTGGGCGAGCCAGGGACCGAGGCACACGTCGGTCTCGGCGACCGGCGGCGCGTTGTCGGGCGTGACCGAGATCGCCAGGCCGCAGAGCTGGTCGAGCTGGTCGCGCACCGTGACGACGCGGTCGGGCGCCTGCTCGAGGATCGGCAGCGTGACGTCCCACCACGCCCCGCCGTTGGTCTTGGCGAGGAAGCGCTCGCGCGCGGCGTCCTGGTCCTCAGCACGCCAGAGGTCGGAGCGGTAGGTCGTCGAGCCGTCGGCGCCGAGGCCCCAGCGGATCGCGGGGCTCTCGACCAGCTCCGCGAGGTCGACGACCATGCGCGGACCCACGCGCAGCCCGCGCGTGTAGAGGTGGTCGGCGATGCGGCGGCGCAGCTCGCGGTCGCGCTCCGGGGCTCGCGCGCGCAGGTCGGAGCGCATCGCCTGGCGGACGATCTCGTGGAGCGTCAGCCCGCCGCCCACCGCCTCGGTGAACGTGCGCTCGCGCAGCCACGCGTACGCCTCGTCGGGGTCGACGTCCGGCAGCACGTCGCGCAGCAGCCGCGCGTCGCACGTGCGCGCGATCGCGGCGACGGCCGCGACGTCGAGGTTGCCGCCGTCGAGCTCCGTGCGCGCGATCCGGTGCAGGATCGCCTGGACGAGGTTGGGGTGCTCGTGGATGCGCTCGGGTGCCCAGGAGCCGCCGTCGCGACGGGCGGCGTCGGCGGCGAGCGACAGGGCGAGCGGCGAGCCGTCGGCCCACGTGACGAGCTGGCGGCTCAGCTCGCCGTCGGGCAGGCCGTGGGCGAGGACGAGCCGGTGGGCGACGTCGGCGGGCAGCGGGTCGAGCTTGAGCTCGACGGCCAGCCGCTCCCAGCCGCCCTCGAACCAGCCGCGCTCGGGCGGCGTGCGGCCCGCGAGCACCACGACCGAGCGCGCCGGCAGCGACGGGAGCAGGCGACCGCGCAACCAGCCGTCGGCGGCCGACATGCGCTCGTAGGTGTCGAAGAGGATCAGCGGGCGCGCCTCGCCGCTGACGTCGCCGAGGGCCGACTCGATCTCGCCGGGCACGGGCGCGAGGTCGCGCCCCTCGACCAGCCGGCTCGTCCAGCCGCGCTGCGTGCCGCGGCGGGCGACCTCGCGCAGCAGCGTGCTCTTGCCGATCCCGCCCGGGCCATGGACGAGCACCACCTGGGCGGGCGGGTCGTCGACGAACAGCGAGTCGAAGAAGGCGAGCTCGCGCTCGCGGCCGACGAAGCGCTGCGCATCGCGGGCGGCGAGGCGTTCGGCAAGGGTGCTGGACACGGCGATTCACCTGAAAGCGTCCCACGGCTGTCCAGTGGCGGACCGCTCCATAGACTTCCGCCTCGAATGGGCGGGCCTTCGAAGATCTTCCGGGCCGGCCTGCTGGCCGGCCACGCAGCCGTCGTCACCGGCGGCGGAACCAACCTCGGACGGCAGGCGGCGGCCGAGCTGCTGGCCTGCGGCGCGCAGGTCGTGATCGCGGGGCGCCGTGAGGACGTGCTGGCGGCGGCCGCCGACGAGCTCGGCGACGGCTGCTCGTGGGTGAGCGGCGACATCCGCGAGGCGGCCGACGCCGAGCGGATCGTCGCGACGGTCCTGGAGCGCCACGGCCGGCTCGACGTGCTGGTCAACAACGCGGGCGGCCAGTACTTCGTCCCGGCCGAGGCGATCGCCGCCAAGGGCTGGCGCGCGGTGATGCGGCTGAACGTCGAGGGGACGATGACCATGACCACGGCCGCGGCCGACGCGCTGCGCGCCGGCGGCGGCGGGACGGTCGTCAACGTGACGGTCTCGCCGCACCACGGGATGCCGGCGATGGCGCACACCGGCGCGGCCCGGGCGGCGGTCGAGGCGCTGACCCGCGAGCTGGCGCTGCGGTGGCGCGAGCACGGCGTGTCGGTGGTCGCGGCGGCCATCGGCCGGTTCGACACGGAGTCGCTGCGCAAGTACCCCGAAGTCGTCTGGCGCGGCGCGGCGCGCAGCGTGCCGCTGCAGCGCCTGGGAAGCATGGACGAGTTCGCGTGGCTCGTCGCGATGCTGGCCTCGCCGCTCGGGCGGTCGCTGAGCGGGACGACCGTGACGCTCGACGGCGCAGCGGACAACTGGTGGGGCGCCTGGCCTCCTCCCGCGATCGCCGACGACGCCGGCACGGTCCCGACCGAGGCACGCAAGGCCGCACCCGGCGGCTGACCGCTCCGGAGCAGTACAATCGCCGCAGGCTTGCGGGCGAGGTGTCAACGGCTGCACGGGAGCCTTCCAAGCTCTAGGAGCGGGTTCGAGTCCCGTCGCCCGCTTCGTCCGCAGTCAGCAGTGCATAGCCACGGGGAGTGGCGCAGTCTGGTAGCGCACCCGGCTGGGGGCCGGGCGGTCGCAGGTTCAAATCCTGTCTCCCCGATAAGCACGAAAGGCCCGCAAATGCGGGCCTTTTTCGTGGGCTGAGGCGGGTGTGGCGAGAGGCTTGCGGTCCAATTTGCGGTCCAATTTCTGCACGGCACACCTCGGCTGGGTCGCGAGTCTCAAGACAGACCGGATCGCAGCGACTCGTTCTCCGATAGTGAGAGCGCCGTACGCAACGTTTGCCTGGGGCTTGCGAAACCGGTGTTCGGCCAACCGCGCACCGCGCCGCCACTACGTTGCGGCGAGCGGCTGTCGGGAGCTGCGGCTATTCGCGTCCTCGCGAACGGCTCCTGCTTTCGTCTCGCGGGGTGAGGTCGATGATCAGCTCCCGCGCCAGCGCCTCGTCGATCGCGTCGCCCTCGCTCAGGACTTCGAGGAGATGGTCGGGGTTGGGCTGCCCGAGCGTGAGCCGATATCGCGCGACCCGACGCAGCAGCGGACCGATGTCCGCACTCTCGGCGCTCAGCGGAAGGTGCGGCAGATGACGCTGAATTCGATGCGGTCCCAGGCTGACCCATGAGGGCGCCATGCCGTCGTCGCTAGGTGAGGCGGCTCGCGCGGCGTCGGTTCCCGCTTCCCAGAGAGCCCGCCACGGCTCGCCGATGGGTGCGGCGAACGCGGCGGGGCGGTGCATCTCTGCGAGGTTGCGACGCTGGACGTGTCCGCGAAAGCGGTCCACGCGCCCTTCTCGCTGCTCGAAGTCGATCGGCGATCGAGGCAGGTTCCAGTGGACAACCGCGTGGCACCACAGATGGAAGTCCAGCCCTTCCTGGCCGACGGACGTGGTCGCCAGGATGAACGGCGGAAACGGCGAGTTGAAGGCCAGCCGCAGGCGCTCGACGTGGTCTCGCTCCTGAGCGGCAGCGTTGGCCGTCGGGATGCGCATCGCGGCCCTCGTCGTCATCGTGGCCCGGCCTGATCCTCCCGGGACGTGCACCCTCAATGGCACGGCCGGCAAGTTGAGCGCCTCACGAAACGCCCGCACGACCCGCTTGACGTCATCGTTCTCGTTGGACTCCGAGGGCGCCCAGGTGACGAGAGCGGCGAGGTGCTCGTCGACGACTGCGGCAAGGTCGGCCATCACGCACAGTCGCAGGATCCTCCGCCACCAGTGCTTCTCGCGGGGCGCCAGTCGGCGGGCCAATGCCAGGCTCTCCGGCTGTTCCAGCAGATTGCGGAAGCTCTCGGCGATGAGCGCCGCGTGGCGAGCGAGCTCCTCGGTCCGGCGCTCGGGAAAATGACGGACAAGTGCGCGAAGGACCGAGGTCGCTGGGCCGAGGGCGGACTCGGCGAGCACCAGCGGCAGGTCCTTCGGCTGGCGTCCGAGCTGCTCGGGATGGGCGACAAGGTCCTCGAGCTCCGAGCGCCGGCCGGACCATGCCGCCTCGCCGCAGCCACGCATCCAGGCGATGTCGTCGTCCATGAGCAACGGCGCGATGACGTACCAGCGCCGATCGACTGATCCCGTTGCCGGGTGCGGCGATGGGATCCGGTCCCGCAGGGCATGGGCTGCGGCCCGGCGCAGTTGGTTCCACCCAAGCGCCTCGCCTCCGTTGCGTCGCACGAGGTTGATGGGATCGATGAGCCGCGCCAGCGTCACGCTCGGAAGCAACGAGGTCAGCTCGGTCATTGGCCCGTGGGGCCGGACTTGCAACGGGCGCGACGACGGCGCGCGCCGCAGGGCCGCCGTTCGCACGTCGTGGCTCACCATGCTCGCGATGGCCTTCGGCGCGACGGTCCACGCCGTGAAGACGAGGAGCTTGGTTGCCGGACCGGTACCGCGAAGAGTGGTGGGGGCGGCAACGTAAGGAAGGCTCGGCGCCAGCCACGGACGGCTCCAGCGACCTTCGTCTGCGACGTGTTTCAGCAGAGCGCGGGTGGCTGGGTTGCCCGGAAGCAAGCTGCCCGACTTCAACATGGCCTTGGTGAGTCGCGCCGACGGCCAGTCGTTCGCGCGCCGCGCGCGCCGCGCGAGCTCGTAGTCGTCCATGAAGTTCAGCGGGTAGGACGCCGACTTCCAGTAGCCGACTACGCCCGGCAAGCCGGTCCGTTGTCCGATGGCGTCGAGTTCTGCGAAGGTCCGGACATCGCTGACGTCCAGCGCGACGCGGATGGTCTGAGGGTCCACAGCGTTGGCGGACGTCTGCGGTCGCTCGGTGCGAGCGATGAGCGGGGAGAGCAGCCCTTCGACGCGCTTCTTGGCTTCGCGTGCGCTTGCGCCCTCGTCCGCACCAGCGCGCAGCAGGCCGTCGCGGAGGTCCGCAAGCGCGGATGAGAGGTCTTTGGCGCGGCCCGGCGTCGCCGGGTCCAGCAGCCCGACGAGCCGGAGGAGCCCAAGGTTCTCGGTGCTGGTGTTGGTGAACGGCGTCGCCGACAGGAACAGCACGGGCGCTGAGCGCAAGAGCTTGACCGCCAGCTCAGTGTCGAGGGCGTCAAGGAAACGTTGGAACTCGTCGACCACGATGAGGTCTGCCCTTAGGAGGTCGATGCAGGCGTCGGCGAGAACATGGCGCAGCGCGCCGATCACCTCGCGTCGTCGCTTGGGGAGGAGGACCTCTGTCCCGGCAATGTGCGCGCGGAGCTTGGGGGCGAGCGGGTGGGTGCTCCACATCCGCCGAAACGGCCGGAGCACCGCGTCGGGGAACCGGCTCTGCGCGTTGTCGTACAGCACGGGAAACGACTTGACAGCCGGCGGACCGAGCAGCTCGACGAGGCGCTCGCGACGTTCTGCCTTCGGCCCGGCCAGCCCGGCGCTGCCCAGCAGTCGACCGAGGAGCGCCCGCTCCCGAACAGTGCCGGTCGCTCGCCCACCCATTGACAGCGACGTGCCTGGCGTGAACGCGAGCACCTCCAGCGCGGCGTCGGGCTGGAGCGCCGTCGGCAGCATCGTCACCCGGTCGACGGTCGAGAAGACGGCGTCGTCGCCGCCGCACCGCAGCAACGGTGCGTTCTGCTTTGCGATCGCGAGGCTCGAGCTCAAGTACACGACACGCAGGCCGGTCTTGCCGCGGCGCTCGCTCTCCTCGCGCGTCCGGGCGATGACCCCGCGCGCAACGCGCGTCTTGCCGAGTCCGACCTCGTCGGCGACGAGAAAGCGGGCGTCCGGGCTACGGTGCAGCGCTTGTAGCGCGGCATCGGCGGTGCGCCGCTGAAAGGGCGCGAGCTCGTCGAGGATCTCCGCTGCGGAGAACGTCACTGCCGCCCCGCCAACGCTGCGTCGAACGTGTCCCACAACGCGCGAAGCGGCTCGGTCCGCGGGTCGTCTCGCGGGAGCCCCGCGATCACCGCCCCCGCCCGCCGCAGCCGATCGGGGTCGCGTGCATACGCCCTGACCATCTCCTCGATGAGCGGCAGCGAGGGCAGGACGTCCGCGGACTCGCCGTCGGCGTCGATGAGCGCGCGGGCGGCCGCCGACGCGGATCTCGCGTCGTGCCCGCTCGTGAGCAGCAAGAGGATGAGACGCAGCATGACGTCGACGTCCGGGACGATCGCGCGAAACAGCGCAGCGTGGCGCGCCTGGTCATCGGGCACGGTGAGGACGGCTACGACGAGCAAGGTGAAGGGGTCGCCCGCCGGGCGACGAACCTGGACCTCGAGGAGGCTCGTGACGTCCTGGAGGAGGACCAGCGGCCATTGGGCCTCCGCGTGGGCGGCGTCGAGGTCGAGCATGAGGCGATCGGCCGAGCGCCCCGAGGCGAAGCCCACACGGATCTTGGCCTCCGGATCCGGCCGCGCCTCAGGCCAGTCGACGGTCAGCGTCGCGGCCAGATGACCGTCTGGTTTGGGCGTCACCGTCACTCGCCAGATCCCTTCGGCGAGCGCCTGACGCAGCGCCTGCTCCCCTTGGTTGCCCTCGTCGTCGTCGTCGTCGTCGCTCGGTGGTCGGATGCCGTGCGGCTCGAGCAGTGTTCCGAGACGGTCACCATCGGTGCTCAAGAGCGCGTCGACGCCGCCGGCGGCGGTGGACGTTGTCAGCTCCAGCAGTGCCTCCGCGTTGCGTCGCACGCCGTTATCGGTGGCGTTGAGTGACCCCAGCCACCATCGAGAGCGGCCCCCTGCTTCGTCCAGCACCACGAGCTTTGCGTGCAGTTCGCCGCTGAGCCCATCGTCGTCGGCCGCGAGGTCCATGAGGCGCCGGAGGTCAGCTCGCGGCAACGCGCCGCCTGCGGCCAGGCGATCGAATGTTTCGGGACGCGACACGACCGTTATTTGGTCGCTCTGCGCGGCGAGGGCCCGAAGGCGATCGAGCCCGATGAAGGGCGACATCACGAGCATCTTGGACCCCGAGCGACCCGCCATTGGATCTGCGCCCTCACCCGCCGACCACGCGTGCAGGCGCAGCTCGTGGAAACCGGGCGGCGCCAAGAACCGGACCGACGCGGCGGAGCGCGTGAGGTCCTCGATGAACGCGTCTTCGGGGGCGGTGGCGCGGAGGAGGTCAATCGCCGGCTGGGCCGCTCCGACAACGCCGGCAGCGTCTTCCTCGAGTACGACGACGAGGTCCCACGACCGGTCGTCAGTGAGGTTGCGCGTCGAGAGCACGAGCCGGTGACTGGGCCGCGAGTCCTCGTCAACGAACCGCAACAGCCAGAACTTCGGGTGGAAGTGCGCGCCTACCCGGACGACGGTAGGCACGATGGTCGGCTCAAGCAGGGCATACAGACGGCTTGGGCGCGAGGGGGCGCTGATGTAGCGGGCATCGGAGAGCACTCGGATCCTCTCCGCGTACGCCAGCAGCGCGCCGAGCAGGACGGGTGCCGCCGGCGTCTCGTCCTCGCCAGAGGACGCATCCCCGGCCCCGATGTCGACGCCGTCGAGCAACGCGAACGTCAGCGGTACCGCGAGTAGCGTCCGCAGGTCGAGGGTGAAGGTCGTGCCTACGGCGGCGTCGAGGCGGAAGCCGACCGGCGGCCGCAACACCGATGACAAGGGCTGGCGCGTGCGTGGGTCCAACCGAGTCACGGTCGCGCGTCTTTGATGTCGGAGACGATGCTGCGGGCGACCCCGGCGCGGAAGTCGTAGGGGTGGGCGAGAGCGACCGGTTCGGGTCGCTCTTCGGTCAGCCGCGTGCGGCCTCGCTTCACGCGATGCTCGCGGACGACGATCCGCTCCTGGGCCTCAGTTGACTGCGCGAGCGGCTCTGAAGTACGAAGGACGAGATCGCGCCAGGCGCGCAGGAAATCGAGAGCGCGACGTGCGTTCGGACGCTCTTGGAGGACACCGGCGGCGAAACGGTCGAAGTCCCAGGCGGCGAGGGCCCGGCCGGTGCTGCCCGAGCGGACTCGGTGCTCGGCCGCGTCGAGCTGCTCGCTGTGGGCATCGGGGTCCACGGCGGCTCGGTCGGACACCATCAGCGCATACAAGGCTCGGGCCGACCACGCGAGATCGGCGAAGCACGCCGCGTCTCGCATCTGCTGGTCGAGCACCGGTGACGCCGAGGCCGGGACCGTGCGCCAGTCCCACGATTCGGGGTCAAGGTCCTCGTCCAGCATGAGTGGTAGCCGCGACGCGTGGCGGCCGGGCGCGTGCCGGTCGCGTGGGTGCACGACAGGATCCGTAAGCAGTTCGGCCAGAAAGCCCGCCTCGCCCGCCTCGAGACCGATGCGCTGGCGCCGCGGGAAGTCCTGGGGACGAGCCGGAAGTCGCGGGTGCCATATCGCCGAATGCTCCTGGCCAGGCCGAGATCGGGCGGCCGCCGCGGCGGGACGGGAGAGCTCCGCGAGACGGATGCCCCAGAGGGCCAAGCCGTTCCAGACGACCTCGTCCGGCAGACGCGCGACGTCCTTCTGCGCGCCGATGATCCCTCGGTTGGCGGCGCGGTCGCGTTCCTCACGGTGGGCGGTCAGCGCGCGTCTGAGCTTTCGCTGAGCTCCGGCTGGGTCAGGCCCTTGGTAGCACCACGGAACCAGTACGAGGTACCGAGCCCGGCTCCACAGCGTCGAGGTCCCGGGGAAGAGGTGGTCGGAGCAGAAGTCTCGGATCGCGCCGAGCCCGAGCTGGTCGAGCGTGCCACCGTCGGAGTCGGTCGTCGCGGCGATCAGCCGGCGGGCCTGCTCACTCGCCGCTTCATCGGCGTCGAGCCACGAGATGGAGCTCATGCCCCGACTTGGTAGCTGGCAGTCACTGGCCCGGAGACCTTATCTCAGCCTGCACACTCAGATGTTCGAAGCGGCTTCCGACGCGCACCAACTCAGGTGGACGCACGAGACACTCCGTCACGCGCGACCGGCTTACGGCCTGACACCTGACGATCGCAGGCCAGTCCGCACTGAGGCATTTCGGACACCCAGACGTCCCGGTGACGTGTAGCCGGCACGCACCGCTGCGATGACCAGTCTTGCGATGAAAGTCCCCGCGCGTGTCTCCTTTTCGCGGGAAACGTGAACTGCTCGCGACGCCCGCTCAGGGAAGCGGCTACGCCCTGTCGTAGCGCTCTGGCTCGCCCAGGACGTAACGCCCGCCGGATCCGCGCGGTGGACTACGTAGCGACGCATAGTGCTCGTATGTGACTGCACGACGGTGCGGTCGACAGCGGGCTGAGTCTCTCCATGGCTGGCTCATGGATCTCTACGGTTAGGCCCCCCATGAGCGGCATCAGCGGTTCGGTCCCCACGACGATGCGGAATAGTGTCTGCCCGCGCAGTCCGTTCGGACTGTGGTCTGTCGCCGACCGGCACGCAACCTAGCGGGAGGCTGAGCCCAAGCTACGTGGCTGTTGCGGGAAGACTTCCGTCGTGCTCGCGCCCTGCGCGCTGGCAACCTGCCGTCGGTCCCTATGGCGCCGCGTCAGCGTCGCGACCCGCTGTGAGCCGCACGACGACACGGCCACACTGCGCACTGTCCTCTCGCTCGGGCATGCTCAGCGATGAAATGTCGACCATCCTTCCCTTTCTGGCCGCCATCGACGTCAAGGTCACGAGCGTCGCCGACGCCCACCGTGACACCGTCGACTACCTCACGCTCGTGTTCGCGTTCCTGGCTGCCGTCGGAACCATCTCTGCCGTCATCGTCGCTCTCTGGCAGGCAGCAGGTAGCCGGCGCCGGGTCGCCCGCCTCAAGACAGGGCTGACCAAGGACGGAGTGGGCATCTACGTGACCAACAACGGGTCTCGCCCGTTCACGGTCGAGTCGGTCCATTTCGTGGCCGCCAACGGCGCATCGATGTGGCCTCGGACGATCGCCGAAACTCGCGACACATGGCCCAAGCATCTTTCCGAGGGCGAAACGGCCCAGTTCGTTTTTGAGCGAGGTCAGCCGCCGCTCGCTGACGACCGTCGCCCCGAGCTGGTCGTGGTGAGATCGACCGGCGGTGACGAGTGGCTGTGCTTCTACAACCCATTCAAGAACCTGTCGACCCCTCGGCGACTTTGGCTCGACACCTTTGGCCAGATCGCCGCCGAAGTCGTCAGGCGGGCGATGCCATTGGGCTTGTGACGCCGCGCGCACTCCTGTACGCCCGGGCGACGTCGCCCGGTTGACTTTGGCCCGAGCGCCTGCCTCTCAGGGCAGCGTGCGCACCACTGAGATCGGCGGCGCGAACGATGTCGGGAAGTTGTCGACCCACAGGTCCATGCTGATCGCCGTGTAGGTCGTGACGACCGTGGTGCGTCGGAACTCCTGCATGATGGGCAGTGAATCCCAGGCCCGGCGGTCGTGCTCGTTGGGCCAGTCGCTGTCGCCAAGCTCCTCGGCCGCCGCCATACCGTTGCCCCATACGCCCGGCGCTACGTCGCTGGCCGTCAGCACGAAAGACTGGTAGCCCCCGGGGTTGCCGAAGGACAAGAACTCCGAGTAGGCGTAGTTGTGGGCGCCGTTGGAGATCCGGAGGCGCGGGCCGGCGAAGTTGTAGCTCTCGCGATCGCCGAGTCGCTGAATCGTGAGTGCCCGAGCTTGACGCGGAACAGCGGCTCGAAGCGCAGGCCGCGGCGCAGGCGACGCTTGTGTCGAAGCCCCGTGGGCGGCGGCCACGAGAACGTCGGCGCGAACTTGCGCGAGCGAGTGGTCACGGAGAACGCCAGCACCGTCGCGTCCTCGTTACTGATCGTCTGCACGTAGAAGTCACGGTCGACGAAGATCGAGACGGTGAACGCCTGTGGCGACCGCAGCTCTTGTTGGCGTGGTCCGTACTCATCTACGACAGCGTGCTCATGGTCGAACCGGGCGTCCTGTGACGTGATGAGCTCGTGGAAGTCCTCCTTGATGACCGTGTGCTGGATTGCGGGCGGCTCGCCCAGGATGGCCTCGAAGAAGGAAAGCTGCGCGGCAGTCCCCAGGCGCGCGAGCCGGGCGTAACCGTGTCGTCGGCGACCGAGCGTTCGTCGATACCAGGCAGCAAGTCCGCCGGCAGAGGCAACGATCGCGACGACGGCGGCGGCCACGGTTGCGACGCCCACAACCAAATCGCCAGTGCTCGCGGCGAGAAGGAGCGGCGGACCCGGATGCACGCCCGCATCGTATGGGAGCGGTGCGAATGAGTTGAGCGCATGAGGGCTGGGCCAGGCATCCCTCGGGTTGCGCGCCGCGTTGTGTGGAGACTTGCTGCTCCGCTGGATCGCGGCCTGCTGCACAGACTTCAACGATCTGCCTCGGCTGCGTCGGAATGCGGCGGTCGCTATTGGTCCTCCGCGCTTGCCCGACGGGCCTCGCCGCGCGCGTCGGCTGGTGTGCCCGAGACGCTGTGGCGGCAGCCTCAGTCGGCCGCAGGCTGAGCGCGCACGAGCACGCAAGGGTGGCGCAACGTCGCTGCTGGGACGTCGAACCCTGCCCATACCGCGGCTGCGGCGACGAGGGAGAACGGCCGCTCGGTCTCGTTCGCGTTGGCGTCGCCGACGTGCGGTAACTGGTCGACGAACCGCAAGATGGCGATTTGAGCATCGTGTTGGTGATGCTTGGCCTTGCCGGAGACGAACGCCTCCCACAAGAGCAAGCCGCGCTGAGCCCGCGCGAACGTGTCCCAGTCGAAGAAGACCTCGAGCTCGGGAACGTGCGCGTGGATGCGCTCGAGAATCCATGGGGTCTGCGCGATGGCCTGGGTCAGGACGTTGCTTCCCGGCGGGCTGCACCACGCGGGCGCCCCAACGTCGGATGGGCGCCTCTTGGCGAGCTCGCGCGGATCTTCAGGTACGCACGCACGGACGCGTGCCATCGTGGGATGGCTCCGGTTGCCGCGTGCAGGGTGGACCTCAGCGAGGCTGTCGCCGGAGCCAGTTCGGGCCAAGGGTGAGGCGAGGCTTCGTCGACGAAGGGTCACCGCGGCGCTCAAGCGACGGGGGAAGACGATGACTAGACCTGTCCAGCCGACGCTGCAATCTGCGGTTTCGGTTGCATATGCTGCGCGCATGCCCGCCGCTCTCCCGCTGGTGACGCGCCTAGAGATCGTCCGCGACTTCCGCCTGGACGAGACCGCGACGATCGACAACGGCATTCGTGCGCTGAAGGACAAGCACGCGCTGTCGCCGGGGCTGAGCTTCACGACGCGCGGCGCGGCCGGCCGGCTGGGTGGCCGGGTCCACCTCTACAGCGCGCTGAACCGCGACGCTGCACGTGCTGCTCGGCGCAAGGACCTCGTCACGGCCGCGCGGCTGGCGAAGGCAGCGGCCAGGCTTGACGCTTCGCCGGAGGCCAAGAAGATCGCCGTCGCGCTGAGCACGATCGCCGGTGCGGGCGGCGTCAATAGCGCTGCCGAGCTGGCCCGCTTGCTGGCCGCGCCGCAGCTCTCAGAGGAGGTGATCGGGCTGCAGCGCAAGCTCGCTCGCGCCCGCCGCGGGCTGGACGCCGAGACGACGCCCGCGCAGTTCAGCGGGCGCATCGTCGCTCTGAGCGACGTCGCGGCGACGATCGAGTTGCAAGGGCTTCCGTCTCCCGTCCCGGTGCCCGCGGTGGCCGTGCGTGCGGCGGGGATCGGGTCGGTCGGCAGCGCGGTGATCGCCAGCTGGGAGATTCTCGCGGGCGGGCGCACGATGCTGTCGGTGGAGCCTGCGATCGAGATGCCCGACGTCAACGAGCTCGGAGAGCCGCTCCTCGACGTACACGGCACGCCGTGGGGGCAGGTGCTCAGCGGCGTCGACCCCGACGTCCTCGCCGTCTCCGGCACGCCGACCGTGCGAATCCCGGCCGGCGTCCATGACGTGGAGTGAAGGTCGCCGACCTGCGTGATCGTCGGTGCCGTAGCCCCGTCCTGTTCAGGTCCCGCTCCGGCCTCGCGCCCTGATCGACATGGACTTCCGGCCGCGTGCACGTTATTGTCACGTATATGGCCAGCTTAGTTGGCGACAAGGATGACACTAGTGTTGTAGATCGCTTGTACGCGCTCGCGGAGCCGCAGGGCGGCTACTTCACGGCGCAGCAGGCGATCGATGCGGGCATCGCGCGGTCGACGTTGACCTATCACGCCCGTGAGGGCGGGACGTTGCAGCGTGCCGGCCGGGCCGTTTATCGCCTGCGTCGGTTCCCCAGCTCGCCGCACGAGCACGTCGTCCCGATCTGGCTGGGGCTGTCTCGCGCGGACGCTGTCGTCTCGAACGTCAGCGCGTTGGAGCTGCTGGATCTGACCGACGTGATCGCCGACGAGGTCCACGTGACGATGCCTCGGTCAAAGCGCGGTACGACGATCCCGGAGGGGGTTCGCGCGCACTTCACCGATCGGCCGATCAGGGGGCAGGACAGGCGTGTCGTCCTTGGGGTTCCCGTCACCGGTGTGGAACGCACGCTCGCCGATGTCGTACGTGGCGATGGCTGGACCGAGCAGGTTGATCTCGCGGTCCGTCAGTCGCTGAGTCGCGGCATGACGACCGTGCCGCGACTGAGCGCGCGGCTGCCGAAGTCGTGGCAGGCACGACTCCACGCCGCGGCCGGCGGCACCGGCTCGTGAGGTACGCGACCGCCGGCGCCTTCCGGGCCGCGTTGGAAGCGCGGCTCAAGGACGAGCAGTCCGATGGCGTCGGCCTGTCGCGATTGCGCAAGCGGATCGTGTTCGAGCGGCTGCTCGCCCGCCTGCAGGTCGTCGCCCCAGACGGCTGGATGCTCAAGGGCGGGTTCGCGCTGGAGCTGCGCCTTGGAGGCCGTGCGCGGACGACCAAGGACGTGGACATCGACTGGGCCGTGGGGGAGGGGGAGGCCACCGAGCTCTTGCTCGATGCGGCGGCTCTGGAGATGGACGACATGTTCAGCTTCGACGTCCAACGTGCCGCGATGGACGACGACCTCGCCGGTGGAGGACAGCGGTGGACGGTCCGGGCCGAGCTCGCCGGTCGTGACTTCGAGCGCGTCGCCATCGACGTTGGGTTCGGCAAGCCGCCCGTCGTGGAGCCGGTCACGCTCACCGCGTCTCGCCTGCTGGAGTTCGCCGAGATCACGTCGATCGTCGTGCCCGCGCTCGCCGTTGAGCAGCACGTCGCTGAGAAGTTGCATGCCTACTCGCGAACCTATGCCGGCGGCCAGCCGAGCTCGCGCGTCAAGGACCTGGTCGACATCGTGGTCATCGTCCGCACCACCACCGTAGACGGCGATCGGCTACGGCGGGCGGTCGCGGCGATCTTCGAGCGGCGTGACACCCACGAGCCGCCGCAGGCGCTCGCGTCGCCGCCGCGTGACTGGGTGCGGCCGTGGGCGACGTTGGTCGAGCATCTGCCGGCAGACGCCGATCTCGCGTCCGGGTTCTCCATGGCGGCCGCGTTCTGGGACCCGGTGTTGGCCGGCAAAGCTGGCCTGGTCAGGTGGGACCCGGAGTTGTTGGTGTGGTCGTCTGCGGAGCCCTCGGGGAGCTAGCCCGACGGTAGTCGCGGGTCGCTGTGCGGCCCTCGACTTGCGAGTCCGCGGCGCCCGCGAGTCGCATGGCCGTCTCGGTCGATTGCTCGATCTCTTCGGGTGTCAGGTCGAACACGGGACGTCCGCGATGGTCGAGGCGGCGGCGCCGGTGCTCGGCAAGGCGGGCAAGCTGCGAGCGGTCGGCGGGCACGGCAAAGACGCTAACGGCCGGTATGCGATTGGGCGAGGGGTGATCATGGGCGTGGTCGACTGAGGTACGTGGACACCGCAGATCGCCCTCACGATTCCGAGCCGCTGCTGACGGCCGATGAGGTCGCGTCATTCATGCGAGTGACGCGGTCGTGGGTCTATGCCGAGACGCGGCGCGATGCGCTGCCGCACGTGCGGCTCGGTCGCTACGTGCGCTATCGACGCTCGGCGATCGAGCGCTGGCTGGACGAGTCGCAGCGAGGGCCTCGTGTGCGCTGACACGGTGGGGGCGAGTTCTGCCGGCTGGCGCCTCTAGGTCGAGATGACCAAGCGCGATTACGGCACCGGCAGCATCTACATCGACCAGAAGCGGAACGCCTACTACGGCCGGTGGCGTACCGCTGACGGTCGCAAGCTCAACCGCAAGATTGGGGCGGTGCGGGCTCGAGGGGAGTCCGACGGCCTGACGCGGGCGGAGACCGAGCGGCGCTTTCGCAAGATGCAGGAAGCAGAGGAGCGTCGACCACGGCCCGCCGCGGGCGAACGGCGCACGGTCGACGATGCCGCCAACTCGTTGCGCAGCAAGTTGGCGATCCAGGGGTCACGCAAGTCCTACTTGGAGAACCGCGAGTCGATGCAACGCGTCCATGTCTCGCCGCGCATCGGCAGCAAGCCCGTCGACCGCGTGACGACCGCCCAGGTCGAGGCGGTCGCCGAGAAGATGCTGGAGGCCGGGCTCGCGCCTAAGCCTCGATCCACCGTTCCATCCGGCCGTTGGGGTGGAGTGACCTCCCAAGCGGGGCTTGGTAGCGACAGATTGCGCCTGTCGCGGGCCCGCTCAGGAGGTCACCCACATGGTGAACGAGCAGGCGGTCGTGGTGTTTGATGACGAGCGGGTGGTTGCCAATGCCGGGGTGATGTTGCCGGCGTTGTTGGCTCAGCGGCTCGGTGTGGAGCAGCTCGTTGATGAGACC
>NZ_DATHDY010000054.1:0-52073 GCF_035318805.1 Baekduia sp.
CCGTCCTACAGATCGACGGCGACAGCTACCGCATGCGCGACCACCGCGCCCGCCTCGCCACCCTCCGAGCCGGCCTCAACCACCCCTCACAAGGTGGGGAATTCCCGTGATCGCACCTGGGGAATTCCGACGATCGTTGACATCGCTTGTTGTTGATTGAGAACGCCACCACTCTCGCTGGTACCCAGCGCGTGAAGTCTTCCGGGTACCACTCGCGGGTACCGGCAGAGCGGAGCTGGTCGAGTTCGGACCAGGGGTGGCGCCACGGCCGGGCGGCGCAGTACCGGCAGGTCCAGGAATCAAGGCGACGGCTGTAACAGGGTCGTCGCAAGCGGGTGCCTCGAACGACCGTGAAGCCCCCTAGCTGAGGGCGCTGAGCAGCTGGGTGCCCGCGAGCAGCCGCTCGGGGGCGATTGCGGCCCGGTGGCCGACCGCTGGAATCAGGATTAGGCGAGCGGCGGTGGGCACGAGCTCGGTCAGGCGCGCGGCGACTGGTACGTCGGCGTCGCGGCCGGTGGCGCTGGCGGCCAGCAGCCAGCGTGCGTGGCGCGCGTCGGTGGCCAGCGGGCCGCCGAGCAGGGCGGCGCAGCGGTCGAGCTGCGCGGTGGCGTCCAGGGTCCATAGCACGATGTCGGCGGCGTGCAGCGCCGCGGCGGCGTGTTCTGACTGCAGGGCGCCGGCGTCGACGATGACAAGCGAGTGGGCGGCGGCCGCGTCGCGCAGGACCTTGACGACGGCGTCGGGGCGGGCGGCGGCGCGGCGTGCGGGTGCGCGCGCCATGACGCGCAGCCCGTCGGCCTGCTCGAGCCAGGGCACCTCGGCGGGGGTCTGGCGGTCGTCGGCCAGCCGTGCGACGTCGGTGAGGTTGTAGGGGCTGGCGGCGCCGAGCGCGAGCGCGAGGTCGCCGGCGCCGGGCGCGCTGTCGCAGAGCAGCACGCGGCCGGGCTGTTGGGCGGCGGCGGCGCGCGCAAGCAGCGCGGCGATCGTGGTGGTGCCCGCTCCTCCGTGCAGGCCACAGACGGCGACGATCATCGTCAGCTGACCGCCTTGAACGAGGTGAGCTTGTAGCCGTCGGCGGTCTTCTGGGCGGTGGCGCGGTAGACCAAGTAGGCCGACTGCTCGTCGCTGCCGCCGAGCTTGGCGGTCTCGTGGGTGACCACGTAGAACTGGCCGTTGTGCTTGGGGTCTGTGACGACTTCGACGGTGCCGGTGTTGGCCTGGTTGGATGCGCGGCGGCTGACCTCGGTCAGCGCCTGGTGGGCGGCCTGCTTCATCTCGTCGGCCAGCGTGCCGGCGGACTGGGCGACGAGCGCGAGGCGCTGCTTGGGTAGCTGGTCAAAGTGCCAGTTGATGAAGGTGGTGGCGAACAGGCGGATCGCCTGATCGGCGGTGCGCGCCGCACGCGGCGCGCGGGCGCCGCCGGGAGATGCTGCGGGCGCGGCGGCGGTCGTCGCGGCCGCTGTCGAGGCGGGAGCGGCGGCCTGGGTCTTGTCGTAGGGGTTGGAGACTCCGCAGCCGGTGGCCAGGGCGGTGGCGGCGACGGCGAGCAGGGCGGGGAGGCGGTGGTTGAGCATGTCAGGGTCCTTGGGGATCAGAGGCCGTGGGGGTGGCTGGCGGTGAAGCCGACGGTGGTGTGCTGCGCCCAGCCGGGGCCGTGGCTGTAGTTGGAGCCGGAGGTGCCCCAGCCGCGGCCGTCGATGGTCAGGAAGACGTGCTCGGCGTTGGACCAGATGGTCACGTGCGTGCCGGGCCCGCTGTCGTAGGCGGAGGGGAAGGCGCCGGAGCCGATGCCGCCGGGGTCGCGGAACCCGGCGAGGGTCAGCAGCCAGCGCAGCGAGCCCGAGCAGTCCAGGCCGGTGTCTGAGAAGGTGCGCCCTGCGGCCTCGGCGTCTTGGCGCCAGCAGTCGTTGGCGGTCGCCGAGGGGCCGAGTTTGGGGGCGTGGCCGCCGGCCCAGCAGTAGGGCAGCTTCAGGGCTTCGATCTTGTTGGCGTAGGCGACGACGCGCTGAAGCGGCGTGCCGTCGACGTTGCCGAGCTCGCCGGCGCCGGTGTCGGCGGCGGCCAGCTGCTGCAGCTCTTGGGCGCGCTGGTAGTCGTGGCGGGCGTAGGGCAGCGAGGCGGGCGGCGTGCCCTTGTAGGAGGCCAGGGCGCCGAGGGTGCGGGTGTCGAGTTGCGGTCCGGCGCCGAGTGAGCGGAAGTAGGA
This sequence comes from Baekduia sp., assembly GCF_035318805.1. GTDB lineage: Bacteria > Actinomycetota > Thermoleophilia > Solirubrobacterales > Solirubrobacteraceae > Baekduia. The sequence goes on from NZ_DATHDY010000054.1 coordinate 2,204, forward strand.
CGCCGCGGCGTAGATGGCGTCGTGGCTGTCGTAGACGTTGGGGTGGTGTCCGTAGCGGCCGGGGTAGTCGTCGGGGCGCGGGGCGTCGGCCTTGTTGTAGGCGTTGGCGAACGTTGCCCAGGTGCCGCCGGAGCCACCGGCGGTGTTGGACGCGGCGCTGGTGATGGAGAATTGCATCGGCCCGGCGCAGCAGCCGGCGAAGTTGAGGCCGTCGGTGACGCCGGCGAGCGTGGAGGTCGAGTAGTTGGTCTCGTCCTCGTGGACGGCCATCAGCAAGAACGGCGAGACGTGGAAGGCCTGCGCGGCGTCCTGGTAGACGGCGACGAACGGCTGGGCGCCGGCGGGCAGGCCGCCGGGACCGAAGTCCTGGGTTGACTGCTGGCTGCTGATGATCGCCAGCGGCGCGACGATCATCAGCAGCAGCACGGCCAGGATGCCGGGGGCCAGCTTGGCCGCCCGGCTGTGGCGGGCGACCTGCAGTGCGGGGACTGCGACGCTCACGCCTGATCGCGGTCGACCTGGGCGTGCCAGGCGGGGTCGACGAGCAGCGCCAGCGCGGCCCACGGGTCGCCGCCGGCGGTGCGCAGCGCCAGGCCGCGGCGAGGGACGTCGTGGTGGGGCTCGGAGGTCGCCGTCCAGTAGATCGGGGCGGCCATGCGGATCGCCACGGTGCCGCGGCCGCGTTCGCCGTTGACGAAGTAGGCCTGGGCCATGACGCCCTTCTCGGTGCTCAGCTTGCGGATCTGCTCGATCTCCTCGTCGCCGAGTCCGACGCCGCGCTGGACGGCCTTGAGGTCGCCGCGGCTCTGGCCAAGGACGAAGTGCATCGTGGCGTTGTCCAGCAGCGCCCGGGCGTTGGGGTTGTCCATGTCGGTGCGCGTCTGGGACAGCGCGATCGTCCAGAGGCCGGTGTGGCGTCCGCGGCGGGCGCGCTCGGCGACGAACTCGGCCGTCGCGCGGCGGCTGACGACCTTCCAGACTTCCTCGAAGACGAGCATCGAGGTGCCGTCCAGCGGCCCGGCGGGGCGGTAGCCGGCGGCGCGGCGCTGCAGCTCTGCGGACCAGCGGTCCTCGTTGCGGTTGGTGATGTACTCGAAGATCGAGAACAGCACGGCGGGGGCGATGTCGGCGGGGATCTTGGTGGTGTTGAAGACGACCAGCGGCGCGTCGGGGCGCACGCCGAGCGACGTCGGGCGATCGAACAGGTAGGCGTAGGTGCCTTCGCCGCAGAACTCGGCGACGCCGAGCGCGAGGTCGCGGTAGATGGCGGCGTGCTCGGCGGAGCGGTCGGCTTCGAGGTCGGCGAGCTCGGCGAGGATCTGGTGCAGCAGCTGCTCGCGCGGCGCCAGGCCGTCGCGGTGGCAGCGGCGGTAGGTGGCGCGGATGGCGTGGGCCAGCAGCGAGCGCTGCAGGCGGTCAAGGCCGTAGCTGTCCTGGTCGGGGTCGTGCTCGCCGATGAGCAGCGCGTGCAGGTGCAGCAGGAACGCGACCTTGTCGGTGGGGACGTTGCCGGGGTCGGGGACGTCCCAGCAGTTGATGGTGGCCTGCTCGTTGGCGTCGCCGAGCTCGAGGTGCGCGGCACCGGGGATCAGCGAGCACAGGAACTTGTAGTGGCCGGTGGAGCGGTCGATGACCGAGACCTGGGCGCCGCGGGCCATCGCCGCGGAGGCCAGGTGGATGACGGTGGCGGTCTTGCCCTTGCCCGACTTGGCGTAGCCGAGGGTGACCGCGTTGTCGTGGAGCTTGTCGAAGGGGTTGATGCGCTCGACGGTGCGGCCCGGGTCGGCGAAGGCGAACGGGATCCCGTCGGGGCTGCCCGAGCTGGTGGAGACGAACGGGATGCTGTCGGCGACGTTGCGGGTGATGAGTGGGAACGTGCGCGCGGCGACGTCGAGACCGAGCGGCAGGCTGGAGCGCCAGAGGTCGGGCTGCTGGCATTCGCCCTGCTGGACGCCGGCCTCGACGGGGGTGACCATCGTGCGCAGGGCGCGCAGCGACGCTTCGCCGAGCGCCCGAGGGTCGGGCTCGGGCCCGAGCTCGCGCAGCGAGAGGTAGAGCGAGACGTCGGCGATCGACTCGCCGCCGCTTGACAGCTCGTCGCCGATGGCGGTGACTTCGGCTTCCTGCTCGTGCTGGCTGCGGTTGGGCCGGCCGGTCTCTGAGCTGTTGATGCCCCACAGGACGCGCTCGCGGCGGCGGAAGCGGTCGCGCTCCTGGCCGCGGTCGCGCATGCGGACGTGCATCGACAGCGTCCAGGGACGGTCTGACTGCATGGCGTGCAGCAGCCAGCCGTAGAAGGTGCGCTCGGGGCGCTTGGAGACGTATCCGGTCTGCTCGAGGTCGCCGTCGATGGCGATGTGGCGGGCAGGGCGGAAGTCGATGACGCCTTGGGCCAGCGCATTGCGCAGGCGGCTGGCGGCCGCCGCGGCGCTGGCGCGGTCGACGTCGTGATCGAGGCTGCCGAGGATCGCGGTCTCAGAAAGGCCGGGGGCCTGGTCGGGCAGCGCCCGGGCCTTGGTCGGCGCCAGGCGCGACCACAGCAGATCGGCGACCTGTTGGCCGCTCATCGCCTCGACGGTGAGGTCCAGCGAGCGCAGCGATGCTCGCAGCTGATCGCAGAGCTCCTGGGCGTCGCGCATGAGCCCGAGGTGGTGGTCGAGCGCTCGCGTCAGCGGGTCTGACTCGCGCGTCTTGCGCGCGATCGGCAGGGTGCCGAGCGTCCGGGTCTGCTGGGCGGGGTCGAAGGTGACGACCAGCACGTAGCGCACGCGTACGGCGGCCTGGGCTTCGGCGTGCTGGGCGATGCCCTGCTCGTGGCAGGCGGCCAGCGCGCGCAGCGCCGCGCCCTGGGCGCGGTGCAGGTCATCCTCGGAGTCGATGAGCCGCTGGGTCGCGCCGTCGGTCTCGGTGCGCATCTCGGCGACGAGCTGCTCGAGCGAGACGTGGTTGGCGTGGACGTAGAACTGCAGGCTCATCCCGGCCGGGACGCGCAGCAACATGTCGGTCAAGCCGGCGGTCATGCGCTGGCAGCCGTCCTCGTCGAGGACCAGCGGGTTGTTGGGGACGACGCTGAGGTAGCGCACGAGCGCGCCGTCGGAGCGGATCAGCAGCCCGTCGTGGCTGAGCGCCTCGATGGGCAGCTCGTCGGCGGCGCTGCGCGGCTGCTCGCTGCGACGCAGCGACGGGGTCTTTACGAGGCCCACAGGTCCTCCAGGGAAGGGGTGGTGGCGTCGCTGACGCCGGGGTTGGTCAGGTTGGTGTCGGGGGCCTGCAGCTCGTAGCCGTGCGGCTCGGTGGCCAGGGCGACGTCGGGCAGCAGGACGTGCGCGCTGCGCCGCCAGGAACGCACGCCGCGCAGCATCGAGCGCAGGCTGAGCTCGCTGTCGGCGGTGAGCACGAACAGCAGCGCGCAGGGCATGCCGACCAGCGATCCGGCGACAGAGATCGCCCACTGGGTCGGCATGGGCAGTAGTGAGGTCAGCGCCCAGGTGGCGGCGAGGCCGAGCAGGACGATGACCCACTGGGTGCGGTTGAGGCCGATCAGGGTCACCGGTCGGCCGAGGTGGCGGTAGGTGGGATGGACGAGGCTGGTGCGGGGCGCGAGCGCTTCGCGTAGGGCGCCGGCGAGGTCGTTGGTGTCGTTGCTCATGAGGGGCGGCGATCGGGCGGCGTGGTCGGCCGCGGGTCAACGGGACGGGCCGGGCGCGCGGCGGCGCGATCGGCGGCGGGCGCGGGGCGCTTGGGCGCGGCGGTGCGACGGGCGGGCGCTGGGGCGGAGATCCCGGGCGCCTTGGTCGCGGGTCGCCGGGCGTTGTCGATGGCGGGCTGCGGGGCGGCGCGCGCCGGCGCGGTGCTCGGTGAGGAGCCGGTGGCGGGGCTCGAGCTGGCGGGCGTGCCGATGGGCGCTGTGGGGCGACGCTGGGCGCCTGGCCCCGACGGCGTGCCCTTGACGGCGGCGGCCGCAACGGCGGCGTCAGAGGCGGCCGTGCGGACAGCCGGATCAGAACCGCCAGGCGCGGGGCTGGACTGGGCGGCCATGGCGGCGGGGTCAGCCGCGGCCGCGGTCTTCTCGGGCGTGGTGCTCGAGGGCGCAGGCGGCCGCGGCGCGGCGGGTGCGGGCTGACGCGGACCGACGGAGGCGCCGCCGCCAGCGGCGGCCGCACCGCCTGCAGTGGGGGCAAGCTTGTCGGCGCCGGGCAGCGCGGCCGCGGCGGCGTAGCGTGCGGCGGCACCCTTCTTGGGTAGCTCCTTCCACGCCTTGTTGGCCTTGACGGGCGCGTTGACGGAGGCCTTGAGGCCGTTGGCGCTGGTGCGTGCGAGCTTGACGGCGTGGCCGCCCATGACGCCGGTGGCGGTGTGGGGCGCACCGATGCCGACGGCGGCGGTGCTGGCCACGGGAGCGACGCGCTTGCCGACCGCGCTGGTGGCGCTGGATCGCAGTGACGCCGCCCGCTGACGGGCGTTCGCGGCCAACGGGGTGGCACGCGCTGCGGCGGCGGCGCCCAGAGCGCGGAAGCGGTCGCGGTTGGTCTGTACGCCGGCGGCAAGCATGCCGCGGCGCCCACCGGAGGCGGCGCCGCCCGATCCGCCGCGGGCGGGCCCGGCGACCATGCCGGGGTGGATGCCGACGGCGCGCCCGGCGGCCATGAGGAAGACGGGTGCTTTGAAGGCCAGCCACAGGCAGGCCACGGCGGTGAACGGCTTGACGATCTGCTGCAGCTCGTCGGGCAGGCCGCCGTGCGCGCCGGAGGCCCAGATCAGCGAGTCGCTGGTCAGCAGGGCGCCGGCGGCGAAGATCAGCGCCCAGGCCACCGGGATGAGCGCGATGGTGATCGCCCCGGCGATCCAGGTGCGCGCCAGCCAGGCGGTCGCGGGCAGTGGGTACAGGCCCCAGACGAGCGCCCCGGCGAGCATCAGCACGGCCTCGAGCGAGGTCAGGCCGATCTTGACGATCATCAGCCCGGCGACGAAGTACAGCGAGGTCAGCGCGGCGCCGACGGCCAGGCCCCAGCCGACGCCGGAGGTGGCGATGCCAATGACCAGCGCGGCGCCGAGCATCTTGTCGATGCCGTCGGTGACGAGGTGCTGGGTCACCATCGAGCCGGTCAGGACGTTGAGGCCGAGGATGAAGGTGGAGACCAGCTTGGGGTAGAGCACCAGGACGCCCGCGGCGGCGACGGCGCGCTTGGCGACCTGGCTGGCGATCGGGGCGCCGGCGGCGATCTGCAGCGCGCAGACGCTGAGGCTGATGGCCAGCAGCGCGAAGCCGAGACCGACGAGCTCGGCGCGGTAGGCGTTCAGGTGCGGGTAGGCGTGGGCGTCGGTGACGTCGGGGACGGCGACGAGCCACTGCACGAGCGCGGTGATCCAGTGGCTGGCGAAGTCGGGGACGACGAGGTCGACGAGCTTCTTGATGATGTCGGTGACGAGGCTGCCGACGTTGAGGCCCAAGAGGCCCAGCGGGGTGCTGGCGGCGTGATCCAGCGGCGCCGCCTGCGCGGCGGCGGGCATCAGGATGCCCGCCGCCAGCGCGACGCCCAGGACCAGCAGTAGCGGCCGGGTGAGCGGTCGCCGGGTCACGCCAGGATCTGCGGTCCGAGGAAGATGATCGTCGCGCCGATGAGCACGCCGGTCAGGGTCCGCTGGGCCCACTGCTGGCCACTGGCTAGGCCCAGGCCGCCGATCGACAGGCCGATGAGGCAGGCCGGGATGGCGAGCGGGGCGATGCCGCCCTGGAGGTTGTCCAGGTAGGTCTTGGCGCCGGAGAACGAGTTGCCTCCGGCGGGCGTGTAGCCCGCGGCCTTCTGCAGGAAGGCCAGCTGCGCGGTCTCGGTGCTGAGCAGGACTGCGATGGCGGCCAGGGCCAGCAGCGCGAGCAGCAACGCGCCGGTGCGGTTGGTGACGGTGGTCACTGGGGTGAAACTCCTTGTTCGGGTGGTTGGTGGAGCTAGGGGCGAAACTCGGAGGCGGCCGACGAGCGCCGAAGGGGCGCGGCGCGCGGCGCGAGGGCCGTAGCCGGGGCGCCGGTGGCCGCGGGGGCGGGGACGGCGACGCGTCGGATCACAACGCGGGTGCGAACCCGGGTCCGGGCGCGACGGGTGCGCTGCGGGGAAGCGGCGCGGTGCGTCCGGCGTGCGGCGGATTTGCCGGCCTTAGGCGCGGCGGGCTTGGACGGCGTGCCCGCGCGCGCAGCGGGGACCGCGGCGGCCGGCTTGCTGGCGGACGGCGCCGGCGTCTTGCTGGGCCCCATCGCGGCGGCGATCACGACCAGCGCCAGCAGGACCAAGACGATGATCATGCGCTTCTTGGGACGGTGCCCGCGGGCCGCCAGGCGACCGATCGCGGGCCGGAGCGCACCGAGGCTTGGCGGGCGCAGCTTCAGCGGGCCGCCGTCCTTTCGCGGCTGGTCGGCGGCGGGCTGGGTGACGGGCGCGGCGGCCGCGGCGGGGGCCGGGCGCGGCTGCGGGATCTCCGGCGTGAAGGCAGCGAAGACCCCGCCTGCGGCGGGCGCGGGGAGCTCGAGCTGCTCGGGCTCCTCGTCGTAGACGACTTCGACGGTGGCGGCGGGCTCGTCGTCCTCGAAGTCGGGCTCGCTGTCGGTGACGGCGTCGAAGCCGCCGAGGTCTTCGCCCTCGTGGTCGACGGCGAGCGGGTCGTCCTCGAGGTCGGCGGGCTGCAGGTCCGGGTCGTGCTGCGGCGCGGCCTCTGGATGCTCGAGTTCGGGCGCCGACGGCGTGACGGTCTCATCGCCGGGATCGGCGACGATGGCGGCGGCCGGTTCGGGGACCGTCGCCGGCGGCGGCGGCGGTTCAGCGGGTGCGGCTGCAGCGCCGTTGGCGTGCAGGATCCCGAAGAGAGGATCGAGTTCGGTGACGCTCATTCCCTCTGGGCGGGCGGGCCAAGAGGGGTGGCGCAGAAATCTTGCTCAGCCGGTCAGGCGCTGGCGTCGCGGACGTCGGCGAGGTCGACGGCGAGCACCGTGATGTGCGCCGGCAGGTCAACCTCGAGGACGGTGTCCGGCTCGATCAGCAGCTCATAGGCGAGGCCGTTCTGCGGCGCGGACGCCAGGTGGGCCCGCACGCGGCGGTCCTCCTCACTGCCTCTCATGGCCGGATAGATGGCGCATGCGGGGTCCCCGAGAACCCACACCGAAGGCCGAAGCGGACGATCACGGTGGTGGGGCAGCTGGTCGAGGAGTCCGGGATGCTCGTGGAGCTCGTGGGCGGCCAGCAGGGCGCGGCCGTCGCCCTCGTAGGCGATGACGCGCTGGACGGCGACGAGGTGGTTGGCCAGCTTGGCGCCATGCATCGGGTGGCGTCCGTGGCGCGAGAGCCGCGGGGCGGGGTAAAGGACGCCGGGCAGTGAGCCGACGGGCTCGGTGAGGGTCAGCAGCTGGGCGTCGCGCAGGACCTGCAGCCGTCGGTAGGCGGTGCGGCGGGAGCGGCCGAAGCGCTGCGCGACCTGCATCGAGGTCACTGGTGCCCAGCGGGCGACCCAGTGGGCGATGCGGTCGTCTTCGGCGGTCAGGCGACGCTTGGGTGGCATGCGGCGAAGGGCCCGGCGTCCTGGCGGGTCTGGCGCGCTGTGCCGGCCGCCAGGCCAGCGGAAACGTACGTCGTCGTCGTGTCGATGGCGGAACGCTAGTCGCGCAGAAGCCGCTCAGGGGATTTCATCGAACGCAAGAGCGGCGCCACCGGCGCCCCGCTAGGGAACACTGGCCCACAGGGCCAGGTTCCCTTGCGGGTCTTCGCTCAGGGGGCGAAACCCGCGGCGGGTTACGGACCCACGCTCCTAGTAGTGCTTTGTTAGTTGGGTTGTAGGGGTTTTTGGTGGTGTCGTCGAATCCTGCTCGTGTTTGGTTGCTCGACGCGGGGGGTTCATGATGGCGGCGGTGGCGTGAGGGATGCACGGTCTGAGGGCGCCGGTCTGTCGGCGGTCAAGAAGCGCTTGGAGGCGTTTGCGGGTGAGGTGCTGGCCGGGGCGATGAACCGGCCGGTGCAGGTGGTCAACGGCGGGGTGTATCTGCGCGGGCTGATCGAGCAGGGCCCGCGCAAGTCGCTTGAGCCGATGTGCGAGCGGCTGGGTGCGGCGGCCGATTATCAGAGCCTGCAGCAGTTTTTGGCCGACAGCCCGTGGGATCCGGCGCTGGTGACGCGCGCGGTGGCCGAGCGCGTCGCGCCGGCGATCGGGGTGCAGGCGTGGGTGCTAGACGACACCGGGTTCCCCAAGGACGGCACGCGCTCGCCGGGCGTCAAGCGTCAGTACTCGGGGACGCTGGGCAAGATCGGCAACTGCCAGATCGGCGTCTCGGTGCACGCGGTCGGCGCCACCGGGACGGTGCCGTTGGGGTGGGCGCTGTACCTGCCGGAGGAGTGGTGTGAGGACGCCGACCGGCGCCAGAGGGCCAAGATCCCCGCCGAGGTGGTGTTCAAGACCAAGCCTCAGCTGGGCGTGGAGCTGGTCGAACGCGCGGCGGGTTGGGAGGTCGCGAAGGCGCCGGTGCTCGGCGATCAGGCCTACGGCGACAACACCCAGTTGCGCGAGCGCCTGCACGACGCGCAGCTTGAGTACGTGCTGTCGGTCGGCGCCGAGACGAAGGTGTTCGCGCCCGGCACGACGTTCACCGTGCCCGCGCGGGCCGGCGCGACGGGCCGGCCGCCCACGCGACCGAAGGCCGACCGCGAGCCCGAGGCGATCGGCGCGCTGATCGCGCGCCTGGCGGACGACGCCCAGATCGTCACGTTCCGCGACGGCCCCGACGCCACGCCGCTGACCTCGCGCTTCGTGTTCGCGCGCGTCCGTGCCGCGCACCGCTGGCACAAGGGCCTGGCCGACGTGCCGCGCGAGGAGTGGCTGATCGCCGAGTGGCCCGAGGGCGCCGATCGGCCGACTGACTACTGGATCTCCAACCTGCCCGCCGACACCGCCCCCGAACGCCTCGCGCGCCTGGCCCGGCTGCGCTGGAAGATCGAGCTGGACTACAAGCAGCTCAAGGGCGAGCTCGGCCTCGACCACTACGAGGGCCGCTCCTGGATCGGCTGGCATCACCACACCGCGCTGGTCACCGCCGCCCACGGCTTTCTCACCCTGGAGCGCCGACGCCCAAATCGCCCGCGGCCGGCCTGACCCTGCCCAGAGCGGTGCGCCTGCTGCAACCGCTCCTCAGGTGCTGGACCGGCCGCTGCCAGACCTGCCAGCAGCCCGTCGACCTCGACCAACTACCACTCCACCCCGCCCGCCACCACGAGCGACAACCAACAAAGCACTACTAGCGCAGGCGCAGATTGGCCGTGCGTGTCTGCGAGCGGGTGTCTCGGTCGCCGGGGTAAGCGACCGAGACGGTGGCGGTGCGCGTCTTGGCGATTGTCGCCGAGAGCGTGAACGTGAGCCGGAACGCGCCGCGGCGGATCGTGGCGTGCCTGGTCACGGTGCGCGTACGGCCACCTTGGCGGACTCGGTAGCGGATGGTGACGCGGCCGGAGGCCTTGGTCGACAGCTTGCCGGCGATCGTGACCTTGCGGCCCGCCCGCCGCACCGTCGTGAGCTTCAGCGCAGGCGACACCTTGGTGACGACCGGCGTGGGCGTCGGGACCGGCGTTGGCGGGGGAGTGGGGTCCGGCTGCGGCTGAGGGTCAGGCTGCGGCGCCGGAGGCGCATAGGTCAGCTTCAGCGTCGAGGCGCCGGCGGCGTTCTCGTGGCCGAGCTGATCGACGAGCCAGACGCGCAGCGTGGCGTCGCCGGCGGCGGGAAGCGCCAGGCCGGAGACGCCGGTCGGCGACGGGGCGGTCTGGACTGCGTCGCACCCGCCGTTCTGGCACAGCTGGAAGCGCGCGGCGACGATCGGTGTGCCGGAGTCGGGCGGAAGCGACCAGCTGGCCGAGAAGCTGTTGGCCTGCGAGGTCGAAGACGGCGAGGCCAGTGCAAGCGGGGCCGCAGGCGCCTGGTTGTCGATGCGCAGCGGCTGGGGGCGCGCGACGCGCGTCTCGTTACCGGCGGCGTCGACGGCGGCGACCTCGATGCTGTGGGCGCCGTCGGCCAGGTCGGCCGTGGGGATCCCCACGGCGCCACCCGGCTCGTCGGTGCAGGGCCGCGGCCGGTCGTAGCTGCAGCTGCGCCGCAGCGTGGCGATCAGCGATCCGTCGGCGTAGACGCGGGTGGCGTAGATCCCCGTGCTGTCGGCGGAGCTCAGCGAGAGCGGCAGGGTGCCCTGTGCCCAGTCGGTCGTCGTCCAGCCGCTGCCGGTGGGCGTGCCCGCCGTCGGCGCGGTCGACTCGGCGATCGTCAGGAACGCGGAGAAGATCTCGGCGTTGATGTTGGTCAGCGAGAAGCCGTTTCCGCAGGTGTGGGCGGGCGGGACGTCGCGGCAGTAGAGGCCGATGATGATCGAGCTGGCGGTCTGGTTGTCGAGGTCGCGGTAGGAGCTGCGGTTGACGTTGGCGGTGTCGTTGGGGTACCAGTCGTCGCCGCCAGCGAAGCAGATCGACTGGCCGGCGATCTCGCAGGTGTCGATGACGTTGGCGCGCGTGCTCAGCGCGATGTACGGCTGCCAGCTGTCGTCGTTGGCCTTTGCGATAGCGCGCCAGTAGCGCAGGCGCGTGATCGTTCCTGTGACCGGGGTGAAGGTCATCTCGGCGCGATCGCCGGCGTTGGCCTCGATGGCGCCCCCGGCGTTGCCGAGGCGGTCGCTGACCCAGAGACCGGCCTGCTGGAAGCTGTTGGGGAACCCAGGCGGGCGGTTGGACGGTGGGCAGTTGACGCCGGTTGCCAGCGCGATCGGGTTGCTGTTCAGGGTGGTGGACCAGCCCTGCGATGAGGCGGTCTCGCCGCAGGTCTGCATGACGAAGGCGCCGCCGCCGGCCACCGGGCCGACGTCGCCCGGCAACGGACGGGGCTGCGCGTGAGCGCTGATCGGAACGGCCACCGCCGCCAGAAGGGCGGCGGCGGTGGTGAGAGTGAGACGAAGTCGAGCGAGCATTGCGTTGGTTTCCGTAGGAAAGCGGCGCTACTTCCTCGGATGGAGGCTCAGCAGAGCCGATGTCCCCCGGACCCCTGTGGGATCACGGTACGTGATCGACACTTCGCTGAGCGTTCCCGAGACCCGGGTCCGCAGCCTGTCGCCCGTGACACGCAGGTTGCGCGTGAGGGTCGGGAATGCTCGCCCCTTCTGGCGCGCGAAAATCTCCACGCGCGCCTGTATGCCCTTGGGCTTGTTTTTGAAGGTGAACGTCAGCAGCCCGCGGCGATAGCGCACCGAGCTCACCGCCGGCTTGGAAAGCCGAGCGGGAGGGCGCGCAGCGACGGCCACAGGCTTGGGGACTACCGCCGGGGTCGTAGTCACGGGAACATCGGGAGCGGCAGGCGCCGTGACGGTGGTCGTGGTGTTGGAGGTGGCCTCCTGGGTTGATGGCTGGGTGCCGAGGACCGGGATGGCGGCATGACCGGCGGTCAGCTCGGCGCCGAGCCCGGCGGCGCGCAACGCCGCGTCGACGTCGAGCGAGGGGCCGGCGTCGGTGGCGCGGGTGTTCTGGGTGAGCAGCTGCTCGGCGGCATCGACGGTCAGGTCGGGGCGAAGGCCTCGCAGCTGGGTGAGGACCCCCGCAACGAAGGCCGTCGACTCGCTTGAGCCGCTGGCCCACACGGCGGTGCCGTCGGGCCGCGCCGCGTCGACCGGGCACCCTGAGGCCCAGAGGTCAAGTTCGGGGCCGGAGGCGGCGAATGAGCAACGGGCGCCGGTGTTGTCGGCCGCCCCGACGGCGAGTACGGGACCGTAGGCGGCGGGCCAGTCGATGGCGCCGGGGTGGTTGCCCGCGGCTGCGACGACGTTCAGCCCGGCGCGGCGGGCGTTGGCGACGTTGTTCTGAACAAGGGCCATCGCGGCGGCGTCGAGGTTGGCGATCATGGCGCCGCCGAGCGACATCGAGATGACCTTGATGTTGTAGATGTTGCGGTTGGTGATGCACTTCTGGATGGCGAGACCGAGGTCGGTGCCGCCGAAGCTCGCGCCCTCGCGCGAGGCGCGGACCGACACGACGTTGATCGACGGTGCGGCACCGACCATGCCGAAGCCGTTGTAGGGCGCCGAGGCGATCATCGCCATCAGCGTGCCGTGGTGGTCGCTGTTGCGATCGGCACCGTCGCCGCTGTCGACCGAGAGGCGGTCGAGCACGTTGACGGTGTCGGGGCTGACGTCGTTGCCGGTGTCGACGACGCAGACCGCGGCCCGCTGGGCGGGTGCGGGGATCCAGGTGGAGTCCGTCGCGTGCGCGGCGGTGGCCTGGCCGGTGAAGATCTCCTCAGCGTGGGCTGAGGGGGCGATGAGGAGGGCGAGCACGATCGCGCTGATCGCGGCGAGCAGCTGCACCACGACGCGGCCGCACGGCCGGGGATGGACGGCGTGGGGCATGCGCCCGTCAGCGGCCCGAGGACGGGCCAGCACCATGGCGGCGGCCGCGCAGCCACCGACGGCGGCGGGCATCGCCCGTCGCCGCAGCAGCTCGAAGAGGACCGTGGGCGGCCCGCCGAAGCGGGCCGCTTGGTGGTCGTTGCTAGGGGGCAACGGTGACCTTCACGGTCTTGGACGCGGTCGCCACGTACGGGTAGTCGACCTGGCCCTTGATGACCTGTACCCGCATGGCGTAGGTCACCTTCTTGTTGGTCCGCGTGAACTTGTAGGCGTACTTGAACGCGCCCTTGCGATCGGTCTTGATCTGGGCGAACGGACGCCAGCGCTTGCCGTCTTTCCACTGCACGGCCAGTGAGGCGCCGCGCGTCGGGATCTCGCCGCCGGCCAGCGTGCCGCGCAGCGTCACGGCCTGGCCGTTGTGGACACGCTTGCGGTTGGCCTTCAGCGACACCTTGCTGTTGACCAGTACCTTCAGCGTCGCCGTGGCACGAGCGATCGGGTCGTCGGCGTACATGCGGTAGCCGACGGTCACCGCGCGGCTGGCCCCCTTTGCCAGGCGCAGCACCGCGTGCCCGGCACCGTCGGTGCTCATGTCGGCCGCGACGGCGGCCTTGGCGCCGATCTTGGTGGCGATGTCGAGCTGGGCGCCGGCGATCGCCTTGCCCGTCGTGCTGCAGGTCAGCTGGACCTGTGCGGTGGCGGCCTTGCCGTTGCTCAAGCTGAGCCGGCCGCCCTTGATGTGCTCGAACTTCAGTGTTGCCTTGTCCTGCGGGCAGACGGTTCCGGAGGCCTCGCCGACGATGCGGCCACGGAATGTGTGCGCGATCGTCGAGTTGACCTCGGTGACCGGCAGCGCCGGCGCGACTAGCGTCGTGGTATTCGTCGTCGAGTTCGAGGAGCCGCCCGCGCCATTGGCACCGTTGGCTCCGTTGACTCCGCCGGTGCCGTCGGTGCCGTCGGTCGGCTTGGGCGTGGTGTTTTCAGCGTTGCTCGGGGCGGTCACGATGCCCGTCGGGTCCGAGTAGACGGTGACGGAGTCGGCGGCGTTGGTGGCGGTCACCAGCAGACGCAGACGATGGCCGACGTCTGCGGCGGTGGGCGTGTAGCTCAGCGCCGTGGCGCCGGGGATTGCGCCGCAAGAGGCCAACGTGCCGTTGGCGTCGCACTGCACCCAGTTGCGGGTGATCGTGAGGCTCGGACCGCTCCACGTTCCGTCGTCGGCCACAGCAACGGCAGTGCCGACAATGGGGACGAGGGTGGACTGGGCCGCGCCGGCGTACTTCGGGACCTGGGTGTTGACGGGCGGGTGGTTGGCCACCAGCTTGGTCGCGGTGTAGAGCGTGGCCTCGCGGCCGCCGGCGTCGACGACCTTGGCGGTGATGGTGTGCGAGCCGTCGGCGATCGCGTTGGAGTCGATGGCCTCGGTGTCGTTGACGCCGCTGGGGCACGGCTTGGGGTAGCCGAAGATCCACTGGCCACTCTCGCTGCCGAGGATCGAGCAGTGACCGCCGAAGGTGTCGATGACGTGATCGACGGTCTGAGTGCCGTCGACGTAGAGACGGAACCGGGCGACGCCGCCGCCCTGGTCGGTGGCGGCGTAGGCCAGGCTCTTTGCGCCTTTCCAGGTCGCGTCGTCCTTGGCGGCGCCGGAGATCGTCCCGGCGGCGGGCGGCGTGTCGTCGGCCAGGTAGGTCTTGGGCGAGAAAACCGAGTGCCAGGAGGTCGAGTTCGAGCAACCTGATGCGCCGTCGCAGGCGCTGCGGATCCGCAACTGCGAGGCGTTGAGCCCCCAGGCGGCGAACGGGTCAGTGGTCGGCCAGATGCCGTCGGCAGACGAATAGACGCGAAGGCGGGAGCTGTCAGCGTCGACGGTGATGACGCCCCGCGACGAGCCGTCCCAGGCACGGTTCCAGCCGCCGATCCCCGCGCTGAAGCCGGTAATCCGGGTGTTGGCCGGCGCGGCGTAGTCCCAGCCGAGTTCGCGGTAGCTGGTGACGCTGAAGCCACCGCTGGGCTCCAGCTCGGTGTGCAGCCCGCCCCAGTTGCAGTTGTTGACGGTGTAGACGCCCGAGCCGAGCGCGGTGTTGGTGAAGGGTGTCCAGCCGCCGTAGGCGTCGGAGACTCCTGCGTTGGTGTCACAGGAGGCGTTGATGTAGCCGCCCGCGGCGCGCGAGGGCGCGGCCTGGGCGAGCGTGAGCGCACCGGCGGCCAGCAGGGCGGCCGCCGCGGCGACCGCAACGCGGTGCCGTCCGCGGCTTAGCGTCTGAGGGATGTGCAGTTGCAACGTTGATCCTTTCGAGATCAAGGACATGAACTAGGGGTGAGGCGCGAACTCGCCCGAGGACGAGTCGGCCGGCGCTTGGGTCGGCACCGCGACCGGGGCGGACTTGGTGTGCGTGGGGGAAGGTGTGGAAGCGACCGGCGGCGGCGCGGCTGCGGCTGTCGCGATGCTCGGCACGGTGATCTCGTGGCCCAGCGGCTTGAGCTCGCCGGAGCCGACAGACGCCGAGGCCTCCTTGCGGCGCGCGGCAGCCTCCGCCTTGGCTCGAGCCTTGGCGCGGGCCTTGGCCGCAGCGGCGGCGCGCGTGACGTTGGCTGAGCGCGCGAGCGGCGCGGTTGTCGTGGTCGTGGTCGGTGCAGCCGCGGGAGCACCGACTGGCCGGGCCTGGACGACTGCGGCCTTGGCCGGAGCGTGGTGGGTGACCTGGTGGTGGATGACGACGGTGCCGCCACCGACGGTGGCGACGCTGGCAGCAACGATGGCGGCGAGCTTGGCGCCGCCGGCGCCGATCGCTCCGGCACCCCCTGCGGTAGTGGCGGCGTCCGCGTTCTGGACGACGGGCATGAAGCGCTCGAGCAGGCTGTGCAGGCGGGCCACGAAGCGGTCGCTGAAGGCCACGGCGGGCAGTGGAACGAAGATGAGCAGGCCGCGGCTGCGGCGCTGGTACTGGCGACAGTGCGCGCAGCCGGCCAAGTGGGCGTCGCGGCGCGCCACCGAGTCGTGGTCGAGCATGTCGTTGATCGAGAGATCGATCAACGTCCGCGCCTGCAGACAGGTGTCGTGCGGGCGCGTCTGGATGACGAGGTTGATGAGCCGACGGACGGCCTCGGTGTGCTTGCGCTTGTACTGGGTCTCTGAGAGGCCGAGCAGCCGCGCGCAGGCGCGGCGGTCAAGGTTGTCGAGGTGCCGGAGGCCGATGACGCGCTGCTCGGCGTCGGGCAGGCGGTTGAAGGCCTCGAGCACCGCGGCGGCGTCGTCGGCGCGGGGATCGTCGTCGGCGTAGTCGGGCTCGCCGGGGAGTGCCTCGAGCGGGAGGTCGTCCAGGGAGACGACGGCGAAGCGCTCGGGAGCGCCGCGATCGGGGCGGCCCTTGAGGATCCGGATCTGGTCGATCGCGTTGCGGTAGGCGCGGGTGCGGACCCAGGCGCCGCATTGGTCGGCGCCGTCGAGTGCGGCGAAGTCGTCGCTTTGGGAGGCGGCGATGAACGCGTCTTGGACGGCGTCTGCGCAGGCGGCGGTCGACAGCGCGCGGAAGAAGTGGCCGTGGATGCGGCGGACGTAGTCGTCCTGGTGGGCGATGACGTGCTCGAGCGGGCTTGCGGTGCGCATCTGCCACTCAGGCGGGCGGCCCGCGAACCGTGGCGCAGTTTCTTTTTTGGGTGGGGTGGAGACGGTCATCCGTGACCTTCTGAGCGCGCTGGTGTGTACAGGTCTCTGCCATCCCTGAAGCCGAGGCTTGCGCGCTGTTGGCAGTCGTCTGCTCCCATCGCCCGGTTACGCGCGCGGACTGCGGTGACGGGCCTGAAGTTGGACAAATGAAGGAGTGTCCTGTGCGATCATGGTCGGTGATCGATAGCAGCTCGTGCGCATTGCTACGAGGCGTCGCGACCGCAGACGCTGCATCGCGTCGTGCCGAGGACGCGGCCAGAGGCACGGCACATCCGACGAGCGGTGGCGGGGCCGGCGACGCTCATCGCGTTGGTTGCGGGACGCCGGCAGCACCGTCGCGGAGCCGGCTTAGCGCACGGCGACGGTTCGGAGGTAGCCGCCGCGGCGCGGCAGGGGTGTTGAGAAAGTCGCCGAAGCCGGCGCTCGCCCAGCCCAGCCGGAGTCGCTGATCGCGCCGTTGGGTCCGCCGGTCTTGGCGTGGCACGTGTAGATCGTCGCCGGGCCGGCGTGGGCCGCGGGCGGAAGGAGCGCCGTGAGGATGGTGGCGGCGAGCGCGACGAAAATCGCCAGCCCCGGCCGATGGTGGGAGCGCACGCTGAGAGAAGGCAAGTTCATGATGTTGTTGGGCGGGGGTTTGTGCACCTGCGTGCTACCGCGACGGCTCACACATCGGCGTACTGGACGGAACCTGAATGGCACACAGCAGGTCGCTCCGTGATCTGAGGCGGGAAGTGGACTAAGGGCTGAGCCGCACGCCGAGCCGGTGTCCGGCTGCGAACGCAGGGCGTCACAGACGGCGGCGTGGCAGTGTTCGCAGAACAGCGGCGCCGAGCAGAGATCGGGGTAGAGCGTCACCGTGCCGGGCGGTGGAAGTCGCCGTCACAGGCGGCATAGACGCCACGGCGGTTGGTGCGGGCCGAGAGCGCCGCCGCCTGGTAGGTCACGACGCGCAACCCGGGGTGGTCGTAGATATAGACCTTGGCCCACCCGGCGCGGATCATGAGGCGCCCGAGGTCGCGTCCGCCGCGCGAGACGTAGGCGAGCCGGCGGCCGTAGCGGTCGGAGCCGTCCTGGGTCGGATCGGCGGTGAGGCGCAGTTGATCGCCGGCCTTTACCAGCGAGGCCATGTGGTTGAGCGCGGCGCTGCCGCCGCAGTCGACGTGGTGGCCGGTCGAGGCGCGCGTCGCGGTGTGCTCAGGGGCATCGGCCATGAGCAGCCGCACGCGCGTGGTCGCGCCATCGGCCAGGCGCACGCGGAGCGTGTCGCCGTCGACGACGGCCACCAGCGTGGCGGAGCTGGGTGCGGCGTCGTGCTGCCAGGGCAGCGCCGCGTTGAGGCGCGCCAGCGCCGCCGGTGCCCTGGAGCGCAGCGGGCCCGGCAGGTGGCTCCACGCGAACATCAGCACGCCGGCGAGCGCCACCAGGCGCCAGCAGCGCAGGACCAGGCCGATCATCAGCGGCCGCCGATCGCGGCGGGGGCGATGTGGGCACGGATCTGGCCGAAGCCGTCGACGGCGGTGGTCCACCCGTCGGCGTCGTGCTCGACGCGGCGCGTGAGGTAGCGCCAGTAGTCGCGGGGCGTAGCCACGCCGCGGTACAGGATCTGACCCCACCCGTCCTCGATCTCCAGGACGCCGCGATGGATCGTGACCTCGCGCTCCAGCAGCTTGCGCTCCGCGAGGGTCATCAGGCCGCACGGGGCGTCGGCGAGACGGTCAGCGAGCCAGAGGGCCAGGCCGAGACGGTAGGTCTCGCTCGGGTGAAGGACCTTGTGGCGCTTGGTGGTGAGGATCATGGGCCGTGCGACCGGCGCGCCGGAGTCGACGCAGCGACGGGCTCGGCGCACGGTCCTGCGCAGCCGCGAAGCGGCGGGTCGCCCTGGCGAGCGTGGGCCGTGCGTTGGGCACGGCTGCGCAGTCGACAGACGGCGTGACGATGCTGCGGTCCTGGTCCTCGTCGCCAGGGCGCGACAGGCCGGACGCGGCGTGTGTGTGGCGCCTCATGCTCGATAGGCGGGCGCCCGCCGCTGGGCGGCGTAGATACTTGCGAGCGGGCGATCAGCAGTGGTTTTGGCCGAGGCGCCGAAGCGCGAGCTCGACGTCGGCTTGCTCTGCGGACCCGGCGGGCGGCATCTGGCGGGCGAGCCAGCCCGAGGCGAGCAGCCCGGCACCTGATCCCCCACCCCGCGCCGTCAGGCCGCCAGCGGCCAATAGCTCGCCGACTGCGGGGTGTGCCCGCCTCTCCCCGCGCTAGGCCGGAGACGAGCATCGCGGCAGCGAAATCGACCGGGGGCGGGGGCCGAGCGGGCCAACGTTCAGTCACCTCGTTCGTCATACAGCCTCAACCGGGACGGCCGGCGGCGGCGTCATGGGCGCTCCAGAGCCCGAGCGCGCGCAACTGCGCGCGGGCATGCCAGGCCTGGGCGGTCGGCGCGAAGAACGCGTCGCCCCGCAACTGGTCGACGAGCGACGCAAGGATCGTGCGGGCGTCGTCGCGGTCGACCCGGCAATCATGCGCGGTGTGCCGACTGGCGAAGGGCTGGGGGCGGCAGGTGGCCCAGCTCCACTTCGCGACCCGTCATGCGGGAAGGCATCGAGAGGGCACACGCCGAGCATCGGCCCATACCTCGTCTGGTCCGGCGCTGGTCGGTCAGCGCTGAGCATCTTCGAACGGCGTGACGGCTAGCAGGGGACTCCTTGCGAGAGACTCCCATCCCCCAAGGACGGTGCCTGAAGTCACGACGAGCCCACGGGCCGGCCAGGTGGCTTGAGCTGCTCCTGGTTGAAGACATCCGCCCGGTCCAGCAAGCGCGGGCGGGCCGCCGCCAGCATGTGGCGACGGCCCAGGGACGGCGTCTGTTTGCGCTATGCGACCGGGAAGTCGGCGAGCGTTCCGTCGTTGACGATCACCGCCGAGCTGGTTGCCGATGTCGGCGTTCGCTGGCCGTCGGTGATCAGCCAGTAGCCGTTGGACGGCACCGCCTTGAGCACCGTGCCGTTCGCCGGCTTGGGGCGCGTCGACCGGTACCACGCGATGCCGGCCTGGTCGACGTCGACTCGCCCCGCGCAGTTGCCCAGCGGCGCGCAGTCGGTGAGCGACACGAGCGCGCCACCGGCCGCCCGCGTGATCTCCCCGGCCGCGGCCCCGTCGGCCTGGCGGACGAACGTGCCGTCGGCGATGGCCGTGTGCGTGCTGCGGTACGCGTTGAGCGAGGCCTCGGCGAGCCCGACGGCGACGCCACCGCATCCGGCGGTCGGGCACGTCGCCAGCGGGATCAGGAAGCCGCCCACGGCCCGGCTGACCTGACCGGCCGCACCGCCGTCGGTCTGACGCACGTAGGTGCCGTCGGCCATAGCCTTGTGGTGGGCGTCGTAGGCGTCGAGTCCGTACTGGTCGATGTTGACCCAATCGGTCGGACAGCCGCCGATGGTCGTGCAGTTGTTGATCGCCATCCGAACGCCGCCAGCGACCCGCGTCACTTGGCCCGCGGCCGCGCCGTTGAACTGGCGAACGAACGTGCCGTCAGCGATGTCCTTGTGGGTGGCGTTGTAGGTCCCGATGGCCTGCTCGTCGAGCTGCACCCAACTACACGTGCCCGGGCAGGTCTGCATCGGCAGCAGCGCACCACCGACCGCCCGGCTGACCTGACCGGCCGCGCCGCCGTCGTTCTGACGCACGTAGGTGCCGTCGGCCATAGCCTTGTGGTGGGCGTCGTAGATCGACAAGGCGTACTCGTCGATGTTGACCCAATCGGTCGGACAGCCGCCAATGGTCGTGCAATTGTTGATCGCCATCCGAACGCCGCCGGCGACCCGCGTCACCTGGCCCGCGGCCGCGCCGTCGACCTGCCGAACAAACGTGCCGTCAGCGACGTTCTTGTGCCGCGCGTTGTAGAAATCGAGCCCGCCCTCGTCGATGTCGACCCACCCCGCGCAGCCGTTGAGGTAGCTGCAGGTGCCGATGACCAGCAGCGCGCCACCCACCGAGCGGGTGATCTGGCTTGCGCCGGGGCCGGTGGCCTGGCGGACGAGCGTCCCGCTGGCGATGTCGGGATGCGCCGCGGCGTAGGCGTCAAAGCCCTGGTGGTCGAGGGCGACCATACCGGAGCAGCCGTTCAGCGCTCCGCAGTTGCCTGCGCCGACGGGCACCATCGCTCCGCCGACGACGCGGGCGACCTGGCCTTGAGCGGGCCCGTCCTCGATCCTCACGAACGTCCCGTTCGCGGGCACGCTCGCGTAGCCGCTGAGGTTCGGCACGTCCTTCGCCAGCGAGCAGCCGGGGAGGTTGGTGCAGTCGTAGATGCGGATAGGCGCACCGCCGACGATGCGGTACGTCGCGCCGCCGGTGCGGACGTACCCGCTCTCCCACGTGCTGCCGGTCTTCGCCCGGAGCGTGTTCATGGAGTCGGTGACGCTGCCGTCGGCGTTCATGATGCCGGTGTCCCAGGAGTTATCTCCCGGAGCCAGGTGGTAGTAGTTGAAGTACGTCGCGCCTGCCGCCGAGGCATTGTCATAGGCGGCGTCGAGCCACGAGGCACGCTGGGTCTCGTTGCCCGGCGCCCCCGGCTCGTCGCAAGGCTTTGCCGAAGAAGAGCGGCAGTAGCCGAACTCGGTGACGGCGAGTGGTACAGCGCCGCCGGCGGGCGTCCTGAGGGTGGATGCGGACGCGAGTACCGGGCCCCATTCGCTGATGCGGCCAATGCCGCGACAAGCAGCGCCGGTCAACTTGTCGAGCGGGTTTACAAGGAGCTGGTACGGATGGATGGCAACCCCATCGGCCCTCGTGACGGAGCTGGTCAGTGCGTTGCTCACGTAGTTACACGGGTTGAAGTCGGCCGTGCCGTTCGACAGCTCGCCAAAGTAGACACGCGACGTCGGGTCGGCGGCCTTGATGGCGGAGTAGCAAGCGCGATACATCTCGCCGTAATCAACGGCCGGCACAGCGTGCACGATGTCGTGATGGTCGGGAGTCGAGTCGACGCCCCACTTGTACGTATATGCATTGGGCTCGTTGAACACGCTGTAGTCGGTGATCGTCGAGCCGTAGCGCGTCGCCGCTGCGCTGCAGAAGCTCGCCATGTCGGCGGTCGTCGGGATGCGCCTCCCGCCGTAGGCATAGGGCCTGTAGGTAAGCGTGAGGAAGCTGTACAGCCCGTGGTTGGCGGTGTCGGTCACAAGCGCGTCGGTCGAGGCCCACGTGAAGCCAACGTCGTTCTGGACGATGTGGCGGATCGTCCCGGCGCCGATGTACTTGGCGCCGGCGAACGCGCGCTCGCTGTCGAGCGAGCCGCTGTTGGCGAAGGCGCCGGGACTCTGGGTCATCACCGTCGGCGCGGCGGACACCGGCGCAGGACGAGCTGCCATGCCAAGCAGGCAGAGTGCCGCAAGCGCAAACATGACTGAAGCGAGCGCGCAGCGGTCGCGGGGCGAAGAAATCACGAGCAGGACCTCCGTGTCGAGAAAGGCCGTCATGAGGGACAGACGACGAGAGGCCCGGCAGCGTAAATGCAGCATTCCTTAGCAATGGGACATGCGTCCAGCGCATGAAAGATGTCCCTGCAAATGGGATGGCGAAGCTGCAGCTCGTCGGCGAGCTTTCGACGCTATCCCGCGAGGACCCAGCCGGCCAGTGCGGGAACGGGGGGCCGAGATCGCGGGCGCGCAGGCGCGCACGCCTGGCGCCGTCTGGGGCTCAACGCATGCGCCCGATCACCGAGAAGCCCTGGCAAGGCGGACCGCCGACGAGCACATCAGGATCGAGGTCGGGAACCTCCATAGGACCACTGCGCTTAAGATGGAGCTTCGGTATCCGAGTAGCTGCAGAATTGCACTTGTGGGCGTGTCTGCAGCTCACCTACCACGACGTCGACGTCGACGTAGTCAACGCGGTCGGCGCCGCATGCCGGACGCAGAGGCGCTCATGACTGCATCGACCGAGCGCTGGGAGGCCAGCCCCGACGGTCTATCCGGGCGACTCATGCGTGGCCATCGTCATTGGCGCTACGCCGTTAGAGAGCCGCAGCGCCGACCTACGTCCACTGGCTCGTTCCACGCAACGCACAGGGCCAGCGCGCCCCACGTTGCGCATGGCGGCTGCTCGGCCGGCGCCCATCCAGTTCGCCACGCAGCACCTGAACCTCGCGCGGCGCGTCGACCACCAGCCTACCGGCGTCCTCGCCGTGCTTCCGCGCGCGTTCCGCCATGATGACCAGGCGCAGACCCTCTGGGGCGGTGAGGATCAGCTGTTCATCAGGAAGACCGGTGACGACGTGGGGCATGGCCAGGGGTCGACGTCAGCGAAGGTCGTCTTCAGCGCGGGCCGTCCACATCCAGACCCCGCGCGATCATCCACAGACCGTAACTCGTCGTCGGTCTCCCGCACGGCCAGCGGGGTCGGATGGCGCTGGCATCGCCGTTCCTTTGTCGGTGCGAACCGGACCACACTGACAACTCACGCGGCGCCCGAGCGGGACGCCGCCGGGTCTGTCCACCAGCCACGGTCGCCTATAGAGAGGCCGCGGCCCCGGGGCAGGCGACGCACGACGCTAGTTCACGGGGCGGGCTAGCCTAAGCTTAGGACGTCGGCGGTGGGGAGCTGCCCGTTGCCGGTGCCGACGGCCAGCCAGGAGCCGCCGACGGCGATGCGTGTGATCTGGTCGGCGGTCACGGTGCGGGTGGCGCCGGTGGCCCGCCAGCAGGCGGTCGCGGTGGTCGCCGTGTGGGTCACGGCCAGCGCAAGTGTGCCGCTGTCGTGGCCGGTGGCGCAGCGGTCGGGGGCAGTGATCGACGCGGTCATCGATGTGATCTTGTGGTGCCAGGTCAGGCGGTCGTCGGCGGCGAAGCGCACGGAGCGCAGTCGGAAGCCTTGGTCGACGAGCAGGGCGCCCGCACCGCGGCGATCGAGCAGCAGGTGGTCTGAGGGGGCGCCGCCGGTCACGTAGGCCATCGCGCCGGCCGGGCCGACCGCGACCTCCGTCACCGCTCCGGCGGCCAGTCGCTTGCGCCGATGGGCGTGCGTGGCATCGTCGCGGAAGAGCCACTGCGTGTGGTCATAGCGCTCAACGTTGTTCACGACGTAGGCCACCCAGGTGCCGCGAACGTGGATCTGGTCGAAAATGACCTCGTGGCGGTCGATGACCCACATGACCCGTCGGCGGCCGGTGGCCAGCGAGCAGCCGATCAGCACATCTGTGCGGCGCAGCAGCACGACGGCCGAGGCCGACCGAGCCCGGACCCGCTCGGTGCGGTGCGGCGCACAGCGGTCGCCGGCGGCAGCCAACTTGGCTTGAGCGGACCCGCAGTCGAGAGCAAGGCCAAGCACGACGGCGCATGCGGCGAGGATCGGGATGCGGGACATGACCTCAGGTACGGCTGGCCGCGCCAAAGGTTGCGCCGCCACGCCGGTAGGGGCGGTGCTCTGCTGTCGCAAGCTGAGCGACGGTGGTATGGCCGTTGACACCACAGCCATGAGCGTCGACGTCGACGCCGACGACCGAGCGCGTTACGACGGCGACGAGTGCCAGTCATCTGGCGGTTCCCCTGCGCTTAGGCAGTTCGCGGCAACTCGGCCCGCGGGGCTGCTTGCCAGAGACTGCCGGGGGCCGCCGCTACAGGACGTCGCCGGGCCGCAGGCTGCGGCGCCGCTCGCTGGTGTCGGGTTCAGGGCTCATGGGGTCCGATCGTAGGTCGTGGGGCCTGTGGCGTCGTCGAGGACGAGGACCTCGGCGGCGGGCAGGGCCAGTCGGTAGGTGTGCCGGTAGGCGTCGACGTGCTCGACGACCGATATTTCGGCGATCGCGCGCAGCTGCGAGCTGAGCTTGCTCATGGCGTCCCGGACGCGGCTGGGTCGCAGCGTCGGCGCGTGGCGCCATGCGGCGCCCTGCAGCACTTCGGCGGAGTAGGCCGCGCCGGGCTGGCGGGCGAGGCGGCGCAGCAGGCGCAGCTCGCTGTTGGTGAGCTGCAGCGGTTGGCCGCAGAGCGTCGCGCCCGTGGGCGCGACGACGAGGATCTGCGAGTCGAGCATGGTGTGGGCGGTCCGGGAGGAGGCCTTGCGGCCGCCGTTAGGCGGCCACGGCCTGCTGCTCGTCGGGGGCGCCGGCGGCGAGGATCCGGGAGATCTTCGCGCTGGCCTGTGCGCGCGTGGCAGGCACCTTGTAGTCCTTGCCGCGCTCGGCGCCGAGGCGCTCGAGCATCCGCAGCTGGCGGGAGGTCGGGGCGGGCTTGGCGCCGGCGGGGTCGCGGTCCTCGATGAGGCGCTGGATGATCGCCGAGGCGTGGGTGGTGCTGCGGGGCTCGGGGACGTCGGTGTAGTCGAGCTCGCGGGCCAGGTCGGCGATGGTCTGGCGCTGACGGCCGGTGGCGGACTTGACGGTGGTGGTGGTGGCGCTCATGGTGGGGCTCCTTGGGTGGTGGTCGGTGGAACGCCCACCCAGCCGGGTCGCAGGAGCGGTGAAGTAGCCCGCTCGATCGAGCGGCTGGCGGCGCAGCCGTCACCGAGCGCAGCGAGGCGTGGCCGGTCGTTGAGCGTGGCTGCGTAGCCGCGACGAAGGCCCGATTGTGGTGGTCGTCCGCCCGGCCGCCAGGCCAAGGGGTCCCGTCCTTCGCGCCTTGCTCTGCCGCTCGCCACTCGGGCGCGCCCAGCGTCAGCCTGACAACGGTTGGCCGGCGCTCTACAGCGCTGCGTTGAGCAGCCGCCAGCGCTGCAGCAACGCCCGTGCCTCGTCGGCCGACTCGGGGCCCTCGTGCATCAGCGCGTGCAGCAGTTCGGTCACGCTGGTGTCGATCCCCTGATCACCGAGCTCGCGACGGAGCTGCTCGTAGCGGTCCTTGAGCGGGTCCAGCAGGCGCACGTTGAACTGTCGTGATCGAGCGCCGGCGTAGGGGTTGCCACTGGCCACGGGACGACGTCGGCGTTGCAGCGTTGCGGCGCCCCGCGCCGGCCGGTCGGTCGCGTCAGCCGGCGACTGCGCCGCCCCGCGGACCTCATGCGCCGGTGGCACATCGCCGCCTGTCGGCGTCGTATCGGAGGCTCCGTCGGTCTCCGCGGCGTTCTCAGTGGGCCGCTCGGTGCGCGCCACCTCGTTGCCCTCCGCGGCGCCCCGAGGGCCAGTGTCGTCAGCGGGGCGCTCGGCCTCAGCCACGGTGCCGGGCGAGACTGGCGCGGCAGCATCGAGCAGGGCCACGGGCCCGAGCCCGGGAAGGTCGCCGTCGGCGCGTCGGCGCCGGGCGCGGATCGGCGGCGGCTCGGCCATCAGGAGACCACCTCCAGGCGCGTCACCTGGTCGAGGACCTCGGCGAGGCCCATGGCGACGTCGCGGTAGGCGGAGCCGACGCGCCCGTCGGGCTGCAGCACGATTGTCGGAGCCATGTAGGCCGGGGCGCGGCCGACGCTGACGGCGAACGGCACCTCGCGCTCGAAGGTCGCGATCTGGGCCTCCTTCAGCGCGTTGCGCGCCGCGCCGCCGATCTTCCAGCGCCGGTCGGTCTGGGTGACGAGCACGCCGAGCATCTTGATGCTCGGGTTGTGCTGTTCGATCTCGTCCTCGAGCATCTCGGTCAGCCGGATGGCGCCCTCGACGTCGAGGTCGGCGGGGCGGATCGGCGCGATCACGTAGTGAGCGGCCAGCAGGGCGAGCGTCGACAGCGCTTGGCGGCCGGGCGGTGTGTCGATGAGGATGATGTCGTAGGAGCCGTCGTAGAGCGCGACGAGGTTGCGCAGCCGGTGGGCGAAGCCCTCGGCTTGAGCCTCGCTGCGCACGACGACCTCGAGCTCCTCGGTGCACGGCAACACATGCACTCCCGCGGCCAGCTCGACGGGCTCCTGGCCGGGCACGGGGCGCGTGCGCCACGCCGCCGGGGCGTCGTCCCAGCTGGGGCGCTCCAGGGCGTCTTCGAGGCGCATCCCGATCAGCTCGGGGTCGCACCCGAAGATCGTGGAGAGGTTGGCCTGGGGATCGGCGTCGATCAGCAGGACGCGCTTGTTGAGCGGCTCCATGGCGAACGCGGCGCCGAGGTTGGCCACCGAGGTCGTCTTGGACGCGCCGCCCTTGTGGTTGGCGAGTGCGATGACGTGAGCCATGTCGTTCCTTGGTCGGTGGTTCCCGCCCAGCGTCCTGCTAGGCGGCGAGAGACGCGCTTAGGCAGCTAGGCGCAGGGCTATGCGTACATCTAGGCATCTAACCGCGCAGATGTACAGATAGCTGTAAAGACGGGCGTAAAGATCGCTGTGTACACGGACGTAAAGACGGGCGTATAGACACCGAGCTAGGCGGCCTCGGGGCGGGCGGTGAGCCCGGCGCGGACGTTGATGTGGCGCACCTGGAAGTCGGGGCGGGTGCTGATGACGATCGCCTGGCCCTGGCGCAGCTGCTTGATCTTGTTGGGGTGGGCGCGGAAGCGGTCGGTGAGCCGGCGTGCGCGCTGGCCGGACTCGTCGAGGCCCAGCTCGACGCCCATGGCGCCCATGCCCCGGCCGTCCATGACCTGGTGGGTGTGTTCCCACGCTTCCTCGGTGCCGCCGAGACTGGCCAGCAGCTCGGCGGCGTCGGGGACCGCCTGGCGGTGCACGATGACGACTTCGCTGTTGTCCAGGGCGGCGTGCAGCAGCTTGTCGCCGCCGGCGCTCTCGAAGTTCGACACCGACTGGGTGGCGACGATGACGCGCACGCCGGCCGAGCGGGCGCGCTCGTAGGTGGCGCACAGCTGCTCGCCGTCGAAGGCCGACAGCTCGTCGACGAAGACGAGCGCGTTGGCCTTGCGGCCTTCGCCTTCGATGCGGGTGCAGACGCTGTTGATGGTCTGCAGCGCGTAGCGCGTGACGTGCGGGATGAGCTGCGGGTACATGCCCTGGGGCAGCGTGAAGACGACCAGCCAGCCTTCGGTGATGGCCCGATAGAGGTTGATCTCACGGCCGTCAGACGTCGGCAGCAGCCACTCGCCGCCATCGGAGTTGACCATCGTGCGCAGACGAAGGCCCATGCCGCGCAGGCCGGACTTCTCGGCGTCGCCGAGGCTCTTGGCCCAGCTGATGCTGGGCTGATCCTCGGTGGCGGCGTCCCCGACCGCCTGGACGAGGCGTTCGTGGTTCTCAAGGCAGGCGGCGAGCTCGTCGAGCCGCACGACGCCGTCGAGCTTCTGCAACGCGCGGGCGGCCATTAGCAGGCCGCGGGCGGCGACGGCGGCGTAGTAGGGCTCTGACTGCTCCTCGCTGGAGCCGATGCGGTCCTTGATCTCGGTGGGGTTGCCGTCGCCGGTGACGTTCCAGGCCAGGCGCAGGCTGTCGAGGGTCTCGTCGCCGTAGGGGAAGATCGACCACAGCGCCACGGGCCGCTCGTAGCGGCGGCCGAGTTCGATCGCGGCGTGCGCGAGCGAGCGGCCGCCCTTGCCGTCGAGGACGATGAAGCCGGCGCCGTCGGCGACGTGGCCCTCGAGGATGACCTCGGCGGTGTTGGTCTTGCCGGTGTTGGAGCCGCCGACGATGGTGGCGTGGGCGGCAAGCGGCGGCAGGCGCACGACGTTGCCGCGCTCGTCGGCGCCGATGAGCACGCCGTCGGCGGCGATCGGCCCGGCGGCCAGCTGCGCGGCGGTGTGGCGGCGCTTGCGCCACCATGCGATCGGGCCGAGCTGGTAGCGGACCGATTCCTCGGCGCTGCCGCCCTGGATCCGCGAGCGGTGATCGCGCCAGGCCTTGTAGACGCCCGCTACCGGGCAGGCGACCATGAGCCAGAACGGCCACAGGATCTCGGTGAGGGCCGTCGGGCTGGGAACGGAACCGGGAAGCCCTCTCACGGTGTCCAGGAGGCCGTGGGCGGCCGCTGGGCCTGAAATGAGGAGCACTGGTGCGACGAGCGCACCGGCGGCGATCGTCCAGCTCCAGGCGAGCCGGTGGCGGCGCAGTAACTCGCCGAGGGCGAGCCCGGCGGCGACGCCGGGAGCCAGCGCGACGGCGAGCAGAGCGCCGAGCAGGGTGGGGATGACGTCAAGGAGGCCCCCGCCGGGGGCGTGGTCGCGATCGTTGTTCATGCCCGCTAGGCGGGCGTTTGAGCGCCGATGGCGCAATTAGTTGCTGGCCGGACCCGCGGGAGCCTGGACGACCTTGCCGTCGGCGGTCAGCGGCAGGACGTAGGTCGCGTAGGGCAGCAGCGCGCCCAGTGTCGCTGCTTGCATGGCGCTTGCGCAGCGGCGCGGGAGAACCCGCCCGCCGTGGACGCGTTTCAGGCGGTAGTGGTCGGCAGCGGGGAGCCGCTCGGGGTCGGCGTCGAGGTAGCGCTGTGGGCACATCAGAGCGCCTTTCGGTGGCGGCCGGCGAGGACGTGAGGCTCAGGCGCAGTCGCCGCGGCGCAGCGCCAGGCGGCGGCGCGTCGGGGCCGGGGCGCTCTGCGGCGTCAGGCCGTTGGCGGCGCGCGTGGCGCGCGTGTCGAGGTAGGTGACGGCGAAGGTGCTCGGCTCGGGCTCGAAGTTGGTGCAGGTGCAGAAGCCGTTGAGCGCGGGCGGCCAGCCGCAGTTGCGGCAGACGTCCTCGTCGTGGATGTGGAGCTCGAGGACGCGGATCGGCATCTGCTCGAGGGAGACGACGTCGTTGGTGGCGGTGAGAGGCATCTGGCTGGGCTCCGGGGGTGGTGGTCGGTGGAACGCCCACCCAGACGGGTCAGAGGAGCCGTGGAGAAGCCGGGTCGATGACCGGCCGGCGGCGTGAGCCGTCGTCGCGCGACGCGCGATTTAGTCGGTCGTTGGGCCTGCTTTGGAACGGTGACGACGGCCCGATTGTGGTGGTCGTCCGCCCGGCCGCCGCCGCCGGTCCGCTGCGCTCTCGGTGCGGCCAGTGCTCGCTGGGCATGCGCCCACCGCGGCCGCCGGCGGTCAGGCGGCTTGGGCTCGGATCGCTTCGCGGTCTTCGGGCTCGGCGCTGGTCCAGGCGTCGATGACCACGCGCGTCAGGCCGTCGGTGTGCCGCAGCGGCAGCTTCGCGCGCTCGCGCTCGGTCACCCGGTGAAGCGTGCGCGCAAGCCTGGGGGAGACCACCAGGAAGCGGACCTCGGCCAGGTCGCTGAGCAGGTAGCCGCGCAGGATCCGCGCCAGGCGCTCGGAGTGCTTGGGCGCAAACTCGAGCTCGATGGCGACCTTGCCGTTCGGCGTCAGCAGCACGATGTCGGGCCAACGGTCGGTGCTGCGACCGCGGTCATCGGCGACCTCGACGCTGAAGCGGTCGGGCCCTTCGGCGGTGCGCTGGCGGCAGTCGCGCTCGGTGAGGACCTCGACGCCGGCGGCGGCACCCAGCTCGAGCTTGGCGACGCTCTCCACGATCGCCAGCTCATGCTCGCGGTGCAGATCGGGCCGCGGCGTCCGCAGCCGGCGCGGCATGTCGACGTGCTGGGCGCCGCGCTGCGTCAGAACGTAGACCGAGGTGGTGCCAAACGAGCGATGAACGCCGACCAGCTGGTCGCCTACCAGGCGCATCAGCCGCTTGCGCGCCTTGCGGTCGCTGACCCCGAATCGCAGCCCCATCAGCTCCGACGTCACGAACCGAAAACGGGCCATCCACGCAAGCCACTCCCGATCCTTCTCGCCCTCCACCTTGGCCCATCGCTGCCGCCCGCCCGCGCTCTCGCCGCCCATCGCCTTGTTGCCGTTCTCCTTGCCGTTCTCGCCTTCGCTGCTGGCCATCCCTAGCCCTCGTTCCTTCTCATCCGTTGGTGCTCTCTTGCCGTTGCCGTTCTCTGTTGTTGTTGTTGTTTCTATCCCTTGTTCTCCCTCTTCTTATTGTTCTTCTTCTGCTGCTGTTCCCCTGGACCCCTGCTCTCTGATCCATCCTCAGTCCAAGTCCCACTTCTTCCACAATTGATGCTGACCTAACCCACAGACAGTTCCCAACCACCCTCACTCATTCCTACGGTGGGGGAGGGTGGTTGGGAACTGGAGGAAGGGTGATTGGGAACTGCACAGCCAGATCTTGAGCGCCTAGTGGGGACGACGGACGGACCACTAGCCGGACCACTAGAGCAGGGGCCCAGGGGAACAGCGTCGGCGCTCGCGCCCTTCCCCCTCTCGGTGGTCTTGCCGCCGAAGACCTGCAGCGCTGGGCACCATTTGACCTGGGCGCGCGGTCTTCCATTCGTTCGTTTGCTCCCCCATCCTTCGGCAACGAGTCCATGTCCTGGTCGACGGCACCCCCACGGCGGTGGTTGAGCGACCTTGCGTGGCATCAGCCGGCAGGTCAGCACCTTGTCGGAGACGGGCGCCCGCCGGCCCAGCGACCCTCGACCGCTCCGGGAAGCTCAGCGCCTCGCGCAACCTGTCGTCGGCGATCGCCCCTCGCACTCCGAACCGCAGTCCGCGCCCTGCCGCTTCGACGGCGACCGTTCGGACCGTGCGCCGCACATCACCACTACTCGGACGCAGCACCAGTTGTGCACCCCTGGAGGGCGGCTGCTACCCGTCTCGCAACCCGTCTCGCGGCGAGACGGGTAGGCAGCCGCTCGGCCCCGTCGCACCGGGCTTCGCGCGGCCGTCGCGTGCTCGACCACCCACACCCACCATGTACTTCGTAGCGATGGTGAGTGCGGGTGGTGGAGCCCACTCCGGGGTTGCACCTGGGACGGGGCCGAGCGGCTGCCCTTGGTGGGTGGGGTCAGGGTGCTGGGGCTGGGTGAGAGCCTCGTCTTAGGAAGGCAGATGAGACAGGAACAACGATCAACGACGACAACGACGACAACGGCACCGACCCTGGTGGTGCGGCAGAGGCATTCCAGGGTCGAGGACGAACGAGACCGAGAGATTCTCCACTGGATATCGCGGTTTCGGTTCGTCGACGCGGCCACGCTGGCGCAGCGGTTTCGGCGTCTCGAAGGAGAAGGTGAGCGCGCGCCTGCGACGGCTTGAACGCGCCGGGCTGCTGGCGCGTAGCGGCACGCGCGGTGGTACCGCCGGCTGGACGGTCAGCGTGACCGCCCGCGGTCTGCGCGCCGTGGGTCTTTCGCCGCGGCGTCCCGCGCGCACCGATCTGCAGCGCGAGCATGAGCTAGGACTCGCGTGGCTCGTGACGCGGCTCGAGGCGCGCGGCGACGGCGCCAGCGTCTACACCGAGCGCGAGTGCCGCGCCCGCGAACGCACGACCGGCACGCGCCACAGCGCCGACCTGCGAGAGGCCGGCGATCGAACGTCCAAGCGTTGGCCCGATCTGATCGTCAAGCACCGCGATGGCCGTCGCGTCGTCCTCGAGTTCGAGCGCACGCTCAAGGGCGCCAGCCGGCTGCGGCGCATCGTCGACGGCTATCGCGCCGCGCGCTGGTTCGACGAGGTCTGGCTGCTGTGCGCAGACCCATCATCGCGCGCGCCGCCGCCGCGGCGGGCGGCCGCACCACCGAGCCGCTGCACAGCCGCCCCGGCGGCGCTCGCCACTAGAGCAGCGGGAAACCAAGGCTGCGTGGTGCCGCATCGCCCGTAAGGAGTGCGATGTCACGTGCAACGCCGTTCGTCTGTGGCACGGCTCTGAGCCTCAGCTTTCAGGCTGCGACGGCGCTCGCCATTTGCGGCCGCGACAACCGACGGTTGACGACCGTCCTCCGTCCTCGTTCAGGGCGAATCCGGCGATTCCGAATACGGGTAGCCGCTATACGGAAGCTCGACGCCACTCCCGCGCTTTAGGAGGTAGGGATCTCCGAGGAGCCAGGGGTACAGGTTCGCGGAGCGGCGATCCGGATGGATCTTGAGCACTACCCGCCCCCGCCGCGCAGCATCGGGTAACCATGCAAGCAACGACTCGGCCGCCGGGCCTTTCTTCCGGTCACCCGAACCCGTAGCCTTCCAGAGGTGAGCGAGCGAGATGAGATCTGGGGCCACGGTTGGACGATGGATCTTGCCGCAACCGTGGCGGCCGTTGTCGCGTTCGAGTCGCTGCCTCTCGGGTCATCCGGCTCGCGTCGGGCGGTCGTCGAGTGGAGCGATGGCAGTATCGGTGAGGCGCTCCGTTGGTACGACAACGAGATCCTCCTGTGTGAGGGCGACCTGATCGGCAAGACTGCGGTTCAGCTCAGCGCCCTCAAGGGTTCGCGAGACCGCGCTTGGCTCCGTTCCCAGCGCCCGCGCCGTGTGTGACCGCACGAGCCCGGCTCCACGCGGCGAGCTCAGCGAACTGCGCAAGACCGGCGTGTTCGAATGATCGTCATCGTCGACACGAACGCCTACCACGGCGACGTATACCTACACGGTCAAGAAGTCTCAGCACTATTTGAGGCGTCCGATAACGGCGAATTGCCAGACGTTGAGATCTGGACGCCTCGCGGCGTGGTCGAAGAGCTGATGCGGCAATTCCCGGAACGCACTGAGCGGATGCGGAAGGCCCTTGGAGCGATCTCTTACGACCTCGGATCGTTCGGCTTGACGCGCCCGTCCGTTCCGGCCGACAACGAGGACGGAGTAGCGGCCTATCGCGAGTCGCTCGAGAAACGGCTCGTTGGACCTCAACGCATCATCGCGGATCATCCCCGATCAATTGCACGAGCCATCGAATGGGCCGCTCAGCATCGTCATCCGATCAAGCCGTCGCGGCCCGCAAAGCCCAAGCCGAATCAGAACGAACAAGACCTGTCGGTCTTTGCTAAGCGCAAAACGGCACCCATCAAAGGGCTTGTCGACGCCGCAATCTGGCTCACCGTCATCGAGGCCGCAGAGAGCGGTGACGAGGTCATCCTCATCAGCATCAACAAGGCCGATTTTGCGGACTCACCGGACCCCTCGAAGTTGCACCATCGTCTGCGGCAGGATCTGGCCGAGGCTGGAGCAGATCCGTCGAAGGTCTCGCGACTCGCTTCGATCCTCGAGTTCAATCAGGCCACACGTTCCCGCAGAGATTGCCCGAGGGATGGCCAACGAGTTCCTGACGGAAGATGCCAACGTCGAGACGCTCAAGGCCGAGATTACGGACGCCATCTCCTGGTTCCCGCTGACTCTCGACCAGGAGTGGGGCCTCGGGGTAGAGATCGACGAGTCGATCCTTGCCTCCTTCGATCCGAGCGACATCGAATTTGTCCGGGCGGATCTTGCGCCAGGGGGCTACTTCATGACCGTATGGGCCAGCGGGATTGCTCGCTTCGATCTCGGCATCCATAAGGGCGAGGCTGCCGATATCCCGGATGAAAGCCCCGTGACGGTCTACGACTGGGATTGGAACGAATCGATGGTCTCGGCCGAGGCGGAGATCCCCGCTCGATTGTTGGTCGAAGTCAGGAACCGCGACGGAGATCTGATGGTGTCGCTCGAGGACATCCAACCCTCGTAGGACGCGAGGTGGATCACCTCTCCAAAGAGCGTCGCAGCCAGAACATGGCTGCAGTCCGTTCGAAGGACACTAAGCCCGAGCTGGCGCTGAGGCGCGCCCTGTGGGCACGCGGCGTGCGCGGCTGGCGATGCCATCCGAAGCGAGTGCCCGGCAAGCCGGATCTCGCGTTCATCGGCCGACGTATCGCCGTCTTCGTGGATGGCGCGTTCTGGCACGGCCACCCGGACTTCTACTGGGGCCAGTCGGGCAAGTTCTGGGACGAGAAGATTGCCCGCAATCAGGCGCGCGACGCGAAGGTCAATCGGGACCTCACTGACGCCGGTTGGGTCGTTCTTCGGTTCTGGGATTTCGAGGTGAGCAAGGACGTTGCGGCCTGCGTCGACCGTGTCGCCTCGACGCTCGCGGCGCGGGGCCGGTAGCGACCCTCGTCAGTCGTCGTCCTCGTCGTCGCCCCTGCGGCTCACGCGAGGCATGAGCGGGGCAGGCACAACCGGGTCCTCGTCGAGAGCCAGCCGCCAACGCATCCCCTCGATATCCGCTGCGTCACCGGCGAAGCCCGGCTCAGCCGGGACAACGCGGGCGCTCACGAAATCGCCCTTGGTTGGGACGGGAAGGCCGAGAGCTTCCGCGACGAGCGGGTCGTGCTCCTGGTGTCCCAGCACGAGGATGCCGTCTTTGCCCAAGTGCTTGCGCTTGCGTGCGTCGCGTGCCCGCTTCGGCGAATCCTTCTGTTGGGCCACCGTGACTACGGACCCGCGATTGACCAGCCGATGCTGAACCAGCCGGAACAGCATGTTGATCTTCGCTTGCCCGGTGGGCTTGCGCCGGTTCGCGGGGGCAGCGCTGAGGATCCGTTCCCGCGTCTCTGCAGGGATGTGCATCAAGAGGTTCTCTGGCAGCGTCGGCGACGGATGGAGCCAACGGATGCGGCTTTCTCCGGCCGGTGTGAGCGGACGCTTCCGGTCCTGGTTCTCCGCCCCCAGCAAGTCGTCGTCGGCCGCCGGATCCAGCCCCGTCGAGCGGGGCGTCGCGCGCACGAGCCCGGCTTCCCATCGGTTGTGCTCTTCGTTGGCCCAAATGACCAAGCACAGGTGGTTGTGGCGGTATGCCTCTCGCGGGAGCATCCAGCCGCCTAGGCGAGCGGAGAACTTGCAGTCGACTTCGATCCCGCCGACGCGGTAGTCCATCTCTTTGCCGTCGTCGAACTCGAAGGCGCGGTGGACGTTGATCTCGACCAGCGTGCCCATGTGGGTCTTCTCGGTCTTGTGGAGCTGGTCCGGGTTCCACCGGCCCGTGCGCTGGCCGTCGTAGAGCTGGTCATACGTCTCCCGGAGTGCGTCGCCGAGCATCTCGCCGTCGCTGTCCTTGGCAAGGATGATGGCGGCGACCGAGTCGAGCTCCAAGTCGTCGCCCATCACCGGAGGGTCGTAGTCGGGCAAGTGATGCGGATGAGTCGGGCTCATCCGACGGACAGACTTCCGGCGAACGGGCATCGAGCCACAGTTCGCCGGGCACCACGGCGCGCCTCTACCGACACTCTCCGGCAACGGCCGTTGCAGCGGCTGTCGGCGGCTGTGGCGACAACGCCCTATGCGGCTGGCGACTCGGGAAGGGGAGGGTCGGCTTCAGAGCGAACTACGCGCCGATGGCCCACGACGAGCACGACGCGGCGAGCCGCATCGCCGACGCTGGGAGGCAGCTCGTCGACCTCGCCGCTCGCGTGGGCGATGACGACCTAACCCGAGAAGAGTTCGACCTGGCACTCGGCGAGGCCGGGGCTGGCGTCGTCCGGCTGTTCGGGCCGCGTCCGCGATCAAAGCCCGGCGAAGGCGCACTGTGGAAGATCCTGGCCTACTTCCAGGAGCACCCAAACGAGTGGATCTGGGGCGATGAACTCAGGGCGGTCGCTGGCATCGGAACTTGGGCGCGGCGAGTCCGCGAGCTTCGCGTCGAACACGGATGGGAGATCGAAGAGCAGGGGGACCGGTACCGGCTGCGGTCGCTTGATCGCAACGCTGAAGAAGCTGCGCTCTGGCAGCTCATGAACGCGATCCGCCGCAGGCCGGGAAGCGGTAAGGATCGAGTAGCCGCATTGCTCGAGGCTCGAGTTGGTCATGTACTCACGCGAGACGATCTCGACTACGTGGCCAAGATCAAAGAGGGAAGCCGCCGCTGGCGGGAGCTGCGGGACGAGGAAGGCTGGCCGATCGAGTCGCACGTCGACGAGCCGGACCTCCAGCCCGGCCAGTATCGGCTCGTCTCGGCCGATCCGAAGGACCGAACCGACCCGCGTCAGCGCCTATACCCGGAGAAAGTTCGGGCTCGCGTCTTCGAGAGAGACGATTTCACGTGTCAGGACTGCGGCAGAAACCGTGAGGCCGCCGAGCGGGCCGGGGACCGGCGGTTCTACCTCGAGGTCCATCACAAGACGGCAGTAGCGGAGCAGCTCGACGCGCTCCCCGCCTCAGAGCTGAACGACATGAGCAACCTCGTGACGCTTTGTCACGAGGACCACCTTCGTCTGACGGCGGAGTTCCAGGGTCGCCGCCGCGACGAACGCGCGGGCGGCTAGGCAGCCGTCAGCTCGCGCTGCTCGTTGCGAACTCCGGCATCGTCCATGTGCTCGACGAGAGCGCTGGCGATGCACTGAGCGAGCATCGGCGGCACAGCGTTGCCGATCTGCTTGGCCACCGAGGTCATCGATTGCTGGTCTAGAGGCGGCAACTTGAACTTGGCTCCGTCGGGGAACGTCATGCACCGAGCAGCCTCGCGAACCGTGATCGGCCGGTGCTCGCTCGGATGCAGATAGCGACCCTTCTCGGGCTTGTAGAACTCGGTCCGGATCGTGAACGCGGGGCGGTTCCACCACAACCGCCCGAATACGTCGGTCGACCCTGTCTTCTTTCGGATCCAGCACGCCGGAGTGATGTCGGGGCGACGCTCGGCAAGGTGGAACCGGCCTTCGCCCTCGTTCGGGATCGTGCGGTAGCGCTCGACGCTGACGGGCTTGGGGTTCCTCGGGTTGTGCCAGTCCTTGCCCGTGGGCTTGAGGGGCAGGCCCTTGACCGCATCGGCGAAGGTGCGCCACGGCTTGCCGCCAGCCGGAACATCGCCCGCCGGGAAGTGCGTGCGTTCCGGCCAGGGCACTTCGCCGAGCCGAGTGCCGATCACGATCGCGCGACGGCGCGTCTGCGGCACGCCGTAGTCGGCGGCGTTGAGGATGCGACCCTCCACGCGGTAGCCAAGCTCGGTCTCGGCGGCTTCCTTGAAGTCGACGAACTCTGCCGAGCGCAGCAGCTCCGGGACGTTCTCCATGACGAAGGCGACCGGGTTGGCCTCTTCGAGGGCTCGGAAATACTCGCGCCAGAGGTCGCGGCGCTCGAGCCCGACGCCTCGCATGTTGAGCGGCGAGAATCCTTGGCACGGCGGTCCGCCGATGACGACATCGGCCTCCGGAAAGGACGGCACGTCCTCGATCGGAGTCGGACGACCGTCCTCCTGACGCGCGATGTGTGCTCCGAAGTTCAACTCATACGTGTCGGCCGCGTCGGAGTCGAACTCCACGGCGAAGATGGGCTCGAAACGTCTCGTGAGAGAGAAGCCGAGCGTCATGCCACCACACCCGGCGAAGAGGTCGATCACTTCGTACTTACGCACCCGGACGAACCTAGCGGCCGACCCGGCGGAAGCCGCTACCCCGGTAGCGCCGACAAGCGGAGGGGCTCCGGATCGTTGTTGGCGTCCAAGCGGCCGCGTCTGTCCGGTCGAAGGGGGTATGGTCCAGACGACGAACTCCGGGGCTTGTGGACACGTATCTCTACATCACGAAGTTCACCGGCGTCGGAGCGTTGGCGACCGGCGGGAGCCTCAAGCCGTGTGCAAGCGGCCTGAATCTCAAGGCCCCCACCGGTGCCACCGTGTCTTTGTCAGAGGGCGCTAAGCGTCCTCACCTGCGGCTAGTTCAGTAGCGCGAACTACGCCGCACGAGACTGGGCCAACGGCCGGACCGTGAATCCGAGCCGCCAGTCTTCGTGCGTCTCGCCGTCGATCTCGAGCCGCCACTCGTACCGAGAACCCGGAGGGAGCGGCTGCGGCGGGAGCGACAACGCGATCGGCATCGAGAGCGGCGTACCGCGCTTGACGCCGGGCTGAGGGGCCACGTTGAACTGACCCTCGATCGTCACCGGCACAGATCCCCTGTCCGGGGTGTCCACGACGACCGGCTTGCCCTGATCGTCGAGCAGGTCGAACCGCAACGTGTGCGGCACCCCGGTCGCGTCCCACGGCACCTCGATGATCCCGGCGATGGCGAACGGCGACGGGTCCGGCCCGATCTCCGTCCATCCCGCGCCGAGGGTGTTGAGCAAGCCGTCCGCGACCAACGCGGACTGGGCGAGCATCAGGTTGACCTTCGTACTTCGGACCATTGGTCCGTTCCTCTCTCGGTCCCCACCGTAGGCAGGGACCGTCGTCCCGCTCACTTTGCGGAGCGGATCGGCCGCGACAGTACGGCTCGTGTCGGACGGCACGAGCGCGGTTTCCTGTGCTATGGGCGGCGAGGGCGGTGGACTCACCCGCAATTTGCGGGGAATCGGCTGGGAGGTCTTGCGATCCTGTCGTGCGGGTCGGACGGATCCTCAATGACAACCGCTGGTTGACGCTCAGCCAGCCGTGGCCATCACCTCGGCGCGGATCGCTTGGACCTGGGCGGGGGTCAGGTGCCAATGACCGCCCATCCCCGGAGCGTCGGCGGGGAACAGCGAGCGAGCGGTGCGACGGACCTGACGCGCGCCCTGGCTGTGCGAATCGTTCTCGGCGGTTCCCCACAGCTCGACGGCAAGTTCGGTCGGCGTGAGCGTCTCCATGAACCGACCCTAGCCGGGGAGGTGACCGCGTTGCACGTCCTGACTCACCTACACAGCGCCATGAAGTGCACTCGCTCAGTACGAAAGCAAGGCTGCCGGGTGCCCGATCCCCGGCAGGACGGGCGATCATCTCACCGTGTCGCGCGCTTCAGAAGGGGATGTCGTCGTCGGCGACGGGGATGCCACTCGACGAGCGCTGAGCGGAGTCGCTCGTTGACGGCGGATCTAGCTCGATGCCGAGTGACCGAAGGTGGTTCTCCAGATGGACGGGGAACGTCATGCCCGTCCCGTCCAACAGAACTCCTTGCGTGACATCGACGTTGGACTTCGCCGCCTCCCGGACCATCGCAAGGCGATCCTCGGTCCATGCCGTCCGCGGCAGGCCCACGAGGTACGGCCACGCAGCGCGGGTGTTGTCCCACGACCAGCTCGTGGCGAAGCGACGAACGATCGGGTCCGCCATGCGAGCGGCCGTCAGCGGGTTGCGCGCCAAGAGGCCGAAGACCTCGTCGCCGAGCTTCGGGCCGAGCCATTTCGGGTCGAGGTCGGCAGGCAGAGTCAGACCCTGCACCTTGCCGATGAAGCCGTATGGGTCGACGCCCAAGCGCACGGGCACGATGAGGATCCCGCGACCCACGGCGAAGCCCACCTCCTGGTCGCACCATCTGCTCTTGCTGAAGTCGTCCGTCAGAAGAGCGACGACGACGTGGCACGTGCGAAGCGCCGACTCGATCACGTCCTGCCACTCGCGCGTCGGCTCGATGTCGGTGTGCGCCACGAAGCACTCGATCCCCACGCGGGCCATCCAGTCGCGGAGCTTGCCAGCGACCTCCTTGTTAGCCGTCGTATGGCTCACGAAGACCCGCAGGGTGCCCTCGGACCAGGGTCCGGCATCGTCGACACCAGGGAGGGGAGCGCTCGGATCCGCTTCGCCGGGATGGAGGTGCGCGTGAAGCGCTGCGAGAGGTCCATCGTCCAACGTGCGGAGACGCTCGAGCAACCGTTCCACACGATCCTCGGTGCCCGACCAACCGGCTCCGAACTCCGCCAGGAGTGCGTCGATCATCGGCCATGACCAGTCGCCGTACTCGTCCATGAGCGCTGCGTAGATGCGCTGGATGAGGCTGAATCGTTCTCCCGGCTGCAAGGACTACACGGTAGTCCGCAAGCCGGTGGAACCGACAACCGCCGGTTGACGGGCGTGGCACGTCCTAACCCAGCTACATAGGGGTACATCCGGGCCTAGCGCCATTCGCTGCTGGGCTAGGGGGAAATGGGGTGGGGGTGGGCGTCCCCTACATACAGACTCCTACAACTTGAGTGGCGATCCGCAGCGTCGGCAAGCCGAGGTGGGGCCGTTTCGGGGCCGTCGGTGTGATGCTTCTTCAACAACCTGCGCTGGAACCGACCGCACGCCGGCGCCGACGCCGGGAGCCGCCGCGCCCGACGGCGCCCGTCGTCCGAAGGCCCCCTCCGCGCGGCGACGTAAAAGCGGGTTATCGAGCGTCGGACGGGCGGACCGCACCGACGCGATCTAGTGGGCTTCGTCGGGCGGATCGGCCACATGCCCGGCTTGCGTGATCCATCCCGTGGTTCGCGCTCTCAGTGCCCGTAGGTCGGATGCCTCGTAGGGCGGCTGGTCGCCAGCGAGCACGAGCGCGAGTTGCCGTCCGGCGTCGGCGACCGCCACGCTGGAGGCCAGCGAGCGTGGGGTGACCCCGGCGATGAACACCTTGAAGTTGCGCAGTCGGGCCTGCCCCATCACGTAGCCGCCAGCGGCCAGCTCGAGCACCGCCCAGCACTCGACGACCTCCGCGTCGCCGCTCGACTCGTCATCGACTCGGGCGCGCTTCGCGCGCCGAGGCCGTGATCGCGTCGGCCTGACCGAGCGCCGCTCGATGTGGCTGTGGTGGGCTTAGCTTAGGCGACCGCTCCGTGCCTCGATGGTCGTCGCCACGGGGCGGCGTCGGCACATCAACAGACTGATGTTTCATACGGTCGACCGCGGGCGGCGGCGTCCAGTGCCACGTCGCCGGAATCTTCCTGGGCCACTGTGGCGGCGGCAGCAGCAGCGTCAGCGTTCGGAACTCCACGCTCGACTGTCTGGTGGCGTGCAGAGCGAACTCCACCGTCACCTCCCGCAGGAATGTGGAGCTCGGCAATGTCCCATGCGCTGGCGGCATGGGATGCAACGGGCTTAGGCGATCAGTCCGATGCACAACCCCTCGAGTGCACCGCACCTTCGATGCGATGCGTTGCTTCAGTACGCCGGTCCAAAAGGGTCATCGATACGTTCCCCCTCGACGTCGACCGGAAGGGCTGCGAGCACGGCGAGTCCGACATGTTCTAAAGCGTCTCTGCGCGTGCGGTTGCCATCACACCATGGCTGTGCGAGCGACCCAGCGGCCTGTCGTTCTGCACCAAGCTGAGGTGAGGCAGTCGCGCAGAGTGAGTTTGCAGTCGTGTAGATAACGTAGTGTCCAGGGCTCATGCTGCGTTCGCTCATCGCCTGATCGGCAATGAGCGATCGACCCCATTGAGAGCTAACTTACGCCCTGATGCCGTTCGATCCCGCCGACGATCGCCGACCCCCGATCACACAGCAGCTGGCGCTGCGGGTCGCGGGTGCCGGCGTCGTCGCGTTCGTCCTGTTCGGGATCGTCTTCTTCCGGCTCTGGTACCTGCAGGTCCTCGACGGCGACAAATACCTGGCCCAGGCCCGTGAGAACCGCGTGCGGACCGAGCGCATCGCGGCGCCGCGCGGGCAGATCGTCGACGCCAACAGCCTCACGCTGGTCGACAACCGGCGGGCCACCGTCGTGTCGCTCGATCCGTCGACCGTCCCTGTCCAGATGCGCAGCGCGATCGCCGCCTACGGGCAGCAGTCGGCGATCCGCGCGAGCAAGCCCAAGGGCCAGCAGGGCCCCAAGCCGCCGTTCCCGCAGGCGACGGGCGAGCTGCTGAAGCGCTACGAGCGCCTGGGGAGCGTCCTGCGGCTCTCGGCCGCGACGATCAACGGGCGCGTGGTCGACGCGATCGTCCAGGTGCCCTACGTCAACGTCCGCATCAAGACGAACGTCCCGGCCTCCCAGCGCAACTACATCGAGGAGCGGCGTGACCAGTTCCCGGGCGTGACCGTCGACCAGCTCTACGTCCGGTCTTACCCGAACCGAACGCTGGCCGCGCAGGTGCTGGGCACGGTGGGGCAGATCACCCAGAACCAGATCGACGACAAGAAGAACTTCAAGGGGATCGCCGGCGGGACCGACATCGGCCAGAACGGCCTCGAGGCCGAGTACGACAAGTTCCTGCGCGGGACCGACGGCACGACGCGCATCGAGGTCAACGCCGCCGGCGAGCGCCGCGGCGCGCTGACCGCCGTCCAGCCCAAGGCGGGCCGCCAGCTCAAGCTGACGCTGCGTCTCGACCTCCAGCAGAAGGCCGAGCACGCGCTCGCCACCGCCGGGCACGGCCTGCCCGGGGCGTTCGTGGCGCTCAACCCGAAGACCGGCGCCGTGTACGCGATGGGCTCCAGCCCGAGCTACGACCCGCTGGACGCCGCGCCGGGTCGATACTCGACTGAAGCAGCACTGAATGTGCACCTCGGCGCTGCAGCCGGCTCTCCGCTGGTCGACCGCGCCGACGAGAGCGCCTATCCCACCGGCTCGATCTTCAAGCCGATCACGGCGCTGGCGGCGCTGGACTCGGGCGTCACCACGACGACGAAGACGTTCAACGACACCGGCTGCTTCCAGACGGGCGCGCGCAAGAACATCGACGTCTCCTGCAATGCTGGCCACAAGGCGTACGGCACGATCAACCTCATCGATGCGCTGCGCGTCTCCTCTGACACGTACTTCTACAACGTCGGCAAGCAGATGTACCTCAAGCAGCCGTCGCTGCCGCTGCAGAAGTGGGCCCACGACCTTGGCGTCGCCCGTAGGACGGGCATAGACCTGCCAGGCGAGGCCACCGGCTCGATCCCCAGCCCCGCGCAGGTGCGCCGGATCAACCGCCTTGAGGCGGCGTGCCGCAAGAAGCGGAAGGTCAGCTCGTGCGGCATCGGGTTCGGCAACGTGGAGTGGAACCCCGGTGACAACACCAACTTCGCCGTCGGCCAGGGCGGCCTGCAAGCCACGCCTCTGCAGATGGCGATCGCGTACTCAACGATCATCAACGGCGGGCGGGTGCCGACGCCGCATCTCGGCGAACAGGTCGAAGACGGGCGGGGGTTGGTGCAGAAGCTCGACGCGCCGTCCCGGCGCCGGGTCAAGATCCCGGCGGCGTGGCGGGACGCGATCATGCAGGGCCTGTATGGCGCGGCAAACCAGAACGGTGGCACTTCCAAGCAGGTCTTCGACCAGGGCTGGCCGCGCAGCCGCTTCCCGATCTACGGCAAGACCGGCACCGCCGAGCGCTTCTACGGCCCGCAGCAGATCGAGCAAGACCAGTCCTGGTACGTCGCCTACTCCTACGACAAGGCCAACCCCGACGCCAAGCCGATCGTCGTCGTCTGCACCGTGGAGAAGGGCGGCTTCGGCGCCGAGGCCGCCGCGCCCGCCGCGCGCCTGATCCTGTCGCAGTGGTTCGGCGTGAAGCCCAAGGTCGTGGTCGGGACGTCGACGGACCGGTAGACCCATTGCCCGTGGGCCAGTCGCCAAGAGCACGACGCACCTGACAGCGACGGGCAGAAAACGTCCAAAGCAACGTTGGCACCCGTCTCATGCGCCACCGTCGCCACGAGGCGGCGACACGGCCGTCCAAGAAGGCCGCTGCACGAACGACTACGGGGCGGCCGGCATCGCCGGACCGCCCCGTCAGCGAAGGTGTCGCCGAGTTGCCTAGCCGTTGAACGCGGCGAGTGGCCAGGAGTGCTCGCCGGATGCGTCGGTGTAGGAGACGCTCGTGGGCGAGCCCTTGACCTCGGCGATGTAGCCATTCCTCGACACGGGCACCTTCTGGTCGGCGGCGCCCTTGATATGCACGACAACCTGGTCGACTGCGTCGGGAACGACACCCGCGACGGTGACGGCGCCTTCCGAGGCGTCGCCGGTGGTGTAGCCGAAGCCGTGGGGAACGGAGTACGTCGAGTGGCAGCTGGCCGTCCCGCCCCCCCCGGAGGGCTGGACAGATAGGCACGTCAGCTTGTCGTCGGCCGTGATCCACGCCGAACCGGCAGGCCGCGACGTGATCTTACGCGATGTCGACGTGTCGACCTCGAGCGATTCTGGGTGCAGCGCGTCAGGCAACGCGTCCGCGCTGGTCCGTGCGGACTTCAACGCGGAGAACCGCGCGAGGTTCCCCGGCGCAGACGGGAAGTCGGCAGCCGCCGGCGGCCCAGAACGCGATGTCGAGTCGCCGTTCGCGGACACCGCAGTGCCGACTCCGGCGGCGGCGGCGACGATCGCCGCGGCAACAGCAATTCTTTTGAGCATCTGCAGGTCTCCCTAGAAGTTGGCCGCGGCGTAGAACTGATACGGACTCGACTGGCCGTTATTCGTGACGGTTGGATAGCCGTTGCACGAGTATGGCGAGCCGCAGTAGGAGTACACCCACTGGTCCGTATAGTCACATGCCGGAGCCGTGGCGTTGCCACCGAATCCGCCCGCGTCGGTCTTCACGATGGCGCACACGCCCGACGTGACGGCGACGGAGCTCCGCGTCCACGCGTACTGCCGGGACACGGAATGGGCGCACCGGTCGTTCGGGTAGGCGCCAAGGGACGCCGCCGAGCAAAACGTGAAGAACGACGCGTGTGCCGTCGAGGGCGAGAACGTACTCGCGCAGACGCTCGCCAGCGTCGCGACCATCACGGCCGCGGTCAACAGAGCGCCGATACGGGCGAACGACAGCGACAGCCCGCCGAAGCAGGAACGACTAGCCATACGGGTCCTCCCATGGGTCAATGAATAGAGCGAGGCGCTAGTGCTCGCCACTAGGTACCTCGAAGCACTTAGACGTCGCCAGTCATGGTACAGACCTGTCTCCGATAGTTTCCCCGGTGAGCTATGACTAAGCGATTCCTGATCCCAAGCTCCACAAATTCGTACTCCTTGGTCACAGCGACCGCCGCGGCCGTTGGACGCGGACCCAAGCCGTGACGTCGAGCTGGTGCTGAACCGAATCGAGCTCGAGGAGGCAAACCACGACCGCTAGGTGTTCCTCAAAGCTCGCCGCTGGTCGTCTACTCGCACCGCTGAAGCAGTGCGGCCTTGAGCCGGAGTTGGCTGGCCGCACCACCGAGGTCATTCGGCGCCGCAACAGACGGTGCATCACTTCATGGAGGACGCCGACGTCCTCGCGAGTTTCGTCGGACGGGCTGATGCCGGTCCGGTCGTCGGCCAGCTCGAACGGCTCGCGGCGGACTGCCAGGCCGTCGGCAACGAGATACGCGGTACCCACGCCCGGTACCCACGAGAGCTCAACCACCGGATTTGGTGCCGGTTCAACCCCTTCACAAACGACGAAAGGCAGGAAAAGCCGCGTCTGCGGGCCTTTCGTACCAGTGGAGCCAGACGGGCTCGAACCGACGACCTCCTGCATGCCATGCCTCCAGGCGGGGCCGGTCAAGAGGCCTGCGGTGTGGTGTCCGATGGGAGCGACTGGTGTTATGCCAGCACGTGAAGAGGTTGTCCCGTAGTTCGTAGAACTTGAAGACGGCGGTCCCTCCGCCGCGTCCGCTCCGGTTGGGAGCGTTCGCGGTGATCCACCAAGATCGAAGGAGGAACCGC
This sequence comes from Baekduia sp., assembly GCF_035318805.1. Lineage (GTDB taxonomy): Bacteria > Actinomycetota > Thermoleophilia > Solirubrobacterales > Solirubrobacteraceae > Baekduia. Next base: position 47,147 of record NZ_DATHDY010000054.1, read on the forward strand.
CGTGAGGGAGACCGTATCGGTCGCGCAGGCCGCGATCGCGCAGGAGGCCGTCCTGCCCGCGCGGGTGCAGGAGGCGTTGGGCGAGTTGGTCGGGGCAGCGAAGGAGGGGCTGCTGGCGCTCAGCGTCGGCGTCGGGCTCGGCGTGCTGACCGAGCTGATGGAAGAGGAAGTTGATGATGTTGTTGGTCCGAAGGGCAAGCGCAACCCCGACCGCGTCGCGGTGCGCCACGGCCACGAGGCGGGCGAGGTCACGCTCGGCGGCCGGCGCGTGCCCGTCGACCGGCCGCGGGCTCGGAGCGCCGACGGCGAGCGCGAGGTGCCGTTGGTGACCTATGCGCACTTCGCCGATCGCGACCCCCTGACGCGGACGGTGCTCGAGCAGATGCTGGCTGGCGTCTCGACCCGCAGGTTCGCGCGCACCAGGGAGCCGGTCGGCCGGGAGATCGTCGAGGCCGAGCGGTCGACCTCGAAGTCGGCGGTCTCGCGCGAGTTCGTCGGCCGCACCCGCGAGCATCTCGACGCGCTAATGGCGCGCTCGCTGGCCGACGTCCGGCTGGCCGTGCTGATGCTCGATGGGATCGAGCTCAAGGGCCGCTGCTGCGTCGTCGCGCTGGGCATCACCACCGACGGGACCAATGGCCCGCTCGGGCTGTGGGACGGCAGCACCGAGAACAAGACCGTCACCGTGCACCTGCTCTCAGACTCGTGCAGCGGGGCCTGGACGTCGAGCAGGGCGTGCTCGTCTGCCTCGACGGCGGCAAGGCGCTGCGCGCCGCGGTGGCTGAGGTGTTCGGGCCGGTGCCGGTGCAGCGCTGCGTTCGCCACAAGGAGCGCAATGTGCTGGACCACCTGCCCGAGCGCGACCGCCCCGCGGTCAAGGCCAGGCTGCGCAGGGCCTGGGCGTCGGAGAACCATGCGCTCGCGCTGGACGGGCTGCGCGCCCTCGCCTCAGAGCTCGAGCGGCCGCATCCCGGCGCCGCGAGCTCGCTGCGCGAAGGCCTCGAGGAGACGCTCACGCTGACCCGCCTGGGCATCACGGGCAACTTGAAGCGCACCCTGCAGTCGACGAACCCGATCGAGTCGATGATCGAGACCGTCCGCCGCACGTCGCGCAACGTCAAGCGCTGGCAGTCCGGCGACATGTGCCTGCGCTGGACCGCCGCCGGGATGCTCGAGGCCGAGGCCCAGTTCCGCCGGATCGTCGGCTACCCCGACCTCGCCAAGCTCGCGATCGCCGTCGAAGCAGACCTCACCTCCCGCACCACCAACAACGACAACTCGCAGCCGCTCAAGGAGGCCGCTACGCTCGCCCACGCCTGACTATCAGACCGGGACCGCCGTCACGAAGATCCACGACGGACGGGACAACCTCCGTAAACTTGCACCGCAGCGCCAGCTCGCGGAAGTCTGCAGCTCGAACGATCGCGGTGGCATGCGGTACCCACGCGCGGCACCCAGGGCTTGATTGACGTGTCGGGAATGCTCCCTGAAGGGCGTATGTCCCCGCTCTTGTGCCACGCCGTCGAACGTCACGAGATGTAGAATCTGGTTAGTCAGAGCCAAATCTGACGCCACCGGACGTCACCGAACATGGTGAGCAAGTCCTTTCTAATCCGCAGGTTGGATCGGTTAGCGCGAAAGAGCCCACACCAACGCCTGCGCATCCGTGACATCAGTCGTGCGTGCACGCGCGACATGGCCGCGCCGCCGGCGACGTCTTGTGCTTTCGCGCGCAGGCGAAAGCAGCAGCGTGTTGGTTCATCCGGCCCACGCGACGCCGGCATGGATAGGAGCAGTCAGCCCGTCGCTGCTGCCTGTCCCACGGACGCGGAAGTGGCACGGCTCCGGTCGCGCGGAGGCGGCCGCCCGCTTCTCGTCCGGAGTGAGCGTCTGGCGTCGCGAGCCAGACGCTCGTCGTCGTACCCCATGGGGGGCGCGTACCAGGGAAGGATCGGGTAAGTGGATCGTGCGTGCGCGCTTGCCGCCCTGGGTGCGGCCGCGCTGGTCGAGCTCGTGGGGCGCGCGGCCGTGGTCAATCGGAAGTGTTGGCGACGTGGACGCGCGGCGCGCCGTCTTGGACCGTTCTCGCCGTCTTGGCCTACCTGCCCAAGTCCGGGGCCCAGCCGGCGAGGGGGATGGCGGCCGCGATCAGCGTGCCGCCGTCGGCCGGGCTCTCGACCTGGAGCCGGCCGTCGAGGGTGGCGAGCCGGTCCGCGAGCCCGACGAGGCCGCTCCCGTCAGGCCGGGCGCCTCCCATACCGTCGTCGCGCACGTGGACTGCCAGCGAGTCGTCCTCGATCCGCGCCGTCACCTTGGCGTGTTTGGCGCGAGCGTGTTTGGCGACGTTGGTCAGCGCCTCGGAGACCACGAAGTAGGCGGTTGACTCGACTGCCGCGGGGAGCCGGCCCACGGCCACGCCGTTCTCGACGGGCAGCGACATCCGCGATGCCAGCTCTTCCACTCCAGCGCGCAGCCCGCCGCGGGTGAGGACCGTCGGGAGGATGCCGTGCGCGAGCTCGCGGAGTTCGGTGGTGGCTTGCTGCGCGTGGTCGAGCGCCTCGGTCACGAGCGCGGGGGCGGCATCCTCCTGGCTCTGGAGCGCCCGGCGCGCCAGCTTCAGCGTGATGACCGTGTGGACGAGGCGCTGCTGCGCTCCGTCGTGCAGATCGCGGACCACGCGCCGGCGCTCCTCGTCGGTCGCCGCCACGATCCGCGCCCGGGACGCGGCGAGCTCCGACCGCGCCTGGATGTTCGAGATCGCCGTCGCGACCAGTTCGGTGAACTCCCCGATCCGCGCCTCCGTGTCGGCCGGCAGCGGCTCGGCCCGCCGCGAGAGGGCGAACATGACGCCCCAGAGCCGTCCCTCGACGACGATCGGGGTGCCGACCGCCGACCGAATGCCCAGCGTGCGCGTGTAAGCCGCCAGAGCGCCGGGCGCCTTCGCGAAGTCGTCGATGCGGGCGGGCCGCCCCGTGTCGAGCACGAGCGCAACGACGTGCCCTTCCACCCTCTCCCGTTCCAAGGTGCGCCGGGTGCCGACCGGGGTGCCGGGGTCAGGCTCACCCAAGGCCCCGACGAGGGTGGCGGTTCCGTCGGGCTCGTAGCGGACCATTGCCGTGTGATCGACGCGCAACAGCCGTCCCACCTCTTCGGCGACCGCCGCGAAGACCTGCGTGGGTGAGGACTCGCGCGCGACCAGCGTCGCCACGCGCCGCAGCGCAGCCTGTTCCTCCGCGAGCACGCGCAGCTCATCGCGGCTCGCCTCGACCATCCGCTGCGCCTCGTGCAATTCGGCGTCGGCGCGGCGGCGGTCGGTCACGTCCCTGGCAGCGCCGTACACGAAGCCTCGCTCGGGCATGGTCCGCGTGTTCCACTGGAGCCAGCGGACCGAGCCGTCGGCGCAGATGATGCGGTGCTCGAATCCGATCACGTCGTTCCCGCGCACGAGATAGGCGAGCACGTCGCGCGACGACTGAACGTCATCCGGGTGCACGAAGTCCAGCCACGGCCGGGACAGCAGCTCCTGTCTCCGATAGCCGAACGTGCGCGCCAGCGACGGGTTCACCCGCTTGAAGTAGCCGTCGAAACCGGCGATGCAGAGCAGGTCGAGCGACAGATCGAAGAGCCCCTCCAGCTCGCTCTCCGACTGCGGCACCGAGGGCGGGTCGCGTCCCACGTCGCTGCGCGCTTCCTCCTCTGGGATCGGACTTCCAAGCTGCGTTCCGGCTGGCTCGCCTCGATTATGACTCGCATAGTCCCGAGGACGCAACGCCGCAAAGATTGGAATACCGCCACCGGACCCCTATTGCGGCTGGACCCGGACGTCGGCGCCGGTCTCGCCGAGCAACCTGAACGGCGCCTAGTCGCCGGTGGTGCGCGCGGCCGTGACCGCCGGCGCAGCCGTTCAGCTCGCCGCGACGTTCGCCGACCCAGCGCGATCCGGCCGCTACGGCCTGGCGTCCGACGAGCAGCGTCTCGAAGAGCCGGCACCGTGCCCGCTGAGACGATCAGCGGCAGCGCGGCGAGCAGCCGGACCAGAGGTAGCCGGGCTGCTCCTTAGAGGCAGACGCGATAGCCGCGCCTGAGGCACCCTCACTGTCGCAATGGACGACGAGCAGCACTCTGCGATTCCGCGAAAGCTGCGGTCGCCTGTCGCCTGTTGGTCAGTGCTCCTGCGCATGGAAAGCGAGAGTGGTGGCCGGTCAAGCCCGCCGCTGAGGGACGGAGTCGCGCGCCGGCGAGATGCTGCCTCAGCAGCAGCGCCCATGCCGTGTCCCTCGCGGCGCCGCGCCGACCTGGCTGCCGACTCCAACCGGCGCGCCTGCCATTTCGTCGCTCTGCCGCCGAGGGCAGTGCAGTGCCACAACACTGCGCATTCGGGTTCTTTGGCGTCGCGGCGTTGGCGCGCGTAGAGTTGGTTTGCGCTCCCAGTCAGCGCTCGACTTGAGCCCACGCAGCACACCCCAGGGCCATCCACGGGCGCGCAGTGCATTAACACGATCAGGCTTCGTGCGACGGGCCGGTGCCTGCAAGCAAGGAGGATCCCGCATGTCTGCCACCACTGGCAGGTCAGCGGAGGCCACGGCAGTCCGGCCGTTCACGGTCAAGTTCCCCGAGGCGGACCTCGAAGACCTGCGCGCCCGCATCGCGGCCACGCGCTGGCCTGAGAAGGAAGGCGTCGACGATGCGTCGCAGGGCGTGCAGCTGGCGACGATCCAGGCGGTCGCGCGCTACTGGGAGACCGAGCACGACTGGCGCAAGTGCGAGGCCAAGCTCAACTCGGTGTCCAACTTCATCACCGAGATCGACGGGCTCGACATCCACTTCGTCCACGTTCGCTCGAAGCACGAGGACGCGCTGCCGCTCGTCGTCTGCCACGGATGGCCCGGCTCGGTGATCGAGCAGATGAAGATCGTCGACCTGCTCA
>NZ_DATHDY010000055.1:0-35961 GCF_035318805.1 Baekduia sp.
GCAAGATTCCCCACTGCTGCCTCCCGTAGGAGTCTGGGCCGTGTCTCAGTCCCAGTGTGGCTGATCGTCCTCTCAGACCAGCTACCCATCGAAGCCTTGGTAGGCCATTACCCCACCAACAAGCTAATGGGCCGCGGGCCCATCTCGTTGCGGAAGCCGAAGCCTCCTTTCCTCACTCCTACTGATGTAGGTGTGAGCACATTTGGTATTAGCCCCGGTTTCCCGGGGTTGTCCCAATCAACAAGGCAGGTTACCCACGTGTTACTCACCCGTTCGCGGCTTTGCCCCCGAGCAAGCTCGGGTTCGTCGCTCCACTTGCATGTGTTAAGCACGCCGCCAGCGTTCGTCCTGAGCCAGGATCAAACTCTCCGTGAAGTTAGTACCGACACACCCGAAGGCGCGCCGGATACGAAGAGCTGTCAGATCTCATGTGGGGCACCCAATACACGTGATGCCCCGAGAAATGACGGAATATCTTTCTCAGACCCTCGCGGTCCCTAATGGAACCCGAGGGGTCGAACCTGGACGCGCACCCTCGACCCGACTGAGTCGAAAGGCGCGCATGCTGTTGAGTTTTCAAAGACCGTCGCGCCCTGTCGGGAAGGGGATACCTTCGAAAGGACGCTCCCCAAGGGCCGAAGCCCTCGAACCGAAGTTCTTAGGAGCGGGGCCGAGCAGTTTAGCACCACTCGGCGCAGGGTGTGGGCTCCGGGTCAGACCCGATGTCCCTGCCCCGCTGAGCGGCAGTATACGCACAGATCGAAGCCTCGCGTCGCCCGGTCGCCGGTCGGACCTCGCGCACGGCCCGCCGACCGGGCCGATCCCTTGAGAATCAAGGGTATCCGCGCTGCAGAGCCGAATGCAAGCGCCATCCGGGCCGCATCGACCCCCGTAGATCCTGCCCGCTGGGCCACCCCAGCGCGTGACCAGACCGTCAACGGGCCTGGTTCGAACCCGGCCGCGCCTCAGGAGGTCAGGCGCAGCCTGCGGAAGTGGCGCTTGCCCAGCTGGAGCACATGCCCGTCCAGGCGCTCGGGCGCGACGTCCAGGTCGCCCTCCCCCAGCGCCTCGCCGTCGAGCTTCACCCCACCCTGGGCCAGCAGGCGCCGCGCCTCGGAGCGCGAGCGCCCGAAGGCCTCGGCGATCAGCGCCGGCAGATGCACCGCGCCGTTCTCGGGGGCGAACCCGTGCTCGGCCACCTCCTCCGGCGCCTCGTGCGTGACGAAGAGCCGGTCGAAGTGCTGCTCGGCCGCCGCCGCGGCGTCGTCGCCGTGGAAGCGCGCGACGATCCCTCGCGCGAGCGCGCGCTTGGCGTCCCTCGGGCCGGTGCCTTCCGGCGGGCGCGGGACGGCCAGCAGCGAGAACCACGACTCCATCGCGTCGTCGGGCAGGCGCATCGTCTTGCCGAACTGCTCGTCGGGCGGCTCGGCCACCCCCACGTGGTTGCCCAGCGACTTGGACATCTTCTCGGCCCCGTCGACGCCCGGCAGGATCGGCATCGTCAGGATCACCTGCTCCGGCTGCCCGTAGGCGCGCTGGACGTCGCGGCCCAGCAGCAGGTTGAAGGTCTGGTCGGTGCCGCCGAGCTCGACGTCGGACTCGATCGCCACGGAGTCGTAGCCCTGCAGCAGCGGATAGAGCGTCTCGAGCACCGAGATCGGCTGCCGGGCGGCGAAGCGCTTCGCGAAGTCGTCGCGCTCGAGGATCTGCGCCACGGTCGCCACGCGCGCGAGGCGGAACAGGTCCTCGGCGGGCATGTCGAGCCATTCCCCGTTGCGCCGCACCTCGAGCAGGTCCGGGTCGTCGCGCAGGACGGTGAAGGACTGCTGGCGGTAGGTCTCGGCGTTGGCGTCGATCTCCTCCCCGCTGAGCACGGGCCGCGTCGACGACCTCCCGCTGGGGTCCCCCACGCGGGCGGTGTAGTCGCCGACGATCAGCACGACCCGGTGCCCGAGGTCCTGGAACTCGCGCAGCTTCTGCAGGACGACGGTGTGGCCGAGGTGGATGTCGGGCGCCGTCGGGTCGAGCCCGAGCTTGACGCGCAGCGGGCGTCCCTCGCGGTCGGCGACCTCCAGCTTGTGGCCCAGGCCACCGTCGGGGAGCGACTGATGGGCGTTGCGCAGCAGCGCCGCGGCGGTCTCTGAGGCGGGAGCCATGGGGGCGCAATGGTAGAGTCCAGGCCGTCAGCAGGGCATGTGCCGCCGCCCCGCGACCGCTTGTGCCCCGCGGCCGACCGCCCGGGCATCACGCCGTATGAGCGACCCGACCGGACCGCATCTCGCACCCGTGCCCGACGAGGCGGCCTTCGCCGCCCCGCGGGTCAAGCCGCGGGTCAAGAAGCTCCGGCTGCTGGCGATCCTGCTGCCGCTGACCGTCCTGGCCGGCATCTCGACGGTCTTCGGGATGATGATGGCCGTGGCGTCCGACCTGCCGGCGCTCGAGCAGCTGCCGCAGGTCGCCAAACGCAAGAACTCGGTGCTGACCGACATCAACGGCAAGCGCCTGACGACGCTGACGTCCAACCAGGGCCGGATCATCGTCTCCAGCAACCAGATCGGCGCGTACGCCAAATACGCGGTGATCGCCATCGAGGACCGCCGGTTCTACGAGAACTCGGGCGTCGACCTCCGTGGCATCGGCCGCGCGCTCTACCAGGACGTCGTGCAGGGCCGGCAGGCGCAGGGCGGCTCGACCATCGCCCAGCAGTTCGTCAAGAACGCGCTTCAGGCGCAGTCGCGACGCACGGTCTTCGAGAAGCTCCGCGAGGCGGCGATGGCCTACCACCTCACGCGCAAGTGGTCCAAGGAGCGCATCCTGACCGAGTACCTCAACTCGGTCTACTTCGGCAACGGCGCCTACGGCATCGAGGCCGCGGCGCGGACGTACTTCAGCGCCGACCCCAACCACGCGGGCTGCGGCACCAGCGGGCACCCGATGTGCGCCGAGCAGCTCACGCCCGCCGAGGCGGCGCTGCTGGCCGCGATCATCGCGTCGCCCAGCGGCTACGACCCGGTCGTCCACCAGGCGGCCGCCCGGCAGCGCCGCAACCTCGTGCTGAAGAACATGCTCGACCAGAAGCGGCTCACGGTCGAGCTGTACCGCGACGCGATCAGCTCGCCGCTGGGCCCGAAGCTCTCGCCCCCGCACGTCGACACCCGCAAGGGCTCGGAGTACTTCGTGTCCTGGGTCCGTCAGAGCCTGGTCGACCAGGTCGGTCCCCAGCGCGCGTTCGAGGGCAACCTGCGCGTACGCACCACGCTGGACGTCGACCTCCAGCAGGCCGCCCAGCAGGCCGTCAACAACTACCTGTCGTGGCCGGGCGGGCCGACCGCGTCGGTCGTCGCGATCGACAACCAGAGCGGCGAGGTCCGCGCCATGATCGGCGGCCGGGACTACAACAAGGCACCGTTCAACCTCGCGACGCAGGGTCAGCGTCAGCCGGGCTCGTCGATGAAGCCCTTCATCCTGGCCCAGGCGCTGAAGGAGGGCATCGGCCCCGGCGCCGTGTTCCCGTCGCGCAAGCGGTACTTCAAGGTCAAGGGGAGCACCGAGCAGTTCGTCGTCAACAACTTCCAGGACGAGTACGCCGGGCAGTCGACGGTCGCCAACGCGCTGACCTTCTCCGACAACGCGGTGTTCGCCGCGCTGGGCATCAAGGTGGGAACCAAGAAGGTCGCGCGGCTGGCCGAGCGCATGGGCATCCGCACGCCCGTCTCGTCCAACCTCGCGATGACGCTCGGCGGCCTGCGCGAGGGGGTCACGCCGCTAGACATGGCCCACGCCTACGAGACGTTCGCCACCCGCGGCAAGCGCGTCAGCGGCACGCTGGGGACCGCCAAGGACGGCCCGGTCGGCATCCACGAGATCAAGCGCGTCACAGGCACCGACACGGAGCCCAAGCCCTACAAGAAGAACCGGCTCGTCACCAAGCGCGTGCTCTCGGCCAAGCTGGCCGAGACCGAGACGCAGCTGCTCACCGGACCGGTGAAGTACGGCACGGCGACGCGGGCCCAGTACGGCGGGTTCGCCGCCGGCAAGACCGGCACGACCGAGAACTCGGGCGACGCCTGGTTCGTCGGCTTCACCGACCGCTGGACGATCGCGGTCTGGGTCGGCTACCCGACGACGCTGAAGCCGATGCTCAACGAGTTCCGCGGCACCTCGGTCACCGGCGGCACGTTCCCGGCGATGATCTGGCACGACTTCGTGGTCGCGGCCAACAAGATCATCACCGACCGCAACGACAAGGAGCGGGCAAAGAAGGGCCTGCCGCCGCTGAGCGCCACGTCTTCGACGCCGTCGGGCACGGTCACCAGCCCGCAGGTCGGAGCCCCCATGGCGCCGCGCGAGGGCGCCGCCCCCGCCGGCCAGGGCACGACGGGCGGCTCGACCGGCGGCACCGCGCCGCAGGACCAGGCGCCCGCCACCACGACGCCCGCGGCGCCGAGCACGACCCCCACTCCGACCCCGACGCCGACGCCGACGCCCACCCCGACTCCCACCACGCCGGGGACCCCCACGCCACCCGCCACCGGCGACCCCGGGACCGGCGGCGGAACGGGCGGGACCGGCACCACCGGCGGCACCGGCGCGGGCTGAGCCCCGGGCCGGCGCGGACTACAGCGCCGCGCGCGGCGCGACGGTCTCGCGCAGCCCGGGCGGCCACGGGCGCGACACGTGCCGGCTGCCGGCCGCGCTGAAGCGCCAGGGCAGCTCGACGGCCTTGGTGATCCCGACGCGCGGGCCTGCGACGAGCGCCGGGTCGCGCCAGCCGGCCTCGCGCGGATGGATCAGGACCGGGCCCTCGATCAAGGTGGTGGCGTTGAGCTCGAGGTCGATGCCCAGCGCCTGCGTGAGCTTGCCGGGACCGTTGGTCAGGTCGACGTCGCGCGCGACGCCGCGGCGCTCGCGCATCAGCTCGATGCCCTCGATGGGCTCCAGCGCGCGCAGGAGCACCGCGGCGCCGACCTCGGGCCCCTCGCACACCGCGTTGAGCAGCGCGTGGATCCCGTAGGAGCGGTAGACGTACGCGGTGCCGGGGGCGCCGTAGAGCACCGACGTGCGCCCGGTCAGCCCGACGTAGGCGTGGCAGGCCGGCTCGGTGTGGTGGTAGGCCTCGGTCTCGACGATCACGCCCGCGGCGCGCTCGTGCTCGAGCACGCAGCCGACGAGATCCTGGGCGACCTCGAGGACCGGGCGGTCGTAGAAGGCCGCCGGCAGACTCACAGCAGCGCGCGCGCCTGGTCGAGCTGCTCGCGGACGCGCGCCAGCGCGGTGCCGCCCTCCGAGGCCTTGGACTCCAGCCAGGAGGACTGCGACAGGACGGCGCGGGCGTCCTCGCCCAGCGCCGGGATCGCCACGTCGGCCAGCGAGCGACCGGACTCGACCGCCTCGCGGACCAGGCCCGCGATCACGCCGTGGGACTCGCGAAACGGCGTGCCCTGCTTGACGAGCAGGTCGGCGAGATCCGTCGCGGCGATCAGCTCGTCGGACGCCGCGGCGCTCATGCGCGCGCGGTCGAAGCGGGCGCCGGCGACCATGCCGGTCGCCGCGGCGAGGCACAGGCGCAGCGTGTCGACGGAGTCGAACAGGTGCTCCTTGTCCTCCTGCAGATCCTTGTTGTAGGTCAATGGCAGAGCGTGCATCACGCCGTGCAGCGCCTGCAGGTGGCCGACGATCCGGGGCGCCTTGGCGCGCAGGAGCTCGCCAGCGTCGGGGTTCTTCTTCTGGGGCATGATCGACGAGCCTGACGACCACGCGTCGGGCAGCACGAGGAACCCGAACTCCGACGAGGACCAGAGCACGATCTCGGCGCCGAGGCGCGAGAGGTGCGTCGCGCAGGTCGCGGCGGCCGAGAGGTGGTCCAGGATGAAGTCGCGGTTGGCGACCGCGTCGATGGAGTTGGGCGACACGGTGGCGAAGCCGAGCTCGTCGGCGACCATGCGGCGGTCGGTGTCGAAGTTGACTCCGGCCAGCGCGCCGGCGCCCAGCGGCATCACCGAGCAGGCCGCCTCGACGGCGGCGAAGCGCTCGCGGTCGCGTGCGGCCATCCAGAACCAGGCCAGCAGGTGATGCGACAGGTAGACGGGCTGGGCGCGCTGGAGGTGGGTGTAGCCGGGCAGGGCCCAGTCGAGGTGGCGCTCGGCGGCGGCGACCAGCGTCTCCATGTAGACCGTGAGCTGCTCCTGCGCCGACCGGGCCGCCGCACGCGTGAACAGCGCGACGTCGGTGACGACCTGATCGTTGCGCGAGCGCGCGGTGTGCAGCTTGCCGCCGGCGCGGCCGGTGATCGCCGTCAGCCGCCGCTCGACGGCCATGTGGATGTCCTCGTCGTCGGGCTCGAACGGGAACGTCCCGTCGCGCAGCTCGGCCTCGACCGCGTCGAGCCCCGCGAGGATCGCGTCGCGGTCGTCGTCGCCGATGATCCCCTGGGCGGCCAGCATCCGGGCGTGCGCGCGTGACTGCGCGACGTCGTGCGGCCAGAGCCGCTGGTCGAAGCCCACCGACGTGTTCATCTCCCGGAAGGCCGGATCCTGAGGCTCTGCGAAGCGCGACATGTGGGCGCGGAGTCTAGATGGGTTGTTCCACGAGGCGGTCCCGTCGATGGCTGGTCCGGGCGGATGCCTGAGGTCGCACGATCTCGCAGCCGATCCTGGTCGGATCGGCAAGGGATCGGGCGGCCTCAGGCGCCGGCCGGGCCGGTCAGCGGCGGCAGCGGACCCGTGGAACAACCCATCCAGGGGCGCGGGGCCCGCCCGCCGCGTGGCTGTCAGCCCAGGACGGCCGACAGGGCGGCGGCGACCCGTGCGACCTGGTCCTGCGTCATCTCCGGGAAGAACGGCAGCGCGATCGAGCGCGCGGCGACGTCCTCGCAGACGGGGAACTCGCCCTCGCGGTGCCCGAAGGTCTCGCGGTAGTACGACATGAGGTGGATGGCCGGCAGGTAGGGCTTGCTCTGCACGCCGCGGTCGCGCAGCCCGAGGATCACCCCGTCGCGTGACGGCCCGTCGGCCGGGAGCTGGACGACGAAGACGAACCACCCGCGCACGTCGCCCGCGTGGTGCACGCCGTCCTCGCACGGCAGGCCGAGGCCCCGCTCGCGGGCGAGACCGGCCAGCGCCTCGCGGTACCAGCTGGCGGCGCGGGCGCGGCCGCCGAGCAGGTCGTCGAGCCGCCCGAGCTGCGCGATGCCGACGGCGCAGGCGATGTCCGACAGCCGGTAGTTGAAGCCGAGGCGGTCGTGGTCCAACCACCCCATGTCGGGCGCGCGCCCCTGGTTGCGCTCGGAGTCGATACGCTGCTTGTGGGCCGGGTCGGAGAGCGTGATCATGCCGCCCTCGCCCGTGGTCAGCTGCTTGTTGGCGTAGAACCCGAAGACGGCGGGGTTGGCACGGCCGCCGACCGAGGGTCCGTCGTGGTGGCGGGCGCCGAGCGCCTCGCAGGCGTCCTCGACGATCGGCAGTCCCATCCGCTCGAACGCGGGCAGGTCGGCCGGGTAGCCGAAGATGTGCACGGGCATGATCGCCGCGGTGCGATCGGTGACCGCGGCGGCCGCGGCCGCCGGATCGAGGTTGAGGGTCACCGGGTCGATGTCGGCGAAGACCGGTCGGGCGCGCTCGTAGACCGGGGCGTTGGCGCTGGCCACGAACGAGAATGGCGACGTGACGACCTCGTCGCCCTCCCCCACGCCGACCGCGCGCAGCGCGAGGTGCAGGCCGGTCGTGCCCGAGGACACCGCGCTGGCCAGCGGCGCGCCGACCGCGGCGGCGAAGCCGGCCTCGAACGCCGGCACGCGCGGGCCGAGCGAGAGCTGGCCGGAACGCAGCACCTCGAGCACCGCCTGCTCCTCGGCCTCGCCGATGACGGGCCGCGCGAGCGGGATGACCTCGGTGTCGGTGTCGCTCACCGGCTGCGGACCTGCACGGTCGGGTCGGGCGCCGGGCGGCGCTGCTCGGCGAACTCCAGCGAGTCCACGAGCGCCTGCCACGACGCGGCGATCACGTTCTCGTGGACGCCCGTCGAGCCCCACACGGCGGTGCCGTCGGACGCGTCGATGAAGACCCGCGTGACGGCGTCGGTGCCGTGGGCCTCGTCGAGGATGCGCACCTTGAAGTTGACGAGCTCGACGGCGCCGAGGTGCGGGTGGACCTGCACGATCGCGGCGCGCAGCGCAGAGTCCAGCGCGTTGACCGGGCCGTTGCCCTCGGCGGTCGTGACGTAGCGCTCGCCGTCGACCCAGATCTTGATGGTGGCCTCGGTCTCGACCTTGCCGTCGGCGCGCTGCTCGACGATCACGCGCCACGACTCGAGGCGGAAGAGCGGCTCGTACTCGCCGGCCTCCTGGCGCAGCAGCAGCTCGAAGGACCCGTCGGCGGCCTCGTACTGGTAGCCCTGGTGCTCGAGGTCCTTGACGCGCTCGATGACGCGCGCCGCGCCGGCGTCGTCCATCGCCAGACCGGCGGCCTCGGCCTTCTCGAGCACCGTCTGCTTGCCGGCCAGCTCGGAGACCAGCAGCTCGCGCGTGTTGCCGACGACCTCGGGTTCGGAGTGCTCGAACGTCGTCGCGTCGGCGCGGATGCCCGCGACGTGCAGGCCGCCCTTGTGCGCGAAGGCGCTGCGCCCGACCCACGGCTGGCGCGGATCCGGGTTGAGGTTCAGCAGCTCGTCGAGGAAGCGCGAGGTCTCGGTGAGCTTGGCCAGCCGCTCGGGCCCGAGGACCGCGTGGCCGAGGCGCAGCTCGAGGTTGGCGACGATCGAGACGAGGTTGGCGTTGCCGGTACGCTCGCCGATGCCGTTCATCGTGCCCTGCACCTGCGTGGCGCCCTCGGCGACGGCAGCCAGCGTGTTGGCCACCCCGCACTCGAGGTCGTTGTGGCAGTGGATGCCCACGGCGACGTCGTCGCCCAGCGCGGCGCGCACCGCGCGCACGCCGTCGGCGATCTGCTGCGGAAGCGACGAGCCGTTGGTGTCGCAGAGCACGACGCGATCGGCCCCCGCGTCGGCGGCGGCGCGCAGGCAGCGCAGGCTGTAGTCAGGATCGTCGCGGAATGCGTCGAAGAAGTGCTCGGCGTCGTAGATCGTGCGCTTGCCGGCAGCGACCAGGAAGGCCACCGAGTCGGCGATCAGCTCGAGGTTCTCCTCGGCCGACACGCGCACCACCTTCTCGAGGTGCAGCCGCCAGGTCTTGCCGACGATCGTGCAGACCGGCGCGAAGCACGCGGCGAGGGTCTGCAGGCCGGCGTCGTCGGCCGCCGCGACGCCGCGCCGGCGCGTCATGCCGAACGCGACGATCTGGGCGTGCTGCAGCGGCTCGCCGGCCAGCAGCGCGAAGAGCTCGAGCTCCTTGGGGTTGGACGCCGGGAACCCGGCCTCGACGAGGTCGATCCCGAGCTCGTCGAGCTTGTGGACGACGCGCACCTTCTCGGCGGCGGTGAGGGACATGCCCTCGCCCTGCATCCCGTCGCGCAGGGTGGCGTCGTAGGTCTCGATGGTCTTCGGAGCGGTCATGTCGTACGGGTCTTCTCTCGTGATCGGCGGTGGACGTCAGCGGTTTCCGGAACGGCGGCGATGCGCGGGACTAGGCCGCGCACCGCCCCGGAATTCGCTGCGTCACGCCGATCGCGAGCACGGCGTCAGACCTGCGCCGCGGGCGCGGAGAAGTGGTGGGCCGGCACCGGATCCAGCCAGTGGGCGTACCGGTCCGAGCGCCCGTGCAGCGCGTCCTCGAAGGCCTTCTGGACCGCGCGGGTGATCTCGCCCGGGCGGCCGGTGCCGATCGCGTGGTCGTCGACCTCGCGGATCGGCGTCAGCTCGGCGGCCGTGCCGGTGCAGAACAGCTCGTCGGCGAGGTAGAGCTCGGCGCGTGCGATGTCGCGCTCGACGACCTCGAAGCCCAGGTCGCGGGCGATCTGGATGATCGACTTGCGGTTGATGCCGTCGAGGATCGAGGCGGTCTGCGGTGGCGTCAGGATCACGCCCTCGCGAACGACGAAGAGGTTCTCGCCCGTTCCCTCGCAGACGAGGCCGCGGTCGTCGAGGAGGATCGCCTCCTCGTAGCCGGACTTGTGCGACTCGATCTTGGCCAGGATCGAGTTGAGGTACTGGCCGCTGGCCTTGGCGTGCGGGATCAGCGCATCGCCGCTGATGCGGCGCCAGGAGGAGACGCGGGCGCGGACGCCGTTGACCTTGCCCTCGTCGCCGAGGTAGCTGCCCCACTCCCAGGTGGCCAGCGCGACGTCGACCGGCGCGTCGAGCGGGAACAGCCCCATCGTGCCGTAGCCGCGGTAGACGAGCGGGCGGATGTAGCAGGAGCGCTGGCCGTTGCGGCCGATGAGCTCCAACGTGGACGCCCGCAGCTGCTGCGCCGTGTACGGGATGTCCATGTAGTACAGCGAGGCGGACTTGAAGAGGCGGTCGATGTGCTCCTCGTGGCGGAAGACCGCGGGCCCCTTGGACTCGGTGTCGTAGCAGCGGATGCCCTCGAAGACCCCGGTGCCGTAGTGCAGGCCGTGCGTGAGCACGTGGATCTTCGCGTCCTCCCACGCGACGAACTCGCCGTTCATCCAGATGAGGTCCGCTGCGTCCACGCTGTCTCCTTCTAACCCAGTGCGGCGAGCACAGCCTCGGTCGCCTCGGCGGTGCTCGCCGTTCCTCCGAGGTCCCGGGTCCGCAGCCCTTGGTCAAGGGCCTTGTCCACGGCCGATTCTAGAGCGAGCGCCTCGGATTCCAAAGTCAGGCCGTGGCGGAGCAGCAGCGCGACGGAGAGGAACATGGCCAGCGGGTTGGCGATCCCCTGCCCCGCGATGTCCGGAGCCGAGCCGTGGACGGGCTCGAACAGCCCGGGATGCGGGCCTGGCGCGTCGGTGTCTCCGATGCTGGCGCTGGGAAGCATCCCGATCGACCCCGTGAGCATCGCGGCCTCGTCGCTGAGGATGTCGCCGAAGAGGTTCTCGGTGAGGATCACGTCGAAGCGGCGCGGCGCAGAGACGAGCTGCATCGCGGCGTTGTCGACGAGGACGTGCTCGAGCTCGATGTGCGGGAACTCCTCGGCGTGCACGCGCTTGACGGTCTCGCGCCACAGCCGGCTGGTCTCCAGGACGTTGGCCTTGTCGACGCTGGCGACCTTGGACCGCGCCGCGCCGAAGCCGACGCGGGCGATGCGCTCGATCTCGTGCACGCTGTAGGTGCAGACGTCGGTGGCGCTGGTCGCCGACCGCGACTTCTCGCCGAAGTAGATGCCGCCGGTGAGCTCGCGGACGACGAGCAGATCCGTGCCCTCGATGATCTCGCGGCGCAGCGGGCTGGCGTCGTAGAGCGCCGGCAGCGGCCGGACCGGGCGCAGGTTGGCGTACAGCCCGAGGCCCTTGCGCAGACCGAGCAGGCCCTGCTCGGGGCGCGGCTGGTCGGGGTCGGTCGTGTCCCATTTGGGACCGCCGACGGCCGCCAGCAGGACGGCGTCGGCGCTCTGGCACGCGGCGAGCGTCGAGTCCGTGAGGGCGGTGCCGTGCGCGTCGATCGACGCGCCGCCGAAGACGTGCTCCTCGACCTTGACGTCGGGGACGAAGCGCTCGAGGAGGGCGACGGCGGGGGCCAGGATCTCCGGCCCGATGCCATCGCCGGGAAGGGTGACGATGCGGGTGGCCATGCGGGGCGGGACGGTATACGAACCGCCCCGCCCCGCCCGTTCTGCCTCAGCCGCTCAGAACGGAAGCCCACCCTTGAACGGCTCGGTGCCGTTGACAAGCGTCAGGTCGGAGAACCCGTGCGCGCGTGCGTACGCGATCTCCTTGCCGATGTCGCCCACGCCGTTGGACGCGACCAGCGGCGCGAGCGCCACCGTGCTGAGCACGCCGAGCGCGGCACCCTTGGCGTTGAGGAACGCGCTGCCCGAGTCCCCAGGGATGCCCGGGGTCAGCGTGTAGAGCGAGTAGGACCAGCCGCCGGGGCTGACCTCCACGACCTTGCCGCGCTTGGGGCTGAGCTGGGTGACGCCGCCGCGCAGCGACGAGTTGCCGTAGCTGTAGACGTCGCCGAGCGCCGCCTCGGTCCCGACGCCGGTCGGGCCGCCCCACTTCGGGATCGACGGGTTCGTGTTCGCGACGTCCGCCGGGTCGAGCTTGATCAGGGCCAGGTCGTTGTACTGGCAGGTCTCCTCGTCGGCCTCGCCGCCGGCCTGCATCGTGATCCACGAGTTGTAGGCCATCGTGCCCGGCTTGCTCGCGCCGGTGACCTCGACGGGCGTGCCGACCGGCAACGACCCCGCGGTGCAGCCGTTGGTGTCGGTGGCCTGGCCGGTGCCCGAGCAGTGGGCGGCCTGGCCGAGGTAGGTGGCTCCACCGCTGGTGAAGACGAAGTTGGCCGTGCACTGCGCGCCGTCGGTGAAGACCTGCACGCCGGGATGGACGGGTGCGGTGGCGGCGGGCGCCCACGCGGACGCGGCACTCGGGATCAGGGCCAGGGCGACGACGGCCGCGCAGGCCGCCAGTACGGTTCGGTGCATCAGGTGCTTTCCTCCTGTCTCGGAACGGGACAGGAGCTGCAACGCGCCGGAGCGCCGGAACTTGCGGTCCGCTAGGCGAGCGCGGTGGTCACCGGGCCCGAGCGCTGGCGGTCGCGCTCGTAGACGTCGATCGAATCGGCCTGCTGGAGCGTGAGCGCGATGTCGTCGAGCCCTTCGAGGAGACGGTGCTTGATCTGGGGGTCGATGTCGAAGCTCGCGGTGTGGAGACCGGCGTCGGCCTCCCAGCGGACCTCCTGGGCGGCGAGGTCGACCTGGCAGGAACCCGCCTCCGCGATCGCCATGCACTCCGCCTGCGTCAGCTGCACCGGCAGCATGCCGATCTTGGTGCAGTTGGACTTGAAGATGTCGGCGAAGCTCGAGGCGATCACGACCCGGAAGCCGTAGTCCTCGAGCGCCCACGGGGCGTGCTCGCGGCTCGAGCCGCAGCCGAAGTTCCGGCCGGTCACGAGGACCTGGTTCACCGGCAGGTCCCAGCCCGGCTCCTTGGCCCAGTCGTAGAACAGGAACTCGCCGAACCCGGTGCGCTCCACGCGCTTGAGGAACTGCTTGGGGATGATCTGGTCGGTGTCGACGTCGTCGCGCATCAGGACCGACACCGGTCCCGTGATCGTCTCGATGGCCTTCATGTTCTGCGAGTCCTAGTTCCAGTTCCGGATGTCGACGAAGCGGCCCTCGATGGCGGCCGCGGCGGCCATCTCGGGGCTGACGAGGTGCGTGCGGCCGCCGGCGCCCTGCCGGCCCTCGAAGTTGCGGTTCGAGGTCGAGGCGCAGCGCTCGCCCGGCTCGAGCTTGTCGGGGTTCATCGCCAGGCACATGGAGCAGCCGGCGCCGCGCCAGTCGAAGCCGGCGGCGGTGAAGATCTCGTGCAGCCCCTCGGCCTCGGCCTGCGCTTTGACCTGCACCGAGCCCGGGACGACCATCGCGTACACGTCGCTGCTGACCTTCTTGCCCTCGACGATCTTGGCGGCGGCCCGGAGGTCGCCGATGCGCGAGTTCGTGCACGAGCCGATGAACACGCGGTCGAGCTTGATCTCCTCGATCGGCGTGCCCGCCTCCAGGCCCATGTAGACCAGGGCGCGCTCCTCGCCGTCGCTGCCGGGCGTCGGGACCGCCGCGGTCACCGGCGCGACCTGGGCCGGGTTGGTGCCCCAGCTGACCATCGGGCTGATGGCCGACGCGTCGACGACGATCTCCTTGTCGAAGGTCGCGCCCTCCTCGGTGTAGAGCTCGGCCCACGCGGGGTCGACCTCGGCGCCGTGGTCGCGGACCCAGGCCGACGTCGTCTCGTCGGGCGCGATCATGCCCGCGCGCCCGCCGCCCTCGATCGTCATGTTGCAGACGGTCATCCGGCCCTCCATGGACAGGCTCTGGACGGCCGGGCCGGAGAACTCCACGACGTGGCCGGCGGCGCCGTCGACGCCCATCTGGCCGATCGTCGCCAGGATGAGGTCCTTGGCCGTGACGCCGCGACCCAGCTCTCCCTCGTAACGGATCCGCATGGACTTGGGCTTGTTCTGGACGAGGCACTGCGTGGCGAGCACGTGCTCGACCTCGCTGGTGCCGATGCCGAAGGCCAGCGCGCCGAACGCTCCGTGCGTCGCTGTGTGGCTGTCGCCGCAGACGATCGTCATGCCCGGCTGGGTCAGGCCCAGCTCCGGCCCGATCACGTGGACGATGCCCTGATGCTCGGAGCCCAGGCTGTAGATCGGGATGCCGAACTCGGCGCAGTTGCGCTCGAGCGTCTCGACCTGCGTACGGCTGAGCACGTCCTTGATGCGCGCGGCCACCGGCGTGCCGTCGGTCGGCACGTTGTGGTCGGCGGTCGCGACCGTGCGGTCGGGCCGCCGCACCGCGCGGCCGGCGAGGCGCAGACCGTCGAAGGCCTGCGGGCTGGTGACCTCGTGGACGAGGTGCAGGTCGATGTAGATGAGGCCGGAGGCGACTTCGTGCGCCTCCCAGATCTTGTCGAACAGGGACTTAGGCATGTGATGGTCCTTAACTTCTGCGCAGCCCGGCGCTGACGACTGCGAGCAGCACGGCCTCGCCGGGTCCGGGGTTCTCGAAGTGGTGCGCCAGATCGGCGTCGAAGGTCACGGTGTCGCCCGCGGCGAGCTCGTGCTCGCTGCCGTCGATCCGCAGCGTGACGGTGCCGGTCTCGACGACGGCGATCTCGCGGCTGCCGGGCTCGTGCATCGGCGGGTCGCCCTCGCCGCCGGTCGCGGAGCCGGGCGCCAGCACGTGGCGGCTCAGCTCGGCGCGCTGGCCGGGCAGTGGCGGCGTGAGGATCTCGAAGGCGTGGCCGGCGGCGCCCCCGCCGCGGCGGCGCTCGGCGCGACGCACGACGCTGACCGAGCTCTCCTCGTCGAGGCGCAGCAGCTGGCTGAGGCGCAGCTCCAGGCCGGCGGCGATGCGGCTGGCGACGGCGAGCGTCGGGCTCGTCTCGCCGCGCTCGACCTGCGAGAGCATCGGGGCGCTGACGCCGCTGCGCTCCGCGAGGTCGCGCAGCGAGAGGTCCATCGCCTCCCGCAGCGCGCGCACCCGCGGGCCGATGTGGATCTGGTGATCGAGCTGGTCGACGACGGCCATGACGAGGCGCGTACGCTATCACGTACAAGTGTCTGTTGAGTAGCGAGGGGTGTGCGGCGGCGGACGTGGGCGCGCTGCGGGGCCGCCGGCGCGGCCTCGGTGGTTAGCCTGGGCGAGATGGCGGACTCGGCGGTGCTCCGACCCGACGTGCTCGTGCTGGCCGGCGGTGGGATCGTCGGTGAGGCCTGGATGCACGGCGTGCTGGCCGGGCTCGAGGACGGCGGGGACGTCGACTTCCGCGAGGTCGAGGCGTTCGTCGGAACCTCCGCGGGCTCGATCGTGGCGGCGCGGCTGGCGGCCGGGCGCCGCCCGCCGCGGCCCGATGACGGCGCCGAGGAGCCGGCGGACGCGGCGCTCGCGGCCGACGCGGAGGGCAGCGACGGCTCCCCAGGCGCGCTGCGCCTGGTCGCGCGCGAGGCGGCGCGGATCGGCTGGGCCGCGACGGCGCCGGTGACGGGAGTCGCGCTGGCGCTCGGCGCGCCGGCCGGAGGCTTCTTACGGGCCGCGCTCCTGTCCCGCACGGCCGGCGGCGGACGACCGCTGACCGAGCTGCGACGGCGCGTCGATCGCTGGGGTGCGCGCTTCGACGGGCGGTTGCGCGTCTGCACGGTCGATCGCCGAACCGGTCGTCGCGTCGTCTTCGGGGCGCCGGGCGCGCCACCCGCGGAGGTCGCCGACGCGGTCTGCGCCTCCTGCGCGATCCCGTGGGTCTTCTCCCCCGTGCGCATCGGCGACCGCGAGTACGTCGACGGCGGCGCGTGGAGCGTCACCAACCTCGACGCCGCCCGCACGGGCCGCGGAACGCAGGTCCTCTGCCTCGATCCGGCCGCGGCCCTGGGCGGAACCGACCGCCGCACGGCCGCGCTGCGCGCCGCCTTCCGCGTGGCCTCCGAGCTCGAGATCCAGATCCTGCGCCGCCGCGGCACCCACGTCTTGCACGTCGCGCCGGATCCCGCCGCCACCGAGGCGATGGGCGCCAACCTCATGTCGCCGGCCCACGTGGGCGGGGCGCTGGCCGCGGGCTACCGGCAGGGGCTGTCGCTGGCGGGTTAGAGCAGCGACCGCCGCACGCCGTCCTGCTCGAGCTCGACGCCGAGCACCCGCGGGTCGTCGGGGCTCGCCTGGCTCCAGTCCAGGTCCACCGCCACGTGCTGCTCGGAGGGTCCCATGGGGATGCGCACGGTGGCGACGCCGGCGGCGGGCACGGTGTAGCGCCTGCTCCCGACCTGTGCGGTGTGGCTCAACAGCGGCCCGCCCTGGAGACGGACGACCACGGTGCCGGGCCGCGACAGCCAGGTCGAGATGAGCAGCTGCGGCTCGCAGGGGATCGGCGTCTCCGGCGGGTACGGACGGAACGTGACCGGCCGGAGGTAGGTCTGGGGACGCGGGCATGGCGTCTTGACGAGCGCCTCCAGCCGCGGGTGGCCGCGCACGGTGACGAGGCGACCGAGCCTCGGGTGGGCGACGCTCGCGGTCTCGTGGAAGAACGTGAGGTGCGCGACGGGGTCGTTGAGGAACAACGTCGAGGCCGGTGGGCCGCACGCGCGGCTGAAGCGCGTACCGCCGTCGCGCAGGATCGTCCAGCGGCACGAACGCCCCTCGCCCAGCGCGGTCGGCAGCGGCGCGTAGGGCACGAAGTACTGGGTGATGTGCGCGTTGAGATCGTCCAGCACGTAGTAGTTGTCCCGCCGGCCGGTCACCTGGAGCACGGCCACCGGCCCCGTGCTGTGGTGGTCGATCCACGCGAGGTCAGCGGGAAGGCCGGAGCGAACGGCGCGGCTGTAGTCGATCTGCCAGCGCGATTGGGTCGCCGTCTGGCCGGCGAGGACGACGAGCAGGTTGCCGCCCACGACCGCGGCGAGCGCGGCGCGGTCGGCTCGCGGCCGGATCGTCAGCCACGCCAGGCCCACGACGCAGAGCAGCACGGCCACGATGGTCACCGAGGCGCCCTCCGGGATCCCGGGCAGCACGTCGCGCAGGCGCTCGGTCGTCGCGAACACGGCCCCCTCCTCGAGCCGGGCGCCGACCTCCGGCGTCAGCGCGAGCAGCAGGCTGAGCAGGGCCGTCGCCACGAGCGTGGTGCGCGTCACGAGCGCGGGCCGGGTGAGCGCCACGACGCAGAACAGCAGCAGCAGCGGCGCCGCGTAGCTCATGTAGCGCTGGATCGGCCACGGAACCTGCGAGCCACTGAGGTAGCAGCCGTTCTGCACCGCCAGCACCGCGACGGCGGGCACCAACACGGCGAGCAGCGGCCCGATCGCCGGGTCACGCCACGCAGCGCGCCGCGTGGCCAGCACCGCCAGGAGCGCCAGCGGCAGGAACCCGCACATCGCCGCGAGCTGCAGCAGCTCGAGCCCCGTGCCCCGCAGCACGCCGGTCACGCTGGGACGGAAGCGGAAGATTCCTGAGTATCCGCCGGTGAACGTGGCGGGCGCGAGGAGCACGGCGAGCGCTCCCAGCGCGAGGACGCCGCCGATCACCGCCAGCGGGAGGCCGTGGGACCGCAGGCGCGCGCGCCAACCGGCGCCGGCGCGGACGACGTCGGCGGTCAGCGCCAGCACCACGATCGGCACGAGCACGACGAGCTGCATGCGGGCCCACGCGCCGAGGAGCGCGAAGGCGAGCGCCAGCCACACGAGCCGCGATGCGCCGGGGCGGCGCAGCGCCTGAGCGGTCGACGCCAGGCAGGCGGTGGCCAGCGGCAGCGCCACGCTCTCGGTGAGCAGGCTCTGCGCCGTGGCCATCCAGGTACCGGCGAGCGCCAGCGCGACGGTCAACAACGCGAGCGGACGACCCAGCAGCTCGCGCGCAAGCAGCCAGATCGGCACGGACACCAGGCAGGCGAAGGCCACCGTCTCGACCTTGGCCAGTTGGTACGCGCCGACGCCCGAGGCCAGCCACCAGCACGGCGTGATCAGGTAGACGTACAGCGCCGACCGGAGCGACACGTCCCCGCCGCGCCACGTGAGCCCGTCGCCGCCGGCGAGCGAGCGAGCGAGGTGCTGGTAGAACGACTCGTCGGGCTGGAAGATCGGCACCGGCTGGGCCAGCGCCAGCGCGATGTAGGCCGCCCCGAACGGCACGACCACCGCGACCCACGGCATCCGTGCCGCCACGCTGCGCAGCCGCACCGCCCGCCGAGGCCCTCGCGCCGGCGCGCCCACGGGCGGAAGCGCGGGTGCGGGCCTCGTGCTCGCCATGGCGGCGACGCTAGATCGCGCGCGGGCCCTGCGCCACAGCCAACTGGCTGCGGCCCGCTGCTCTCGCGGCCGGCTACCCGCTGCGCGCGCGCAGCACCGTCAGCGCGACCGACGCGCAGTCCTGGCGGCCCGCGACGCTGAGGTGCAGCGTGGTGCGCGACCGTGGCTTGAGCCGCAGCCGGGCGCGGCCGTCGCTCTTGGTCTGCGCCGAGGCGAGCGTGCGGCGCTTCGTGCCGTAGTACGCCCGCACCCGCGCGCGGCTGAGCGGCTTGCGGCGGACCGCGACGCTGACCGTCACGGTCGTCACGCGACCGACCCGGATGCGCCGCACCGACGGCTGCACCGTGCAGGCGCGAGCCGGCGGGTTGGGCGCCACCTTCGGCGACACGCCGTCGGCGGCGCCGATGTTGGCGGGCACCGACGTTCCCGGGGCGATCGGCGTCAGGCCGGGACGGCTCCCCGCCGCATCCGCGTCCGACGCGCCCGCGGGCGCGACCGGCACGGTCTCGGGCTGCGGCTGCTGGGTCGGCGGCACGGGCGCGGGCGGCACGGTCGTCGCGGCATCGGCCAGGCCGGCGACGTAGTCGGGCCCGAGCGGGCCGTTCCACAGGCGGACGAGGTCGACGTCGCCGGTCAGCGACAGCGCGCATGTGCCCTGGTAGGTCCCGAAGTAGCTGTCGGACGAGGTCAACGCATAGGCGATGGTCAGCGGCGCAGGGTGCGGGTCGCCGACCGGGCGGCCGTCGACGTAGAGGCGCAGCGCGCGACCGTCGAAGACGCCGGCGAGGTGATGCCAGCCGCCGTTCCACACGTCGGCGGGCGCCGCGGCCGCGGAGATCTGGTATTGCCGTCCGTCGAAGACGTAGAACGCGATCCCGCCGTCGGCGCCCGTGTAGAGGCCGTAGGAGGCGGCGATGCAGCCCTCGGCGCCGTGGGACACGACGTAGCGGAAGCGCCCCGGGCTCCCGCCCGCGCGCACGACCGCCTCGAGCGTGAGCGTCTGCTGTGCGAGCTCGCCCGCCGGCGGAAGGCGCACGAAGCTGCGGCCGTCGAAGTGCAGCGCGCCACCGGCGATCCCGGCGATGCGCTTGGGATCCGCGGTGTCGGCGCCGTCGGCGCTCCCGAGGCGGCCGTCGAGGCCGAACGGGCCGTCGTCGACCGCCCGCTGGCCCGAGCCCTCCTCGAAGCGCCATTGGCCAACGACCGAGCTGTCGGCGTGCGCCGCGGCGCTCGCGCCCAACCATGTTCCCAACACCATCAACAACGCGGCACCTGCCGCCCTGCTGCGTCGCCTACGTCCGTGTCCCACGCCTGCTCCCGTCGTCGCGCGGCCCGAAACGGTACCGGGTGCCCCGGAGGACTCAACCGCCGCGGCCGATCCCGGACGAACGTCGTATGCCGGACATCCCCACTGATGTGGTGGACGGCCGCGCGGTCAGCGCGACGCCGCGCCGAACCGCGCGACCACGCCGGCGAGGATCCGCGCGAGCGTCCCGAGCTCGGTCACCGACACGCGCTCGTCGACCGCGTGGGCCAGCTCGATCCCGTTCGTCCCGAGCATCACCGTGGGGATGCCCGCCGCGCACCAACGTGTCGCGGGGCGCCTCCTCCCCCGGGTACGCGTCGTGGGCCCGCAGTCCCCGCAGGTCGTAGGACACCAACTCGGCCCGCAGGCCCAGCGCCTCGGCGAGATCGCCGAGGCGTTCCAGCGCGCCGCGCTCGTCGCCCGTGACGCTGGGGACCCGGACCAGCTCGGCGGCCGTCCGCGCGACGGCGTCCGCGGCGAGCAGGTCCGGCGTCCCCATCAGCCGTCTACGGCGTCTGCGCGAGCTCGGCTTCGGAGAGCACCGCGCGCGCCCGCCGGACCGCGTTGCCGAGGGCGCGCACGTAGGCGATCGCCGCGGCCTCGATGATGTCGGTCGCCACGGCCTGCCCGGCGCCCGTCACGCGGGCGCCCGTCAGGACCCCCGGCGTGTCGGTCTTGACGGCGTCCTCGGGCGAGCCGAGCTCAACGACGACGCTGACCTCGCCCAGCGCGTCCTGGCCGCCGGTGACGGCGTCGACGCGGAACTCGCGCAGGCGCGCGTCGATCCCCGTGGCGCTGTTGATCGCACGGAAGATCGCGTCGACCGGACCGTCGCCGGTGAACGACCCCTCGACGACCGTGTCGGCGGGCGTGCGGACCGCGACCGTCGCGTGCGGCGGGCGGCGGTTGGACGCCTCGACCTCGAACCACTCGAGCGAGTAGCCCTGGACGTCCTCGCGCAGCTCGTCGGTGACGAGCGCCTCGAGATCCATCGCCGTGACCTGCTTCTTGCGGTCGGCGACCTCCTTGAAGCGCTCGAAGGCCTGCTTGAGCTGGGCGCCGTCGACCGTGTAGCCCAGGTCCTCCAGCGCCTGGCGCAGCGCGGCGCGGCCGGAGTGCTTGCCCAGCACGAGCGAGTTGGCGTCCAGCCCGACAGACCGGGCGTCCATGATCTCGTAGGTCGAGCGCTCCTTCAGGACGCCGTCCTGGTGGATCCCCGACTCGTGCGCGAAGGCGTTGCGCCCGACGATCGCCTTGTTGGGCTGCACCGCGTAGCCGGTGAGGCGCGAGACCAGGCGGCTCGTGCGCGCGATCTCGGTGGTGACCGCGCCGGTCGTGTAGCCGAGGTGGGCGCGGCGCGTGTGCAGGAGCATGATCAGCTCCTCCAGCGCGGCGTTGCCGGCGCGCTCGCCGATCCCGTTGACCGCGCACTCGATCTGCCGCGCGCCGGCTTGCACGCCCGCGATCGAGTTGGCGACCGCCAGCCCCAGGTCGTCGTGGCAGTGCGTGGACAGCACGACGCCGCGCAGCGCGGGGACCAGCTCGTAGAGCCGCGTCAGGAACGCGGCGTACTCGTCGGGCGTCGCGTAGCCGACTGTGTCGGCGATGTTGATGGTGGTCGCGCCCTCGTCGAGGGCGATCTGCACGACCTCGGCGGTGAACTCGATGTCGGACCGCGTCGCGTCCATCGGCGAGTACTCGACGTCGTCGCAGAGCGCCTTGGCCTGCGCGACCGACGCGCGAGCCAGCCCCTTGACGTCCTCGCGCGTGGACTGCAGCTGATGCTCGATGTGGATGTCGGACGTCGACAGGAAGGTGTGGATCCGAGGTCGCTCGCTCTCGCGGATCGCCTCCCATGCACGGTCGATGTCGGCGGCGTTGGCGCGGGCCAGCGCGCAGATGACCGGGCCATTGACGTCGCGGGCGATCGTGCGGACGGCGTCGAAGTCGCCGGGCGAGGCGATCGGGAACCCGGCCTCGATGACGTCGACGCCGAGGCGCGAGAGCTGCTGAGCGATCTCGAGCTTCTCCGCCGTGTTCAGCGAGATGCCCGGCGACTGCTCGCCGTCGCGAAGGGTGGTGTCGAACAGCAGGACGCGGTTCGGGTCTTCGGGGATCAGCGACATGTGGTTCTTCTCCGTTGGTGTTCGGCTCGGGTGCTTCGACTCTCAGTGGTTCGCGGCTTCTGGCGGCCGCCACGCGCAGCTCATCCCCCTAGCGGGGGAGGAGCAGAAGAAGTCTAAGGTCGAGCAGGAGGTACGACATGTCCTGCTTGCGAGCGTAGCAGCCGGTGCCTACGGGACCAACACCACCTTGCCCACGTTCTCGCGTGCGGCGAGGATGCGGTGCGCCTCGGGCGCCTGGTCGAACGGGACCGCGGCGTGCACGACCGGCGCGACGGCCCCGTCGGCCAGGGCCTCGGCGAGCGGCCCGATCCAGGGCTGCAGCGTGCCGCGGTCGTCCCAGAGGCGCAGCATGTTGAGCCCGATGATCGTCTTGGACTCGCCCATCTGCTTGATGAGGTTGAACCCACGGAACATGCGCGCGGCCTGCGGCAGCACCCGGCGCAGCGAGCGCGTCTCCCCTTCGTGGATGGACGACGCGCCGTAGGCGATCAGCCGGCCGCCGGGGCGCAGCAGGGCGTAGGAGCGCGCGAAGGACTGCCCGCCGATCGGGTCCAGGATGACGTCGTAGCTCGGCAGATCGCGGTGCCACCCCGAGCGCCGGTAGTCGATGGCGTGGTCCAGGCCCAGCTCGGCCAGCCGCGCGTGCTTGCCCGGCGAGGCGGTGCCGTGGACCTCGGCGCCGTGGCGGCCCGCGAGCTGCAGCGCCGCGATCCCCACGCCGCCCGCCGCGGCGTGCACCAGCACGCGCTCGCCGGGCTGCAGCGAGCCGAAGCCCAGCAGCGCTGCCCACGCAGTGGCGTAGTTGACGGGGATCGCGGCGCCCTGCTCGAAGCTGAGGCGGTCGGGCAGCGCGATGGCGTCGTCGACGGCGATGACCACCTGCTCGGCGTAGCCGCCGAAGCGCGTGCCGGCCATGACCCGCTCGCCGACGCGGCCCGCGTCGACGCCCTCCCCCACCGCGGCGATCTCCCCGGCCACCTCGTAGCCGACGACGCTCGGCAGCGGCGGCGCGTCGTCGTAGAGCCCGACGCGGGCCAGCGTGTCGGCGAAGTTCACGCCCGCGGCCCGCACCGCCACGGCGACCTGCCCCGGGCCCGGCGGCGCCGGGTCGGGTCGCTGCTGCACCTGCAGGACCGATGGGTCCCCGTGCTTGGTGATGACGACGGCGCGCATGGCGCGCGACACTAGCCGAGTTGTGGCGAGCGCCTACCCGCGGGCGGTGGCCTCGGCCAGCTCCCTGCCGATGTCGGCGGGCTCCACACCCGCGATCCGCATCTCCCGCCGCGAGCGCGCGCGCTGGATCGCGACGTTGACCGCCATGAGGCCGAGGACCACGATCAGCAGGATCGTGGCCAGCACGTTGACCTCGGCCGGCACGCCCTGGCGGGTCGCGCCGAAGATGTAGAGCGGGAACGTCTGGGTCTGGCCGGCGTTGAAGCTGGTGATGACGTAGTCGTCGATCGATATCGCGGCGGCCAGCAGCGCGGCCGAGGCGACGCCCGGGGCGATGAGCGGCAGTGTCACCTTGCGAAACGTCGTCCACTCGTTGGCGCCGAGGTCCATCGCGGCTTCCTCGATGTGGCGATCCATGCCCTCCAGCCGCGCGCGGATGGTCACGACGACGTAGGAGATGGTGAACATCACGTGCGCGATGACGATCGTCACGAAGCCGGTGTTGACGTTCAGCGTCAGGAACAGCGCCAGCAGCGCTGCGCCCAGCACCACTTCGGGCGTCGCGAGCGGCAGGAACACGAACATGTCGGTGGCCGACCGACCGCGGAAGCCGTAGCGGACCAGCGCCATCGCCATGAACGTGCCGAGCGTGACCGCGATGAGCGTCGAGATCACGGCGATCGACACCGAGTTCTGCAGCGCCTGCGCCAGGTCGCTGTCGGCGAATGGATGATTCCAGTGGCGCAGCGTGAAGCCCTGCCAGGTGAAGTTGAACCGGCCCTTGTTGTCGTTGAACGAAAACAGGACGACGATGAAGACCGGGATGAACAGGTACAGGAGGGTCAGGCCCGCCCAGACGCCGAGCCCCCAGGTGCGGATCCGGTCGCGCCTGGTCACCCTGCCGACTCCATCAGGTTCCGGGCGCCGAGCACCCGGGCGTAGAGGAAGATCCCGATGAGGATCATGGACATCAGCAAGAACGACAGCGCCGCCGCCGTCGGATAGTCCAGGATGTTGAGGAACTTGCTCTGGATGACGTTGCCGATCATGTGCTGGTTCGGGGTACCGAGCAGCGCGGCGTTGATGAAGTCGCCGGAGGCCGGGATGAACGTCAGCAGCGAGCCCGCGAAGATCCCCGGGATCGCGAGCGGCAGCGTCACCTTGCGAAACGCCGTCGCGCGGCTGGCGTACAGGTCGGTGGCCGCCTCGAGCAGACGGCGGTCGATCTTCTCCAGCGACACGTAGAGCGGTAGGGCCATGAAGGGCAGGAAGTTGTACGTGATCCCGGCGATCACGGCGGGCGTCGTGGCCAGCAGCCGGCCGTCGCTCGACAGCAGGCCGACCGAGCGCAGCGTGTCGGCGACCCAGCCGTCGTCGGCGAGGATGAGCTGCCACGACACCGTCCGCAGCACGTACGAGACGAAGAACGGCAGCACCACCAGCAGGAGCAGCAGGTTCTTGTAGCGCCCGGCCTTGTAGGCGATGAAGTACGCCAGCGGAAAGGCCATGATCAGGCACAGCACCGTCGCGATCCCGGCGTACAGCAGAGAGCGCAGGAACTGCGTGTGGTATTCCGAGATCGCGTCGGTGTAGGTCGCGAAGTGCCACGCGAACGAGTACCCCGTCTCGGGGTTGCCCGTCTGCAGCGACACGTTGGCCTGGTTGGCCAGCGGGATCAGGAAGAACAGGATCAGCCACGCCAGGCCCGGCGCGAGGTACAGATAGGGCAGCAGCGCCCGCCGGCGCTTGAGGCTCAGGCGCAGCAAGCCTGCCTCAGCCTCCGGTGACCTTGGCCATGGCGTCCTGCATGGTCCGCTCGTCGGCCGGCGACAGCGCTGGGTAGGACTTCAGGCGCGAGCGGACGGCGTCGTCGGGGAAGATCAGCGGGTTGCGCGCCAGCTTGGGATCCGTCTTGGCCAGCACCTCCTGAACCCCGTCGACGGGCGTGATGTAGTTCACGTAGGCGGCGATCTTGGCGGCCACCTCGGGCTCGTAGACGTAGTTCATCATCGTCTCGGCCGCGTACGGGTGCGCGACGCCCTTGGGCATCATCATGTTGTCGGTGAACAGCATGGAGCCCTCCTTCGGGAAGACGAACTCCAGGTCCGGGTTGTCGGCCTGGAGCTGCACGAGGTCACCGGAGTAGGCGACCGCGAGCCAGACGTTGCCCTTGGACAGGTCGGTCGCGTAGTCGTTGCCCGTGAAGCGCCGGATCTGGCCGCTCGACTTGGCCTGGTCGATCTTGTCGATGGCCTTCAGGATGTCGTCGATCTTGGCCGTCGACGGGTCGATGCCCATACCGCAGAGCACCAGGCACGCCGAGTCGTAGGGCTCCTGCAGCATCGTCACCCGGCCCTTGAACGCGGGGTCGAAGAGATCGTTGACGCTCTCGATCTTGCGCCCGGTCTTCTTGCGGTTGTAGCCGATGCCGGTGCCGCCGGACTGCCACGGCAGCGTGTAGGTGCGCTGCGGGTCGTAGTTGATCGACTTCAGGTTGGCGACCAGGTTCCTGGCGTTCGGGACATTCTTCTTGTCGATCGGCTCGACGTACCCGTTGCGCACCCAGCGTGCGGCCATGAAGTCGGTCAGCGTGACGATGTCGCGATCGATCGACTCGCCGCGCGTGAGCTGCTGGCGGACCTTGCCGAAGAACTCGTAGTTGTCGTTGATGTCCTCCAGGTACTTCGTCGTCCCGCCGTACTGCTTGTCGAAGTCCTTGATGACCTTCTTGTCGATGTAGAGCGGCCAGTTCGAGAACGTCAGCTGCCCGATGGCGGTCTTCGGATGGTTCACTGCGGCGGGCTTGGGCGTGCCCTTGGGCGCGTTGGCGCTCTCGCCCTTGACGCCGCCACAGGCGGCCAGCACCGAGGACAGGCCCGCGGCGGCGAGCCCGGCGGAGCCGGCGCGGCCGAGGAACCTCCGGCGCGAGACGCCGCCCTCGAGAAACAGCCTCTCGAGCGCGCGCTCGACTGACGGATCGGTCATTCCTGGGGACTCCTCTTGACGACGAACGTGTGCATGGGCTCCCACGTCAGGAGCACATCCTGGCCTGGCCCGAAGGCCGATGAATCGGAGCCGGACCGGTTCTGGGCGAACACGGTCAGCTCCTCCCCGCCCGCTGCGCGGACGAGGTACTGGACTGAGACACCGAGGAAGGCGCCGACGGTGACGGTGCCGCGCAGGACGTTGCGCCCGGCCGGCACCTCGGTGCCTGCGGCGACGAGATCGATCTTCTCGGGCCGCACCCCGACCCGGACGGCGTCCGCCGCATCCTGTCCCAGGCGCCCGGACGGCACAAGCAGGCGCGCGCCGTCGTGGGTGACGACCGTGCACAGGTCGCCGGCCCGCTCGCTGAGCTTCGCATCGACGAGGTTGGACACTCCGAGGAACCGCGCCACGAACTCCGTGTCCGGCGTCTCGTAGAGCTCCACCGGGCTGCCGGCCTGCTCGATCCGTCCCTCGTTCATCACCGCGATGGTGTCGGCCATGCTCATGGCCTCCTCCTGATCGTGCGTGACGTGGACGAACGTGATCCCGACCTCGCGCTGGATGCGCTTGAGCTCGATCTGCAGCTGGCGGCGCAGGCGCAGGTCCAGCGCGCCGAGCGGCTCGTCGAGCAGCAGGGCCCGCGGATGGTTGACCAGGGCGCGGGCGAGCGCGACGCGCTGCTGCTGGCCGCCGGAGAGCTGGGCGGGCTTGCGCTTGGCCAGTGGCCCGAGCTGCACCAGCTCGAGCGTCTCGCCGACGCGCCGGCGCACCTCGGCCTTGCTGACCTTGCGCCGCTCGAGCCCGAAGGCGACGTTGCGCTCCACGCTGAGATGCGGGAACAGCGCGTAGGACTGGAAGACCGTGTTGACGTCCCGGCGGTAGGGCGGCAGGTTCGTCACGGCGTCGCCGCCGAGGTAGATCGTCCCGGCGCTGGGGTCCTCGAACCCGCCGATCATCCTCAGCGTGGTGGTCTTGCCGCAGCCGGACGGGCCCAGCAGGGCGTAGAAGGCGCCGCGCTCGATCGAGAGCGTGAGGTCGTCGACGGCGACCGTGTCGCCGAAGCGCTTCGTGACGCCCTCCAGCCGGATGTCGGTCTCGGACGACGCGGCGACGTCGACCGGATCCTCCGGCAGAGCGGCGATCGGTGTCCCCTCCATGTGCCCCTCCTCTGTGGACTGCACCACTCCGGCCAACACTAGGCAGAGCTGCAGACGCGCGTCAACGGGCTTTGAGCCGCCAGGGTGTACGGCCCGGACCCACTGTTGGCCAATGCGGAGTAGACGATAGCCACATCGGCGCCCCGGTTCCGACACGGAGTACCTTGCACGGCGTGCCCCCGAGGAGCACCGGACTCGCCGGCGCCGACGCCCAGGACGACTTCCTCCGCGCCCGCCGCAGGCTGGCCGTCTCGCGCCTGCGCCGCTGGCTGCGCCGCGAGCCGGGCGAGGTCGACCACATCCTGCCGTTCGACGAGGTCGTCTCCGCGCTGGGACGCCTGCAGGAGCGCGACGCCGGGACCCGCGTCGTGCCGCTGGACGCGGTCGTCGGCACCGTGGACCGCACGCGCGGCTTCGACCGCCACTTCCGCCCGACCACGCCGGAGGTCCGGGCGCGCTGGGAGCGCATCGCCACCGCGATGCGTCGCGGCGAGGAGATGCCGCCGGTCGACCTGTACAAGGTCGGCGAGGCCTACTTCGTCAAGGACGGCCACCATCGCGTGTCGGTGTCGCGGGCGCTGGGCTTCGACGTCATCGACGCCCACGTGACCGAGGTGGTCACCCGGATCGGAGCCGCCCGCGACCTCCAGATCGGCGACCTCCCGCTCAAGAGCCACGAGCGCGTGTTCTTCGAGCGCATCCCGCTGCCGGCCGACGCCCGCGCGCGCGTCGCGACGAGCGACCCTTGGGCGCTGGCGCAGCTGGCCGAGAACGTCGAGGCGTGGGGCTGGCGCTGGACGCAGGAGCATGAACGCATGATGGACCGCAAGGAGCTCGCCACGCGCTGGTACGAGGAGGAGTACGTGCCGGTCGTGACGCTGCTGCGCGACGCGGGCATGCTCGGCCGGGGCACGGAGGCCGACGCCTACCTGCGCGTCGGGTCCGATCGCTACCGCCTGCTGCGCACGCACGAGTGGAGCGAGGACGTCCTCGCCCGCCTGCGCGCGGGGCAGGGCTGAGGCTCCGGGCCGGACGCTAGGGGTGCCGTAGGCGGCCAGCGAGGCCGAGGCCCACGACGGCCAGCCGTCGCCGCCGGAGGTGGGTCCCCAGTCGCGATAGCGACACAGTCTCCTACGCGGTGGGCGCCGCCGCGGGCGCCGACGTCGCCTCGGCGCGGATCGCGCGCCCGTCCTCGGGGTCAAACAGCTGGATGCGGCTGCTGTCCATCCAGAGCTTGGCCGGCGAGCCATGGGCGATCGAGGTCTCGGCGTCGAGCCGGGCGACCGCGCGGCCGCCCGTGTCGGGCAGGTCCGCAGCGCCGGTGTCGGCCGCCAGGTCGGCCAGCTCGTCGTGGGTGACGTCGCCGCCCTCGTAGGCGAAGTAGGCGTACACCTCGGAGCCCATCGACTCGGTGACCTCGATCGGCGCGTCGAACGTGACGCCGTGCACCGACTGGTCGCCGACCAGCGTCGCGTCCTCGAAGTGCTCGGGTCGGATGCCCACGATGATGTCGCCGCGGATCCCGCCGGACTCCAGCGCGCGCCGGTGCGCGTCGTCGAGCGGGACGTCGACGAACGGCAGCCTGAGGTGGTCGCCCTCGACGGTGCCCAGGAAGAAGTTCATCGACGGCGAGCCGATGAACCCGGCGACGAACAGGTTGTCGGGGCGCTCGTAGAGGTTCTTGGGGGTGTCGACCTGCTGCAGGATGCCCGCGCGCATGACCGCGACCCGGTCGCCGAGCGTCATCGCCTCGGTCTGGTCGTGCGTCACGTAGATCGTCGTGGTCTCCAGCCGCGACTGGATCCGCGAGACCTCCGTGCGCATCTGCACACGGAGCTTGGCGTCGAGGTTCGACAGCGGCTCGTCCATCAGGAAGACCGAGGGGCTGCGGACGATCGCGCGGCCCATGGCGACGCGCTGGCGCTGGCCGCCGGAGAGGTTGGCCGGCTTGCGGTCCAGGTGCTGCTCGAGGTCGAGGATCTTCGCGGTGTCGGCGACGCGCCGGTCGATCTCCTCCTGCGGGAGCTTGGCGAGCTTGAGCGGGAAGGCCATGTTCTCGCCGACCGTCATGTGCGGGTACAGCGCGTAGCTCTGGAACACCATCGCGATGTCGCGGTCCTTCGGCGCGCGGTCGTTGACGACCGCGCCGTCGATGAGCAGCCGCCCGTCGGTGATGTCCTCCAGGCCGGCGATCATCCGCAGCGCGGTCGACTTGCCGCACCCCGACGGGCCGACCAGGATGAGGAACTCGGCGTCGGCGACCTCGAGGTCGAGGTGCTTGACGGCCTCGTACCCGTCGTCGTAGCGCTTGGTGATGTCGTCGAGCGTGATGGTGGCCATGGAGTGCTCCTTTCAGCCCTTGACCGCGCCGGCGGTGAGACCCGCCACGATGCGCCGTTGGAAGAGGAGGACCATCACCACGATCGGGATGGTCACGATGATCGCCGCCGCGGCGATGGCCCCGGTCGGAGCCGTGAACTGCGAGACGCCGGTGAACGACTGGATCGCCGGCGGGACCGTCTGCGCGCGCGTCGTGGACGTGAGCGACAGCGCGAAGATGAAGTCGTTCCACGCGTAGATGAACACGAGGATCGCCGTGGTGAACACGCCCGGCGCGGCGAGCGGCAGGATGACCTTGCGAAACGCCTGCAGCGGCGTGGCCCCGTCCATCTGCGCCGCCTGCTCGAGCTCCCACGGGATCTCGCGGAAGAACGCGCTGAGCACGAAGATCGCCAGCGGCAGCGTGAACGTCATGTAGGGGATGATCAGCCCGGGCCACGTGTCGTACAGGCCGAGGGTGCGCCACATGTTGTAGAGCGGGCCGACGATCGACACCGGCGGGAACATCGCGATGGCCAGCGAGGCGCCGAGGATCACGCGCTTGCCCGGGAACTCGAGCCGCGCGATCGCGTAGGCCGCCATGGACGCGAGGGCGACGGCGATCACCGTGGAGATCAGCGCGATGCCGATCGAGTTGCGCAGCGCGGCGGTGAAGATGTTCTCGTCGAAGATGCTGCTGTAGTTGTCGAAGGAGAACGCCTTGGGGATCAGCCGGCCGTCGTTGACCGAGGCCGGGTCCTTCAGCGACAGCGACAGCAGCCACAGCACCGGGAACAGCGCCGCCACGACGATGATCACCTCCGCGCCGGCCCAGCCGAACAGGCGCTGGCGGTCGACGCTCATCCCCCGCCTCCCCGCTGGCTGAGGTTCGCGCCGAGGAACCGCACGTAGGCCGCGGCGATCAGGAGCACGCAGACGAAGACCAGGACGCTGACCGCCGAGCCGAGCCCGAGGTTCAGACGCGTCAGCAGCGTGTTGTAGCCGAGCTGGCTGACCGTCTCCAGCGAGCGGTTGGAGCCGTTGGACAGCACCTGCACCGTGTCGAAGATCCGGAACGCGTCCAGGGTGCGGAAGAGCAGCGCGACCAGGATCGTCGGCTTCATCAGCGGCACCGTGATCTTCCAGAACCGCTGCCAGGCGCTGGCGCCGTCGACCTTGGCGGCCTCGTGCAGGTCGTCGGGGACGAGGGCCAGGCCGGCGAGCAGCAGCAGCGCCATGAACGGCGTGGTCTTCCACGCCTCGGCGAGGATCGCCGTGAGGTAGGTCGACCAGGTCGTGATCAGCGGGTCATTCTGGAGGTGCAGGACCGCGGGGACGAAGCCGCCGTCGGCCTTGGAGAACGCGAGCCGCCAGGCGAACGCCGCGACGACGGTGACGATGCCGTACGGGACCAGCGCCGACGTGCGGATCAGGCCGCGGCCGAAGATCGCGCGGTGCATGGCCAGCGCGAGCAGCATGCCGAGGACGAGCTCGATGCTCACCGACAGGGCGGTCAGCACCACGGTGTGGAAGAGGTCCTTCCACCACAGGTTGGCCGACAGGACCGTGACGTAGTTGTCGAGCCCGATCCAGGCGCTGCGGTCGGGGAAGCGCAGGTCGCTGCGATGCAGCGACAGCCAGACCGCGTAGAGGATCGGGTAGCCGGTGACCGCCAGCATCACGACCGCGGCGGGCGCGCAGAGCATCCACGCCAACTTGCGCTCGGCCTTCGTGCGGTTGCTCAGCTTGGCCTTGACCGGCCTGCCGGATTCGGCGGCCTGGACTTCGGCGCTGCCGGCGGCGGTGGCCGAGGTGCTCACAGCAGCCCCTTCGAGTCGAGGGCGTTGTGCAGGCGCTGGGTCAGCTTGGAGAGCGCCGGCTCGGGGTCGGCCTTGCTGGCGGGCGACAGCGTCGTGTAGACGGCCAGCGAGACGTCGGCGTAGAGCGGGGTGACGGGCCGGACGCCGGCGTCGTCGATCTGCTTGCGGACGAGGTCCGCGAAGGGGTAGCTCTTCTTGAACTTCGGGTCGTCGTAGACCTTCGCCAGGGTCGGGGGCAGGCTGTCGAGCTGCGCGTACAGGCGCTCGGGCTGCTCGCTCGACAGGCACGTCGCGGCGTCGAACGCCTGCTTGGCGTGCTTGGTGTGCGAGCCGACGCCCCAGTTGAAGCCGCCGATCGGCGCCTTCGCCGAGCCGCCCTCCTGCACCGAGGGGTACGGCGCCCAGGCGATGTCGTCCTTCAGGGTGGGCACGGTGGTGTTGCTCTGCGCCGAGGCGTAGACGAAGGGGTAGTTGATCTCGAATGCCGTGCCGGTGGGCACCTCGAACGCCTGGCGCGCCTGATCCTCCTTGGCGGCGGGCAGCGTCGGGTTGGCGGCCGGGCTGGAGGCGAGCTGGTGCATGATGTCGATGGCCTTCAGGCCCGGCGCGCCGAGGCCGACGCCGCCCTTGGAGTTCAGGATCGACCCGCCCGCGCTCTGGATGACCGAGTTGAACCACACGGTCGTCCCCTCGTACTGGGCGTTGGTGTAGGCGATGGTCGTCTTGAGCTTCACCGCCTCGGAGATCAGCTGCGACCATGTCGTGGGCACCGCGCCCTTGACCTGGCTCTTGCGGTACCAGAGCAGCTGCGTGTTGGAGTTGCCCGGCGCCGCGTACAGGCGGTTCTGGTAGGTCGCGGTCTTCAGCGGGCCGGCGAGCCGGTCGCGCTTGAGCTCCTGCGCCTGGGCGGCGGGGAACGGGAGGATCCACTTGGCCTCGGCGAACTCGGCGGTCCACACGACGTCCATGGCCATCAGGTCGATCGAGCTGTCGCCCGCGGCGAGGCGCCGGACGAGCGACTGGCGCTGCGTGTCGGCGTCGGTGCCCAGCAGGTTGACCTTGATGTCGTACTCGCCCTTGGACTGCTGCGAGCAGTAGGCCGCCGCCTTCTGGAACGAGCCGCCCGGCTGGTTGCCCGCCCACCAGTTCAGCGTGACGGTCCCGGAGGAGCTGCCGCCGCCTCCGCACGCGGCGACGAGGGCGGCCGTCGCCAGGAGTCCGAGTGCCGTGATGACCCGACTCGTCATCGCGTCAGGTTCGGTACCCGGACCGGGCGCCGACGAACCGGAGGTCGCCGACGTCTTTTCGGTGCGCCGGTGCGCGGACGGCGGACGAGGTCTCCCCCGGCCCGCCGCCCGCGACCGAGGAGACTGTGTCGCTATCGCGACTGGGGACCCACCTCCGGCGGCGACGGCTGGCCGTCGTGGGCCTCGGCCTCGCTGGCCGCCTACGGCACCCCTAGAGCGTGATCGCCCGACCGCTGGTGAAGCCGTCGCCGGCGACCACGCCGTCGACCACCTCGCCGGGGACCGCGCCGTCGGTGGTGACGACCATCACGGCCTCGTGGTCGGCGTCGGCGTCATCGGCCTGGCGGCCGACCGCGGCGGAGACGATGTTGACGCCGGCCTCGCCGAAGGCGGTGCCGATGCGCCCGATCATGCCCGGCCGGTCGGCGTAGCGGAACACCGCGAGGTGCTCGTCGAGCTGGACGTCGAACCGCTGGCCCCACGCCTCGAGGAGGTGCGGGCGGTTCAGTCGGCCGAACGTCGTGCCGACGACGCGCTCACGGCGGTCACCCGCGACGACGGTCACGCGGACGAGGTTCTCGAAGTCGCGCGCGGTGGCGTTCTTGGTCTCGACGAGCTCGATGCCGCGCTCCTCGGCGACCGCCGGCGCGTTGACCGCGTTGATGTCCTCCTCGGTGTGGCCGTGCAGCACGCCGAGCAGCGTCGCGGTCGCCAGCGGGCGCGTGTCGCGCCCGGCGATCCGCCCCAGCAGCTCGACCTCGACGCGGTCCACCGACGAGCCCTCGGCCAGCGCCATGGCCAGGCGGCCGAGGTGCGAGCAGAGCGGGACGTAGGGCCCGAGGACCTCCAGGTCCTCCGCCTTGATCGCCGGCACGTTGACCGCGGTGGTCACCGCGCCGCCGGTGAGCGCCGCGACGACCTGCTCGGCGGCCTGGAAGCCGGCGCGGTCGGTCGCCTCGGCGGTCGACGCGCCGAGGTGCGGCGTGACGATGACGTTGGGGCGGCCGAAGAGCGGGCTCTCGGTCAGCGGCTCGGAGCGGAAGACGTCCAGCGCGGCGGCGCCGACCTTGCCGGAGTCCAGCGCGGCGATGAGGTCGTCCTCGACGATGAGCGGCCCGCGCGCGACGTTCAGCACGCGCACGCCGTCCTTGCACTTGGCGAGCGCCTCGGCGTCCAGCCAGCCCTCGGTCTCGGGCGTCTTGGGCAGGTGCAGCGTCAGGAAGTCGGCGACGTCGTAGACGCCGTCGGAGTCGTCGGCCTTGACGACGCCGAGCTCCTTGTAGCGCTCGGCCGACACGAACGGGTCGAACGCGACGATGCGCATGCCGAAGCCCTTGGCGCGCGCGGCGACGAGCTGGCCGATGCGGCCGAAGCCGAGGATCCCGAGCGTCTTGCCCTCGAGCTCGATGCCCGACCACTTCGAGCGCTCCCACTTGCCCTGGGTCAGCGCGGCGTGGGCCTGCGGCACATTGCGGGCCAGGGCCAGCAGCAACGCCATCGTGTGCTCCGCGGCGGTGACGACGTTGGACTCGGGCGCGTTGGCCACGATGATCCCGCGCTTGGTCGCGGCGGGGACGTCCACGTTGTCGACGCCGACCCCGGCGCGGCCGATGGCCTTCAGGTTGGTCGCCTGCTCGAGGACGTCGGCGGTGACCTTGGTCGCCGAGCGGATCAGCAGCCCGTCGTAGTCGCCGATGCGCGCCGCGAAGTCGAAGCCGTCGTCGTCGAAGGCGGTGTCGACGTCGAAGTGCTGCCGGAGCAGGTCGATGCCGCTGGCGCCGATCTTCTCGGCCACCAGGACGCGGGTCATG
Organism: Baekduia sp.; assembly: GCF_035318805.1. Lineage (GTDB taxonomy): Bacteria > Actinomycetota > Thermoleophilia > Solirubrobacterales > Solirubrobacteraceae > Baekduia. The sequence goes on from NZ_DATHDY010000055.1 coordinate 34,254, forward strand.
ACTGCTCCTCCACGACGAAGTCGATGCACCGCGTCAGCGCCCGCACGTCGTCGGGCTCGATCGCGGGGAACATCCCGATCCGCAGCTGGTTGCGGCCGAGCTTGCGGTAGGGCTCGGTGTCGACGATGCCGTTGGCGCGCAGCGTCGCGGCGACCTTCGCCGCGTCGACGGCCTCGGCGAAGTCGATCGTGCCGACGACCAGCGAGCGCTTGGCCCGGTCGGCGACGAACGGCGTGGCGAACTCCGAGGCCTCCGCCCACTCGTACAGCGCGGTCGACGACTCGGTGCTGCGACCGACCGCGAAGTCCAGGCCGCCGTTGCCGTTGAACCACTCGAGCTGCGCGTCGAGCAGGATCAGCGTGGCGAGCGCGGGCGTGTTGTAGGTCTGGTCCTTGAGCGAGTTGTCCAGCGCCGTCGCCAGCGACAGGAACTCGGGGATCCAGCGATCCTCGCGCGCGGGGATCTCGGCGATGCGCTCCTGCGCCGCCGGGCTCAGCAGCGCCAGCCACAGGCCGCCGTCGGCGGCGAAGGACTTCTGCGGGGCGAAGTAGTACACGTCGCTCTGCGCGATGTCGACCGGCAGGCCGCCGGCGCCCGACGTGGCGTCGATCAGCACCAGCGCGCCGGAATCGGCCCCCACCCGGGTGACCGGCACCATGACGCCGGTCGAGGTCTCGTTGTGGGCCCACGCCACGGCGTCGACGCCGGCCTCGAAGGTCGGCGCGGGCGCGTCGCCCGGGTCGCTCTTGACCACGATCGGGTCGGCAAGGAACGGCGCGCCGGCGGCCACGCTCGCGAACTTGTTGGAGAACTCGCCGAAGCTGAGGTGCAGCGAGCGCTCGCGGATCAGGCCGGCCGCGGCGGCGTCCCAGAAGGCGGTCGTCCCGCCGTTGCCGAGCGCCACGACGTACCCGTCGGGCAGGGAGAAGAGCTCGCTCAGGCCGCCGCGCACGCGGGCGACCAGGTCCTTGACCGGCTTCTGGCGGTGGGAGGTGCCCAGCAGGTGGGCGTCCTCGGTGGCCAGCTTGGCGATCTGCTCAGGCCGGATCTTCGACGGGCCGCAGCCGAAGCGGCCGTCTGCGGGCTTGAGCTCTTCCGGGATGGTGAGCGTGGTCGCGCTCGTCGTCATGGGGCTCCTCGTGGTCTCCGTTGAGTGCCCAGGCGCGCGGCGTTCGTGTCCGCCGCTCCCCGGTGGTGACCCACCTCGAGGCGCCAGTTGCGACGGCCCCGAGGACGATAGCGGACGGCGCGCGCCGGGCCGGCGCGCGCTGCCCGAAGCGACTAGAACTCGGTCTGGATCCAGTCCATGTGCGAGCGCAGGTCCTTGCCGACGTGCTCGACCTGCGAGTCGGCCTGCTCGGCGCGCATGCGCTTGAAGCTCTCCTGGCCGGCGCGGTTCTCGGCGATCCACTCGCGCGCGAACGTGCCGTCCTGGATCTCGCCCAGGATCTTCTTCATCTCGGCGCGGGTGTCGTCGTTGACGACGCGCGGGCCACGGGTGTAGTCGCCGTACTCGGCCGTGTTGGAGATCGAGTAGCGCATGCCCGAGAGGCCCTTCTCGTACATCAGGTCCACGATCAGCTTGAGCTCGTGGAGGCACTCGAAGTAGGCCATCTGCGGGTCGTAGCCGGCCTCGACCAGCGTGTCGAAGCCCGCCTGCACCAGCGCGCTGGCGCCGCCGCAGAGCACGGCCTGCTCGCCGAAGAGA
>NZ_DATHDY010000056.1:0-10618 GCF_035318805.1 Baekduia sp.
GAGGTGGATGCCGATCAACGCCTCGGGGTGGCGGGCAGCCAGACGCGTCGTGATCCCCGCCCCCAGATCGCCGCCGTGGGCGCCGTAGCGCCGGTGCCCGAGCACATCGGACATCAACGTGTGCCACAGCTGCGGCGTGGACCACGGATCGGTCTGACCGGGCCGCTGAGCCGAGAAGCCAAACCCCGGCAGTGACGGCACCACGACCTCAAAGCCACGGTCCGCCAGCTTTGCGGCAAGCAGCCGCATCTCCAGGAACGACCCCGGCCAGCCGTGCGTCAGCACCAACGGCGTCCCAATGCCTCGGTAGTGCAGATAGTGCACAGCCACCCCGTCGATGTCGACAGTGAAGTGCGGCAACTCGTTGATCTCACGCTCACGCGCCCGCCAGTCATAGCCGTCGGCCCACCGCTCCACGAGGCGCCGCATGGTCTCGGGATCCGCGCCGAGCTGCCATCCGCGGTCACCCGGAACGCGCCGCGGCCACCGTGTCCGGATCAGCCGGTCGCGCAGGTCGTCCAGATCTCCTTGAGAGATCGCCACGACGAACGGCTGTGGACTCGACATCCGGCGAGTGTAAATCGCGCCCGCAACACCCACCCCACCAGTCGCCTGGGAGCCCCGCCGCCGTCGACGTGCATTCCGTGCCAGCACGCGGGCAACGACGCTTGAACAACGGTCGGGCTTTCCAGCGCCGGTCAGATCGTCCGACTTGGTGGGGCCTGCTCAGCGACGGAGCTGGCCGGCCCTCCGCTCATTGCAAGACTGAACGAATGTCTGCCCACTACCCGATGGGGCGGTTCGGGACCCCGGACGAGCTCGCCGGCACCGTCGCCTACCTGGCGAGCGAGGACTCCGGCCTTATCACGGGCGCAGCCTTCCCGCTCGACGGCGGCATCACTTCGGCCTTCACCGTTCCTGAGTAACGCGACCCGTCAGGCCGCGGCGGGTCCCATGCGGGTCACGTGTCGCGATGGCGACGGTGACCGCTCGGCCCGCTCGCAGACAACCGCGAGAGCGGCTTCTGGCGCTCGCCCAAAAACTCGCCAGAAAGCCCGGGAAGCCCGGATGCCAGTCGGACAAGGCCCGTGAAATGAGGGTCGCAACCTGGTTGACCCTCGGTGCAAGACCTACGGGTCAAATACGAGCCCAGAAACGCGAAAACCCCATTGTTCACCGGGGGTCTCCAGCGCGCCCGAGAGGATTCGAACCTCTGACCCTTCGGTTCCGTGGTGCCTCGGGGACCCGCTGCCGGAATGGACGAGGAGCAGGCGTCCGCACCAGAGCTCCATGCGCTAATTCTCGTCGAATTGACCGAGAAGAGCGCGGAAACGCCGCCATTGTGATCGGGACGCGGTTGGTACCGCGCGCCACGGCCGCCTCGGCCTGACGCGCAATCGGCATAAGCCCTATTAGCGCACCTTGCACATTCGCGGCATCGGGCGCAACGAGCCGTGCCCGTGCTGGAGCGGCAAGAAGTACAAGAGGTGTTGCGGCGCGTAGGCGCCTCGCGCCGCCCCTCGCACGACTGCCATCGCGACCGTACCTCGAGCGGGCGTTGTCCGACCGTGAGATCTCGTGGCGGAATCTGCGGTCGGGGTCTGCGCAGGACCTACTGGTCTTGCCTCAATGCGCTAGCGGGCGCCCCCTGACTCCGCGGGTGGCCCAACAACGGTCATCGCGCGGGGAGGTTGCGCTGCCTTCGGCGAAGTCGCTATCACTGCTCGCGATGAGTCAGCACGCAGACGCGCTTGCTCTGGCTGGGACCCGGGTCGCGGCCGTGCGCGACGATCCGGCCGGGCGTCTTGCATTGATGGCGCGGGTGTTCCACGGGCCGACGGGCCGCGCACCGCGACACCTGCCGTTCCGACGGGCGGCGTTGTCGTTCATGCGCTGGCAGGCGCGCCGCGGTGTGCTCAATCCGCTGGACGCGTCGCCGCCGGGCAGCGTGTGGTGGCGGGCGGTCAACGAGCGACTGCTGCGCGACGGATGCGAAACGGTCGCGCTCCTCGGTGGGTTGGCCGGCGAGCCGTCATCGCAGGCGGTGCGGCTCTGGCTGGAGTTCGGAGCGAGACCGACGGGGCGCAACTGGTACCGCGCGCACAACGCAAGCATCGTGGCCGGATACCTGGAGCACGCGAACCTCGCCGAAGCGGAGGGCGCGCCGGAGCGCTTCTTCATGAACGTCGCGCTGGCGCGCGTGCTCTACGCGCATGCACTCGCGGCGGCGCCGCGCCTGGCGCTCGGACGGTTCGCTCCGCTCGGCCGCGTGCTCGGCGACCCCCGGCTCGGGATGGCCGGTGTTTTCCTCTCACTCCGCCGCGTGCTTCCAGACCGCTATCCACTCGCGCTCGACGTCGAGCGCTATGTCGCCGACGAGCAGCGTCTTGGCCGGATGCTCGACTACGCGGTGATCGTGCCGCGGTTGCAATGCCTGTACGAGTGGTCAGCCGACGAGCTCGGCGAACCACGCCTGCTGGAGCTGGTGCGCGACGGCAACCCGGTCTACGCCTGGCCGTTCGAGCAGCGACACGTATGGCGCACTCCGAAGATGCCATTCGCAGGACGGCTACTCGAACACCTCGCAAGGGCTCGCTGAGGGTCGCCAACCGAGCCGGTGATCATCCGCCAGCGAAGTCGCGGAACGCCTCGTTGATTGACAACCGCCGTCTTCGATGGCGACGTCGAGATGTTGCAGCCGCAGCCCCGCCCGCCGCCCAGGTCACGCGGGTGTTGCTTTCCTGATGGCCTTCTTCTGGGCCGCCACCTTGACCGTCGCGGCCTTGCCACGCGTCAGGTCGGCCTTGAGGCCGGTGACCGTGATCGTCGCCCGCGTCGCGCGCGCCACGGCCGGGATCGTCAGCCGCGCCGCCGCCTGGCGGATCCTGAGCCGGCGGCCGTCCGACAGCGTCGCCCTGATCTCATAGCGCTTGGCGTTGGCCGCCCTGGCCCACGTCACCGCCAGCCGCGTGCCCGACCGCCGGGCGCGCAACCGCGTGACCCGCGCCGGCCGGCGCGGCGCCGGGGCGACGTACGTCGCCACCGTGATCTGCGTGCGGGGCTTGCCGTAGGACGAGACCAAGGCGATGACCTTGTGCCGCCCGCCGCGACCGTCGGCCGGTGTGAAGCGCAGCGTGCCGCGCCCGCTGCGGGCCCGGCCCAGGATCTGCACGGCGGCCTTGCCCTGCTCGGCGAACGTCACCTGCTGGCCGGGCAGCGGCGTCACGTTGTAGGACAACGTTCGGGTCGACGAGCCGGGCTTCGTGCGCCGCACGCTGCCGGTGACCTTCGGCTCGTCCAGGCCGTTGGCGGATTTCACGCCGGTGATGGGCGTCGAGTCGGCGGTCGGCTCGATCGTCCATGTGCCGGGCGCCGGTCGCTTGAGCGCGAAGTACGTGGTGTTGGTCTCGGGGACATGGAAGGCCAGGGCGCTGGAAGCCTTGTGTTCCGCATGATTGCGGGACGTCCGGACGGCCTCAAGCGGGTCACGAAAGGCGGCTGTGGTACCCGCCTTGGGACCCGACCGCTGACCCTGTGGAGCGGATTCTCACGGATGTGAGAAGTCGTCACGCGGGCCCGGCACCACGGGCGTGGTCGTCGTCACCGCGCCGCTCACAGCGCTCGCGCCCTTCGCCCGGCGATGCTCGTGCCGTCACGCGCGTGCAAGCATCGGGGGTCTCACCTATCTGCGCCCCCCAGCCGTGAGGCGGACACGTTGACAACGACGCGCTGGACGCTGTTGTTCGCGTAGCCGCCGAGGTTCCAGCGCGGATCGACTGGCTGGCTGCGCCCGTCGGCATCGCTTGCGCGGCAGCACAGCTCGTGGCGACCAGCGGACGCCTCCCACGCGAACGACCAGCCGCGCCATGCCGCCGGCGAGACGGGCTCCTCGAGCTCCGCGGGGGCCCATCCGCGGCCGCCGTCGGTGCTGACCTCGACGGACTCGATCGGCGCCCAACCGGACCACGCGCGGCCGCGGAGCACTGCGGTGCCGGGCTCGAGGAACCGCTCGCGGCTGAGGAAGTCGGGAATGCCGGGCGGAACCATCAACGAGCGCGGCAGCATCCGCGTGACCGGCTCGCCCTCGTCATCCTCCGCCTGGCGCATGCGGTAGGAGCGCGTGTGCTGGTAGCCGGCGAACGGCTCGTCGAGCACCGTGATGCGACCGAGCCACTTGACGTTCGTCATCCCGTACCAGCCCGGCACGACGAGCCGCAGCGGGAAGCCGTGCTGCGGTGCCAGCGGCCGGCCGCCGATCGCGTAGGCCAGCAGCACGTCGTCGCGCAGTGCCTCGGCGACGGGCAGCGCGCGCTCGTAGGACTGCTCGACCCCGCCCTCCATCCCGCGGTCCAGGCCGGTGAACAGGACCTCGACCGCGTCGGCGGCGAGACCGGCCCGCTCCAGCACACCGCGCAGCGGCGTGCCGGTCCACTCGGCGGTGCCGACCGCCTCGGTGAGCCACGGCTGGCTCACCGCCCGGGGCTCCAGCAGGGCGCGGCCATTGCCGGCGCACTCCATCGTCACCGCCAGACTCACGGCCGGTAGCGCCTGCAGCTCGGCGAGCGACAGCGTCTGCTCGCGCGCGACGCGTCCGCCGACGGCCAACCGCCAGACGTCCTCGTCGACGGCGGGGACGTCGTAGTGGACCAGCAGGTAGTGCAGCCCCAGCGGCGTCAGCGGCTCGCGCAGGAGCTCCAGCGGCATGCCGTGGTTGCGGGTCGCCAGCTGCAGCTCCTGTTGGCTGATCTCCCCCATGGACGATGACGCAATCCTAATCGCCGAGGCGCGCGCCAACGCACGCGCTGGCGCGCGAAGGCCGCCGAACTCGTGCGCGATCGCCTCGAGCGGGCCACACGCGGATGCCGGGAGCCCCCTACGCCGTCACTGACAGCACGGTGAAACCGACGGTTCCCGCCCGCACGACCAGCTCTGCTGTCGATGCACGGCCGCCCGACGTGGCGGTTCCCCACGTCGAGCAGTGCGTCGGGTCGAGGCTTCTCACGGCCGATCACTGACCGGCAGCTCATCGCTCCGAACCGCGCGCGAATCGACAGGCACGCCGACCCCTTTCACGGGTTTTGTGCGCTCGCGTCGCTTTTGCGTTGTCCTCGTAGCGTCCGAGATCTGTGCGCCCCGGTCGGCGCACAGGCCAACGTGGCGTTCAGGCGGTAGCGCCCGGCTGTGGTGACAGCTCGTCAGCTTGCATCCTCGCAAGGGCCGCGTCGAGCACCGCGTACTCGGCCTCCTCGATCGCTGCATACGCGTACTCAACCGCAAACGTGGCGTCGTCTTCGGCGTTCTCGGCGTACCGCTGCGCCCGCTCCGCGTCGTGCTCCGCCCGCTTGGCATCGACGTCCTCGCGAACCTTTGCCACGTGTTCGTTCCACGAGCGCTGCACGTCATTCCACCAGACGGAGAGCTTCCCCTTGCTTGCGTCCGCGGACTGGCGCAGCTTCTCAGCCTGGGCCTGAGCCGATGCGCGCGCCGTCGCAACGTCCTGCTCGAGATCCGCCTTGGCCTTCCCCTGTGCGGCTGCGGCCCGATCTTCAGCTTCCTTCGCCCTGGCCGCCAACTTCGTCAGCTGGTCCGATGCAGCCATGTCGACCTCCCTCGAGGGGTGACCGTCGCAGCGACGGTCTTGGGTACCGTAACAGTGCCGGGCGCGCTGGGGCGGGGCCTGCACGCCCGACGCTTGGACGAGCCTAGCTGATGACTGCATGCCTGGCCAGGTGACGTGGCCTCGATGTCTGCCTCCACGATCCACTCATGTTCGGCCGAACGGTCACACCTCGAACGAATCCGCGACGAGCAGGAGGAACATGCCGCCCAGCGCAGCGTTAGACCACGAAGGTCACGAGGTTGGCGGCGGTGAACTGGCGGGAGGCGAAGGCCCCGAGGGGCAGCATCGGGGGCTGCTGCGACGCTCGGCGATCAGAAAGGCGACGAGCGCCACGGCTCCTCACGGGGGGCTTTCGCCGTTAGGCGCCCGCGCGAGGTGCGCCTGCAGCGCCCGGGCCACCTCGCCGGCCGCCGTGATCTGCTCCGGCGTGAGCGCGTCGACGAAGAGCTCGCGGATGTCGCGCAGGTGGGGTGCGGATGCGCGGCGGAAGGCGTGTGCGCCGGCGTCGGTGACGACGATCTCCGCCCCGCGGCTGTCGGTCGCGCAGTCCTGGCGTTGAACGAGGCCGCGGCGCTCCATGCGGCCCAGGTGGTGCGAAAGGCGGCTGCGCTCCCAGCCGATGTGGGAGGCCAGCTCGGAGGAACGCATTCGGCGCTCGTCGGCCTCGCTGAGCGCGAGCATCACCGTGTAGTCGCCGGCCGAGAGTCCCGACTCCGCCTGCAGCCGCGCCTCGAGCCCGGAGCGGATCGCCTCCGCCGTCTCGATGTAGTCCCGCCAGATGGCGAGCTGCTCCGCGGTCGGCGTCCGCCGGCCTCGCCGCGGAGCTGAAGTGGTGCCCATCGCCTCACTCTTCGTTAGTTGACGTATCAATCATAGCTTGGCTATAGTTGACGTGTCAACTACTCCTTCGCAGCGGACGAGGATCCACCAATGACTGACCTCACCTTCGGCCTCGACAGCTTCGGAGACGTCCCACAAGACGACTCCGGCGCCCTGATCTCCCACGCGGCCGCCATCCGGCAGGTCGTCGACGAGGCCGTCCTCGCCGACGAGGTCGGCATCGACGTCATCGCCCTCGGCGAGCACCACCGACCCGAGTACGCCATCTCGACGCCCGAGACCGTCCTCGCCGCGATCGCGGCCAAGACCTCGCGGATCCGTCTCGCCTCGGGCGTGACCGTGCTGAGCTCCGACGACCCCGTCCGCGTCTTCCAGCGCTTCGCGACCGTGGACGCGCTCTCCAACGGCCGCGCCGAGGTGATCCTGGGACGCGGGTCCTTCACCGAGTCGTTCCCGCTGTTCGGCTACGACCTGGCCGACTACGACGTGCTCTTCGAGGAGAAGATCGACCTCTTCGTCAAGCTGCTGGGCGAGCAGTCGGTCACCTGGTCGGGCACGACGCGGGCCCCGCTACAGGACGCCGACGTCTTCCCCAAGACCGAGTCCGGGCACCTGACCACCTGGGTCGGCGTCGGCGGCTCCCCGCAGTCGGTCGTGCGCGCCGCGCGCTACGACCTGCCGCTCATGCTCGCCATCATCGGCGGCAGCCCCGAGCGCTTCGCATCGTATATCGATCTGTATCGCCGAGCGGCGGAGCAGTTCGGCACCACCGCGCATCCGGTCGGCATGCACTCCCCCGGCTTCATCGCCGACGCCGACGACGAGGCGATCGAGCTCTTCTACCCCCACTACAAGGTCCAGCGCGATCGCATCGGCGCGCTGCGCGGCTGGCCGCCGCTGCGCCGCGACGAGTTCGACGCCGAGGTCGCGCACGGCTCGCTCTACGTCGGATCGCCCGAGACGGTCGCCCGCAAGATGGCGCACGCGATCTCGGCGCTCGGCGTCGGACGCTTCGACCTGATCTACACCGTCGGGGCGCAACCGGCGAGCGCGCGCCTTCGAGCTGTCGAGCTGTACGGCACCGAGGTCATCCCGATGGTGCGCGAGCTCCTGGGCACCGAGGTCGCCACGGTATGAGCACCGTCGGCATCCTCGGCGCCGGCAAGCTCGGCACCGTGCTCGGCCGTCTGGCGCTCGCCACCGGCCACCGCGTGCTGATCGCCGGCTCCGGCGACCCGGCGAAGATCGCGCTCATCGTCGACGTCCTGACCCCCGGCGCGACCGCCACCACCGCCGCCGAGGCGGCCGGCGACGCCGACATCGTCATCCTCGCGCTTCCGCTGGGCAAGCACCACACCATCCCCGCGGACGCGCTGGCGGGCAAGCTCGTGATCGACGCCATGAACTACTGGGAGGAGGTCGACGGCCTCCGCGACGACCTCACCGACCCACGGACCTCGTCCACCGAGATCGTCCAGGCGTCCCTTCCGCGGTCGCGCGTGGTCAAGGCGTTCAACCACATGGGCTACCACGACCTCGAGGGCGAGGCCCGCCCGGCCGGCTCGCCCGGTCGCAAGGCCATCGCGATCGCCGGCGACGACCCCGACGACGTCGCGACCGTGGCCGCCCTGGTCGACTCGCTCGGCTTCGACCCGGTGATGGCGGGCTCGGTCGCCGACGGCGTCCGGCTCGAGCCGGGCGCCCCGGTCTTCGGCGCCAACGCGACCGCCGCCGAGGTGCGTGCGATGCTCGCGGCCTTCCCGAGCTCCGCACGCGGCCGCGCGGTCGCCCAGGCGCGCGCCGGCGGCCGGCTCGCCGAAGCGGCGTAGCCGGCGCGCCGGCTCAGGGGACGCCGGGCGACGGGTCGTCGTTGTCGACGACCTCGGGGGCGAGCGGGCCGTCGCCCTCGTAGGCGACGGTCGCGTCGAGCGGTGCAGCCTTGCGCGGCCGGACGAACGGTGACCTCGCCCACGTCGACGGGGCCACGCCGGAGGAACCGGCGCCCAGGACGGCCACGCCGGCAGGGCCATCGCGATCACCGGCTGATCGGACGAGCCGGACAGCCGGGGCGAACGGCGACCGCCTCGTCTGGCTGCGCCGTCGGGGCACGCCCCTAGCAGCCAGGTTGTACGTCTCCAGGGGGTTGAGGCCGGTCTCGCGCGGACAGCCGCACACGCGTTTCTGCGGTCACCCTGCTGCGTAGCATTCGTCACCTGGTTCGTCGACTGCGGGCGCCGGCGGCCGAAGGATCGACCCGGTAGCGCCCGCGACAGCACGCCAAGGCCACGCCGAGCCTGTCTTCGAGCCGCCCGACCACCCGACTCGCCCCGGCCCTGGCGACCCGACTGCGAGCCGCCCGGCACGACCGCAGACAACGAACGGTCAGCGGCGCCGGTCTGGCCGTTGCGCCACACAGACGTGCCCCGGGGGATCGTCGGGGTCGCGCCCGAGAACCCGCCTTACGGAGCGCGGCGCGGAACCTGGCTGATGCTGAGCGGCACGGGCATCGCCCGCGGCGGCCGGATGTCGTTGTGGTCGAAGAGGCCGCAGACGTCGAGGGTCTGGCAGGAGCAGTCGGTCGCGGTCAGCAGCCATGAGCGCATCTCCTCGGCGCGGGCGATCAGCGCCTCGACGTCGGGCAGCTTGCGCGCGGCCAGCTCGCGCATCGACTCAAACGCGGGTGAGCCGGCGTCGCTTCGCTCCATCAGCAGGCGGGCCTCGTCGAGCGAGAAGCCGGCACGCTTGGCGACGTCGAGGACCTCCAGGCGGCGGATGGCATCCTCGCCGTAGCGGCGGTGGCCGTGCTCGCGGTCGGGCTCGGGCAGGACGCCGACGCGCTCGTAGTAGCGGATGGCCGAGGTCTTGAGGCCGAATCGCTGCGCCAGCTGGCCGATGGTGAGCGTTGCGTGGTCGTCCATTGGGATCCGCCCCTTGACTTCAACTCGGGTTCAAGGTGCACGGTAGCTGGACCCTACCTTCTGGAGATCCTGATGCCCGACGACGCCCTGCCCATCGCCTGCTCGCTGGATGCGACCGAGCTGCCCCTGCGCCTGGCCGAGATGCGTGACCTCGGCCGCGCCGCGCTCATCGACGCCTGGACCGGCGCGACCGGCGCGCAGCTGAGCTTCGTCGGCGGCGCCGGGGTCCGCGATCGCGTCGAGGCGATCGTCGCGGCGGAGTCGCGGTGCTGCGCGTTCCTGGACATGGCCGTCACCGACGAGCCCGACACCATCGTGTTGACCATCGAGGCGCCCGAGGACGCCGAGCTCGTGCTCGCCGACCTGGTCGACGCCTTCCGCGGCCAGCCGCAGGTCGGGCGATGAGCGTGCAGGAGAAGTCGCGCAGCCGGTTCGACCTGACCCTGATCGGCGGCGGCGTGCTGATGGTCCTCTGCTGCGCCGTCGGCCCCGCCGTGATCGGCGCCGTCGCCGGCAGCGCGATCGGCGGATGGCTCGGCATCGCCTGCGCCGTGATCCTCGCCGCCGTCGTCGGCCTGGTCGTGCATCGCCGCACCAGGCAGCGCGGCGGTTGTTGATGCTCAGCCCGCGCGTCCTGCTGCTGGCCCTGGTCGTCGCCGCCAGCGCGACGTTCGCGGTCGGTGTCGGGCTCGAGCGCTCGAACGAAATCGGCCACCACGAGGTCCGCAAGCAGGGCGAGAGCGCAGCCGACCACGCCCCGGAGACCGCCAGCGCCGCCACGGCCGCCAGCCCCTACACGGTCGCCGCGGCGCTGCTGGGCGGCGGCCTCGGCGTGTCCCACGAGGACTTCACCGACGCCGCCGCCCGTGACCCCCCGCCGCCTCGCCCTGGCCGCCCTGGTGCGCTGCGTCGAGGACGAGCGCTGCAGCGCGTCGTTCCCGCACGCCTTCCCCGCCGTCCTGCACGTGACCACCCGCACGGGCGAGGAACTCGAGGCGCGCGTCGAGGTCAACCGCGGCGGCCCCGGCAACCCCCTGTCCGACGAGGAGCTGGCGAGGAAGTTCCACGACAAACGCCGTGAGGTCCCTCCCGGAGGGAGGCGCGCGGCCGAGCTCGCGGCCCGAACGCTCGCCCTTCCTGACGCTCAGAGCGTCGAGGATCTCACCGCGCTGCTGACCTCGGCGGGGGAGCGCTGAGGTCGAGACAGTTACCGCTCCCGGACTGCGTAGGTCAGGTGGGT
>NZ_DATHDY010000057.1:0-3895 GCF_035318805.1 Baekduia sp.
GGGCCCGCAGGGCAAGATGCCGAACCCCAAGGTCGGCACGGTCACGATGGACGTGGCCAAGGCCGTCGAGGAGTCCAAGTCCGGCAAGGTCGAGTACCGCACCGACCGGACCGCCATCGTTCACCTGAACATCGGCAAGACGTCCTTCGACGAGCGCGCCCTGCTCGAGAACTACGCGGCCGTCATCGAGGAGCTCATCCGCGCGAAGCCCTCGGCCGCCAAGGGTCGGTACCTGCACTCGGTCACCATCGCTTCGACGATGGGGCCGGGCATCAAGGTCGACCCGTCCCGTACCCGCGACATCCTCGGACTGGAGAACGCTGAGACCGCGGTTGCCGCCGCGTAATCACGTTCGACACCCGAGGCCGTCCTGAGACCGCCGGCACGCGGATGCGCAATCCGTGGGAAGCCCGGCAGAGGAGGCCCGTGAACAGGGACCAGAAAGCAGCAGCGGTCGCAGAGATCGCTGAGCAGATCCAGGGGTCGGAGGCGGTCTTCGCCATCGACTACCGAGGCATCACCGTCGCGCAGGTCGCCGAGCTCCGCACGCGTTTGCGCGAGTCGGACTCGACGTTCCGCGTCGTCAAGAACACGCTCACCGAGCGCGCGGCCGACCAGGCCGACGCGGAGGTCCTCAAGGCCCTCCTCGAAGGCCCGACGGCGCTGACGTTCGTGCGGGGTGACGCTGCCGCGGCCGCCAAGGCGATCGCGGACTACCAGCGCTCCACCGGCGGCGAGCTGCTGCCGTTCAAGGGCGGGCTGATGAACGGCGAGGCGCTCGACGCCGCGCAGATCACCGCCATCTCCAAGCTCCCGTCGCGCCAGGTCCTCTACGGCCAGCTCGTCGGGATGGTCGCCTCGCCGATCACCGGCCTCGCACGGAGCCTCAACGGCCTCGTGTCGGGTCTCGCGATCGCCCTGAGCGGCGTCCTCGAGAAGAAGGAGTCGGGCGAGGTTCCGTCCGGCGACGCACCTGCCGCCCCCGCCGCAGAGGCACCCGCAGCAGAGGCACCCGCCGCGGAGGCACCCGCAGCATCCGACCAAGCACCCGAAGCACCGGTGGCCGAGGCCGCCCCGGAGGAGCCCACCGAGGGCGCCGCCGACACCACCACCGAGACCCAGGAGGACTGACCAACATGGCTACCAGCACCGCAGAGTGGATCGAGGAGCTCAAGGGCATTTCCGTGCTCGAGCTGTCGGAGCGCATCAAGGCGCTCGAAGAGGAGTTCGGCGTCTCGGCGACGGCCGTCGCCGCCGCCGCCCCGGCCGCCGCCGGTGACGGCGCTCCGGCCGAGGAGGAGTCCACCACCGTGGACGTCGTCCTGACCGCCGCCGGCGACAAGAAGATCCAGGTCATCAAGGTCGTGCGTGCCGCGACCGGCCTGGGCCTCAAGGAGGCCAAGGCGCTCGTCGACGAGGCTCCCAAGCCCATCAAGGAGGGCCTGGAGCGCGACGAGGCCGACAAGCTCAAGCAGGAGCTCGAGGAGGCCGGCGGGTCCGTCGAGCTGAAGTAAGGAAGCATCGAAGCGACGTCCGCTGCGGGTTCGGCCCCCTGGGCCGACACCCGCGACCGGATCGCGGCCCTCTGGGCCGTGATCCGGCGGGCGCCCTTCGTCGTTCCTGTTAGCCTTGGCGGCGTCGAAGGGAAGTAGCCCGACGGCGTACATCGTCAACACGGTGCCCACGGCATCCGGTGTGCGCGGCCTCAGGTTCGAGGCGGTCAAACCTTCGCGAGTCCCGTACGACCCGCGAAAGGAACCGCACGCCCGTGAAGTGGATCGCCCTCATCGGTGCCCTGATCGCCCTCCTGGCGTTCGACCTCTGGCTCGCCCGCCGCGAGCGGCACGGCATGAGCGTCAAGAGCGCCACCCTGCAGAGCATCGGCTGGGTGATCGTCGCCCTGAGCTTCGGCGGCGTCATGCTCGTCGCGCTCGGCGGCCGCGACTCCGGCCTCTACTTCGCCGGCTACCTCGTGGAGAAGTCGCTGTCGCTGGACAACGTCTTCGTCTTCCTGCTGATCCTCACGAGCTTCGGCATTCCGGAGGTGCAGCGCCACCGCCTGCTGACCTGGGGCATCGCTGCGGCCCTCGTGCTCCGCGGCCTGTTCATCGTCGTCGGCGCCGCGGCCCTGCACCAGGCCAGCTGGATCGCCTACATCTTCGCCGCGTTGCTGGTGTGGACGGGCTGGCGGATGTTCCGCCACCGCCACGACAGCGCGGGGGAGACCGCGTTCGTCGAGAAGCTCAAGGATCGGCTGCCCGGCGGCTCGGTGGCCGGCGCCGCGCTCGCGGCCCTCGTCGTCGCCGACATCGTGTTCGCGATCGACTCGGTGCCGTCGATCCTGGCCATCACCGACGACCCGTTCATCGTCTTCGCGGCCAACGCGTTCGCGCTGCTGGGCCTCGCGCCGCTGTTCTTCCTCGTCGCCGACCTCGTCGAGCGCCTCTACTACCTCAAGACGGCGCTCGCGTTCCTGCTGGTGGCGATCGGGATCAAGATGGCCGCCGGCGAGCTGTGGGGCAAGCTGGGCCCGGAGATCAGCCTGCCCGTGATCGCCGCGATCCTCGGCACGGGCGTGATCGCCTCGCTGGTGCGCGACCGCCGGATCGAGCGCGAGGGCGCCGGCCCCGGCGAGGCCGCGGTCTCGGCGACCTGACCCTCAGAACACCACCGTGCGGTTGTCGTGCACCAGCACGCGGTCGTCGAGATGCCAGGCGACCGCGCGGCCGAGCACGACCCGCTCGATGTCGCGGCCGATCGCGGTCATCTCGCCGACCGTGTGGCGGTGGTCGACGCGCGCGACGTCCTGCTCGATGATCGGCCCCTGGTCGAGCTCCTCGGTCGCGTAGTGCGCGGTGGCGCCGATGATCTTCACGCCGCGCTCGCGCGCTCGCGCGTAGGGGTCGGCGCCGGCGAAGGCCGGCAGGAACGAGTGATGGATGTTGATCACCGGCGCGCCGACGCGCTCCAGGAAGCCGGCCGACAGCACCTGCATGTAGCGCGCCAGCACGACGAGGTCGACGCGGGCGGCGGCGAGCAGCTCCAGCATGCGCTCCTCGGCGGCCGGCTTCCCGCCGCGCGCCACCGGCACGTGCTCGTAGGGCACGCCGAAGGCCTCGACGTCGGCGCGGTGGTCGGGGTGGTTGGCGATGACCATCGCGATCTCCGCCCGCAGCTCGCCCCGGCGCCGGCGCCACAGGAGGTCCAGCAGGCAGTGCTCCTCGCGCGAGGCGAGCAGGGCGATCCGCTGGCGCTCCCCGGCGGGCGCCATCCGCCACTGCATCGCGAACGGCTCGGCGACGTCGGCGGCAAACCGCGCCCGCAGGCCCTCGACGTCGCCGCCGGGCAGGTCGAACTCCAGGCGAAGGAAGAACCAGCCTCCCTCTGGGTCGGTCGAATGCTGCGCCGAGGACGTGATGTTCGCCCCGCTGTCGGCCAGCAGCCGGGCGACCGCTGCGACGATCCCGGGCCGGTCGCGGCACTGGACGACGAGGCGCACGAGGAAGGCGTCGGGCATGGACTCCAGTATCCGCGACGGCGCCGTACCGTCACCCGACGCCCGCGCTGGCGCTCGCCCCCGGGCAGCGCTACACTGCCGCGCGTCGACCGATAGTCGTAGCCGCCTACTGCACGCGACCCGCGCCACATACGCGGGAGCCCTGGCGGGGTCCGTGAGTGTCGACCGCCCCCGAGGGGGTCCGCTTCGGCCTGTGCTAGATTGATAGGTCGCGTCCTCGCGCCACCGCGCGAACGCCCCCCTCCTGTTTGCCCGCCTCGACCCCCCGAGGAGTCGCCGTAGTGCCTGCCCTCGACGCCCTCCGGACGCGCCGCAGCTTCGCGCGCCTGGACAAGGTCCTCGACCTTCCGAACCTGATCGACATCCAGCGCCGCTCCT
>NZ_DATHDY010000058.1:0-47038 GCF_035318805.1 Baekduia sp.
GAGATCTTCTACAACCGCGAACGCCGACACAGCACCCTCGGGCAACTCTCCCCGGCCCAGTTCGAGAAGATCCACCTCACCCGCCTACAAGAAGGCCAAGCCGCCTAACCAACCCCTGTCTACGAGAACGGGGGAACTCCAAACCATTGGGTCTTAGGGCCTGCCCGGGTGGTCGCAGGTTCCTCGAACGGCGGCCAACAACCGCCAAAACGCGCGGGTTCAGCGCCGCAAGCGGTGATCGCGACCGCATCTCCCAAGAGGCGCTCGCGGAACAATTTGCCGAACAAATCGTGCGCCCAGACGGTGCAGAAGCCGGCAACGCGCCGTCACCGGGACACCTTTCGAAACAGCGCCGCCCGTTATCGCGACCGCAGTCCATGACCTCCTGCGCGCGGTGCACGAAGACTGCGCGCCCAGATCCTCCTTGGAGGGCACTTCAGGTCGCGGCGAGCTTGCCTACGAGCAGTCCCGTCGACTGGCCGACCTCGATCAGGTAGCCGTCGGGGTCTTGCATGTAGCAGCGCAGCTCGGAGCCGCGGTCGATGGGCGGTGTGAGGAACGTGGCGCCTCTGGAGCTCCACCGCTCGTAGCAGGCCTGGATGTCGGCGACGCGCAGGTTCAGGAAGCTCGAGACGGTGGGTCCGGGCTGGTGGTCGACGAGCGAGATGTTGGGCTTGTCGGCCGTCGGGCCGCCGCCTGGGTTCATGATGAGCCAGGAGTTTGAGAGCTTGACGATGCACGGGTTCTCGCCAAGCGCGACGCGGCCGCCGAGGACCTCGGAGTAGAACGCGCGCGAGCGGGCGACGTCGCGCACGGTGAGGAAGTGGGTGACGAGGATGCCGTCGGTGGGGACGGGCAGGTCCCCGACCTCGATCGCCGGGCGGTGCTCGCTCATCGCCGCTCCTCGCTGCTCGGTACGAGGATGTCGGCCAGCCCGAAGGCGCCGGCGCGCCGGGCCGGCAGCGTCGGCGTCCACGCGGGGTCGACCGATCGGAAGGACTCCGGGTCGGCGTCGATGATCCCGACCAGGACCTCGCCGACGATCCGGCCGCCGACCGGGCCGAGCTGGTCGCCGTCGTGCAGGACGTCGGCCTCTTTGAGGATGTAGAACCACAGCGGCGTCTCGTCGGTCCATCCGTGATCGCGGAGCCCGACCTGTTGCGGACTCAGCGCCGGGACGCCGAGGGCCTCGGCGATCGCCTCGCCTGAGGGTAGGCCGACGGCCTGGCCGCGCTGCAGGTCGCGGTTGGCCAGCGACGCGTAGTCGGTGCCGGGCTCCGCTCCCGAGACCTGGGTGGGCAGCGCGATCAGCGGGGAGGGGAGACGCGTGTCGATCCGCTTGGCACGCTGGGCCGGCGGGTGGCCGTCGACGTCGATCAGCAGTGGCCAGTCGACGGTCCGCTCAGGGCCGACGGGGCCGAAGCCCATCAGATCGGGGAAGACCGGGACGGGACCGAAACCCGCGTTGACCTGGTAGCGGCTGCGGATCTGGGCGTGGCCGTAGCGGTAGCCGGCGTCGGCGAACTCGAAGGGAATGTAGGGGTCGGGATCCAAGTGGTACAACTGCGGGCCGGTGCTGAGCAGGTCGGCCACGAGCTCGGCGCCGATGAGCCCGGGCAGGAACTCGCGCAGGATCACGTGCTGGTAATGCCAGGTGGTGGCGCGTCGTGCCTCGTCGAAGAGGTCGAGCTCGGCGACGCCGTCCTCGCGCAGGCGATCGACCAATGAGTTGTGCAGGCCGATGAACGCCACCGCGAGCTGGCTGGTGAACAGGTGGACATCGTTGCGAGGATCGCCGAGCAGGGCGATCCCCTCCGGGTTGCGCGGCACGTCGCGGCCGCCGGAGGCGAGCAGCAGCTTGGCGGGATCGTCCTTGTTGTACAGGTAGGGCATGCCGATCGGGCCGGTGCCGTAGAGGCCCTCGAGGTTCGTTCTCGGCGCTCGGGCGTTGCGGAGCTGCGCGCGCTCGGCGCGGGGCACGAGCGGGGAGCGATCGGCGGTGATGTCGTGCGCCACGTACTGCCCGAAGAACGGCCAGACCGCCGCGACGTGGGAGTCCGGCGTGTCGAGGCCGCCGCCATCGAGGTCGCCGCCGTCGAGGTCGCACGGTCCGCCGGGCCGGCCGAGTCGGTGCAGCGCCTCCTCGTCGGCCGAGAGCGCGGGCAGTTCGGCGAACAGGGAGCGGTAGCGCCCGCCGAAGAGCGGCGCGTCGACGCGTTCAGGTGCCAGGCAGTGGTCTCGTGCGATGGGGACGCTGACGTTCATGGTGTTCCTTCTGGGTTGGTGAGAGGCAAGGGGGCTAGGGCGATGCGTCGCGCAGTTGCGGACCGAACCGCACGAGGTCGATCCGCCAGCGCAGCATGCGCGCGCCGGCCGCGCCGCTGTCGGCGTCGCGGACGTCCAGGCGCACGCCGTCGCGGGTCGCGCGAGCGTGCGGCTCGGACCGGGCGAGCAGGCGGGCCAGGTCGGCGGCGACGAAGACCGTCAGCGCGCCCGTCGTGAGGTCGAGCCGAGCGATGCACGCGTCCTCTGCGCCGCTGTGGATCGTCGTGCACGCGCCCTGCGCCTCGACGCGCGCGAACGGCCACAGGCGCACGCGGCTCACGAGCGCCAGCGCGTCGCCGACGACCCTCTGTTGCTGCGGGGATCTCAGGGCCGGGTTCATGACGTCCGGGCTCGGGCGAGACCGCGTCGCCGCCCGATGCCCGGGCTGGATCCGTCGTCCATCAGCACGAAGGCTCCGAGGGCCGCGACCGCGGCGACCTCCACGACGGCGGCCAGCGTGACCGCCGGGCGCAGCGTCGGCTCGGAGTAGTCGAACAACACGGTGACCCGGCTGATCGCCAGCGCGACGAGGTCGCCAAGCGTCATGCCAATGGCGCCCAGCGCGGCCAGCTTGGCGAGGTCCCCGCGCACGCCGGCCAGGAGGAGCGCGAGCACCGCGGCCCCGATCGCGTTGAGCACGAACAACGGCCCGATCGTCGGGACCGGACGCAGCGGCCCCTCGAACTGCTGCAGGTGGATCCCGCCCGTCACCAACAGCAGCACGATCGCCAGGTAGCACACGAGGTCGGCGCGGGTCAGCGAGGCGCGGGTCATCGGACCACCACCGTGCCGTGCATGAACGGGTGGATCGAGCAGATGTAGTGGAACGTGCCCGCCCTCGCGAAGGTGATCGTCCGCGTTCGGCCCTTGGCGAACAGCCCCGTGTCGAACCCGCCTGCGACGGTGGCCGAGTGCGGCACGGCGTCCTCGTTGGTCCAGGCGACCTTGGCGCCGACGCGCACCGTGAGCACCGGCGGGACGTACTTGTAGTTCTTGATGTCGACGCGCGTGACGCCGGCCACGGCCGGCGACGGCATCGAGGGCGCGCCGGCGGATGACGTCGTGCTCGCGCTCGAGCTGAGCACGATGACGAGGAACGACCCCACCGCGATCGCCAGCGCGGTCACGGCGGTGGGGATCGTGCAACGGCGATCGCGGAGGTAGGACATGCCCATCACGCAGCCTCGGCAACGCGCGCGGGGGCCACGGCCAGCTCGTCCAGCAGGCGGGCGAGCACCGCGCCCGGCGGCTCGTCGCGGGTGACGACGCCCATCGGGACGGTCGCCGCGGCGTCGCTGAGCGGCAGCGCGGACAGGCCCGGCAGGCGGATGCGCGACGCGGCGGAAGCGGGCAGGATCGTCGTGCCACCGGCCAGGACCTCGAGGAGCAGCTGCTCGATGGTCGTGGCCGTGCTCTCGAGGACGTTCGGCGCCAGTCCGGCGCCGTGGAACGCGGCGAGCGTGGCGTCATGGCACGCCGGGTCCGTCTCGCTCCGCGCCGCATGGCCGACCTCGTCGATGTCTCGCAGGATCCGCCGGGCGTTCTCCAGAAAGGCGGCGCCGGCGGGCGTCACCTCGACGCTGCGTGACGTCCGGTCCAGCAGCTTGACGCCGACCTCGACCTCGACCTCGAGCTTGCGGATCTGCTCGCTCACGGCGGGCTGCGCTATGTGCAGCCGCGCGGCCGCCTTCCGGAAGTGCCGGTCGTCGGCGACCGCCACGAAGTAGCGCAGTTGTCGGATTTCCATCACCATCACCTCGTCTCATCGATCAGGAACGTCTCGAGATCCGCGCCGACCTGCTTAGGCGCGTCCTCGACCAGGAAGCGGGAGTCGCCCTCCACGGCGCGCACCGGGCCGGCGACCTTGCGGGCCAGCCGCGGCGCGAGCAGTGGAGGCGGCATCGCGTCTCGTCCTCAGTAGGCCGCGAGCAGCGCCTCGGCCTCGACCAGGGAGCGCGCCAGGCTCGTGGCGTCAGCCAGCCATGGAGTGCCGTCGGCTCGCGGGTCGATGCGCAGATGCAGGCGACCGTCGTGCAGCACGGTCACCCCCATCAGCTCGTTCGCGCACCAGAACTCCGCCTCGTTGTCATAGGCCTCTTCCGGCCCGGTGACGATGACCTTGACCTCGGTCATCGCTGCGGGTCCATGTGCGCGGCCCACCAGGTCTCGAACTCGACCGCGCCGATCCGCGCGCCGTCGCCCGGCGTCAGCTCGCCGCCGTGCAGCTCGGTGCCGAAGTAGCGGGCGTGGGGGTCGCTGATGACCGTGCGCTCGTCGCCGGTGGTCTCGAACAACCGCCGCGCCCAGGCGTCGATCCCCAGCTTCTCGGGCCCGCCCAACTCGACGTGGCCGCCGAGCGGCGCGGCGGTCGCCAGCTCGGCCACGGTCGCGGCGACGTCGTCGGCCGCCACGAGCTGCATGAGCCCCGTCGACAGCCGGACCGTCTCGTCGCCGTCAGCGCCGGAGTCGACGATCTGGGCCAGGAACTCGAAGAACTGCGTCGCGCGCAGGATCGTGAACGGCACGCCGCCGCCCTCGACCTCGGCCTCCTGTGCGACCTTGGCGCGCAGGTAGCCGCTGTCGGGCAGCCGGTCGCAGCCGACGATCGACACGGCCACGTGATGTCCGACCCCGGCCGCCTTCTCGGCGGCCATCAGGTTGCGCGTCGAGGTGACGAAGAAGTCACGTACGGCGCCGTCCTCCCAGACCGGCGCGTTGGAGACGTCGACGACCACGTCGGCGCCGGTCATCACCTCGGCCAGCCCCTCACCGGTGATGGTGTCGACGCCCGTCGAGGGCGACGCCGGCACGGGGTCGTGCCCCTGCGCGACGAGTCGCCGCACGACGTTGCCGCCGACCCGTCCGCTGCCTCCGATGACCACGATCTTCATGATGTCGTTCCTTCCTGTTGGTGTTGGTGAGATCGAAGATCGCCGACGCGCGTCACGCCCGCGTCCGTCGCGGGCCCCAGTCGGGTCCCTAGCGGCCCGCGCAGGTCCCACAGCGCGAGCGCGCCGAGCAGTGCCGTGGCCAATGCGCTCAGTGCCAGGGCGCTCAACCCGCCGCCGGCCGGGGTCAGCGCCACGAGCAGCGCCGCGATCAGAAGCCGCTCGGGGCTCGCGGAGCCCGTCAGGCGCAAGCGGAACAGCGTCTCGCCGACGAGGTACAGCGCGGGCCCGCCGAGGACCATCGTCACCCCGACGCCGTGAAGCGGGCGGCCCGGGTCGGCGATCAGGAGGTCGTCGCCGACGGCCACGGCGATGACGCCGGCGATGATCGGGACGTGCAGATAGGTGTAGGCGTCGCGCGCCAGGCGCCCCGGGTCCTCGCAAGTGCGCATGACCTCGCGCGAGCGCTCGGCGATCACGCCGAAGTACAGCCACCACAGCGCGGCGGTCTCCAGGAACGCGACGCCCAGGCAGAGCACGACGGTCGCGTCGAGCCCGGCGGCTGCCGCGGTCGCGCCGGTGACGACGATCGACTCGCCGAGCGCGATGATGATGAAGCCCTCGCAGCGGTCGGTGAAGTGGGCGCCCTCGATGTCCCAATCGGTGGTCGCCGCCCGCCCGCGACCCGGCAGCCAGTAGCCGACGACCGGCGCGCACAGGTCGAGCACCACCGCGGGGATCCACACCAGCAATCGCTGGTCGCCGTGAAGCGCGGCCCCCGCCAGCCACAGCGCGCCGGAGGCCGCGCTCCAGACGACCAGGCGCTCGAAGACGTCGCGCAGCGGCTGATCGCGCTCAAGCAGGCGCGCGGCTGCCACGTTGCGCCCGACCTGCAGTGCGACGTAGCTGATCGCGAACAGCACCCCGTCGCCCCCGAACGCGCCCGGCAGCGCGGCGGCCATCAGCAGGCTGGCGAGCATCACGCCGGTGAGCACCGCCCGCACCGCGGACGAGCCCGGGTCGAACCAGTTGACCATCCACGTCGTGTAGATCCACGCCCACCACACGATCAGCAGCAGGAACGCCGCGCGGGCGACGCCGGCCACCGACAGGTCCTCCAGGATCAAGTGCGACAACTGCGTGACCGCGAAGACGTAGACCAGGTCGAAGAACAGCTCGATCGTGGTCGTGGGCTGACGGACGTCGTCGCCCCGCGGGCGCAGGTGCCGGGTCACCGGCGAAGCAGGCGGTGCAGGAACAGGGTCGACCCGTGCTCGCGGTGGTGGGCGCGGACCCGGCGCAGCAGCCACGTCGGCCCGGCGACCGCGGCGAAGGCCGCCGCGACCACCGCGCCGATCGCGATGGCCGGCACCGCGACGATGACCGCCAGGATCAGCAGCGGCGGGCAGAGCAGCAGCCCGAGCAGGGCCGCCGCCCCAATCTCGACGATGCGCAGGCCGCCGCCGGTGACCTCGATCGCCTCCTCGGTGATTTCGACGCCGCTCGGATGGATGTCGTTGGTCGCGCTCATGAGGAACAGCCTCCCGCCACGGCGCCGTCGCCTCGTCCGGGTGGGTGCCCAGCCCGGCCCCTAGCGCAGCGACCGCGTGCGCCAGAGCAGCGGCTCCTCCTCGGCACTGATCGGGCTGCCGCTCGCACGCGGGTGCTCCCCAGTCGGCGCTCCCGGGGTCCGGACTGGGCACGCCGACCGAGGCGATCGGGCCTCCGAGCGGCGACCGTGGCTCCCACAAGTCGCACCACCCGAAAGGAACCACCTCACCATGCCGCCCACCATCGTCCTCGTCCACGGCGCCTTCGCGGAGTCGGCCAGCTGGAACCGCGTCGCCCAGCGCCTGCACGCCGCTGGCCATCCGGTCGTCGCCGCCGCCAACCCGCTGCGAGGTGTCGCCGAGGACGCCGTCGCCATCAGCGATCTCATCCGCACGATCGACGGCCCCGTCGTCCTTGTCGGCCATTCCTACGGCGGCTCGGTGATCTCCAACGTCGCCGCCGACGCCGGCGACATCATCGCCTTGGTCTACGTCGGCGCGTTCGCGCCGGAGCCGGGGGAGAGCTGCATCGAGCTGTCGCTGCGCTTCCCCGGCAGCACGCTCGGCGACGCGCTCGCGCCCATCCCGCACGAGGACGGATCGGCCGACCTCGTGATCGCGCACGACCGCTTCCACGAGCAGTTCTGCGCCGACCTGCCCGCGGCCGAGGCCGGGCTCATGGCCGCGACCCAGCGGCCCGTCGCGCAGGCCGCGCTGGAGGAGCAGGCGGGTTCGGACCCACTGTGGAGGCGAGCGCCGACGTACTTCGTCATCGGCACCGAGGACCGCAACATCCCGGCCGCGCTGCAGCGGTCGTTGGCCGAGCGCGCGAACGCGCAGCGCACGGTGGAGATCCCCGGCGCGTCGCACGCCGTCGCCTTCTCGCACCCGGACGAGACCGCCGACCTGGTCCTCGAGGCGGCCCGCGTCCGTGCGGCCGCCTGACCCGCTGATCAACCCCATGACATCAACAAGGAGAACAAGATGTCCGTGAACGCCCCTGTCGTCCTGGAGGCCGCCGCTCAGCGGTTCGCCGACGCCACCGCCCAGCCGCCGTTCCTGTACGAGCTGACCCCCGACGAGGCGCGCAAGGTGCTCGACGACGTGCAGGCTGCGCCGATCGACAAGCTGCCCGTCGATGAGCGCTGGGTCAGCGTCCCCTGCGACTTCGGCGACGTGCGCGTCCGGATCGTGCGCCCGTCCGGCGCGGAGGGCGCGCTGCCCGTCGTCCTCTACATGCACGGCGGCGGCTGGGTCCTGGGCAACGCCGGCACGCACGACCGCCTCGTCCGCGAGCTGGCGGTCGGCGCCGGCGCGGCGCTGGTCTTCGTCGAGTACGACCGCTCGCCCGAGGCGCGCTATCCGGTCGCGATCGAGCAGGGCTACGCCACCGCGCGGTGGATCGTCCGCGAGGGCGCGGCCAACGGCCTGGATCCGGAGCGCCTGGCGATCGCCGGCGAGTCGGTCGGCGGCTGCATGACCGCGGCGATCGCGCTGATGGCCCAGGAGCGCCGCGACGTCCGCTTCGTGCACCAGTCGATGTACTACCCGGTCACCGACGCCGCGAATGGACACCGACTCCTACCGCGAGTTCGCGGAGGGCTACTACCTCAGCGCCAAGGCGATGGCCTGGTTCTGGGACTGCTACGCCCCCGACCCCGTCGAGCGCGCTGAGCCGTTCGCCTCGCCGCTGCAGGCCTCCGGCGAGCAGCTGGACGGCCTGCCGCCCACGCTGGTGATCGTCGACGAGGCTGACGTCCTGCGCGACGAGGGCGAGGCGTACGCGAGCCGCCTGCGCCGGGCAGGCGTGGAGGTCACGACCGTCCGCTACGAAGGCGCCATCCACGACTTCATGATGCTCAACCCGCTGAGCGACACCCGCGCGGCGCGGGCCGCGATCGCCCAGGCGATCGCCGCGCTGGGTCAGGCGCTGCGCACCGCCTGACCCCTCCACGACCGAACGCCGCGCCGCTCTCCCTGGAGCGGCGCGGCACGACGCACCCCCATCACCTTCACCTCCAAGGAGACGTCCCCATGCCCTCATGCCGCTTCCCCGTCGGCCGCCTGGTCGCGCTCGTCCAGGGCGCCCTCGTCCTGGCCACCCTGCTGCATCCCGGCGCCGCGCTCGCTCGGACGCCCGCCGCCGTCAAGCCGACGATCGTCTTCGTCCACGGCGCGTTCGCCGACGCCTCCGGCTTCGGCGCGGTGACCAGCCGCCTGCAGCAGCACGGCTACACCGTCCTGTCCCCGGCCGATCCTCTGCGCGGGCCGGCGCGCGACGCCGCGTACATCGCGAGCGTCCTGAAGACCATCAAGACGCCGATCGTCCTCGTCGGCCACTCATACGGCGGCGCGGTGATCTCCGAGGCGGCTGGCCAGGTGACCGGCGTCAAGGCGCTGGTCTACCTGGACGCGCTGGCGCTGGACACCGGCGAGAGCAACTTCGACATCTCCCAGCGCTTTCCCGGCGCCAAGATCGCCGATGCGCTGCGCCCGGGTCCCTTCCCGCAGGCCGACGGCACACCCGGCACCGAGCTCACCATCGACCCGGCGAGCTTCCCCTCGGTCTTCGCGGCCGACGTGCCCGCCGCCGTAGCCGCCCGGATGGCCACCGCGCAACGTCCGGTCACGCTGGCTGCTCTGCAAGAGAAGTCGACCGCGCCGGCGTGGAAGACGATCCCGTCCTGGTACCTGGTCGGTCGCGAGGACCGCGTGATCACCCCGGCGGCACAGCGGTTCATGGCCCCGCGCGCGCACGCGCACACGGTCGAGATCGATTCGTCACACGCGTCCTACGTCGCCCGTCCGGGAGCCGTGGCCACCCTGATCCTCCGGGCGGCGCGCAGTGCGGGGTGACCCGTCGGCCGGCGATCCGCTCGCTTCGGACCCGTCGGACCCCGCTCTGGCGGTCGGCGGTGAACGGAGCCGGTTCGTCCCTGGTCACGGCTCGGGGACGCTCGGCGCACGCCTCGAGCGAGATCGACTGGAAGACCGCGCGGCGCGGCTGGACCGGGTGGTCGGCGCGCTGCGCGCACGGGCCCGCGCCTACGACGACGCCTCCGTGCCGGCGCCACTCAACCGCTCGCTGAGCGACTTCCAAGGCGAGCTCGCCGCCGTGCGAGCCCTGCTCGCCGCGTCACGCGGCCAGCCCAGCGGACATCTCTCCCCGTCGGCCTGACGATGTCGAGCGGCATAGTCCGGGCGCAGCGACCGCGCGACGATGTTCCGAACATCGCGGCGTGCGGAACAATTCGCGGAACAAATTGAGCGCAACCCAGAGCAACTGACCCACCACGAACCCGCATAGATGCTGGGCCCAGCCCTCAGCGACACCCGTACGTGGTGGCTGGGGCCGGGCGGTCGCAGGTTCAAATCCTGTCTCCCCGATCGACACGAAAGGCCAGAAGTGGCCTGTTTGCAGCGCCTTCGCCGGGGACTCCATTCGCGGTGTCGGCCTCGGATACCGGCCGATACGGGACGATTCCGAGCGATCCAGGGACTGCAGGCGTCCCAGTTCCTGAACGCTGACGGCTCGGAAACGATCGTCCTCGAACCCCCGAGCCGTCAGAAGACCTACCGCCCTCCGGACCGCTCCAGGTTCGACCGGTGGGGGCCGTTGAGCCACTCCGCATGCGGCCCCAGGCGCGCGTCGACCGGTTCCTCTCCACGCCGCAGCGCGTCGATGTAGGCGTGATCGGCGGCGAGGCGGGCCGCCACCTCGGGACCCTCGGCGACGGCGCCGTGGCCGGGGACCACGACGTCGACGTGCCTGGCGGCCTCGTCCAGCCGGTCGAGTGCCGTCTCGTAGGCGCTCACCTGGTCGTCCTGGCGAGGGTCGAAGAGTGGGATCAGGACGTCGGAGAGCATGTCGCCGGCGAGCAGGACGCCACGGTCTGCGAGGAGGATCGCGGCGTGGCCGATGGCGTGCGCCTGATGCGCGATGATCTCGCCCGGCACGGGTCCGCGGTCTGCGGGTAGCGGGGTGACGAGCGCGATCAGCTCGAGGGGGATGCCCGACGCGCTCTCCGCCGCCATCTTCTGCGCCCGCTCTCGGGCTTGGCCGGCAGCTTGGGCGCCGGCGGGGATGGCGTAGCGCGGCACGTCGCCGAACCGGGGGTGCCAGAGCAGGTGGTCCCAGTGGGGATGGGTGGAGAACCCGGCGACCACCGGGATGCCGAGCCCGTCCACGTCATCGGCGAGCTGGTGCAGCTCGGAGCCGGTGATGCCGGGATCGATCAGGATCAACCCATCCTCCCCGCGCACCGCGATGGAATTGGTCCAGACCCACTCGCTCTGCCGGACCCAGACGCCGTCGGCCACCTCAGTCAGCACGGGTTCATCACGTCCTCGCGCTGGATGCCGTCTGAAGCGTCCGGGAGTACACGACCCTTCCGGCGCCCGTACAGGGAGGTGCCGATCGGCCGCTCGAGGTCGTTGACTAACGCATACACCTCCTCGTCTGGCGTCGCCCAGCCGAACCTGTCCTCCTCGACCTCGACGTACCCGTCAAGTGAGGCGATCGCCGCGTATGTCAGCTTGGCCATCTGACTCCAATCGGTCGTTGTTTACGGGTGCAGCCACGGCCGCACGTGCTGAGACTGCGATCGCCAGCCAAAATCATCGGTCACGGGCCCTGAGCTGGCGCGTCGTGGCCCTGGTTCCTTCAATCAGCGCCCGCTGACGCGCGACGAGCTGCGCACGGGCGACGGCCGCACGGCCGCGCGGCGCCGCGACAAGCATCTTTCGCAGTGCGTCAAGCTGCGCGACGATGACGACCGTGCGACACCGGACAACCAGCAGCGTCACGGCGCGGGCGGGACGGCGATGAGCGACGCGGGGCTCGTCCTCGTCGCCCTGGCGATCGCCGTGGGCATCGTCGGGGTCGTCCTCCCGGTTCTTCCCGGCGCACTGCTGGCGTGGGCGGCAATCGCGGTCTGGGCGCTGGCGGTCGGCTCGGCGATCGCATGGGTGGTGCTGGCCATCGCGACGCTATCGATCGGGCTCGCGCAGGTCGTGAAGGTGCTCGTGCCCGGACGGCGCCTCCGCGACGCCGGCGTCCCGCGCATGTCGATCCTGGCCGGCCTGCTGCTCGCCATCGCCGGCTTCTTCCTCATCCCGATCGTCGGCCTGTTCATCGGGTTCCCGCTGGGCGTGTACCTCCAGGAGCGCCGGCGGCTGGGCCAACACGAACCGGCCTGGCGATCCACCCACGAGGCGCTGCGCGCGATCGGCCTCTCGATCGCCATCGAGCTGGCGGCCACGCTGGTGGCTACGGGCGCGTGGCTGGTGGCGGTGCTGACCTGAGGGTCGATTTTCATATGAACTGCGCCGCCGCATAGCCCGACGCCCAGGCCCACTGGAAGTTGAAACCGCCCAAGTGGCCGCTGACGTCCAGTACCTCGCCGACGAAGTACAGGCCCGGGCTTTTCAGCGATTCCATGGTCTTGGACGACACGTCGCGGGTGTCGACGCCGCCCAGCGTGAGCTCGGCGGTGCGGTAGCCCTCGGTGCCGGCCGGCACCACCTGCCAGGCGCCGAGTTTGTCGGCGATGTCGCGTAGTCCGGCCGGGGTGTACTGCTTCATCGGCTTGGACGCGAACCAGTCATCGGCCAGAAGCGTCGCCATCTTCTTGGTGAAGACCTCGCCCAACAGGGTCTTCAGCTCGCTGTTGGGGCGCGCGGACTGCTGGCCCTGCAGCCACTCCAGGGCGTCGTGGTCGGGCAGCAGGTTGATCTCCACGGCATCGCCGGGGTGCCAGAACGAGGAGATCTGCAGGATCGCCGGGCCGCTGAGGCCGCGGTGGGTGAACAGGAGGTTCTCGCGGAAACTCTGGTCGTTGCAGCTGACCAGGCAGGCCACCGACGTGCCGGACAGCTCGGCGCACAGGTCCTTGAGTTGGTCGGTGATGATGAACGGCACCAGGCCGGCGCGGGTGGCCAGCACGGTGTGGCCGAACTGGCGAGCGATCTCGTAGCCGAAGCCGGTGGCGCCCAGCGTCGGAATCGACAGGCCGCCGGTGGCGACCACCAGCGACGGCGAGGCGATGGGTCCCAGCCCGGTGCTCAACAGGTATCCGGCCTCGGTCTTCTCGATCTGCTGCACCGAGGTGTTCAGGTGCAGCTCAACGCCAGCCTGTCGGCATTCTTCCAGGAGCATCTCGAGGATGTCTCTGGACTTGTTGTCGCAGAACAACTGGCCGAGTTTCTTCTCGTGGTAGGGCACGCCGTGCTTGCTGGCCATGGCGATGAAGTCCCACGCGGTGTAGCGGGCCAGGGCCGACTTGCAGAAATGCGGGTTCTGCGAGAAGAAGTTGGCCGGGTCCGTGTACATGTTGGTGAAGTTGCAGCGGCCACCACCGGACATGAGGATCTTCTTGCCCGCCTTGTTGGAGTGGTCGATGAGCAGCACCTGGCGGCCGCGTGCGGCGGCGGTCAGGGCACACATCAGGCCGGCGGCACCTGCGCCGATGATCACAACGTCGGTAGAACGCACAACACCTCCTCGAGCACGGCAATTTCGGGGTAGATCCCGCGCCCACAAGGTAGGCTGCGGTGCCGCTGACGACCATCGACTGCGCCGCTACGCAAGCGGCGGGAATGTGCGCCCGCATCCCGGCGGGTTTGCCCCCTACGCGACGATCTGGGAGCTGAATGAACGTTCCATGTCGAGAAGCGCTGACCGGCTCCGCTCATCAGGTGAAGGGCCGCGAGCGGCGCGGCCCACGACACCAGGAGACCACGATGCCGAAGTATCTGCTGCACGACGAGTACACGCCGCAAGAGCTGGCCGGAGGCCGTTCATGACCGTCCTGCGCCTGGAGCACATCGGCATCGTCGTCGACGACCTCGCGGCGGCGACGGCGTTCTTCGCCGGACTCGGGCTCGAGTTGGAGGGCGAGGCGTCCGTCGAGGGCGGCTTGGTGGACCGGATCAACGGGCTCGAGGGCGTGCGGGCGGACATCGTGATGCTGCGGACCCCGGATGGCAACGGCAAGGTCGAGCTGGCCAAGTACCGCTCGCCGTCATACGAGGGCGACGACGGGCCGGCGCCGGCCAACGCCCCGGGCATCCGCCACATCCTCTTCGTCGTCGACGACATCGAGGAATCCCTCGCCGGCCTGCGAGCGCATGGCGGCGAGCTGGTCGGCGAGCTGGTGAACTACGAGAACAGCTACCGGCTCTGCTACGTGCGCGGCCCGGCGGGGATCATCGTCGAGCTGGCGGAGAAGATCGGCTGATGGGTGTCCCGTTGTTCGGTCAGGGGCACGTCGACCGATACCGCGAAACCGACGGCGAGGAAGGCCACGACTGGCAGGGCACCACGGTGTTGCTGCTCACCACCAGCGGGCGCAACTCGGGTGCCAAGCGGACCACGCCGCTGATCTACCAACGGCACGGAGACGACTACCTCGTGGTGGCCTCCAACGGCGGCGGCGATCCACCCGGCTGGTTGCTCAACCTTCAAGACGATCCGATCGTGGCCGTGCAGGTCAAGGCCGACCACCACACCGCTCGGGCGCGGGTCGCCACGGCCGAGGAGAAGCCCGAGCTGTGGCGCATGATGACCGCGACTGGGACGCCCTACGACGAGTTCCAGGCCAAGGCCGAGCGCGAGATCCCGGTGGTGGTCCTCGAGCCGGGCTAGGCCGAGCGGCCGTTTGAACTCCACCACGCCAAACGCGCCGGACGCGGGACAAGCCGCACGGCTCGACGGCCCCAGAACCGTGCCGTAAGCGGATCCGCTTGCGGGACCGGTCGGCGGCACTTCGGCGACATGTCGCCGAAGCGCGAGCTCAGCCGACTGCCGCTATTGACGGAAAGGGGCCAGAGGGGTTGGGGTGGTGGCATGTCGATTGGGTCGCTCAGCGCCTCCGCGTCCGCAACGCCTATGTCCGCGGCGAGCACTCGGGCGAGGGCAAGTCCGACGAGTCGACGCGCCGGTCACTTCCGGTCGCCGACGAGGCCGTCGACGTCTTGAAGGACTGGAAGGAGCGCAGCGCGTAGGGAAGAGCTCGTCGAGCAGCAGATCCGGGGGCCGCAACGGGGCGAACTGCCGCAGAAGTGATTGCGTCGCGACTTCGGACGGCGCTCATAAGTCGATCGCGAACGGACCGAAGGCCTGCGATAGCCGCGGCCGACCGCAACTGACGCCACGGCACGAGGCGGTGGCGGCCGGCTCTGGAGATCCGAGCCGATGACTCTCGCCATCGTTTCCAGTCTGTCTCTTCACACGTGATCAACGACACTCGAGGAGCGCATCATGACCGCGACCTACACCTTCGACATCTTCTCCAGCCTCGATGGCTTCGGCTCCGTCGACGGTGGCGACTGGGGTGGCTACTGGGGTAAGCAGGGCCCCGAGCTGCTCGACCACCGCCTCGCCTCGTTCGACGCAGAGCAGCGGATGGTCTTCGGGGCCAACACCATCCGGCAGTTCGTGCGCATGCTGGCCTCGAGCACCGAGGAGTCCGACGTGCGCGACCCGTGGGTCACCCGGATGAGGAACATGCCGGCAACGGTCGTGTCGACCACGCTGGAAGCCCCTCTCGAATGGCCGGACGCGACCGTCGTCAGCGGCGACGCCGTCGACATCGTCGCCCGGCTCAAGGAGGAGTCCAAGGTCCCGTTGCGCTCACACGGCAGCCTGTCGCTCAACCGGGCGCTGATGGCCGCCGGCCTGGTCGACCGCGTCCAGGTGACGCTCTTCCCCGTGATCACCGGTCAGACCGGAGCGGACCCGATCTTCCAGGGCGCGGCCGACTTCGACCTCGAGCTGATCGAGAGCCGGACGCTCGACGACGACATCCAAGAGCTCGTCTATCGGCCCACCCTGCATGTCTGAGTCCATCTACGCACCCATCCTGAGGGGTTTATCCGGTTGCCGCGAGCGGCAAGCGTTGAGTTCTGGAAGACCGCGTCGTCGATGACCGGCTCCGCTGGAGCAACTGGCGCTCGAGCGCCATGAGGTTGCCGGTGTCCGACGCGGAGGCGATCGCGTCGATGAGCTCCGCACGGTCGGAGGCGTCGGCGCGGTAGCGCTGGTCGCCGGCGACGCGGGCACGGGCCCGGGTCACGAGCTGACGGGCGTTCGCCTCGCTGAGCGCGAGCACCTTGGCGATCTGCCGGTAGGGGTAGCCGAAGGCCTCCCTGAGGACGTAGGCGGCACGCTCGGTGGGGGACAGGTGCTCCAGCAGCATTCGCGCAGCAAGGTCCAACACTTCGGTACGCTCCGCTGCGAGCGCCGGATCGGCGTCGTGGTCGACCGGCTCGGGCTGTCCCGCGCCGGTCGGGATCTCGTGGCGTCGACGCGCGGACTGGACGACGTTGATCGCCAGCCGGGTCGTGATCGTCGCGAGGAACGCGGGGACGTCCCGGATCTCGCCGCGGTCGGCGTGGACCCAGCGGATCCACGCGTCCTGGACGACGTCGTCGGCGTCCGTCGTGCTGCCGAGCACGCGGTAGGCGATGCCGAACAGCTTCGGGCGCAGGGCGTCGAACGACGCGGCGTCGAACTCGCTTTGAGGGGTTGGCTGGAGCATGGGCCCACCTTGGCCCGCGCCGGCGCCTGTCGCTTCCGTGGGCGACCCCAGTCCCGCCACTAGGGGTTCGCCCCGAGCCCCGACTGTCACATCGCGCCGCGCTGTCCGGTCTTCGCTGCGAGACCATGATCAAGCTCAGCGCACGTCCAATCGCTGTACCCCCGGCCACCGCCCTGGGCGCCGGGCTGCTCGCGCTACGGGTCGTCGTCGGCGTCACGTTTCTGCTGCACGGGCTCGACAAGCTCGGTGACCTCGCCTCCACGGAGCGGTTCTTCGCGTCGCTCGACATCCCCGCGCCCGGCGTGATGGCGCCGTTCGTCGCCGCCACCGAGACCGTCGGCGGGGCTCTGCTCGTCGTCGGCCTGGCCACGCCGCTGGTCGGCGCGGTGCTGGCGGTGAACATGGTCGTCGCCCTCCTCACCGCCAAGCTCGGGCATGGCTTCTTCGCCTCCGACGGGGGCTACGAGCTGGAGCTCCTGCTGATCGCGGCCTGCCTCGCGATCGCGCTGGCGGGCGCGGGGCGCTTCAGCATCGACGCCGCACTCGGCGACCAACCACGAAGGGAGCCGTCATGAAGGTCGTCGTCATCGGAGCCGGCGGGCTCATCGGTTCCAAGTTGGTGTCCAAGTTGCGAGAACACGGACACGAGGTCATCGCCCCGTCGCGCGGGCCCGGCGGCGTGGACACGATCACCGGCGAGGGCCTGCCCGAGGCGTTCGTGGAGGCGTCGGTCGTCGTGGACGTGTCCAACTCGCCCTCGTTCGAGGCTGCCGCGGCGCTGGAGTTCTTCGAGACCTCGACCCGCAACCAGCTCGCCGCCGAGCAGCAGGCCGGCGTCGGCCACCATGTCGCGCTCTCGGTCGTCGGGACCCAGCGCCTGGCGGAGAGCGGCTACATGCGAGCCAAGATCGCGCAGGAGCGGCTGATCCAGGACTCACCGATCCCGTACTCGATCGTGCACGCGACCCAGTTCTTCGAGTTCGTCGAGAGCATCGCCGACGCGGCGACCGACGGCGACACGGTGCGCTTGTCGCACGTCCTGATCCAGCCGATCGCGGCCGACGACGTCGCGGCCGCCCTCGGAAAGGTCGCCGTCGGCGCGCCGGTCAACGGCATTCTCGAGGTCGCCGGGCCGGCGCAGTTCCGGCTCGACGAGCTCATCCGCCGAGGGCTGAGCGCTCACGGCGACCCCCGCACGGTGCTCGTCGATCCCCACACGCGCTACTTCGGGGCGGAGTTGGGCGAGCGCACCCTGCTGCCCGGCGACGGCGCGACGATCGGCGCGACCACGTTCGAGGCCTGGCTGAGCGCGAGCCTCATGGCGCCGCCGCACGCGACGTAGGGACCGCGTCCAGCGACTGGATCGCGTCGCGCCCCGTCCGCATGGGATTGGCCTGCTTCCAGGCCTCCAGCGGGTTGCCCCGCGCCCACCGCAGCGCCACGTCGGAGAGCGACTCGAACGTGGCTCCGCTCGCGGCGATGTGCCCGATGAGCTGCTCGAGGTGTGCGATGCGGTGCC
Source organism: Baekduia sp. (assembly GCF_035318805.1). Classification (GTDB taxonomy): domain Bacteria; phylum Actinomycetota; class Thermoleophilia; order Solirubrobacterales; family Solirubrobacteraceae; genus Baekduia. The sequence continues at coordinate 17,822 of NZ_DATHDY010000058.1, forward strand.
CGCGCCCGATGACCTCAGGATGCATCGTCACGTTGAGGATCCCGCCCGGCGCGTGCGCGATCATGTAGTCGAACTCCTCGCGCCAGACGCCGAAGACCTTGTCCGGGTCGCCGAACCCGGTGAACAGGCCCGGGACCATCTCGAACTGCGGGAAGTCGTCCAGTGCCCAGCTGACCGGCATCTCGACGAGGCTCGTCGTTTCGCCGAAGACGTAGGGGTCCTCGCTGCTCCAGCGGTCGCCGGAGCGCAGGTAGTAAGGGCTGAAGTCGTTGGCCATGCAGCTCGACTCGTAGGTGAAGCCGGCGGCGAGCAGCAGGCCGATCGAGTGCGGGCTGAGGTCCCAGGCCGGCGAGCGGTACCCGGTGGGGCGCTGGCCGACCACGCGGTCGAACGCGTCGAGGCCCAGCTCGAGGACCCGCTCCTCGCGGGCGCGGTCGAGCTGCGCGGGGTTCTCGTGTGCCCAACCGTGATGGCCGAGCTCGTGTCCCTCCGCGGCGATGCGCTCGACCAGCGCGGGATACGCCAGGATCGTGTGTCCGGGCACGAAGAACGTCGCGCGCACGTCGTGGCGCCCGAGCATGTCGAGCACGCGCGCAAGGCCGACGATGGCGAACTCCCCGCGTGAGATCATGCTCGGATTGTTGGACTGGACGCTCGTGATCCACGACGACATCGCGTCGAAGTCGAACGTCAGGCACGCGGAATGCGTGGGTGGGGTCATGCGAGGCTCCTCGGTGCGTGGCGTGGCATCACTCGGCGCCGACGGGAAGCGTGTCGCGCAGCTCCTTGCGCGAACTGATGCCGAGCTTGGCGAAGGTGTTGTGCAGGTGGTACTCGACGGTGCGTGGGCTGATGAAGAGCTGAGCGCCGATCTCGGGGTTCGTGTTGCCGTCCAGCGCGAGCCGGGCGATCTGCGCCTCCTGCGCGGTGAGCTCGTGGCGAGCCCCGGCCACGCGCTTGCGCACGGTCTCGCCTGTGGCCAGCAGCTCGCCGGCGGCGCGCTCGGCGAAGGCCTCGGCCCCGATCCGGCTGAACGTCGCGTGGGCGGCGCGCAGCTGCTCGCGCGCGTCCACCCGGCGACCCTCACGACGCAGCCACTCGCCGTAGCGCAGCTGCGCGCGGGCGAGGTGGACGGCGCCGCGGCTGTCGGCAAGCCGCTCGATGGCCTCGCGGTGGAGGGGCTCGGCGGAGCGGCCGTCGCTCAGCAGCGCGCGTGAGCCGGCCTCGATCCCGAGCGCCCATTGGGTGCCGCTGGCGCGCGTCCGTGCGCTGAGGCGCTCGAGGGCCGCCGCGGCCGCGTCCGGCGCGTCGGCGCGGGCGCCCGCCTCGACGGTCTCCACCAGCGACCAGGCGAGCAGGCCCACGTCGTCGTGCTCGCAGCCTCGCTGCGCGGCCGCCAGCGCCTCGGCGTGGCGACCGCGGCCGTTGTACATCAGCGCGGTCGCCCATTCGATCACGCCCAACCCCATGCCTTCGCCCCTGGCGGTCGCCTCGCGGCGCCCGTCCTCGACCAGTTCGAGCATCGTCGCCTCGTTCCCGCGCCATGCGGCGAGCATCAGGGAGGCGTACTTCAGCGGCGCGATGTGGGTCGCCTCGATGATCGCGTTGGCTTCGTCGATCAGCGCCTCCGCGGCGTCGAACGCGCCCTCGTGGACGTGGAGCGAGGCGCGGTAGGTGTCGGCGATGGGGAGCAGGGTCAGCGCGCCGGTGTCCCGTGCGACGCGGATCCCACGCGTCGCGAGCTCGTGCCACAGCTCGTCGTCCCAGACATCCTGCGCGAGCCGGCACGCCAGCCAGAGCCACCGCATGTCGTCCGGCGCGGGCGCGTCTCCGGCCATGAACGCGCCGAGCGCGCGCCGGATCGGCGGGACGCCGGCCGCGTAGCCCTCGGTGAAGCGTGTCGCGAGGCCGTCCAGGAGGAGGTCGACCGCGCCTGGCGGATTCGGCGCCGGTGGGGCGGCACGGGCGGCCTCGGCCGTCTCGCGCGCGTCGGGCCGGTCGCCGAGGCGGCCCGCGAACATCGCAGCGGCCATCGCCTCGAGATGGCTCTCGCGCGCCGCCGCGGCGTCAAGCGGGCCCAGGCGCCGGGCGGCGTCGAGCAGGAGCGACGGGGCGTCGCTACCGCGCCTGACCGTGAACGCGATCTGCGCGCGCACGCGCGCCATGCGCGCGTGCTGCAGCGCATCGAGTGCACCGGGCTCGACGCTCGCGAGGAGCTCCAGTGCTGTCTCCGGCGCTCCGACGTCGAGCTTGGCCTGTGCGGCGACCAGTACCCGTCTGCCACGCAGGGCCGGGTCGGGGGTCAGCTCGGCGGCGCGGGTCAGGAACGCCGCGGCCGCCGCCATGCCGCCGCGGGCCTGCGCTCGGCCGGCGGAGCGCTCGAGCTCGAGCGCCAAGGGCTCGTCGGGCGCCACCGCGGCGTGCGCGCGGTGCCACGCGCGACGGTCCGGATCGGCGTCGGGATCGGTCTCCTCGGCCAGCGCGCGGTGGACGCGCTGGTGGTCGGCGACGGTGGCAGCTCGGTAGGCGGCGGAGCGCATGAGCGGATGGCGGAACCGGACGCTGACGTCGATCTCGATCAGGCCGGCCGCCTCGGCCGGGGCCGCCGCGTCGGCGGCGAGTCCGAGCCGGTCGGTCGTGCGGCGCAGCAGGGCGACGTCGCCGACCGGGTCGGCCGCGGCCGTCAGCAGCAGCAGCCGGGTCTGGTCGGGAAGCGCGTCGAGCTGACGCATGAGGCTCTGCTCGATGCGACTCGCCAGCGGCATCACGTCGGGCAGCCCGTAGCCGCCCGCGAGCTCGGCGGGCGTCATGCCTCGGGGTAGTTCGAGCAACGCCAGTGGGTTGCCGCGGGCCTCGGCGACGATGCGGTCGCGCAGCCGCTCGTCGAGGCGGCCGCGGGCCGCGGAGTCCAGCAGCGTGCGAGCGTCGTCGTCGCGCAGCCCGCCGACCTCCAGGTGCGCGAGCCCCGTCACGTCGAGCCCGTCGCTGGGCTCGCGCACGGCGAAGACCATGCCGACCGGCTCGGCCAGCAGTCGGCGGGCGACGAACGCCAGCGTCTGCGCCGAGGCGCGATCCAGCCACTGCGCGTCGTCGATCACGCAGATGAGCGGGCGCTCCTCGGCGACCTCGGACAGCAGCCCGAGCACGGCGAGGCCCACAAGGAAGCGATCGGGCGCGGGACCGGCGCTGCGCCCCAACGCGGCGCTGAGAGCATCGCGCTGCGGGCCGGGCAGTCGCTCCAGGCGGTCGAGCATCGGCGCGCACAGCTGATGCAGGCCGGAGTGGGCGAGCTCCATCTCGGACTCGACGCCCGTCGCGCGCGCGACGCGACAACCCGACGCCCGCTCGACGAGGTAGTCCAAGAGCACCGTCTTGCCGACGCCTGCTTCGCCGCGCAGGACGAGCACCTGGCTCTGGTCGGCGCGTACGGTCGCCAGCACGCCGTCCAGCGCTTCGCACTCACCGTGCCGACCCAACAAGCCCGTCGTTCGCCACGGGCTGTGCTCCATGGCGTCGAGGATATTGGGCCGGGACGCGCAGGCAAGAACGAACACGCTGCGCTCGGTCGCGTCCGTCGCCGAGCGGCGCGACGGCTCAGCCGGGCGCGTCGGCGCGGCGCGCCGTCACGCCGAGCGCGGCGCGAAGCTCCTTGCGCGAGCTGATCTCGAGCTTGGGGAAGACCTTGCGCAGGTGGTACTCGACGGTGCGCGGGCTGATGAACAGCCGGGCGCCGATCTCGGGGTTGGTGTGCCCCTCGCTGGCCAGCCGCGCGATCTGCTCCTCCTGCGGCGTGAGCACGTCGCGCGACGCGGCGGAGCGCTTGCGCGTGGTCTCACCGGTGGCCAGCAGCTCGCGCCGCGCTCGCTCGGCGAAGCCGTCGGCCCCGATGCGCGTGAAGGTGTCGTGGGCGGCGCGCAGCTGCACGCGCGCGTCGAGGCGGCGGTGCTCACGGCGCAGCCACTCGCCGTAGATCAGCTGCGCGCGCGCGAGATGCGGCGCGGCACACGCGGCGGTCAGTCGTCGCACGGACTCGGCGTAGAGCGCCTCCGCGTCGGGGCCCGGCGTCCGCAACGCGCGCGACCGCGCCTCCAGGCCGACGGCCCAGTCCGAGCCGCTCGCCCGCGTGCGCTCGCTCAGTCGGTCCAGCGCGGCGTCGGCCAGGTCGGGGCGATCGCAGCGCGTGGCCGCCTCGACGAGCTCGACGAGCCCGTGGGCGAAGAGACTCAGCTCCCCCTGTGCGCAGGATCGCTCAGCGGCGGCCATGGCCTCCTCGTAGCGCCCGAGGCCGTTGTAGAGGATCGCGCTCGCGCCCTCGGCCATGCTCATCGCCACGCCCTGCCCGCTCGCGTCCGCGAGCTGGCGCCGCGCGGCGACCAGCTCCCGTGCCCCGTGCTCGTCGCCCTGCCACGCGGCAAGCATCTCCGACCCGATGATCAGCGGCGCGGTGCCGGTCAGCTCGACGATCGCCGAGGACTCCTCCAGCAGCGTCCGCGCGCCGTCGAACTCGCCGGCGTGGATGTACGCCCCGGCGAGGTAGTTGGCTGCGATCGGTAGGACGTCCAGCGCACCGGCCTCGCGCGCGAGCCGGACGCCGCGCACGGCGAGCTCGTGCCACGTCGCGTCGTCCCACAGGTCGGCGGCCACACGGCAGGCCAGCCACAGCCACCGGTTGCTCTGCGGGTCGGTGCCGCCGTCGCGCTGGAAGGCCTCCAGCGCGGCGCGGGACGCCGGGACGGACGCCGGGTAGCCGTCCGTCACGCGGATGGCCATGCTGTCCAGCAGCAGGTCACTGGCCCCCGGTGGAGATCCGGCCGGGGCGTCGCGAACCACCTCGAGCACGCCGGTCGCGTCCTCGGCGCGCCCGGAGAAGATCGTTGCCGCCAGCGCCTCCAGGCAGGTCTCGCGCGCGAGCGGCGCGTCGAGCGGGACGAGGCGCCGGGCCGCGTCCATGAGCAGCGGCGCGGCATCGCTCCCGCGCCGCTCGGCGAAGGCGATCTGCGCGCGCAGGCGCTGCACCCGCGCCAGCTGCAGGTCGTCGAGCGGCAGCAGGGCGGCCGTCGTTAGCAGCGCGTGCGCGGCGTCGGGAGCGCCGGCCTCCAGCTTGGCCTGGGCCGCGGCCAGCGCGCGCGATCCGCGACGCGACGGGTCCGGCGTCAGGGCCGCGGCTCGCTCAAGGAACGCGGCGCTGGCCGCGGCCCCGCCGCGACGCTGCGCGCGGCTGGCCGAGTGCTCCAGCTCGCTGGCGACGGCCTCATCCGGGCCGCTTGCCGCATGAGCGCGGTGCCAGGCGCGTCGGTCGGGGTCGGTCGCGGGATCGGTCGCCTCGGCCAGCGCCCGATGCGCTGCATGGCGGTCGGGGCGGGTGGCTCCTCGGTACACCGCCGACCGTACGAGCGGATGGCGGAAGCGGGCGCGCGCGCCGAACTCGACGAACCCGGCGGCTTGGGCCGTCTCGGCCGCCTCGGCACCGAAGCCCAGCTGCGCGAACGCACGCCAGATGAGGGGAACGTCGCCGACCGGTTCAGCAGCGGCGACCAGCAGCAGCTGCTGGGCCTCCCGGGGAAGCGCGGCGATGCGCTGGAGGAAGCGCTGCTCGATGCGGTCGGACATGAGCAGGAGGTCGATGCTGTATCCGTGCGCGCCGGCGCCCGCCCGACGAGGCGGCTGACGGCGGCCCGGGTCGGGCAGCGCGAACCCACCGGCGAGCCCCGCCGGAGTCCGGCCTCTGGGCAGCTCCAGCAGGGCCAGCGGATTGCCGCGGGTCTCGGCGACGATGCGATCGCGGACCCCCTCGTCCAGGACACCGCGGATCTCGGACGCGAGCAGGCGACGTGCGTCCTCGTCGGCGATCCCCCGAACGACCAGCTCCGGAAGCCCGGCGAACTCGGTGGCGCTGCTGGGCTCGCTGATGGCGAACACCATCGCGACGCGCTCGACCTGCAGGCGTCGCGCCACGAACGCCAGCGCCTGCGCGGACGACCGGTCCAGCCACTGCGCATCGTCGATCAGGCACACCACCGTGCGGCGCTCGGCCATCGTGGACAGCAGGCTCAGGGCCGCCAGCGCAACGACGAAGCGATCAGGGGGAGGGCCGGCCCGCAGCCCGAACGCGACCCGCAGGGCGTCGCCCTGGGGTTCTGGCAACGCGTCGAGCGCGCCGAGGACCGGCGCACACAGCTGGTGCAGCGCTGCGAACGCCAGCTCCATCTCGGATTCCACGCCGGCCAAGCGCATGAGCTGGCAATCGGACGCCTGCTCGGCCACGTGCTCCAGCAGCGCCGTCTTGCCGATGCCCGTCTCGCCGCGGAGCACCTGCACCGAGCTGTGCCCGTGCTTCGCCTGGCGGACCAACCGGTCCAGCGCCGCGAGCTCGGAGGTGCGGCCGTGGAGAGCGTGAGACACCATCGCGGAGGCGTGAGGCTACTGGCACGACGCCCCCGGGTCATGGGTCGACCGCCCTCGTCGATGCGCAGCGGCGCCTGTCGTCGGGGGGTGGGCGGGAGGGCGGGCGGCTACGGCGACGCTTCGCGGAACTGGACGCCGAAGCGCTCGAGGTCGATCCGCCAGCGGATCAGCCGTTCGCCGGCCTGGCGGCTGTCCACGTCGACGACGTCGATGCGCACGCCGTGGCGCGTGAGGCGCACCAGCGGCTCCGTGGCGACGACCGAGCGCGCCATGTCGGCGGCGACGAAGGCCGTCAGCCCACCGGTCAGGAGGTCGAGCCGGGCGATGAACGTGTCGCGGACCCCGCTGTGCAGCGCCGCGCCATCGGCCTCCAGATCGACGCGGACGAACGGCCACATGCGGACGCGGCGCACGAGCTCGAGGGCATCGCTGAGGCGGGGCGATTCGGTGACGGGCATGGCCCCGAGCCTGGCGGGAACCCGGGGTGATCACATCCGGGCCAGTGCCGCGTCTGTCCCCTAGTCGGCAGTGGACGGGCACTCGACGCCGCCGGACATCCCAATGAGGATACGGGCCATCCGGGTTGGCGAACGCGCGCGGATCAGCCCGAGAGGCGCTCACGCACCGTGTCGAGCTCGCGCTGGAAGTCCCCCAGCGAGTGGCGGAGCGGACGCGGGACGGTCGCGGCGTCGTACGCGCGCGCCCGCGCGCGCAAAGCGGCGACCACGCGGTCGAGCCGCGCCGCGCGCTCCTCGAGCCGATCGCGCTCGAGCTCGGCGCCGAGCGTCAGTTGGGCAAGCGACATGATGAACAACTCCTTGGGAACGGGGTACGGGAGCGCCGTCGCGCCGCGCCGCGCCCGGGAACGAGGGCGCGGCGCGGCCCCCGACGGACAGGATCACGGGCGGTGATGGGCTCGGTCAGACGGCCGCGCCGAGCTGGGCGGCCTCGAGGATCAGCCCGGCCGTCTCCTCCGGGCACGAGACGGCGACGGCGTGGGACGCGCCGGCGAGCTCGACCGTGCGCCGCGCGTTGCAGCGCTCGGCAAGCGAGCGCTGCAGCGCCGCCGGGATGTTGCGGTCCTCGGTGCCGATGACGAAGTACGACGGGACGTGCTCCCAGAGCGGCCGTGGGCCCGCCTGCTCCTCGAGCGCCGCCTGCGCGACCGGCCGCTGTGCGGCGGCCATCAGCGCGGCCTCGGCCTCGGGGACGTCGGCGCAGAACTGCGCGTGGAAGCGGTCGCGGGCGATGAGCAGGTCGGCCGTCCCGTCGCCGTGCGGGACCGGCTGCAGCGCGTCGGCGAGCGTGCTGCCGGGGAAGCGCAGCGAGAGCTCGATGCAGCTCTCGCCCGCCGCGGGCGCGAAGGCGCCGACGTAGACCAGCGCGCTGATGTCGCCGGCGTCGGGCGCGACGTTGGAGATCACCGCGCCGCCGTACGAGTGGCCGACGAGGACGACCGGGCCCTCGATCGTGCGGACGAGGTCGGAGATCGCGGCCGCGTCGCCGGCGACGCCGCGCAGGGGGTTGGCGGCGGCGACGGCCGGGTGGCCGGCGGCGAGCAGCCGGCCGACGACGCCGTTCCAGCTCGCGGACTCGGCGAAGGCGCCGTGGACGAGGACGACGGTGGGATGCATGGGGCGGTCCTTTCGGTTGGGTGCAATCACCAGGTGGCCCACCGTCGCGCGTCCCGTCGCGGATCGCCTCGGTCGTCATCACCAGGCAGAGCCCTGGGGCACGCGGGACTGGGGACTTCACTCGGGCACTGACGGACGCGGTGCCCACTCGCCGCCACGAGGGTCCGCCAACGAGACACCGATGCTTCCCGCCCCGCTCCCCGTGAAGGTGACACCGTGACCGTGACCCCTACCGCTACCCCGACCGAGACCCCGCCGCTGCGGGGACGCCAGCGAGAGCTGGCCGAGCTGGACGCGCTGGTCGCCCGTGCTCGTACGGGTCGCAGCGGCGCGCTCGTGGTGTCCGGCGAGGCGGGCGTGGGCAAGACCGCGCTGCTGGACCGCACGGCCGCGCGGGCAGCGGCGCGCCTCCGGGTCGAGCGCATGGTTGCGTCGGAGTCCGAGATGGAGCTGGCCTATGCCGGGCTGCAGCAGTTGTGCGGGCACATGATGGGCTCGGTCGGGCACGTGCTGCCGGCCCCGCAACGCGAGGCGCTCGAGGGGGCGTTCGGTCTGCGTGAGGCCGCCGCGCCCAGCCCGTTGCTCGTCGGGCTGGCCGTGCTCGGGCTGCTCACGGAGGCCGCCGGCGACCGCGCGCTGCTCTGCGTCGTCGACGACGCGCACTGGCTGGACGAGGCGTCCGCGCGAGCTGTCGCGCTCGTCGCCCGCCGCCTCGACGCCGAGGGCGTCGCGATCGTGCTCGCGACGCGTGTCGTGGACAGAGACTTTGCCGACCTGCCCCAGCTCGTGGTCGAGGGGCTCGGGGACGACGACGCGCGCGAGCTGTTCCGCCTCGCGGTCCCCGGCGCCATCGACCGGCGCGTACGCGACCAGCTCATCGCGGAGTCGCGCGGCAACCCCTTGGCCTTGCAGGAGCTGCCCCGGGCGCTGACCCCGGCCGAGATCGCCGGTGGTTTCGCCCTCGTCGTCTCGATGCCGCTGGCGAGCCGCATCGAGCGGAGCCTCGTCGCGCAGCTCGAGCCCCTGCCCGAGCCGACGCGCCGGCTGCTGCTGCTGGCCGCCGCCGACCCGACCGGTGACCCCGCCCTGCTCTGGCGCGCCTGCGCGGTGTTGGGCCTGGGGCCCGAGAACATCGACATCGCCGAGAAGGCCGACGCCCTCGTCGTCGGGACGCGCGTCGGCTTCCGACATCCGCTGGTGCGGTCGGCGATCTACCGGGCGGCGTCGCCGGAGGATCGGCGGCGGGTCCACTCCGCGCTGGCCGCAGCCACCAGCGTCGAGCGCGACCCGGACCGCCGGGCCTGGCACCGGGCCAGCGCGACGCTGCGCCCGGACGAGAACGTCGCCGCCGACCTCGAACGCTCGGCGGCGCGCGCGCGGACGCGCGGCGGCGTCGCGGCCGCGGCCGCGTTCCTGGAGCGCTCGGCGGAGCTGACGCTCGCGCCGGTGCGCCGGGCCCAGCGGCTCATCGCCGCCGCCGAGGCCAAGCACGACGCGGGCGCGCCCGAGGCAGCGCTGCGGCTGCTCGACAGCGCGCGGGACATTCCGCTCACCGCGTTGCACGAGGCGCTCATCGCCCGGCTGCGCGCCCGCGCCGGATACGCGCTGCGCCGCGACCGCAACGGGCCGCGGCTCCTGCTCGCCGCCGCGCAGCGCCTCGAAGGGCTGGATCCGGCACTCGCCCGCGACACCTACATGGAGGCGCTGGCGGCCGGGTTCTACGGCGGCCGGCTCGGCGACGCCGCCGAGGCGGACGTCGTCGCGCGCGCGATCCTGCAGGCGACCGCCGCCGATGAGTCCGGGCGCGCGCGGGACCTGATCCTGCGGGGGCAGGCGCTGCTTGCCGCCGAGGGGCAGGTGGCCGCGATCCCGACCCTGCGCCGGGCGCTGCGCGCGTTCCTCGACCAGGATCCGGACGCGCTCGAGTTGCGCTGGATGTGGTTCGGCTGCCGTGCCGCGATCGACCTCTGGGACCATGACGCGCTGCGGCGGCTCGCCGACCGGCAGGTCGAGTTGGCGCGCGCCCAGGGCGTCCTGACCATCCTGCCGATCGCCCTGACCTTCGTCATGGCCGCGCGCCTGCTCGACGGCCGGCTCGACGCGTTCGCCGCCGCCTGCGACGAGGTCGATGCCATCAAGAACGTCACCGACAACCCGCTGCCGCGGTACGGGCGGATCATCCTCGCGGCGTACCGTGGGCGGGTGGAGGAAGTCGAGCGCCAGGCCCCGCAGCTCCGCGCGGACGCCGAGGCCCGCGGGGAGGGGAACGCGCTCAGCGCGATCAACTCCTCGGCGGCGATCGCCTACAACGGCGCCGGGCGCTACGCCGAGGCCCTGGCCGCCGCGCGCCCGGAGCTGGCGTACACCCACGAGCTGAGCTTCGCGATGCGCTCGCTGCCCGAGCTCGTGGAGGCGGCCGTGCGCACCGGCGACCGTGCGCTCGCCGAGGAGGCGTTCGAGCACCTCGCGCGCGTCACGCGGCCCGCGGGCGGTGACTGGGCGCTCGGCGTCCTCGCGCTCGCCGGGGCGCAGCTGCGCGACGGCGACGAGGCCGAGGGGCTGCACCGCGAGGCCATCGAACGCTTCGAGCGGGGGCGGATGCCGTTGCTGGAGGGGCGCGCCCGGTTGTTGTACGGGGAGGCGCTGCGCCGGCAGCACCGGCGCGTCGATGCCCGCGCGCAGCTCCGCAAGGCCCATGAGCTGCTGTCGCGCTGCGGCGCGGCCGGCTTCGCGGAGCGTGCCGCGCGTGAACTGAACGCGACCGGCGAGACCGTGCGCGTGCGCACGCCCGAGTCCATCGACCAGCTCACCGATCAGGAATGCACCGTCGCCCGTCTCGCGCGGGAGGGGCTCACCAACCGCGACATCGGCGGGCGCCTGTTCATCAGCGCGCGCACCGCCGAGTACCACCTGCGCAAGGTCTTCGTGAAGCTCGGCATCAGCTCGCGCGCGGAGCTCAAGACGGCGCTCGCCGAGCTCGACTGAGCCCGGCGGCCGGGCCCAGGACTCGACGGGGGCGAGCCGCCGCGCTGTCCACGCCGCTGCGGACTGGGCATCGGACTGGGGACGCACCCGGAGGAGATCGGCGACGCGCGCCGCCAGCCTTGCCGTCATGAACACCACCAACAACATCCATCCGGGCGGCGTCGAGGTGAGCGAGGAGCTGATCGAGGCGACCGGCGGCGGCCTGCGCGTCATCGAGGTGGGGGTGGCCGTCCTGCTCGGGCTGCTGGTGTGCCCGCCGCTGTTGATCCTCGCGGTCGTCGTCGCCGTGCCGATCATCGCCATCTCCGCGCTCGTCGCGGCCGTCGTCGCCGCCGTCGCCGTGCCGACCTGGCTGGTGCGCCGCGTGCGCGCCCACCACCGGGCGCACGGGTCCACGCTGTTCCTGCATAGGCTCCGGCGGTGATGGCCGAGCGCGCCCAGGCGCGCCGTCTGCGCCCGCGGGGCGGTGGCGTCCAGCAGCCCACGACGACGGTCGAGCTGTTCTTCGACCTGGTCTACGTCTTCGCTATCACGCAGCTCTCGCACCTGATCGTCGACGACCTCTCGGTCGCCGGGGTGGCCGGTGCGGCGTTCCTGCTGCTGATCGTGTGGTGGGCCTGGATCTACACGACGTGGATGGTCAATTGGTTCGACCCGACGTCGCCGGCGGTCCGCTCGGTGCTCACCGGCGTGATGCTCGCGAGCCTGCTGATGGCGGCGGCGCTGCCCGGGGCGTTCGGCGACGACGGCGTGCTGTTCGCCGTCAGCTACGTCACGCTGCAGGTGGGGCGCAACGTCGCGGCGGCGAGCCTGCTGCGGCGCGACCAGCCGCTGCGCGACGTGTTCGAGCGGCTCGTGGGCTGGAGCGCCGCGTCGGGCGTGCTCTGGCTGGCGGGCTCGGCGCTGGAGGGCGACCGGCGGCTGCTCCTGTGGATCCCCGCGGTGGCGCTCGACCTGTGCGCCCCGGTCGCCGGCTACTGGCTGCCGCGCCGCGGGCGCGCCGCGACGACCGACTACGACATCGAGGGCGGCCACTTCACCGAGCGCTGCGAGGGCTTCATCATCATCGCCCTGGGCGAGTCGATCGTCGTGACGGGCGCGACGGCGGCGGACGCTGGCCTGACCTCCACGGTCGTCGTGTGCCTGGGCGTGGCGTTCCTCGAGACCGCCGCCTTGTGGTGGCTGTACTTCGGCGCGATGGCCGAGCGCTCGCGCCTGGTGATGCGCACCAGCGAGGACCCGGGCCGGCTGGCGCGCGACGCCTACACCTACCTGCACGTCCCGATCGTGGCCGGCATCATCGCCACGGCGGTGGGGGACGACCTGCTCATCGCCGAGCCGCGGCAGGCGCTGCACGGCGTCGGCCTGGCGGTGGCGCTCGGCGGGCCGGTGCTCTACCTCGTGGGCGAGAGCCTGTTCCGGATGCGCGTGACGGGTGCCGTGAACCCCAAGCGGCTGGCCGTGGCGGGGGTGCTCGTCCTGCTCGCGCCGGTCGGCGCCCAGGTCAGCGCGCTGGCGCTCAGCGCGATGGTCGCCGCGCTGCTGGCCGCGCTCGCGCTGTGGGAGCTGCGGGCGCCCGCGCACCCGCTAGGGCCGCGACCGGGGTCTCCGACGGACGCGCCGCTGGCGTCCGTCGGCGATCTTCGACATCTTCAACAACAACAGGAAGGAACAACATCATGAAAATCGTGGTCATCGGTGGGAGCGGGCGCGTCGGCGCCAACGTCGTCCGCCGGCTGGTCGCGCACGGGCACGACCCGGTGCCGGCCTCCCCCTCCACGGGCGTCGACACCATCACCGGCGAGGGCCTCGCCGAGGTGATGGCGGGCGCCGACGTCGTCGTCGACGTCTCCAACGCGCCGGTCTGGGACGACGACGCGGTGCGGGAGTTCTTCACCACCTCAACGCGTAACCTCCTGGCGGCCGAGCGCGAGGCCGGCGTCGGCCACCACCTCGCGGTGTCGATCGTTGGGGCCGACCGCCTGCCCGACAGCGGCTACCTGCGCGCCAAGGTCGCCCAGGAGGCCGAGATCGAGGCCGGGGGCGGGCCGGTGCCGTTCACGATCCTGCGCGCGACGCAGTTCTTCGAGTTCCTCGGCCAGATCACCGAGGCCGGCGCCGAGGGCGACCGCGTGCGGCTCCCGACCGGGCTGATGCAGCTGGTCGCCGCCGACGACGTCGCCGCGACCGTGGCCGAGCTGGCGACCGGCGCGCCGGTCGGCGGCCGCGTGGAGCTCGGCGGACCCGAGGCGCTGGGCGTCGACGCGTGGGCGCGGCGGCTGTTCAAGACCACCGGGGATCAGCGCGAGGTCGTCGGCGACCCGCGCGCGCGCTACTTCGGCACGGAGGTGACGGGCGGCGAGCTGACGCCCGGCGAGGGCGCGCGGATCGGGGCTACCGACTTCGAGACGTGGTGGGCCGCGCACATGGACACCCAGCGATGACCGAGATCAAGGTGGTCGTCACGGGCCCGGAGGAGGCCTATGACAACGAGGCCGAGTTCTGGTGCGCGAACGAGCTGATGGCGGTGACCGTCTTGCACGAGGGTCGGCTGCACCTGCGGATCGACCCGCGGGCCGATGGGGCGCCGTGGCTGGCGGACGCCACCAGCCTCGCGCAGTCCCTGGCCGAGGCCGAGCAGCGGCTCGCGGCCTACTGAGGCACCGACATGATGGGTTCGCTCTTCAGCGGCTTCAGGGAGGTGCGGATCCCCACGCCGGGCGGTCCGGTCCTCGCCAAGTTGGGCGGGGCCGGGCCGCCGCTGCTCCTGCACGGCTATCCCGGGAGGGGGATGGCGGCCGTGACGAGGGTGCCGCCGTCGGCCGGGCTCTCGACCTGGAGCTCGCCGTCGAGAGCGGCGACGCGGTCCGCGAGCCCGAGCAGCCCGCTGCCCTCGGGCCGGGCGCCGCCGATGCCGTCGTCGCGCACCTGGATTCGGAGGGTCTGGTCCTCGACGGTCGCTCTGACCGTCGCGCGTTCGGCGCGGGCGTGTTTGGTGACGTTGGTCAGCGCCTCGGCGACGACGAAGTACGCGGTCGCCGCGATGGGTGCAGGGAGCCGGCCCACGGACACGGCGTTCTCGACCGGCAGCGACATCCGGGACGCCAGCGCGTCGACTCCCGCCCGCAGCCCGCGGTGGGTGAGGGCCTCTGGGAGGATGCCGTGCGCGAGCTCGCGCAACTCGTCCGTGGCGCGTTCGGCGTTGTCGAGCGCCTCGGACAGCAGGGCCGGGGCATCATCCTCGTCGTTCTGCATGGCGCGCCGTGCCATCTTCAGCGTGACGATCGTGTGGACCAGGCGCTGCTGCGCGCCGTCGTGCAGATCGCGGACGACGCGCCGGCGCTCCTCGTCGGTCGCCGCCACGATCCGCGCCCGCGATGCCGCGACCTCCGTCCGCGCTTCGGAGTTCGCGATCGCCGTCGCGATGAGCTCCGTGAACTGGGCCAGGCGCGTCTCGGTGACGTGCGAGAACGGCTCGTCTCGGGTCGAGGCGGCGAACGCCCCGCCCCACACGCGGCCGTCGACCACGATCGGCACGCCGACTGCGGACCGGATCGCGAGCCGCCGCGCCTCCTCGACGAACGGTGCCTCATGCGGGAGCTCCATTGGCCCGAACCGCACCGCGCGCCCGTCGTCGCGCATCGAGCGCAGCTCGTCGTCCAGCGGCCGTCGGGCGCCGATCGGAAGGCGTGCGTCCCCCGCGCTCCAGGCGGCCAGGAGCGTCACCGTGTCGTCGGCCTCGAACCGCATCAGCGACGTCGGATCCGCGCCGACGAGCCAGCCGACCTCCTCGTTGACCGCCGCGAACAGCTCGTCCTGCGACACGCCGCGCGCGACGAGCGTCGCCACGCGTCGCAGCGCCGCCTGCTCCTCTGCCATCTTCGTGCCCTCGGCCCGCGAGGGCACGTTCACGACGTCCTCGCGGTCCGCGCCCTCGGCCGCGTAGTAGGACGTGTGGGCGACGATGCGCCCGCCGCGCGCGCGGTAGATCGCGCACACCGAGCCCTGCGGGCGCAGCGGCCCGCCTGACGGATCGCCGTTGAGGATCTGGTGCTCGACGACGATCGTGTCGCCGCTCTCGGCCACGATGCGCGTCTCCTGGATGCGCAGGCGGGGGAACTCGCGGAAGACGGCGGTGACGTACCCGAGGACCGCGGCGACCCCGTGCAGCGCGCCGCCGTCCACCACGCACTCGACGTCCTCGTCGAACACCTCTCTCAAGGCGTCGAGGTCGTGGTCGTTGTGACTCTTGTGGAAGCGGGCGACGAGCGATCTGAGGTTCACGGCGGGCTGACCGGTCAACGGGTTCCTATCGGCACGGGGGCGGTGAGTCCCGACCACCCCGGGGCGCAGCCGGGATCCTGACCAATCTTCCCACCAGAACGCGAGCATGGCGACGAGCGGCAGTCCCACCGGGGGCCGAGCGCCAGGCTGCTCGGTCACCGTCTCGCTCACGCGCCGACACCGGCCCGGTCCATCACCAGCTCGGCCGCGATCCGCACCTCGCGCACGCGCCCATGGTGGCAACGATGACCGCGTTCAGGATCGCGGCCGGGTGCCGTCCGGCGGGGTTACGAGGTCTCGGTGTCCGTTGTTGGTACCGGCCCGGAAAAGGAGTACCGTCATACGTGAGCTGACCCTGCGGGCAGGACTTCAGCCTCAAACCCGAAAGCAACCGATGCGCAGATGCGCTGAGGCGCGGAGCTTGCGGCATGATCGAGACCCGCGGGGCCGAGCCGCTGATCCACGCGTTGGGTCTCGTTCCCTCTCCTGTCGCGCGGCACCTCCAGAGGGTTGGGAGGTTTCCGCAATGCAAACGCAGCGCAGCGTCGATGAAGCGTCGATGCTAGATCCGACGTTCGGCACGTCGACCGTGGTGCCGCAGCGCTCGGCGCGTCGAGCGACCGCGCGTCGCGCCAGCAGCCGTCGCGCCACCGCGCGTCAGCGCAAGGACGACGTCGAGGGGCGCATCGACGAATACGTGCAGGACCACCCGGACAGCACGATCGGCGACATCGCCAAGCGATTGAACGTCAACCGCGGCACGATCGCCGCCGAGCGGTCGAACATCGTCAGGGCCGGCGACATCAGTACGGGTTAGGCGGCCGATAGCCATGGCGCACACCCTCAGCCACCGCGTGATGTCCGAGCCGCGCGCCTCGGGCCAAGAGGTCTGGCCGACGATCACGGCGGCGCTGGACGACGGCCCTCTGCGAGGAACACGTATCGAGGTTCAGGTGGTCGAGGGCCGCCCGCCGAGCACGGTCAACGTGCCGGCCGACGACGGCAGCACGTGCCGCTACTGCCTCGCGGAGTGGGCCCAGAGCGGTCCGTCCGCGGTGTACACGTTCCTCTACCGCGTGTAGACGCTCCGCGGCGCACGCCGGCGCTTCCCGCGAGGCTGTCGGGCCAAGTCGCCGCTCGGCGGCCTCCCCTGCCGCTGGTTTCCACCGAAGGACGGCCAGCGAAGTCCGGCGCTGGCCGGGCGCACTGGCGCTGGTCGCACGTGAACGTGTTGATTAGAGAGCGGGTGTGTCGGCCGTTACGGCAGGCGGCTGCAACTGCTCGGGAGCCGTTCTACAGACCCTCGACCGCGAACACGCGCCCACCCTCTAGCTGTCGCTTGAGACCGTCAGAACGAGCCCCAGGCGAACCGTTCCCGCTTTCTCGATTTGGGTGGCGCCCCCGCGTGTCTGTCTGTCCCTTCTCTTGACCCGGAGTTCCAGCGGTCAGGCCGACCGCGCCACTGCCGCTTCGGGCGAAGCGCGCGAGCGGTCTGTTCTCGCCGCCCGTGGAAGGGAGCAGCCGGACTCCGTGGCCGCGACGCGCCACCAGCGATGTGCATGCGGTCGGCGCACGCGCCTAGTCTGCGCCGGGCCACCACGGGAAGTAGATGAAGGCGATCAGGGTGAGGGCGATCAAGGCCACGTAGCCCACGAGGCCCACGCCAAACGCGACGGCGATGAGACTGCCGGTCAGAAGAGCGACGAGAGCCAGTGTCACCGGCACGACGAAACGCGACGAGCCGATCACGGCCGCCACGGCGACAAGGGTGGAGACCGCCACGATAAACCCAAGCGTGCTCAAGGTCCGGGCAGGCTATCTCACCGTTGACGCCAGGTTGGCGGCAGGAAGCAGTCTTGGCCCTGCCGCATCCGCTACTACATCGGACGACAGGCGGCTGTCCACACGGGCGTGCGCCACTTCATGCGCCCGCAGTCGGCGGGCCGGTCTCTCCAGCCTGGCGAGCGTTGAGCAGCGCCACGCTGCTTCGCGAGGGGTATCCGTCCGCACCGGACGACATGGGAAAGGACGTTCCCGCTCCTCTCCACTTCCACTTTATATCCGACGGGGGGGCTTGATTCAAGCCCCGGGGTGTGCTGCATAATCGCCGGCCGCAAGGCAGGACGTACGGAAATGCGAGGCGCGAGATGTGTGTGTTGTTGTTGACGTATGCGGCCGGAGTGTGGCGATGACTGAGCACGCGGTGGTGATCGCCGGAGGCGGTCCGACGGGGATGATGTTGGGGGCCGAGTTGGCGCTGGCGAAGGTCGACGTCGCGATCGTGGAGCGGCGCGCGGGCCATGAGCTCGCCGCCTCGCGCTCGCGCGGCCTGCTCTCACGCACGATCGAGGTTCTCGATCAGCGTGGAGTCGCTGATCGGTTCCTCTCGGAGGGGCAGGTGGTTCAGGTCTGGGGGGAGTTCGCCGGCGTCCAGATGGGGATCAGCGACTTCCCCACCCGGCACAACTACGTGCTCGCGCTGTTGCAGAACCACATCGAGCGCATACTCGCCGGCTGGGTCGACGAGCTGCCGGTGACGATCTACCGCGGCCGCGAGGTGACGGGGTTCGCGCAGGACGACACCGGTGTCGACGTCGGGCTGTCCGACGGCGAGTCGCTGCGGGCCGAGTATCTCGTCGGGTGCGACGGAGGACGCAGTCTGATCCGCAAGGCGGCCGGCATCGAGTTCCCGGGGTGGGATCCGTCGACCAGCTCGTTGATCGCCGAGGTCGAGATGGACGGAGAACCGGAGCTGGGCATCCGCCGCGACGACGAGGGCATCCATGCCCTCGGCCCGCTCGACGACGGACGCGTGGGGGTCGTGGTGAGAGAAGAGCAGCTCGGGCTGACCGGTGAGCCGACCCTGCGTGATCTCAGCCGGCTGCTCGTCGCCGTGCGGGGGACCGATTACGGGCTGCGCAGTGCCACGTCGATCTCGAGGTTCACCGATATGAGCCGGCAGGCGGCGTCCTATCGGGAAGGACGAGTGCTGCTGGCCGGCGACGCCGCACACGTACATACGCCTATGGGTGGACAGGGGCTCGGCACCGGCGTGCAGGATGCGGTGAACCTGGGATGGAAGCTCGCCCAGGTGGTCAAGCGGACATCACCGGAAAGCCTGCTTGACACCTACCACGCCGAGCGGCATCCGGTCGGCGCGCGGGTGGTGAAGACCACGATGGCGCTGACCGCGCTCGCTCGCGAGGACGCCCGTATCGACGCCTTGCGCGACGTCATCGGCGACCTGCTGAGCATCGACGACGCCCGCAAGCGGGTCGCCGCGAGGCTGTCCGGACTGGACATCCACTACGACCTCGGCGCGGGGCACCCGCTGCTCGGGCGGCGCATGCCCGATCTCGACCTGGTCACCGCGGACGGCCCGCTGCGGGTGTACACCCTGCTCCACGATGCCCGGCCCGTGCTCCTCAACCTCGGTGAGCTCGGCGGCTTCGACATCACGCCGTGGGCGGACCGGGTTCAGATGATCGACGCCACATATACCGGTAGGTGGGAACTCCCGGTCCTTGGCGAGGTCACCGCCCCCACTGCCGTGTTGATCCGGCCCGACGGATATGTCGCCTGGGTGGGGGACCTCGGCCATGCCGAGCTCCCTGACGCTCTCATGACCTGGTTCGGACCGCCTAGTGGTGATCCCGAGGAAGTCCGACAGTGACAGTCCGCTGGCTTCAGGATGCCTTTCACATCATCCGGCGCGGCGGCCAGTCGTCCCTACTCCGCCTGCGCGAGCATCTCAAGCAAGCCGTCCTTTGACCCCGGGCCGCCAAGCCATCCGCTGTCGGCGAACAGCGTCAGCGACCACGATGCGGAGTCGCGGCAGGGGTGCCTAGGGCAGGATCTCGACGTACCCGTCCGTTCCATGCACGCGGATCCGCTGCCCATCCCGGATCAGCCGGGTGGCATGCTCCAGCCCCACGACGGCCGGCAAGCCGTACTCCCGTGCGATGACTGCGCCGTGGGTCATCAGGCCCCCCACCTCCGTCACGAGACCCGTGATCGCGACGAACAGGGGAGACCAGCTGGGGTCCGTGTAGGCCGTGACCAGGATGTCGCCCGGTTCGAGCTCGGCCTCCGCCATGTCCAGGATGACGCGGGCCCGCCCCTCGATGGTCCCGGCGGAGACCGGCAGGCCGATCAGCGCGCCGCTCGGCAAGTTGTCGCGCTTGTAGGCCCCGGCGATGACCTCGCCTTCCGACGTGAGCACCCGGGGCGGTGTGAGCGCTTGATACGACCGGAACGCATCCTTGCGCTGGGCGATGAGGCGCTCATCCACGTGGTTCGTGCGCACGACGTCGTGGAGCTCCTGGAACGTGAGGGAGAAGATCGCTTCCCGCTCACGAAGCACGCCGGCCTGGACGAGGCGCTCGGCCTCTTCCAGCAAGGCCTGCTTGTACACGAAGTAGCGGCTGACGATGCCGTACTTCGGATACTCCCGGTACCCGACGAAGGTCCGGACGCGGTCGATCATCCGCTTGGCCTCTTCGGCCTTCCCCTCTCCGCCCGGCAAGGCGCGCAAGCGCTCCAGCAGCTCCCGCTCCTTGTTCCACGCCTCCTGCCGCCCCTGCTCGAAGCGCCGCTCGCCGGCGCCCGGCTCGAAGTTCTTGATGTTGCTGAGGATCAACGGCACGAGCGTGGTGGGACGCTCGCTCCAGCGCGGCCTCGTGATGTCGATCTCGCCGACGCAGCGCATGCCGTACTTGTCGAGGTAGGCCCGGATGGCGTCGCGCGCCTCCCGCCCGCCGGGCAGCTCGGCCAGCTCGTCCAGGAAGTCCTCGTCCTTGAAGTCGTGCAGGAAGGCCACCACGTCCGGGTGCGGGCGGATCACGTCGGCGACGTCCAGGAGCGCCAGCCCCATCTCGGACGTGATGTTGTTGGGGGCGGACTGCGTCAGCGTGTCGGCCGTGTTCTTCTCGCCCAGCCACGCCTCCAGTCGCTCGTTGAGCCACCACGTGGCCTCCATGCCGGCCATGACCGCCTGCATGCTCCGCGGATCGAACAGGATCCGCTTCAGCTCCTGGATGTCCGCCAGGATGAAGTCGAGCAGCGCCGATCCGGACGTCGTCCGGATGTCACGCTGCAACGCGGCGACGGAAGCTTCGTTGGCCTCGATCAGCTCGGCGGCGATGGCCGGATCGGTCTCGATCGGGGCCGGCGCGCCGGCCGCCGGCGGCCCGCCGGGACCCTCGTCCGGGAGCGACGGGATGAAGTCGCCGCGGTCGAGGATGGTCTGCAGCGCGTCGCCGATCAGCGGATCGGACTTCCCCAGGGCCTCCAGGACGGCGGCGCGGCTCGTCGGCGACGCCAGGCGCTCGGCGACGTCGACGAACAGCCTCCCGCCGGCCTCGTGCATGCGTGGGAGGGCCGTCAGCTGGAAGAGGGAGAGCCCCAGCGGCTTCATGGGGTCGGTCATCATCTGCTGATGGCCGACGGAGACGTAGACGTGGTTCTCTCCGTCGTCGGCCGCGGGGATGGGGAACAGCGTGGTGATCGGCCGGCTCTGGACGATCTGGAAGCCGTCGTCGACCAGGCACCACTCGATGTCCTGGGGGCGGCCGAGACGCGCTTCGATCCGCCGGCCGAGCTGCGCAAGCCGGATGACCTGCGCATCCGTCAATGCCGGCTGCTCCTGACGCTCCGGCTCGATCGCCTGCTCCTGCGTCCCGCCGGCCGGCGAGGCGTGGATGGCCAGCCGCTTGGTGGCGACCGCCTTGGCGACGACTTCGCCGTCCCGCACCTTGTGGAGGTCCGCCTTCACCAGGCCGGAGACCAGGGCCTCGCCGAGGCCGAAGCCGGCCTCCACTGAGGCGACCTTCCGGTTGGACGTGACGGGGTCGGCCGTGAAGAGGACGCCGGCTGCGTGCGGGAAGACCATCTGCTGCACGACGACGGCCATGTGGACCTTGCGGTGGTCGAAGCCGTTGCGCAGGCGGTAGGTCACGGCCCGCTCGGTGAACAGCGAGGCCCAGCACCGGCTGACGTGCTGGAGGATCGCGGCCGGCCCCACGACGTTCAGGTACGTGTCCTGCTGGCCGGCGAAGGAGGCCGTCGGCAAGTCCTCGGCCGTCGCACTCGATCGGACGGCGTAGGCGGCCTGCTCGTCAAGACGGGCGAGCGCGCGGGTGATCGCCGCCGCCACGTCGTCGGGGATGGCGATCCCTTCGAGGGTCCGGCGGATCTCCGCGCTGAGCCCGCGAATGGCTTCCCGGTCGCCGGGGTCATGACGCGACAGCCGATCGAGCCGATCGTCGATCGACGGGGCCTCCGCCATGATCCGCCGGAAGGCGCTCGTCGTCACACAGAAGCCAGGCGGCACCCGGATGCCTTCGATGTGCGAGAGCTCTGCCAGATGCGCGCCCTTGCCGCCGACGACCGAGACCTGCGTCCCGCCGATCTCGGGGAAACCGACCACGTAGCGATCGGGCTGGGAGGTGTCGATCCCCGTCGGACCGCCTCCAGCGATCGCCGCTGCATGCTCGTCGGTACCATCGCGCTGCTCCGTTCGTCGTTTGCGGCGAGCGAGTATGCAGCAGACCCGGGGGCTTGAAACAAGCCCCCCTGGTGGCCATACTATGGATGTGGCGGGGCGGTCTCCTGCCGGGCGTCGGTCAGCTTGATGCGAGCACGGGGTGGTCGGCGCAGCCGCTCGGGCCTCAGCGCCGGCGCTTCAGCGCGCGACGATCAGCCGGACCGCGCCGATCCGCTCAGGCTGGCTGCGCAAGTGGCCGTGGCGCTCGTCCCAGCGTCCGGCGGCGAGGTCGTCGGCGAGACGGGCGATGCCGCGTGCGACCGCGTCCGGGTCGGTGAGGACCCAGCCCGATTGCGCTGCACGGACCTCGTCGTCCAGGAACGCCTCAGGTCGGGCGTAGTAGGCCTCGCCGAAGCCGTCGGTGCAGTCGCTCGGGACGGGGACGGCGATGACCTCGACGTCGCCACCGAGGACGGTGACGACGTGGTCGATGGCCGGGAAGCGATCGCGCTCGGTGGCGATGACTTCGGGGACGTACTCGTTGAGCCAGAAGCCGAGCAGCGCGTCGGCGTCGAAGGTGAGGATCGCGACCGGGCCGCGGCTGACGCGACGCAGCTCGCGCAGGCCGCCGTCGAGGTCGCGCCACTGGTGGATGGTCACCGTGGCCATCGCCGCGTCGAAGCTGTCGTCGTCGAAGGGCAGGCGTTCGGCGGTCCCGTCGAGTGCGGGAGCAAGATGTAGCGGTCGCTGGGTGCGCATCGCCGCCGACGGCTCGACCGCGACCACATGGCGGTCGGTCGGCTCGTAAGAGCCCGCGCCGGCGCCCACGTTGATGACGGTCTGCGCCTCGCCGAGGACCGAGTGGACGAGCGCAGCGATTCGCGCGTCGGGTTGGCGACGCGCGGCATAGCCGCCGCCGTGCGTCTCGTAGTCGAAGTCGCCCGCCGGTGCTTCTCGCACGTCGCTCATGTCGTCGATCAAAGCACAGCGGGTGGCTGGGCTTGCATGCCGAGTGACGGACAAGGCGACAGGCGCCGGCGCACGACGCTCGCGACGTCGCGCTCGAGCACAGCAGCCGCCGGGTCCCCGTCGTCGACGACGCGGGCACGCTGATCGGCGTCGTCGCGATCACGCGCGACCTGCGCGGCTTCTGCGGGGCCTAGGGTGGCCTCGATCACCACCGAGGCGGCGGCCGAGCTCGGCATCGCGGAGCGCACGGAGGTGACAGCGATCATCAAGGCGTCTGACGTGCTGCTGGGCGTCAAGGAGTGAGCTGACGCACGGCTACGGCTCGGTGTGGACGACGACGTCGGCGATGTGGGTCGCTGTCCGGTCAGCCTCGTCGTCCCAGACCCGCGGCGCGGCAGGCCTGATCAGCTGGCGGCTGATGGCTTCGCACAACACGCGTCGTCGCAGACCTCGGCAGGCTCGGCGATTGGCTCCGCCACCGCGACCGGCCGGCGTGTGCCGCGCAAGAGCCGCATGGCGTTGAGGGTTACCGCGAGCGACATCCCCATGTCCGCGGCGACGGCGAGCACGAGGGTGACGAGCCCGAAGGGCGCGAGCAGGACGAACGCGCCTTTGACCGCCAGCGAGGCGACGACGTTGACGCGCATGATCGACCGGGCCTTGTGGGCGAGGTCGATGGCCTCGGGGAGCCGGTCGAGGCGGTCGGACATCAGCGCGAGGTCGGCGCTCTGCAACGCGACGTCGGAGCCGGCGGCCCCCATCGCGACGCCGACGCGCGCGGCGGCGAGGGCGGGGGCGTCGTTGACGCCGTCGCCGACCATGGCAACGACATTGCCTTGGTTCTGCAGCTCGGTGACGGTGGTCAGCTTGTCCTCGGGCAGCAGCCCGGCGCGCCACGCGCCCACGCCTGCCTCGTGTGCGACGGCGCGGGCGACGGGCTCGGCGTCGCCGGTGAGCATGACCACGCGCGGCACGCCGGCCTCGCGGAGCTGCGCGACGAGCTCCACCGCTTCGGCACGCTGCTGGTCGGCCAGGCCGAAGGTCGCGAGCAGCCGGTCGCCCTCTCCGAGCGCGAGCGCGGTCTGTCCGGCCTCGTGGAGCTCGGCGAGCTGCGCCACGTCGTCACCGGTCCTCTCGGTCGCCAAGCGAGGGCCGCCGGCCCACAGCTCGCGGCCACCGACGCGCGCCTGGGCGCCGCGACCAGGCAGTGACTCGAAGTCCTCGACCGGGTCGACGTGCAGGTCGCGCTCGCGGGCGGCGCGGCGGATGGCGGCGGCGAGCGGGTGCTCGGAGCGGGCCTCGACGGCGGCCATCAGGGCCAGTGCCTCGTCCTCGGTCACGGCGCCGGCCGGGGCGATGGTGCGCAGCTGCGGCAGCCCGAGGGTGAGGGTCCCGGTCTTGTCGAGCACGACGAGGTCGACGCGAGCCAGCTCCTCGAGCGCGGCGCCGCCCTTGATGAGGATGCCTCGGTGGGCGGCGGCGCCGATCGCCGAGACGACCGCGACAGGAACCGAGATCACCAGCGAGCAGGGGCAGGCGACGATCAGCAGCGCGAGCGCGCGGTAGAGCCAGGTGTCCAGCTCGCCGCCGAAGGCCAGCGGGACGCTGGCGAGCAGCAGCGCGGCGAGGAAGACCAGCGGCGTGTAGATGCGGGCGAACTGGTCGATGAAGCGCTCGGCCGGCGCGCGGCTGCCCTGGGCGTCCTCGACCAGTGCGGCGACGCGCGAGAGCGTCGAGTCGGCCGAGGTGCGCGAGACTTTGATGGTCAGCGCGCCGGTGGTGTTCAGCGTGCCGGCGAAGACGCTGTCGCCCGGCTGCTTGTCGACGGGCACCGACTCGCCGGTGATCGGCGCCTGATCCACGCTCGATGATCCGTCGGCCACCGTGCCGTCCAGGGGCAGGCGCTCGCCCGGGCGCACCACGACGTCGTCGCCGACCGCGACCGCGTCGACCCCTACAACTTGCTCGCGGCCGTCGACGAGCACACGCGCCTGGGCGGGCGCGAGGTCCATCAGGGCGCGGACCGAGCGGCGGCTGCGCTCCAGGGCCATGGCCTCAAGCCCGGTCCCGACCGCGAAGAGGACCAGGACCCACGCGCCCTCGGCGTAGGCGCCGATGCCGACCGCGCCGACGGCGGCGAGCGTCATCAACACGTTCATGTCCAGCGAGCGGCGCAGCAGCGCGGCCCAGGCTGCGCGGGCGATCGGCCGGCCGCCCACGATCATCGACACCAAGTACAAAGGCTCGGCGACGGCGCGTGGGGCCGAGGCCAGGCTCGCGATGACAGCGGCGACCAGCAGTGCCACCGAGGCGGTGGTCGATAGGGCGCGCACGTCGCGGCGCCAGAACGGCGCCGCGGCGTGAGCCGTAGCACGATCGGCGGCCTGCGCGCGGTAGCCGGCGCGGCTGACGGCACGCAGGACGTCGGCGTCGGGCGCGTCGCCGGCGACGAACATCGTCGCCGTCCCGAACGAGACCTCGGCGGTGGCTACGCCGTCGAGGGCTGCGACGGTCTTCTGCACCGTCTTGGCACACGCCGCGCAGTCCATGCCGTCGACCCGGAAGCGGCGAACCTCGTCGGACTCCGGCACCGCCGGCGCGACGGCCTCGGGCTCGGCGGCGGCCGGGAGCATCGGTAGATCGATCGGCGGCGTCATGACGCCATCTCGACATCGGAGATCGTCGCCAGCAACGCCTTGCCCCGCTCGGTCATCGAGTACATGACCATCTTGCCGTCGCGCCGCGAAGTGGCCATGCCCGCGGTGCGCAGCGCGCGCACATGGTGGGAGACGAGGTTCTCCGCGCGCCCTGAGATCCACGCGAGATCGCACACGCACAGCTCATCGGTGGCGGCCAGGGCGGCGGCGAGCATCACGCGCGTCGGGTCGGCCAGGGCCTTGGCGTCGCGGGCGGCCCGCTCGGCGGCTTCGAGAGGAAGGACCTGGGCGCGCAGCGCCTCGGCCTTTTCGAGATCGAGGCAGAGGAGGTCACAGCGATCATCGGCCATCGCGACAATCTAACACGCGTTGGGGCGTTAGCCGGAGCGCGCGGTTGGTAGGTCATAATCCCGAGGCTGCACCAAGCGGGTCATCGCGTGATGGCGGCGCAAAATCCGCTGATGTCGTTGGCTGACGACGTCGCAAACACCCGGAAGCCGGCCGAATGGATGGGGGGCCCGACTCTGCTGGTCGGCCATTCCTAGCAGACCGCCCTGCCCGGACTCAGCGCGCGCGGTGCGTCGTGCGTCAGCCGCGCGCGACGACGCGCAGGACGGCGTCGACGACTTGGGGGTCGAACTGCGCGCCGCTGCAGCGCTGCAGTTCGGCGATCGCCTCGGCGGTCGGCATCGCTTGGCGGTAGGAGCGCGTCGTCGTCATGGCGTTGAACGCGTCGCAGGTCGAGACGATCCGCGACTCCAGCGGGATCTGCTCGCCCACGAGCCCATCCGGATAGCCATTGCCGTCCCAGCGCTCGTGCGAGCCGCGCACCACTTGGCCGACCTCGCGCATGATCCCGCCGACGCGGTCCAGCAGCCGCTGGCCCTCGATGGTGTGCGTCCGGATGATCGCCCACTCGCCGTCGTCCAGCGGGCCGGCCTTGTTGATGATCTCCTTCGGCACCGCGATCTTGCCGACGTCGTGCAGGAGCGCGCCGAATTCGACGGTCCGGCAGCGCACGGAGTCGAGGCCGAGCTCGCGCGCGACCTCGAGGGCGAGCTGGACGACGCCGCGCGTGTGCTCGCCGGTGTAGGTGTCGTCGGCCTCGACGATGTCGCCGAGGACCAGCGCCGTGCCGCGGTAGGCGTCGTTGAGCTCGATCAGCTGCTCGAGGCGCACGCGTCGCTCGGCGGAGAACCGCTTCAACAACCCGAACAGCGGCGCGACCAGGAGGATCGCCCACCATTCCTGTGCCGTCGCCTGCGCGAGGAGGAGCCCGAGGGGCGTCAGGGCGAGGTCGATCATCCAGACGTCGCGCGACTCCTCGACGAGCTCTCGGAGCGTGACACCCTCGAGGAGTTGCTCGCGCGTCGCGCTCGCGCCGAAGTCGCACACGATCTGCGCGGCGATCGCGGCCAGCAGGACGGCTGGCCGGGAGAACACGTCGTCCCCGTGGTCGAGCCAGACGAAGACGGCCGCGGGGCCGATGGCGAACCATGCGTTGGCGGGCGCGCTGAGCACGCGCGACGCGGGCACGCGGCCGCGCACGAGTTCGGGCAGCTGCGCCAGCACGAGGGCGCCGGCGACGAGCAGCGGGACGAGCCCCGGCCGCACGAGGAACAGCAGCGGGAGGAACACGACCTGCGTCGGGACGGTGAAGCCGGCGCCGATGTCGAACTGCACACGGCTCACCGCGGCCAGGCTGACGACGTAGGCCAGGACGACCGGCGTCGAGCCAGTGCCGTGCGGGCCGCCCGTGACGGCCAGCAGCAGCCCGGCCGACAGGAAGGCCAGGCCCATGAGCAGCTCAGCGCGCAGCTCGCGAGCCGCCAACCGCTGCGTGCGCTGCGTGAAGTACGCCCGGGTGCGTTCGGTGGCAAGGGTCGCGTCGGACATGGATCTCCCGGGGTGATCGACGCTGCGGAGCCCCACTTGATGGATTTGATCGAACAGGTGTCCAGAAATCCGAAGCGCGCGAATGCTGCGCAAAGCTCCCGCCGACGACCATCGGGACATCCCAGCTCAGGGCAAACCCGTCGCGAGGCGGGGGCGCAAAGCTAGAGGTCTCGCAACCGCTGCGAGATGGCTCGGCCGCCAAGGGTCACCGTTTCCCGGAGGATCTGCCTTGCGCTTGAATCTGCCCGTCCGCGTCGACACGTCGAGGCCGCTGATCGCCGCGGCCGCCGTCTTGTCCGGCTTCGGCTTCACCCTGCTCGGGTCTGCCTCTGCGCAGGCTGCGCTCGTCGCCACGGGGGCGTGTGACAACGCCACCCTGTCGCAGCCGTTCGCGTCCTTTGGCGACAGCGCGAGCTACAAGCTCATCTCCGGCGGCGACTTCGAGAGCTCGCTCGCGGGCTGGTCGGTCAGCCGTGGCGCCGCTGTCGTCGGTGGCGCCGGCGGCGCCGGCCATGCGCTGGCGCTCTCGCCCGGCGAGAGCATCCAGACGCCTTCGACCTGCGTGAACACGAGCTACCCGACGTTCCGCCTCTTCGCGAAGAACACCCAGGGCCTCGGCACCGTTCTGGTGCAGGCGGTCTACAAGCTGCCGCCGCTGAACCTGTCGGTCCCGCTGCCCGTCGGCGTCATCACGCTCAACAGCACGTGGTCTCCGACGCTGCCGATGCTGACCGGCTCCATTGCCGCCGGCCTGCTGTCGAATGGCACTGCGAAACTGTCCCTGCGCTTCACTGCGCTCACCGGTACCACCGCGATCGACGACATCTACGTCGATCCGCGCATGCGCTGATCCTCGGGCCCGCGCATCTGGATCGTGCCGGCGGATGCTCGACGCTGTCCCAGATGCGGGCGTGGCGCCGACGAGGCGGACGCTCGCGACGAGGCGCGCGTCGATGGCGATCGTCCGGCCTGCGCTTGGGGTCCCTCGGCCGAGACGAAGCGCCGGCAGCGGCACGCGCCGGCCGGACGGCAGGACGAGCTCGGCGATGTAGGTCGTTGATTGATAGGCACGGTACCGGGCACGTGGCGCGACGGGGTTGCGCCGCCGCCTGCGAGATGCCGCGACCGACCGCGCATCGGTGGGCGGTGTCGGGCCGCGGTGTCGGCGGTGCCTGCGCTCGGCGACAGCGTCGCGCGTCAGGCGCCCGTGTGCCGGAGCCGCGTGTCGCCGCATACGCGCGAGCGCAGTGAGGGCCGCGTGAGCGGTCAAGCTCAGCCGCGGCGCTGAGCCGGGTCCGCGCGAGCGGCGGGCTGGAAGAGCTCGATCGGGTTGCCCGACGGATCCTCGGTGAGGATCTGCTGGCCACCCGGGCCCGAGATGATCTCGCTGCGGAACGTCAGGCCGGCCGCACGTAGGCGCGCCACCTCGGCGGCGATGTCCTCGACGATGAGGTGGATGCGGTTCCATCCGCCTGGGGTCGGCGTGGTGCCGTCGGGCAGCGGTCGTCCGGCGGAGCTGGTCGGGCCGCTGAGCAGCAGCCGCAGCCGGCCGCGCACGACGTCGGCGAACGGCGGAGCGGGGTGGGTCAGCAGCGCGAAGCCGAGCTTGTTGGTGTAGAAGTCGATCGCGGCGTCGACGTCGTCGACGATGTAGCGGACGTTGACGAGATCATCGTCGGGCATGTTCAGCTCCGGTTCCGATCGGGGTGTGGTCGAGGGACTCGAGCAGGAGCGAGACGCGCTCCGCGACTTCGGTCGCGATGCGCTGGAAGGCGGCGTAGCCGGCCTCGTCGTCGTCGGCCGCGCGCGCTGGGTCGGGCATGCTCCAGTGCGCGACGCTCGGGTGGCCGGGGAACTCGGGGCACACCTCGCGCACGCGGTCGCAGAGGCTGATCACGTAGTC
>NZ_DATHDY010000059.1:0-24644 GCF_035318805.1 Baekduia sp.
CGACCACGACGGTCGCGCCGGGGAACTGCGACAGGCCGCTCGCGTGGTCGTAGTGCAGGTGCGTCATGACGATCAGCGCGAGGTCGGCGGGGTCGATCCCGCGCTCGCGCAGCTGCGCCGGCACCGCCCACTCGGGCGCCATGTCGATGGTGAACGCGAGCTTCGCGAGGCGGCCGAGCGCCGCGCCGACGTCGGTGGCGACCTGCTCGTGCATCCCGGTGTCGATCAGGATCGGCCCGGCCTGCGGGTGCTCGACCAGGAACGCGGGGATCGGCACCCAGAACCACTGCGACCGCGGGCGGTGCAGCCCCATGCCGCGCAGGATCCCCAGCGGCCCCGGGCCGCTCGGCCGCGCGTAGAAGTCGGGCATCGCCTTCATCTGCGCGGTGCGCAGGGGGTGGACCCGCACGCCGCCGCCCGCCGGCGCGGCACCGCTCAGCGGGAGGTCGGCCGGGCGGGGCGTCGGGAGCTCCATGGCGCAGACCGTACTTGTAGGGTCCGGTCCGTGCTCGACGTGCTGCGTCCCGGCGTCCTCGACGGCCTGCGCGTCTGCGTCGCCGGCGGCGGCGCGCCGCTGCGCGCACGCGCCGCCGAGCTCGGCGCCACGGTGCTCGCGCTGGAGGCCGACCTCGACGACGAGGAGGCGGTCGGCGCGGCGGTCGCCGGCCTCGGCCGGATCGACGTGCTGGTCGTCGACGCGGCGACGCCGTTCGTGGCGGCCGGCGGCGGGATGGCCGCGCTGCGCACCGCCGTCGACGGCAGCTGGAACGCCGTCCGGGCGACGGTCAACGCAGGGTGGACCGCGGCCGAGGGCGACGACCCGGCGGGCGGCAAGGTCGTGCTCGTCGCGCCCGGCGCCGACGCCGGCGTGCACGCGACCGCCGTGGGCGCCGCGCTGGAGAACGCCGCCCGCACGCTCTCGATCGAGTGGGCGCGCCTGGGCGTGCGGACCACGGCGATCGTGCCGCGCGCCGGGGCCCGCGACGCCGACCTCGCCGAGCTCGTCGCGTTCCTGGCCTCGCCGGGCGGCGACTACTTCACCGGGTGCGTCTTCACGCCCGGTGTTGCGCCCGCCGCAGCCTGAGAGCACCCTTGGTCTGACCGCGGGTTCCGCGCTATAATTGCGCCCGCAACTACTTCTCTCGCGCGTCGGAGGTCGACCATGCAGCTCCAGGGGATCCATCACATCAGCGCCATCACCGGCGACGCCCGGCGCAACCTCGACTTCTACACGCGGGTGCTCGGCCTGCGCCTGGTGGCCAAGACCGTCAACCAGGACGACCCGACGGTCTACCACCTGTTCTACGCCGACGAGCAGGGCCACCCCGGCTCGGAGATGACGTTCTTCGAGTACCCGCACGCGATCCCGGGCCGCCCGGGCGCCGGGATGATCCACCGGATCGTCTGGCGCGTCGGCTCCCCGGAGGCGCTGGACTTCTGGGCCGAGCGCCTCGCGCTGCTCGAGGTCCCGGTCGCCCGCGGCGACGCCGGCTCGGTGCGCTTCAGCGACCCCGAGGGCCTCGACCACGAGCTGGTCGTCAACGCCGGCGGCGACGCGCCGCTGGCCGCCGAGCACCCCGAGATCCCGGCCGAGCACGCGCTCCAGGGCTTCGACGGGGTCCGCGCCTACTCAGACCAGCCGGAGCGCAGCGGCGCCCTGCTGGAGAAGATCCTCGGCGCCGAGAAGACGGGCGAGGACACCTGGACGCTGCGCGGCGACGCGCGCGGCGGCTCGATCGCCTACGACCCGGCGCCGACCGAGCGCGGCCGCCAGAGCGGCGGCTCGGTGCACCACGTTGCGTGGGGGACGAGCGTGGCCGAGCATCCGCGGTGGCAGGAGCGCTTCGAGGAGTCGGGCGTGCGGACGAGCGGGATCATCGACCGCACGTACTTCAAGTCCATCTACTTCCGCGAGCCGAGCGGCGTCCTCTTCGAGATCGCCGACGACGCGCCGGGGTTCACCATCGACTCGCCGCTGGAGGAGCTGGGCCGCAAGATCATCCTGCCGCCCCAGTTCGAGTCCCAGCGCCCGCAGATCGAGGCGCGGCTGACGCCGCTGGCCGACCCGCGCGCCGGCAAGACCGCCGCCTCACCGGTCTCCTAGCCGGCGGGCGCCTCCGACGGGAGCCGGTGGAACTCCGTCTCCCGCGCCGCGCGCCCGGCGCGGTACCAGGCGTAGGCCGCGCCGGCGCCGGCGGCGCCGAGCAGCGCCAGCTGCGCCGGCCACGACAGCCAGCCGGCGAGCACCCAGGCCGCCAGCGACGCCGCGAACGTCAGGCCGAGAAGCACGGCCACGGAGGACCAGGCGTAGCGGCGCGCCCGCGGCGCGATCCACGGACTGGCCGGATAGCCGCTCAGGACCACCTCCTGGCCGAGCACGCGCCGAGCCAGCAGGGACCAGCGCGCCTCTTGGGCGTCCCGCAGGCTGGTCAGGCCGGGGTCGCTCTCGATCATCCACTTCGCCGGCAGCTGGGCTCCCGCCTCCTCGGCGGCGTGCTCGAGGCAGCGGTAGGCGCGGCCGCGGAGCCTGCGGGCCTGCTCGCCGGACCGGTGCTGGGCCAGCAGCGCGTAGAAGCATCCGGCGTTGTAGAACGCCTGCCAGCCGCAGAACGGCCGTCCCAGCCAGAGATGGACGACACGGACCAGGAACCGGCGGCCGCGGTCCTCGAACGCCTCGCGCGGGGTGTCCACGGTCGCCACCCGCCGCACCGCCAGGGAGTGCCGCGAGATCCGCACCGTGGTCATGAGCCGGCGGCGCGCGAAGCCCTGCAGCTCGAAGCGGTGGCGCGGGCGCCGCCGTGACACGAGGACGTACCACGGCTGCAGGAGCGCGAACGTGGCCTCCGACTCACGGGCGGCGAGCGCCTCCAGCAGCGTGGTGAGCCCGCCCGAGCTGATCGGCGACACGACGCGCAGGGCGACGGCGACGTCGGAGACCATCGCCGCGCGCTGGGCCTCCTGGCCGGGGGCCGGCGCCGGCTTGATCGCGCTGGCGATCACCCCGGCCAGGACGCTCGCGCGGTACCGCGGCTCCACGAGCTCGGTGCGCTCCATCGCGAGGTCGAGGTAGCGGCGCAGGACGCTCGCCTGCTGCGCGGGCCGGTCCAGGGCCTTGAGCTCGTCGAGGTTGGCGAGCTGGAGGCGCGCCAGCGCGTTGGTCGGCTCGATCTTGTCGGCGGCGGCGAAGCGGTCGTGCGCCGATTCGAGATCGTGTCTGCGCTGCGCCGAGATCCCGTCCACGTACGCCTCGCACGCCCGCGGGTCGCGCCACCGGGCCCAGGTCGGGAAGACGTGTGCCGCCTCATTGGAGATGTGCACGAAGATCTCCGCTGCCGCGCGATCGACCGCGGCCGTGTAGTCGGGAGCGCGCGCCGTCGAGAGGAGCGGGGTGCCCTCGCGCGTCGGGCGCAGCCAGAACCGGATCCCGATCGGGGAGAAGCTCGGCGGCTCGGCGCCCAGGAGCGTCGCGCTGAGCTGGTAGCGGGGCGGCTGGGGTGGCTTCGGGAGGAGCTGCAGGAGCTTCGCCAGCCACGCGCTCTGCGGGATGTTGCTCGCCTCGATCGCCGTGATCAGGTCGGTCTGCGGCGTCCCGGCCGGGACCTGCGGAGGCGGGGTCAGGCCGCTGTGGGCCAGGCGCTCGCGCAGCAGGGTGGTGAGCGCCTGGACCTCGGGTGCGTCGTCCGTCGGCCCGTCGTGCGTGACGACGTCCAGCTGGATGGGCCCGATCCGGGTCACGGCGCGCAGCGAGGCGATCACCCACCAGACGAGCACCGCCGCCAGCACGAGGAGCACGAAGTCGCCGCTGGACAGGTCGCCGACCCACTGCTCGGCGTGCGTGACCCACTCGTCGATCGCCGCGCGCACGTCGGCGGCGACGAAGGCGGCGTCGAGCGTCAGCCTTGCCATGGGCAGCTCGCCTTCGTGCATGAGCCGTCGTAGGCGCCGTCTCCGCGCGGCCCGCGCCGACCCTGGTAGCCGCGCGGCCCCCGGTACCCGCGCGGTCCGCGAGCGCCGACGGTGCCGTCCGTCCCGTCGGTGCCGTCGGTGCCGTCCGTCCCGTCGGTGCCGTCCGTCCCGTCGGTGCCATCCGTCCCGTCGCTGCCATCCGTACCGTCGGTGCCGTCCGTCCCGTCCGTCCCGTCCGCGCCGGCCGGCCCCGGCGGCCCCACGCAGGGGGCATCGCAGCTCGCGGGCGTCGGGTCCGGCAGCGCGCGCAGGCCGTTGAGCGCACACCGCACGTTCCAGGCGCCGCGGTGTCCCTCGTCCCAGTCGGGGAGGTCTGACCGCAGCAGCGCGGTGTAGACCCGCCGCGCCTCCTCGTCGGCGTTCCAGACGTGCATGACGCCGGCCCGCCGGCACAGCTCGGCCGCGACCCGGCGCATCCCGTGGACGGCGCAGAGCCGGGTGGGATCGTCCTTCAGGAGCCCGGCGTAGGCTCGCTGGGCCTGCGCGGTGAGACCCCGCTGCGCGCTGCCATCGGCGTCGTCGCACGGCCCCGGCTTCGGAGCCGCGTTGTGCAGGAAGACGGCGACGATCGACACCGCCGCCACCGCCAGCATCGCTGACAGCAGGACAGGGCTCAGCCTCATGAGGGCGCGGGTCTACCACTGCGCGGCCGGGAAAGCTACACCGACACGTTCGATCAGGACTTTCGATCAGGTGCGGCCCGGCTGAGGCCGGCGGCGGACACCGGAAATCGGCCCCCGCCCCGGAAGGATCCGTCGCCGGCGGTGTCCTACAGGCAATGGTCCTCTCCTCCCCGATTTCCCGGAGCCATCCATGAAGCGTCCCCTCACCCTCCTGCCCGTGCTCGTCGCGGTCGTCGCGCTCGCCGCCGGGTGCGGCAGCAGCGGCGGCGGCAGCGGCAGCGCCGCCGGCAACAGCAACGCCGCCAACTCCAGCGGCTCGTCCAACATCTACGGCAACGCGCCGGCCCCGAAGGCCACGCCCAGCGCGAAGGCCGCGACGATCTCGACCGCCGACCACGGGCTCGGCGCGATGCTCGTCGACTCCCAGGGCCGCACGCTGTACCTGTGGCAGGCCGACACCGGCAAGGCGAGCACGTGCGACGGCGCGTGTGCGCAGGCCTGGCCGCCGGTGACGACGTCGGGCGCGCCGAAGGCCGGCGGCGCCGTGAAGTCCTCGCTGCTCGGAACTACCAAGCGCTCCGACGGCTCGACGCAGGTGACCTACGCGGGCCACCCGCTGTACCGGTTCGCCGGTGACACGGCCGCCGGCGACACGTCCGGGCAGAACAGCAACGGCTTCGGCGCGCCGTGGTTCGTCGTCGCGCCCGGAGGCCAGGCGATCACGAAGACCGTCTGAGCGATCGCGACCTCCACGGGGAGGCGGGCGCTGCGCCACCCGGCGCAGCGCCCGGCCGGGCTAGCGCAACGTGACCGTCTCGTGCCCCGCGGAGCGCAGCGCCGACACCGCGGCGCCGAGCTGCGCGCCAGGCACGAGGATCCAGTCCGTGTCGTGCGTGGCGATCGGGAAGATCGGCACGCCCGCGTCGGCCAGCGGCGTGGCGAGCGACGCCAGCACGCCGGTCAGCGCGAGGTCCAGCGGCCCGGCGACCTCGAGGATGCGCCAGCCCCGCAGCACCACGGTCCCGTCGCCGTCCTGCGGCGCGAGGTCCTCGAGGCAGACCAGCGAGCGCTCCTCACCGACCTCGGTCAGCGACCAGAAGCCCGTGCCGCGCGGCGGCACCGCCGGCGCGTCGGCGTCGGCCGCCAGCCGGCAGACGGCGTACTCGCCCTCCACGACGCGCAGCCTCATCGCCGCGCCCACGGGACTTCGACGGCGTCCTCGGTGGGCGAGTCGCGTGCGACGACGTACTCGGCGTCCTCGTCGGTCGACGGGTTCTCGAGCACGTGCGTCTCGTGCGGAGGGACGTACAGCATGTCGCCGCGCTCCAACTCCACGACGTGCTCGAGCTTGTCGCCCCACATGATCCGCATGCGCCCGCTCAGCATGTAGCACGCGCTCTCGCAGTTGGCGTGGAAGTGGGGCCGCGAGCGCGCACCGGCCGGCAGCCGGAAGATCCCCATGAAGATGTTGGAGTCGGTGCCCGTCGTCGCGCGCGAGACCTCGTGACCGCCGACGACGCCGCGCGGCTCCTCGTGCGGTGCGCCGCCGGGCCTGATGACCTTCATGGAGGCGAGGCTACTCGTCGCGGATGGTGCGGCCGACCGGCAGGTCGTAGTCCAGCCACTCCGAGCGCCGCCCGCCGACCCGCTCGTACACGGCCTGGGCGCGCAGGTTGTCCTTCGCGGTCTGCCAGGTCAGGTGCGCTGCGCCGTGCTCGCGCGCCTCGTCGCCGCACGCCGCGATCAGCGCGTCGGCGATCCGCGTGCCGCGCGCGTGCTCGGCGACGAACAGGTCGTTCATCACCGCCGCCCGCGACGCGCTCAGCGTCTGCCACGTCCAGAAGACGGTGGCGAACCCGACGGCGGCGCCGTGGGTGGGCGGGCCGGTTCGGGCGACCAGCTGAACCCCTTCGCGCTGTGGATCGGCGATCAGCGCGCGGCTCATGGCCAGCAGCGCCTCGTCGCTCGGGTTCGCCTCGTAGAAGTCGCAGTAGGCCCGCATGAGCGGGAGGAGATCGTCCAGGTCCTCCTCCCGCACCACCGAGATCGCGGCCGGCGTGGTCATGTCGTCATGCCGGTGAACTGCCCGCCGGTGACGTTGAGCACCTGCCCGTGGACGAAGTCGCTCCAGGGCGAGCACAGGAAGAAGACGCCGCCGGCGGCCTCCTCGGGCGTGCCCGGGCGGCCGAGCGGGATCAGCATCGAGGCCATGCCGCGCAGCTGGTCGGGGATGCCCAGCTGCACCGTCTCGCCGTCGATCTCCATCTGGTTCTCACCGTCCTTGGAGGCGGTCAGGCGCGTCTCGATGTAGCCGAAGGCCACCGCGTTGACATTGATCTTGAACTGGCCCCACTCCTTGGCCAGCGTGCGCGTGAGCCCGACGACCGCGTTCTTGCCGGCGCTGTAGTTGGCCTGGCCCGCGTTGCCCATCGTGCCCGAGGTCGACGAGATGTTGACGATCTTGCGGAAGACCTCGACGCCCTGCTCGCGCTCGGCCTTGGCCGGCTCGCGCAGGTGCGGCGCCGCCGCGCGGATGACCTTGAAGGGGACCGTGACGTGGATGTCGAGCATCCGCTGCCACCAGTCGTCGCTCATCTTGTGGATCGGCGCGTCGAGGGTGTAGCCGGCGTTGTTGACGACGATGTCGACCTTGCCCCAGGCGTCGATCGCCGTCTGGACGAGCTGGTCCGGCGCGTCGCCCTTGGTGAGGTCGCCCGCGAAGACGGCCGTCTCGCCCGCGATCTCCGAGGCGGTCTGCTGCGCGACGTCGCCGTCGAGGTCGTTGATGACCACCTTGGCGCCTTGGGCGCTGAGCAGCTCCGCGGTCGCCCGGCCGATGCCGCGGGCCGAGCCGGTGACGATGGCCACCTTGTCGTCGAGGACTCCCATGCGCGTCTCCTTCTCCGAATCCAAGGTCAGTCGCGGGGATCCTAGTTCGCGCCGGTGCTCGGACGATCTCTCACACGCGCGCAGGCAAGTGGGATACGGTCGTCCCGGGTTCGGAGGAGGAGTGGGTCGTGGAGACGCAGGAGGTTCGGGTGGCGGCGGTCGTGGACGTGCTCCGGCCCACGATCGCCCGCCTGACCGACGAGGTGCTGGCCAGCGTGGTCGAGGCCGTGCCGCCGTTCGAGGAATGGTGGGGCGGGCGCCGCAACGTGCGCGACGGCGTGGAGCAGGGGCTGCGCGGGTTCCTCGAGCTGCTGGAGTCCGGGTCGCGCGACCAGCTGCCGGGCCACGACGTGTTCTTCGACTTCGGGCGCAGCGAGCTGCGGGCCGGGCGGTCGCTGGGCTCGGTGCTGGCCGCCTACCGGGTCGGCGCGCAGGCCGCATGGCGGGGGATGGCGGAGACGGGGCATGGCGCCGGCGTCGAGCCGCGGACGCTCTACGCGCTGGCCGACTCGATCTTCGCCTACATCGACCAGCTCTGCGCCGCGACCGTCGAGGGCTACGCCTACGAGCAGTCGATGGCGGCGGTGGAGCGCGTCGATGCGCGCCGCCGGCTGGTCGAGCTGGCCGTGCGCCGCCCGTCGGTGTCGGACGCCGAGCTGCTCGACGCGGCCGCGGACGCGGGGTGGCGCCTGCCGGCGCAACTGGCGGTCGTCGCGTTCCGCGACGAGCGCGTCGCGCGCGTGGCGTCCAAGCTGCCGTCCGACGCGCTGGTCGCGCGCGTCGACGGCATCGGCTGGGCGCTGGTCGGCGACCCCGACGGCCCGGGCCGGCGCACGGTCGTCCTGCAGGCGCTGGCCGACGTGCGGGCCGGCGTGGGGCCGGCCGTCGTCCCGGCGTTCGCGGCCGAGTCGGCGCGCCTGGCCGCGCGGGCGCTGACGCTCGCGGCGGGCGCCCCTGGCCCCGGGCCGGTCGTGGCCGCCGAGCATCGGGTCGACCTCCTCCTGCTCGGCGACCACGCGCTGGCCGCGGGCCTGGTGGCCGACGTGGTCGGCCCGCTGGCCGTGCTCCCGGCCGCCGCGCAGGAGCGGCTGCTGGAGACGCTCGCCGCGTGGCTCGAGCACCAGGGCGAGGTGCGGCCGACGGCGGTCCAGCTCCACGTCCACGCGCAGACCGTTCGCTACCGCCTCGCCCAGCTGCGCGAGCTGCTCGGCGAGCGCATGGGCACCGCCGAGGGCCGGCTGGAGCTCGAGCTGGCGCTGCGGGCCAGGCGCCTGGGGAATCGCCCAGAGGGCGATTCCCTTGCGTGAGACGGCCTGGAAGGCCGTTCACGCGGCACCTGGCCCCGCGTGTCAACCCACGATGGCGCGCACGGCCGGCGTGTCGCCGTTGGCGTAGCCGTTGCGCGTCGGGTGGTAGCTGTCGGCGGTGTGCAGCAGCGTCAGGCCGTTGGTGAACGGGTTGCCGGCGCAGATGTCATGGCCCGCCCAGTACGGGTTGACGTCGGCGTAGCTGAACCCGTAGGCCAGCGCACGCGCCCGGATCGTGTTGTTCATGTTGTCGACGAGCGCGTTGAGGCTCGTCTCCTCGCTCAGCGACACGCCGGTGGCCGCGAGGCACGTGCGGTTGGCGAACGGGCGGCCGTAGCCGAGCACGACGACCTGGGCCGTCGGGGCGCGCGCCTTGATGGCGGCGTACGTGGCGTCGAGCTTGGCCGGCAGCTCGTTGGCGATCTTCGCGTTCGAGGTGTTGATCTGCGACTGGCAGCCCAGCGTGGTGCAGGCCAGGATCAGGCTCGTGAACCCGATGTCGTTGCCGCCGATCGTGATCGTCACGATCTTCGTGTCGGACGTGACCGAGTTCACCTGGCCGTTGATCACGTCGCCGGTGACGGCGCCCGAGCAGGCGACGAAGGTCAGCGCCGTGTTGGGGCGCTGTTGGGACACCAGGTACGGGTAGGCGTAGGTGTTGCGGTTGCAGCTCGAGTTCAGGTTGGTGCTGTTGGCGCCGTTGCCGGCCGAGTAGCTGTCGCCGAGGGCGACGTACTTGTCGGCGGCGAAGGCCGAGCCGGTGATCGACAGGGCGAGCAGGACGGCGCCGAGGATCGGCGCGACTGCGCGGGTGGTGCGCTGCATGAGATGGACACTCCTCGGTTGGACCCGGCGCTCCCCGGCCCGAACGTACCTGGCCGCGGCCGCCGCGTCCTCGTCCTCGCGCCACGTCCTGGCGGTCCGCCGTTGCGCTATCGCACAACCGGTGAGCGTCGGCGTGCGGCTTTGTCCCGCGCGCGCCCGTCAACCGGGACAGGAACGCTCCGTGGTCAGCGCGCGGCATCTAGAGCGCCAGGACCTTGGCGAGGATCTCGCGCATGATCTCGTCGGTCCCGCCGCCGATCGGGCCCAGGCGCGCGTCGCGCGCCATCCGCTCGATCTCGTACTCCTCCATGTAGCCCGCCCCGCCGTGGATCTGCAGGCACGTGTCCATGACGTCGAAGCACGCGCGCTGCGTCGCGAGCTTGGCCATCGTGACCTCCTTGACGGCGTCCTGGCCGGCCACGAAGCGGCGCAGCGCGTCGTAGGTCACGCAGCGTCCGGTGTGGACCGTCGTCGCGATGTCGGCGAGCTTGTGGCGCAGCACCTGATGGCCGGTCAGTGGGCGGCCGAACGCGTTGCGCTCGCGGGCGAAGGCGACGGTCTTGTCGTAGGCGACCTGCATCGCGCCCACCGCGCCGAGCGCCATCACCAGCCGCTCCCACTGGAAGTTGGCCATGATGAGCGCGAACCCCTCGTTCTCCCGGCCGAGGAGGTTCTCGTCGGGAACGAACGCGTCGTCGAAGCTCATGAGCGCCGTGTCGGACGCGTGCCAGCCGAGCTTCTCGATCTTGGAGGCCGTCACGCCCGGCTGGCGGTCGACGAGGAAGAAGCTCAGGCCGTGGTGGCCGCCCTCGTCGCTGGTCTTGACCGCGGTCACCCAGAAGTGCGCGCGCACCCCGTTGGTGATGAACATCTTCGAGCCGTTGATCATCCAGCCGCCGTCGACGCGCCGCGCGTGCGTCTTGATCGCGGCGACGTCCGAGCCGGCGTCGGGCTCGGTGATCGCCAGCGCCCCGATCATCTCGCCCGCGATCGCCGGCACGAGGTAGCGCTGCTTCTGGTCCTCGGTGCCGAACTTCATGATCGGCGGGGTGGCGATGTTGATGTGCGCGCCGACGCCCGCGGCGAGGCCGCCGGAGCCGCACCGCGCCAGCTCCTCGGCCAGCACGGCCTCGTGCAGGAAGTCGCCGCCCTGGCCGCCGTAGGCCTCCGGGTACTTCAGCCCCAGGAAGCCGTGCTGCGCGAACGTGCCGAACACGTCGTCGGGAAACCACCGTGCCCGCTCCCACTCGGCGGCGTGCGGACGCAGCTCGGCGCGCACGAAGCGGCGCACGGACTCGCGCAGCGCTGCGTGCTCCTCACCGAACGGCGGCTCGGGGCTCACAGGCCGTACGAGCGGCCGATCACGTCGAGCCGCACTCGACGTGCCACGGGCCTAGAGCCCATAGCTGCGGCCGATCACGTCGAGCATGATCTCGTCCGTCCCCGCGCCGATGCGGTTGAGCCGCAGGTCGCGCCAGACGCGCTCCACGCCGTACTCCTTCATGTAGCCCGCGCCCCCGTGGATCTGGATGCACTCGTCGGCGACCTCGACGGAGATGCGCGAGGCGTGCAGCTTGGCCATCGAGATCTCGCGGACCGGGTACTCGCCGTTCTGGAAGCGCCACGCGGTCATGTACACCAACTGGCGCGCGGTCTCGATCTTGGTGGCCATCTCGGCGAACTTGTGGCGCGTGACCTGGAACTTGCCGATCTGGCGGCCGAACGCGGTGCGCTCCAGCGCGTACTGCAGCGTCATCTCGAAGCAGTGCTGCGCGGCGGCGACGCAGCCGGCCGCGCCGATCAGGCGCTCGCCCTGGAGCTCCCACATGATGTGGTAGAAGCCCTTGCCGACCTGGCCGAGGACGGCGGACGCCGGGACGCGGACGTCCTGGAAGGCCAGGAGCGCGGTGTCGGACGCATGCATGCCGAGCTTCTGCAGGCGCTTCTCGCGGATGACGCCCGGGGCGTCCATCGGGACGAGGAACAGCGTGACGCCGTCGTGGCCGGCGTCGGTGTCGGTCTTCGTGACCAGCACGATCACGTCGGCACGGTGGCCGTTGGTGATGTAGGTCTTGGAGCCGTTGATGATGTAGTCGTCGCCGTCGCGGACCGCGCGGGTCTTGATCCCGTTGACGTCGGAGCCCGCGTCCGGCTCGGTGATGCCGAGGCAGAGGATCTTCTGACCGGCGATGGCCGGGACCACCCACTCCTGCTTCTGCTCCTCGGTGCCGAACGCGAGGATCGGCGGCATGGCCATGTCGGTGTGCACGGCGATGCCCATGCCGAGGCCGCCGGAACGCGCGTGCACGAGCGACTCGGCCAGCACGAGCGAGGTGTAGTAGTCGCCGCCCTGGCCGCCGTACTCCTCGGGCTTGTCGAGGCCGAGGAAGCCGAGCTCGCCCATGCGCGGGAAGACCGAGTCCGGGAACGTCGTCTCCTCCCACTCCTCGGCGTGGGGCGCGAGCTCCTTCTGCGCGAAGCTCGTGATCGACTCGCGCAGCTGCTCGTGCTCGTCGGTGAAGATGAAGTGCTTGCGACTGGCGCCGAAGTCGGGCTTCAGGACGTTCTCTGCGGACGTGGCCATGCGCGGACGGTAACGGCCGCGGCGCAGAAAGTAAACAGTGGCACGTCCTACTTTCAGCTTACCCGCTCGCGGTCGGCGAGGAAGGCGGTGGCGACCGTCTCGCCCACGTAGTTGCCGGCCTCCTCCGAGCTCATCCGCCCGGCGCGCCGCTCGACCATCGC
This sequence comes from Baekduia sp., assembly GCF_035318805.1. GTDB lineage: Bacteria > Actinomycetota > Thermoleophilia > Solirubrobacterales > Solirubrobacteraceae > Baekduia. The sequence continues at coordinate 12,356 of NZ_DATHDY010000059.1, forward strand.
GACGATCGCCAGGCCGCGCAGGCTGGTCAGCATCCACTCGACCGGGAGGTCGTCGCGGACCTCGCCGCGCTCCTGCGCCGCGACGAGGAACGAGGCGAGCGGATCGCCGCCGCCGCCCGTGGCGGTCAGCGCGCGCTCGCGCAGCTCGGGGTGGGCGTCGAGGAACGCGTAGCGGTCGCCGATGGCGATGATCCGCGAGCCGATCTCGCACAGCAGCTGGCGCGCGGTGCCGGGCGCCTGCAGCGCCTCCTCGATCGTCTCGGCCGACTCGCGCAGGACCTCGTCGAAGAGCGCGTCGATCAGATCCTGGCGCTTGGGGAAGTGTCTGTAGACGGTGGTGCGGCCCAGCCCGGAGGCGTCGGCGACCTCCTGCATCGTGGCCTGCGGGCGCTGAGCCAGCAGGGCGACGGCCGCGTCGAGGACCGTGCGGCGGTTGCGGCGCGCGTCGGCGCGGGGCTGGGCGTCATGGGGCTCGATGGTCATGTGGGGGCAATGGTGCCCATTCGTGACCACCCTGTGAACCCTATGGGCCATCGTGTCCCGCCGGTTCGGGTTGCGTTGGCCGACGTGGCCCGGCGCGAAGCGGGTCCGTGCTTTGCTTCCGGGCCATGTCCTACGAGACCGTCCGCTACGACGTCGCCGCGACGGGCGTCGCCACGATCGCCCTCGACCATCCCGAGACGCGCAACGCGCTGTCGGATCAGGTGCTCGACGACCTGCTCGCCGCGTTCACCGCCGCGCGCGACGACGACGCCGTGCGGTGCGTGGTCCTGACGTCCACGCACGAGAAGGTCTTCAGCTCGGGCGGGAACCTCGCAGGGTTCGCCGCTGACGTCCCGCTGGTGCACAAGCACCTCGGCATCGATCGCTTCCCGCGGCTGTTCCAGCTCATCGGCCAGCTGGGCAAGCCGTCGATCTGCGCCGCCAACGGCCACGTGCTGGCCGGCGGGCTGGGCCTGGCGCTGGCCTGCGACCTGGTCGTCGCCCGGGAGGGTGCGACGTTCGGCACGCCCGAGATCAACGTCGGCGTGTTCCCGTTCATGATCATGGCCCTGATCTACCGCAACGTCGGGCGCAAGAAGACCAACGAGCTGCTGCTCCTCGGCGACCGCATCGACGCCGCGGAGGCGCAGCGGCTCGGGATCGTCAACAAGGTCGTGCCCGCCGCCGAGTTCGAGCAGGCCGTGCAGGAGTGGGCGGTCAGGCTGGCGGCCAAGTCGCCGGTGATGATGCGGCTGGGCAAGGACGCCATGTACCACCAGCAGGACCTGCCGTTCGCCGAGGCGCTCGAGCTGCTGCGCCACAACCTCACGCTGGCGTTCTCGACCGAGGACATCCAGGAGGGCGTGAAGGCGTTCTTCGAGCAGCGCGAGCCGGAGTGGAAGGGCCGATGAGCGGGTTGTCGGTCGTCGGCATGCTCTGCCGCACGGCGGAGCGCGTCTCGGCCGCCGAGGGGACCCAGGCGCTCGTCACCGAGCTCGCCGAGCAGCGCGAGGTGACGCCCCGCCTGATCGGCAGCCCGAGCCCGGTCCGCAGCGTGCCGTGGGAGGTCGACATCGCCGACTCGCGGGGCTGCCTGCTGGAGGCCGGCGGCCAGGTCGACGACGCGTTCGTGGCCGGCGACTTCCCGCTGCTGGTCGCCGCCGACTGCTCCGTGACGCTCACCACACTGCCCGCCGTCGTCCGCCATCGCCCGGGTGCGACGATCCTCTGGCTCGACGCGCACGCCGACTTCAACACGCCCGACACGACCGTCTCGCGCTACCTCGGCGGCATGTGCCTCGCCGGCGCCTGCGGCGTCTGGGACCCGGGCTTCGACCTGCCCGAGGTGCCGCCGGGCGACGTCGTCATGTGCGGCGTCCGGGACGTCGAGGCGGGCGAGACCGTGCTGCTGGAGACCAACGGCGTGGTCCAGATCGCCCGGCCCGGCCTATTGGCCGACGCGCTCGACGGCCGCGAGGTCTTCGTCCACCTCGACCTCGACGTGCTGGACCCCACGATCCTCCCGGCCTCCTTCCCCGCACCCGGCGGCCTGAGCGACGGCGGCCTCCGCACCCTCCTCGGCGAGGTCGCCGCCGCCTGCGACGTGATCGGCTGCGAGATCACCGGTTTCACCGCCCCCGACCTGACCGAGCTGGTGGCGGCGATCGTGGATCCGCTGGTGCCGTAGGCGGCCACGGTTTCCGCCGCAGGGATCGGGATCATCCTCGGGTGCCGAAGTTCATCACGCTGCAGCAGGGCTCCGGCGGCAAGGAGGGATATGGCGTCGACCTGCCACTGGAGCACGATCTCGAGCAGCCGATCGTCCTGGACGCCACGAAGCTCCGCGCCTGCCACCCGATGTTCCTCATCCGGTTGCGGCTGTTCCTGGACTGGCATATCGCGGCAGGCCATGAGGTGACCCTGCGCGCGCCGAGCGACCCGGCGGTCGCCCAACACCTCGCCGACATGGGCGTCGGGCGCGGGCTGACGGCGGACGTTGCCGGGGGTCTCCCGGAGCCAAGTGGCTCACCGGAAGCGATGTTCGGCGTTCGGCGTCTCACGACGCCCGAGAACGTCGAGGACGCCTCGGCCGACGCGACCGAGGTGCTCCATCAGCAGGCGCCGGCGCTCGCGGCGTGGGGCGACCCTGTCTACATGGCCGTCTCGGAGCTGTGCGGAAATGCGCTCCAGCATGGTCGCGACGCGCTCGGCGCCTACGTGGCGGCCGATCGGATCGAGGGTGAGCGACGGCAGTTCCGGCTGGCGATCGCGGACCTGGGAATCGGCATCCCGGAGCACATCCGGCACCGCCATCCCGATTGGCGCGATGACACCGCAGCGATCACCCGCGCGCTGGTCCGCGGGGTCAGCGGAACCGGGGACGACTACCGTGGCAACGGCTTCGCCGAGGTGCTCGATGTGGCCTTGGATCGCCTGTTGATCCGGTCCAGGTCGAGCGTGAGCATCGACATCCGGTCGGCCAAGGGCTGGGTGATCGTGGACCTGGTGGACGGCCGCCAGTCCGTGGGCCCCGGGCGGAGTCCGCAGTCGCGTCGCGGGACGTGGATCACGTACGTGGTGGAGACCGTCTAGTGGCTCGCGAACATCCGACGACCTGGCTACGGTCATCATCAGATGCTGGTGTTCGACGATGAGGAGGACGGCATGGCGGTGCGGTTCAGCCTGAACGAGTTCAGCCGGACGTTCGCAACGAGGGAGCGTGCCGCCGAGTTGCGTGAGTTGCTCATCGATCGTGTCGCGGACGACCGGCGAGTCGTCGTGGACTTCACGGACGTGACCAACGTCAGCTACTCGTTCGCGGACGAGTTCCTGGGGAAACTCTCTGCCGACGGCGACATCCGCGTCGCGTGGGAGAACCTGGCTCCGTCGGTCGCACAGACCGTCGAGCGGGCGGTCGACCGGCGTGCTGGCTCGGCGTCCGGGTGCTGATCGCTTGACGTTCGCCGAAGTGGGAAGTAGGACTTCCTACTTCTCATGGCTGACATCGACACGACCGCCCCGACCTCCCTGCTCCGCCCGCTGGTGGAGGACCTGCATGAGCGGAGGGTGGCTGCGCGGCTGGGTGGGGGAGAGGAGCGGATCGCCAAGCAGCACGCCGCCGACAAGCTGACGGCACGTGAGCGGATCGACCTGCTCGTCGAGCCCGGCACGTTCTCCGAGCTGGGGCTGCACGCCGGGATCCACTACTCCGTGCGCGGCCTCGAGGACAAGGTCGCCCCGGCCGACGGCGTGATCACCGGCTACGGCAAGGTCGACGGGCGCATGGTCGCGATCGCCGCCTACGACTTCACGGTCATGGCGGGATCGATGGGCATGACCGGCGAGCTGAAGGTCGCCCGGCTGCGCGAGCTCGCGTTGAGCAAGCGCATGCCGATGGTCTGGCTGCTCGACAGCGCCGGCGCGCGGATCCAGGAGGCGGTCGGCTCGCTGTTCGCCGGCTCGGGCCACCTGTTCCGCGAGGAGGTCGTCGCCTCGGGCGTCATCCCGCAGGTCGCCGCGCTGATGGGGCCGTGCGCGGCGGGCACCGCCTACATCCCGGGCCTGGCCGACTTCGTCCCGATGGTCAAGGGGCGCGGCTCGATGGCGCTGGCCGGTCCGCACCTCGTGCGCGCCGCGGTGGGCGAGGACGTCACGCAGGAGGAGCTCGGCGGCTCGCGCGTGCACTGCCGCAAGTCGGGCGTCGGCGACCTGGAGGTCGGCTCCGACGAGGAGTGCATCGAGAAGATCCGCGCCTACCTGTCCTACCTGCCGTCCCACAACGAGCAGCCGCCGCCGATCCTGCCGTGCGACGACCCGATCGACCGCCAGGACGACGGGCTGCTCGACGTCCTGCCCGAGTCCAACCGCAAGCCCTACGACATGTACGAGGTGATCCGCCGGATCACCGACCACGGCGAGTTCTTCGACATGAAGCCGCAGTTCGCCAAGACCGTCATCACCGGCTTCGCGCGCTTCGGCGGCCGGCCGGCGGGCATCGTCGCCAACCAGCCCCGGCAGCTCGGCGGCATCCTCGACAACGACTCGGCCGACAAGGCCGCGCGCTTCGTCAACCTGTGCAACGCCTTCGCGATCCCGCTGGTCTTCCTGATGGACGTGCCCGGGTTCATGGTGGGGTCGAAGGTCGAGGCCGGCGGCATCATCCGCCACGGCGCCAAGATGCTCTACGCGGTGGCCAACGCGACGGTGCCGAAGATCACCGTCGTCATCCGCAAGGGCTACGGCGCCGGCTACTACGTGATGAACGGTCGCGCGTACGAGCCGGACCTGATCGTCGCGTGGCCGAGCGCCGAGATCAGCGTGATGGGCGCCGAGGGCGCCGTCGAGATCGTCTTCCGCAAGCAGGTGGAGGCCGCCGACGACCCGGCGGCCAAGAAGGCCGAGCTGATCGACGCATACCGCAAGATCATCGACCCCTACATCCCGGCGCGCAACGGGATGATCGACGACGTCATCGACCCGCGCGAGACGCGGCCGGTCATCTGCCGCGGGCTCGAGATGGCGCAGGGCAAGCGCGTCGACCGCCCGTGGAAGCGCAACGGCGTCGTGCCGGTCTAGCGCGTGGCGTGGTTGCGCTCCGCCTCGCCGCGCCTGACGGCCCCGACCGGCTTGACGGGCGGCCGCCCGCCGGCGCTCGCCCGCGACCGTCAGCCACGACGATCCGGGGGCGCAACCACGCCACTCCACGCCCTTATTGCGCCCTAACCCAGCCGCCCTACCGTGATGCCATGTCCCTGACCATCGTGTGGCTGCTCACCTTGATCATCCCCCTGGCCATGGGCCTGTGGGCCCAGAACAAGGTCAAGCGCACCTTCGCGCGCTACAGCGAGGTCCCCGTCCGCAGCGGGATGACCGGCGCCCAGGCCGCCGCCGCCGTCGTGCGGGCCTCGGGCCTGCCGGACGTCGAGATCCGAGCGGTGCAGGGGACCCTCACCGACCACTACGACCCGCGGTCGCGCACGCTCAACCTGAGCCCCGACGTCGGCCAGGCGTCGTCGGTGGCCGCGCTCGGCGTGGCCGCCCACGAGGCCGGTCACGCGATCCAGGACGCGCGCAACTACCTGCCGATGCGCGTGCGCCAGACGTTCGTGCCGGTCGCGTCGATCGGCTCGAACCTCGCCATCCCGGTGATCTTCGTCGGCCTGATCCTGGGCGCGACCGGCCTGACGACCATCGGCCTGGCGCTGTTCACGGCGATCGTCGCTTTCCAGCTCATCACGTTGCCGGTGGAGTTCGACGCCTCCCGCCGAGCGCTGGTGGCCCTCAACGACGGCCGCCTGCTCGAAGCCGACGAGCTCGACGGCGCGAAGTCGGTCCTCAGCGCCGCGGCGTGGACCTACGTCGCCGCGTTCGTGGCGTCGCTGTCGCAGCTCATCTACTTCTTCCTGGCCTCGCGCCGCTAGTGGGGTCCCCAGTCGCGACAGCGACGCAGTCTCCTAGCCGCGGGCCCGGGCGACGTGCGCTCGCCGGGGGCGAGCGCACGCCGGACCCGTGAGCCGGCGTCCGTCCGTGAGCACCGGCTGCGGCGGTTCGATCCCACCTTCGAGGCCGTGGGCGCAGGAGACCGGAAACCCGTGCTTCTGCGCGGGCGGACGGTCCGGCATCGGACCAAGGAGACGCCCGCGTCTGCTCAGCGCGTCGCCACATGCCCTCCGCGATCGCCGTAGCCGATGAAGCGCCGGTAGGCCGCCAGGGCGATCATCGCGCCGATGATGGCGCCGATCAGGCCGCCGAGGTCGAACATCTGGTCGTCACCGATGCCGAGCAGCTCGGTGAAGATGAAGAAGCCGACGAGCGAGCCGACGATGCCGAGCGCGACCGTGGCGAAGAAGCCCATCGGATCGCGCCCGGGCATGAGGGCCCGAGCCGCGAAGCCGGCGACGATGCCGAGGATGATGGCGCCGATCATGGTGCTGGTGTCCTCCTGAGACGGTGGGGATGCAACCAGGGTCTACCCGCCGCCGGCTTGCGGCACTGACGGAGATGCGGCAGAGTGAGAAGTGGCACGTCCCACTTTCCACCTTGGAGCGAACGAGCCTTGAGCCTCGAGGATCCCGTCGTCATCACCTGCGCCATCTCCGGCGCGCTGGCCAACCGCGACCAGTGCCCGGCGATCCCCTACACGCCCGACGAGTACGCCGCCGAGGCGCGGCGCATCGTCGACCAGGGCGGTGTCCACATCCACATCCACGCGCGCAGGCCCGACGGCACGCCGAGCTACGAGGCCGAGGACTTCACGGCGATCCACGACGCGATCCGCGCCGAGGTCGGCGACGCGGCGATCCTCAACTTCTCCACGGGCACGATCGGCGTGAGCGTCGAGCAGCGCATCGAGTACCTGCGCGCCTGCCCGCCCGAGGTCGCCGCGCTCAACATGGGGTCCATGAACTACGCCAAGTACTCGACGCGCCGCAAGGACTTCGTGTTCTCGACGGTCTTCCCGAACCCGTTCGACGAGATCATCGAGTTGTTGAAGGCGATGAGGGAGCTCGGCATCAAGCCCGAGCACGAGTGCTTCGACCTCGGCCACGTCGGCTCGCTGTGGCCGCTGATCGACATGGGGGTGTTGGAGCCGCCGCTGCACGCCGACTTCGTCATGGGCGTCGTCGGCGGCGTGCCGGCCACGGCGCGCAACCTCGCGGCGATGGCCGAAAACCTGCCCGAGGGCGTCGCCGCGCACTGGGGCGTCATCGGCATCTCGCGCGTGCAGTGGACGCTGCTGGCGGCGGCGCTGTCGCTCGGCGGCTCGATCCGCGTCGGGCTGGAGGACAACCTGTACCTGCCCGACGGCGAGATGGCGAAGTCCAACGGCGAGCTCATCGCCAAGGCGCGCCAGATGACCGAGGACGCGGGGCGCCGGCCGGCGACGGTCGAGGAGGCGCGGGCGCTGCTCGGACTCAAGGCGCGGGCCGCCGCATGAGCCTCCCGTTCGAGGGTCTCAAGGTCCTGGACTTGAGCCGCCTGCTGCCCGGCGGCTTCTGCTCGCTGCTGCTCGCCGACTTCGGCGCCGACGTCATCAAGGTCGAGGACACCGGCGTGGGCGACTACATCCGCTGGTCGCCGCCCGCGTTCGAGGGCGCCGAGGAGACGGCCAAGAGCGCGCTGTTCCTGTCGCTGAACCGCGGCAAGCGCTCCGTGCGGATCGACCTCAAGAGCGAGGCTGGCCGCGACGTACTCCTGCGCCTCGTCCGCGACGCGGACGTCGTCCTGGAGTCGTTTCGCCCCGGCGTCATGGAGCGTCTCGGCGTCGGCTACGACCGGCTGCGCGAGGAGAACGAGCGGCTCGTCTACTGCGCGATCACCGGCTACGGGCTGACCGGCCCCAACGTCCAGCGCTCCGGGCACGACCAGAACTACCTGGGGCTCAACGGGATCCTCGCGATCACCGGCGACGAGGACGGGCCGCCCGTCCAGGCCGGCGGCCAGATCGCCGACCTCGGCGGGGGCGCGCTGATGGCCGCCTTCGGGATCCTCGCGGCGCTGCGCGAGCGCGACCGCAGCGGCCAGGGCCAGCTCGTCGACGTCTCGATGTTCGACGGCGCGCTGTCGTGGCTGGCGATGGTCGCCGCGCGCGTGTTCGCCGCCGGCGAGCGCCCGCGCCGCGGCGAGGAGATGCTCGGCGGCTCGCTGGTCTGCTACCGCCCGTACCGCTGCGCCGACGGGTGGGTGACGCTGGGTGCGCTCGAGCCGAAGTTCTTCGCCGCGTGGTGCCGCGGCGTCGGCCGCGAGGACCTGATCGAGCACCAGTTCGAGAAGCCCGGCAGCGCCACCCACGCCGACCTGGAGCAGATCTTCCTGGCGCGCACGCGCGCCGAGTGGTCCGCGTTCGCGGACGCGCACGACTGCTGCCTGGAGCCCGTGCTCGAGGTCGAGGAGGCGCTGGAGTCCGAGCTGGTCCGCGCTCGCGAGATGGTCATCGAGTTCGAGCAGCCCGGCGCCGGCCTGGTCAAGGGGCTCGGCATGCCGGTCAAGCTCTCGCGCACGCCCGGCCAGGTGCGCAGCGGCGGCCCGTCGCTGGGCGAGCACACCGAGGAGGTCCTGCGCGCCGCCGGCTACGGCGACGAGGAGATCGCGACCCTGCTGGCGTCCGGCGCGGTGGCGGGCGCCACCGCTTCGGCCGCCGACGGAACCCCGTTTCTCTCCCTGTGAACTCCCACGGCCTCCTCAAGATGAGCGAGCTGGCCGAGCGCAGCGGCGTCTCGGCGGGCACGATCAAGCACTACCTTCGCGAGGGGCTGCTCGGCGAGGGTGAGGGCGTCGTGCGCACGTCGCGCAACATGGCCTACTACCCGCCGGCCTACGTCGAGCGCATCACGCTCATCAAGCGGCTGCAGGAGGACCGCTTCATGCCCCTGAAGGTCATCAAGGGCATGCTCGACGAGGATCCCGACCGTGCGCTGGCGCTGGTCGAGCTGGAGGACCGGATCATCGAGCGCGCGCTCGAGAAGCGCGAGACCGTGCGCATCAGCGCCGCGGAGATCCGCAGGCGCTACGACCTGCCGCAGAACGTCCTGGACCGCCTCGCCGAGATCCACGTGCTGACGCCCAACGGCCGCGGCTACGACGCCGACGACGTCGCGATCATCGAGGCGATGGTGCGCTTCCGCGCCGGCGGCTACGACGAGGCGCTCGGCTTCACCGTCTACGACACGCTGCGCTACCGCGAGGCCCTGCAGCCGCTGGTGGAGGAGGAGATCCGCACCATGTTGGGGCGCTTCGCCGGCGAGGTCGACCCCGAGCGCGCGGCCGACATCATCGCCTCGGGCACCGAGCCGCTGCGCGAGCTGCTGGGCGCGATGCACTCCAAGCTCCTGCTCGCCGAGCTGCGCCGTCAGGCGGGCGAGCGGTGATCTCACGTCGCGCCGGCGGGTGGCGTTGCACGTCCCGTGCTCCTCTCCACGCGTGAGCCGTTCGACGGCGCGGCCGTGCTCGCGTTCCTCGCCGCCCGGGCGATCGCCGGCGTCGAGGAGGTGCGCGGCGAGACGTACCGGCGCACGCTCGCGCTGCCGCACGCCGGCGCGATCCTGGCGCTGACGCCGCGCGCCGGCGGGGTCGAGGCGGCGTTCGCGCTCGACGACGCGCGCGACGAGGACGAGGCCGTCGCGCGCTCCCGCGCGCTGTTCGGCCTCGACGTCGACCCGGCCGCGGTCGCGGCCGTGCTCGGCGCCGATCCCGACCTCGGGCCGCTCGTCGCGCGGCGTCCGGGGCTGCGCGTCCCCGGCGTCGTGGACGGCTGGGAGATCGCGGCGCGGGCCGTGCTCGGCCAGCAGGTCAGCGTCGCGGCGGCGCGCAAGCTCGCGGGCCGGATCACGGCGACGCTGGGCGCGCCGCTCGCCCGGGCCGACGGCGCCCTGACGCACCGCTTCCCGTCGCCCGCCGCCGTCGCCGCCGCCCCCGACGAGGCCTTCCCGATGCCGCGCTCCCGCATCCGCGCGCTGCGCGAGGTCGCGAGCGCCGGCCTTCTGCTCGACACGCCCGCAAGCGCCCCCGGGCTCCTCGACCTCTGGGGCATCGGCCCGTGGACGGCCGGCTACGTCGCGCTGCGCCTCGGCGACCCCGACGTCTTCCTGTCCGGTGACGTGGCGGTGGTCAGGTCCTTGCGCGAGCTGGGGTTGACGACCGAAGATGCGTCCAGATGGCGACCGTTCCGCAGCTTCGCGGTCCTGCACCTTTGGGCAAACCTCACCAAAGATGGCGCGCCGGCACGCCCGGACGGGGGAGACGCGCCCGCGCTGGGGTAGGACTCTCGCGATGAGCACGCCGCGCTGGGTCGCCGCCGCTCCGCCCGAGGTCAGATCGCTGTCGATCCTGACCGCGGCGTCGGCCGCCGCCTGCGCGTTCTCCGCCGCCTTCCCGCTGGCGCCCGGGCGGCCGGTCGGGCTGCTGATCGTGCTGACGGTCACCGGCGTCCTGCTGGCGCTCGCGCTCGCCGCGCTCGGCCCGCGCGTGACGCAGCCGATGCTCGTCGCCACCGTCGCCGTGGTGATCGTCATGACCAGCGTGCTGGTCGGCGCGGCGTCGACGACCGGCGGGGCGATGCTCGCAGGCTACGCCTACATCTGGATCACCGTCTACAGCGGGCTGTTCCTGCCACGCCGGGCGATGCAGCTGCACGCGGTGCTCGTCACCGTCGGCTTCGGGGCCGGCCTGCTGGCCACCGGCCTGCCCGAGACGCTGGCGGCGTGGGTCCTCGTCTCCGCGACGGTCTGGGGCTCGGGCCATGCGCTGTCGCGGCTGGCCGAGCGCGTGCGCCGCCACGCCGAGACCGACCACGTCACCGGACTGCTGAACCGCCACGCGTTCGTGGCCGCCGCCGAGCGAGAGCACGAGCTCGCCGCCCGCACCGGCGCCGACCTCGCGGTCGTGCTCATCGACCTCGACGGCTTCAAGGCCGTCAACGACCGCGACGGCCACGCGGCCGGCGATCGACTGCTCGCCGAGCTGGCGGCGGCGTGGCAGGGCGCGCTGCGGCCCGCCGACGTGCTCGCGCGCCACGGTGGCGACGAGTTCGCCGTGCTGCTGCCGGCGACCTCCGAGGAGGGCGCGCGGAGGGTGGTCGCGCGGCTGGAGGCGGCGCACCCGCAGGCGTGGTCGGCCGGCGTGGCGACCTGGGTGCGCGGAGCGTCGCTGGACGCCGCGCTCGCGATCGCCGACGCCCGGCTGTACGAGGTCAAGCGGGGCAGGCCCGAGCGCGCGGCGACGGCGCTGGCGGCGGCGACCGGCGCCGAGCCCCGGGCGGAGCCGGCGGGCTAGGGGAACACTGGCCCAGAGGGCCAGGTTCCCTTGCGGGTGTTCGCCCAGGGGGCGAAACCCGCGGCGGGTTAGGGATGCACGCTCCTAGCGAGCCGCCACGAGTCACACGAATGCGCCTACGCCGGTGATGTCCCGTCCGACGATGAGTGTCTGCATCGTTTCGGTGCCTTCGTAGGTGTGGATGGATTCGATGTCCGCCATGTGGCGGATGACGTGGTTTTCGAGCAGGATGCCGTTGCCGCCGAGCATGTCGCGCGCCTCGGCGGTTATCGCGCGGGCCTTGCGGGTGTTGTGCATCTTGGCCAGCCCGGCCACGGTGGGGGTCAGCCGGCCGGCCTCGGCCAGCCGGCCGATCTGCAGGCAGTACAGCTGCATCGCGGTCAGGTCCGCGAGCATCGACACCAGCCTCTGCTGGATGATCTGGAAGCTGGCCAGCGGCTCGCCGAACTGGCGCCGCTCCTGCGCGTACCGCAAGGCGGCGTCGTAGGCGGCGGTGGCGTGGCCCAGCGCCCCCCAGGCGCAGGTGCTCCGGGTGGTGGCCAGGACCCGGGTGGTGTCCTTGAACGAGCGCGCCCCGGGCAGCCGGTTCCCGTCCGGCACCCGCACGTTGTCCAGCGTGATCTCGGCCTGCCACACCGAGCGCAGTGACACCTTCCCCTCGATGACCTGAGCCTGATAGCCCGGCGATCCCTTCTCCACGACGAACCCGTTGACCTGGCCGTCCTCGGTGTTGCGGGCCCAGACGACGACCAGGTCGGCCACGCTCCCCAGGCCGATCCACCGCTTGCGGCCGTTCAGCACCCAGCCGTCCCCGTCCGGGCGGGCCGAGGTCTCCAGGGCGACCGAGTCCGAGCCGTGCTCCGGTTCGGTCAGCGCGAAGGCGCCCAGCTTGTCCATGGCCGCCATGGCGGGCAGCCAGCGCTCTTTCTGCTCGTCCGAGCCGCACATCGCGATCGAGTTCATGGCCAGGCCCGCGTGCACGCCGAGGAACACCCCGAGGCTGCCGTCACCGCGGTGCAGTTCCATGGTGACCAGG
>NZ_DATHDY010000060.1:0-72639 GCF_035318805.1 Baekduia sp.
GCTGCCGCTGCTGGCGATGTGCGACCGCTGGGACATCGGCGGCCTGTCGACCAACCTGCACCCGCAGACCGGCGGCCCGACGATCTTCATCTACGACGGCCACCCCGGCGGCGTCGGCATCACCCAGCAGGGGTTCACCGGCTTCGAGCGCCTCGTCGGCGACGCCTACCGGCTCATCAGCGAGTGCCGGTGCCAGTCCGGCTGCCCGTCGTGCGTGCAGTCGCCGAAGTGCGGCAACCTCAACGAGCCGCTGGCCAAGGCCGGCGCGGCCGAGATGTTGCAGCGCATGCTGGATCGCTGACCAGGCTGCAGTGCGGGGCGTCGAAGCTGCGCAACGCGGCTTGCGGCGCCCAATCCCGGTCCTGACCTGCCGACGTTCGGGACATGCGCGGGTCCAGGCGCTCCCTTCTTCCGCTGTCCGTCGCGGTCCTCGCGACGGCCGGCGTCGCGCTGCCCGCGTCCGGCGCCGCCTCGGTCGGCGCCGCGTCCGCACCGGCGGGCCCGCGTTCGGGAGGCGCCGAGTTCGGCCAGCCCAACGGGCGCCCGAGCGCCGCGCGCCCCGTCGCCACCGTCTTCCGGATCGGCCCGCACACGCTGACCGAGGGCACCGCGCCGCGGCTCGCGCTGCGCATCGAGCAGTACGGCGTGCGCTCCGTGGCGGCCCGCGTCGCCTTCCGGCCCATCGACGGCGACGGCACGACGCTGAGCATCGACCTCGGCCGCGTGCGCACCGGCCGTCTGCTCCATCCGGCCTGGCCGCGCGCGTCCGTGCTGAAGCCCGGCCGCTACGTCGTCGCCGTCCATGCGCAGGGCCCGGCCGGCGGGACGCTGCTGCGCCGCGCGCACGCCTCCGGCCGCGCGCCGCTGACCGTCCGCGCCAGGAAGGTCGTCCCGCCGCCGGTGGTCGCGCCGCCGGTCCCCCCGGCCGCCCCGGACCCGGGCATCGCCGACGACGGCGTCTTCCCCGTCGCCGGCCCCCACACCTACGGCGGCGAAAGCGCCCGCTTCGGCGCCGGACGCACCGGGCACGTCCACGAGGGCCAGGACGTCGTGGCCGCCGAGGGCGTGCCGGTCGTCGCCCCGCTGGCCGGCACGATCGTGGCGCGCGACTACCAGGCCTCGTCGGCCGGCTTCTACCTCACGCTCGCCGCCGCCGACGGCCGGTCGTTCTTCTTCGCCCACTGCGCCAAGGACACGTTCGCGGTCACGCTCGGCCAGGCCGTGGCGGCCGGCCAGCAGCTCTGCCGCGTCGGCCATACCGGCGACGCGAGCGGTCCCCACCTGCACTTCGAGATCTGGATCGGCGGGTGGCGGACGTCGAAGGACAGCCACCCGGTCGACCCGCTGGCGCAGCTGCAGGCCTGGGATCGTTAGCCGCCAAGGAGTACGCGCGCGTCCCGTTTCGGTCGGAACGTTGCACCGTGCGTGACCTGACAGCTCGTCAAGTACTGTCCCGTCGGCTCACGCGCGGGTCGCTGTCCCGGCAGCCCGCGCCACCTGATCAGGAGAGGAAGGGGACCGGTGCTCGCACGACGCGCCATCCTTGCCGCGGCAGTCACACTTGCCGCGGCCGCACCCACGGCGTCCGCTGACACGACGCTGAACATCATCCCGCACGGCAACGAGGGACCCGGCGTCCCCTGGGCCACCACGCCGGGGTTCCTGCCCGCCGACACGCAGGCCAAGATGTATGACCGGATCACGCCGCTGTTCCGGAACATCACCGACGACGTGCTCAAGCCGAGCGCCGACGGCACCGGCTACTACAAGTCCGCCGCGCTGCTGGCCGAGGACGACCCGTCGTTCGTCACGTCGCAGACCGTCAGCGGCACGTCGCCGACCGCCGGCCCGGTGAGCGCGCGGATCAAGCGCGACCCCTACGGGGTCCCGCACATCTACGCAGACACCGACGCAGGCGCAATCTTCGGCGCCGGCTACGTGGTGGCGATCGACCAGGCGCTCCTGCTCAACCAGGCCCGCTACAACGGCGTCGCCGGCCTGATCGACCTGCCCGGAGTGCCGGCGATCAACCTCGTCCTCGGGTTGTACAACTACAAGCCGTCGGCCAAGGTCGTGACGCAGGCCACCGAGCTGCAGAACAAGAGCATCGAGGCGCAGGGGACGCAGGGCCGGCAGCTGCTCAACGACATGGACACCTACCTCGCGGGCATCAACGCCCGCATGGCGGAGACCCAGCCCACGGCGCCGAAGTTCACCCGCACCGACCTCTACGCGGCCAACGCCATCAAGTCGCAGTTCCTGGGTCAGGGCGGCGGTCAGGAGATCGACAACGCCAACTTCCTCGCGAGCCTGCGCGGCAAGCTCGGCAAGAAGACCGGCGACGCGGCGTTCGAGGACCTGCGGGCCCGCAACGACCCGGAGGCCACGGTCACCACGAGCAAGAGCTATCCGAACCAGACGTCGGTGAGCGTGAGCAACCCGGCCGGCGTGGTGCGCCTGAAGAAGGGGTCGTTCAAGAACTCCTTCGTCGCGCTGCCCGGCGCCAAGGCCGCCACCGCGACCGCCGCGTCGACGGGCAAGCGCCAGCTTGCCAGCAACATCATGGTGGTCTCGGGCCAGCACTCGGCCACCGGCAAGCCGCTGTTCGTCGGCGGCCCGCAGATCGGGTTCAACTACCCCGGCCTGACGCTGGAGATGCAGATCAAGAGCCCGAGCATCGACGTGCGCGGCGCGACCTCGGCCCCGTTCCCGGGGTACATGCTGATCGGCCGTGGCGCCGACTACGCGTGGTCGCTCACCTCGGCGGGCGCCGACATCATCGACACCTACGCCGAGAAGCTCTGCGGCGGGTCGAAGATCAAGTACTCCTACAAGGGCAAGTGCCTGAAGATGGAGAAGGTCGACGCCGGCACGATCGAGAAGGGCGGCAAGACCACCAAGGCCGTGTTCTACCGCACGGTCCACGGACCGGTCGTCGGCTACGCCAAGGACGACAAGACGGGCAAGCAGATCGCCCTGTCGAGCAAGCGTTCCAGCTACGGCCGCGACGCGGTGGACCTGCTGTTCAACCAGCAGATGACGTTCGGCCGCGTGCACAGCGCGAAGGACTTCGTCAACGCGGCCAAGAAGACGCCGCAGACGTTCAACTCGTTCTACGGCAGCGCGACCGAGTCGGCGTTCTACACCTCGGGCGCCATCCCGGTCCGGGCCAAGGGCGTCAACGGCGACCTGCCGGTCGACGGGTCGGGCAAGTACGAGTGGAAGGGCGAGCTCGCCGCCTCCAAGCACCCGCAGGTGATCAACCCGTCCACGGGCTACATCGTCAACTGGAACAACAAGCCGGCGGCGAACTTCCCGGCCGGTGACGACCGCTTCGGCAACGAGGGCGGCATCCAGCGCGTCGACCTGCTCCGCGGCGAGCTGGCGCGCACCCCGAAGGCGACGCTGGCCAACGTGCTCGGCGCCGCCAACGCGGCGGCCACCGAGGACGTCCGCATCGTCGAGCTCTGGCCGACGCTGAAGGCGATGCTCGCCAAGGGCAAGGCGCCCAGCGCGCAGGCGACCCAGGTCGCCGACGTGCTGCAGCAGTGGCACGACGCCGGCGGCTCGCGCGTCGACGCCAACCTCGACGGCAACATCGACAACCCCGGCGCCGTGGTCCTCGACGCCGCCTGGAAGAAGATCACCGACGCGGGGCTGTGCGACCGTCTCGGCAGCGGGCTCTGCCAGCAGCTCGAGGGCCGGATCAGCCGGTTCGACGCGCCTCCGGGCGGCCAGTACAGCGGCTGGCACCAGTACATGGGCAAGGATCTGCGCACCGAGCTCGGGCAGACGGTCAAGGGCAAGTACCACTTGACCTACTGCGGCAACGGCAGCGTCTCGCGCTGCTCGAAGGAGCTGTGGGCGGCGCTGGCCTCGGCCGGTACGTCGATCGCGGCCAAGCAGGGCGCAGATCCGTCGAAATGGACGGAGAAGGCGGCGACGATCACGTTTACGCCGCTGCCCCTGACGACGATGCAGTACACCAACAAGCCCACGGGCATCCATCAGGTGATGGCCTTCGGGCAGTAGCAGCACACGCCCTCGGGGCGGGTGGGCCCGTTCAGCGCGGTGACGCCGCGCCGGACGGGCCCGCCCCGGGGGCACGCCTCAACGTCGAGGCAGGTGGGCCCGTTTACCGCGGTCACGCCGCGCCGGACAGGCCCACCGCCAGCCCCCGGGGCGGGTGGGCCCGTTCAGCGCGGTGACGCCGCGCCGGACAGGCCCACCCCCCGGGCGCGCCTCAGCGCTCGAGCACGAGCGTCGCGTCGATGTCGGTGCTCGCAAGCGTCGACGTCGCGGAGCCGTCGAGGTCGCCGAAGCCGCCGAGGATCAGGCGCGCCAGGCCCGGCAGCCCGAGCCGCTGGACGAGCTGGTCCTGGATCGCGCGCCCTTCGGCGTGGAAGGTCAGCGGGCCGGTGGACGTGACCCGCCGCGTCGGCCGGTCGGCGATGCGCCGGAGGCTCGCGGCGAGGTCGTTGGTCACCACGAGCGTGGTGCCGAGGACCGCGACCTTCAGGAACGTCGTGCCCTTGCGGCGGACTTCGTAGGCGTCGTCGCCGGCCTTGTCGAGGTCGAGGTCGGTGAAGTTCGCCGCGTCGATCGCGAAGTCCGGGATCGACGCGATGCGGTTCAGCGCGGTGCGCAGCGGGCCACCGTCGGTGAGCTCGCCGCGCAGCGCGACGCCGTTGGCCTCCTGGGTGATCGTCGTCGTGCCGGTGAGCTGGTCGAGCAGCGCCTGGTCGACATCGATGCGCCCGAAGGTCTTGAGCGGCCCCTTGATGGAGTCGAGGGTCTTGAGCGCATCGGTCACGCTGCCGAGGAACGGCAGCTGCAACGTGTCGCGCGAGGCGTCGAGGACGCGGATCGTCTGGCTGAGGTTGCGGACGCCGGCGTAGATCTGCGCGGCGCCGGCCGCGGGCGTGGGCGGGGCGGCGCCGGGCGCCAGCGGGAGGTCCTGCGGGCGCAGCGCGGCGGGGTCGGTGGCGAGGTGGAGTCGGACGCGCACGCCCGGGTCCGCGAGGCGGACGGAGACCGCGCCGCCCCGCAGCGCGTCGACCCACGGGACACCCTTGGCGGCCGCGCCGACCAGCGCCCGCGGCTGGGCGGTCGCCAGGATGAGCGCCGGCTGCGGGACGTTGCCGAGACGCTGCTCGAACGTGGCGCGCGTGAGGCCGCCCTGGCGGTCGCGGAGGGCGACGGCCTGCTTGAGGCGGGCGCTGTCGCCGGCGAGGACGATGTCGGCGTCGCGCACGGCGACGACGCCCGCACCGTTCGGGAGACGGTACTGCGCGACGCCGGGAGAGAGGGCCGGAAGCTTCGTGAGGCGACCGTCGTCGACGGCCCGGCGCATGACCGCGGCGACGTCGTCAGTCGAGCGGCCGACGACCGCGGCGATGGCGCCGGCGCGCAGCACCGGCGTGAGATCGAGCGCGAGGCCGGCGGTGGCCGTGCCCGCCAGCTTCGTGACCGCAGCGGCGGGACCGGCGAGAACGATCGGCCCGCCGAGCAGCGAGGGGAGGTCGGCATCGGCGTCGAAGCCGAGGTTCCGGGCGCCGGTGCGCACGGCGTCGGCCCCGAACCGAGCAGCCGGGAAGGTGCGAGCGAGCTCCCGCAGCGCCTCCCCCTGCGGCGAGCCCTTCTGCACCTCCAGCGCCGCGACGAGCTCCGCGGACGCGGGCGCGTAGCCGAGCGCCTCGGCGAGCGGATCGCTGACGGCGGCCCGCTCCTCATCACCCCTGCCCCGCGTGAGCAGGAAGACGCCACCCGCCGCAACGAGGACGATCACGCAGATGGCGAGAACCGCACGTCGCGACACGGCGCCGAGGCTACCTACCGCGCTACCCTTCCGCGCCACGGCGAGTTAGCTCAGTTGGTAGAGCACACGACTGAAAATCGTGGTGTCCCCGGTTCGAGTCCGGGACTCGCCATCGGAGGAAGGCGCTGCAAACAGGCGCCCTTTTCTTCGCCGTCAAGCGCGCAAAATTGGGCGCCTACGCGCCACTGTCGCGCTTCATGGCCTATTCATGGCCTATTGGGACCGTTTCACGGCCCTCGAATCGGCGACTTACGGCTCACAAGCGGGACCGAGACGGCAGGCGATCAATGCCGAGAATCCCTTGCAGTGGCACGTCCACGGCCGGTCCGGGCGAAGCGCCCGCGCGCCCTCGAACCAAGCACACCACGATTCCATGTCGTGTTGCCCGCCGTTCGAGCGGGGCCGTCAAGGTGGCGGCCCTCCAGAAGACTCGGCGGCGCCGCGCGCCCACCACGGGGCTCACGACGTCGCCAGAAAGGATCGAGGGAATGCCCTCCGAGTACCTGGTCGGCACTGCCATGGGCGACGAGCTCGGCGAAAAAATCGGCCTCTCGATGAGGATGTCCCATTTCTGCAGGTCGAGCATGTGCAGCCGCCGGGCCAGTTCGTTGGTGATGCTCACCAATCCCACCGATAGAGGACGAACCTCCCGGCCGCCTCGCCCTCCCGCAGGGATGGCGCCGATGATGATCGGGTCAGGCTGCGCGCGCCCAGCGAGCGCCGCGCCCGCGATGACGACCGCCGCGGCGGCTAGTCCGGCGACGACCACGCCGCCGGCCACCGCAGTCCGCCGCAGTCCCGCGCATGACCCGCCGTGAGCGGTTGCCGAGTTTCTCGCCGAGTTCCACCGCGTGGGCAGGCTCCGGGACCGGCCCGACCAGATCCTGGTTAGCCGACGTCCGCATCGTATGCGATGTTCACGCTCGGACGGACAGCGCGGGCGCTCCTTCTATCCGTGAATCGCCGTAGTCTGCGCGTCGTGCTGCGGCTGATCGACATTTTCGCGGGTTGCGGCGGCATGACCAGCGGTTTCATGGAGGTCCGCGACGGATCCGAGGCGATGTTCGATCCCGTCTACGCCGTCGAGCACGACGCCGATGCTGCGGTCACCTATGCCTCCAACTTCGGCGCGCACGTCGAATGCCGTCCCATCGAGCAGGTGAGGTCTGAGGAGTTCCCGTTGGGGGACGTACTCATCGGCGGACCTCCATGCCAAGGGTTCTCGACCTTGAACCGCAACCGCGACGCCGACGTGCGGCGACGTCTGTGGCGCGAGTACGAGCGAGCGCTCGCGGCCACGGAGGCGGCGTACTTCGTCATGGAGAACGTCCCTCAGCTGCTGACGTCGCCGGAGTACGCCGACTTCAAGAAGCGGGCGATGACCGATGACTGGTTCATTACCGAAGGCGTGCTCAACGCCGCCGACTACGGCGTGCCTCAACGACGTCGACGCGCCATCGTGTTGGGAAGCCGGCTCGGCAAGCTGGCGCTTCCGGTCGCGAGCCATCGTGCCCCGTCGGCTCCTGTTCGGCTCGAACCGGCCGTGCCTTGGCTCACCGTGCGGGACGCGATCGGACACCTGTCGGCCACGCCCGACGGAGCCAGCTGGCATCGCAATCGGAACCCGCGCGAGATCTCCAAGATCCGATACGCCCACGTGCCTCCGGGGGGCAATCGGTTCGACATGCAGCGGTCGCTCGACGACGCAGGTCTGGGGCACCTGGTCCCTCCGTGCTGGCGTAAGAAGACCCACGGCACCACCGACGTTTTCGGGCGCATGCGCTGGGATGAGCCCGCGCCGACGATCCGGACCGAGTTCTACAAGCCCGAGAAGGGCAGGTACCTCCATCCGGAGGCCCATCGTTCGATCACGATCCTCGAGGGCGCCCTGTTGATGGGCTTCTCGTTGGAGCGGTTCACGCTGCCTGAGGATCAGTCGCTCACGAGCGTGGGGCGGCAAATCGGCAATGCCGTCCCACCACCGCTCGCGACACACATCGGCCAGGTCGTCGCGGACGATGCGGTCGCGCACGGGTTGCTCACGTGTGCTGCGGACCGCCACGCCGTGGCTGCTTGAGCCTGTGAGCACAATTCCTGTGCGACGACCGCCCTATTGAGTGGTCGTAAGCGATACAAAGGCGGGGATGGCCATCGCGGTACAGGAGTGGGTCGGACCGGAGGGGCCGGTCGGCAAGCACGTGGAAGAGCTGAACGCCCGCTGCCTGGCGGCCTATGGCGTGAACCCCGCACTGGTGGAGGAGCACGCCAACGCGGAACGGATCCAGGCCGATGGGGGCTATGGGCGTCGGCAGCTGTGGGAGCTCATCCAGAACGGCGCCGACGAGATGATCGAGGCGCCAGGTCGTGTTGAGGTCGTCCTGACCGATGACTGTCTCTACTGCGCCAACCAGGGCAACGCGATCACCCCGGAGGGCGCCGGCGCGATCTTGAGCGCCTACCGCAGCTCTAAGCGCGGCCCCGAGATCGGACGCTTCGGGCTGGGCTTCAAGTCCGTGCTCGGCGTCACGACGACGCCGGAGTTCTTCTCTCGCTCGGGATCTTTCGGGTTCGACGACGCCTTCGCCGCGACCCGCATCAAGGACGTGGTGGGTGACGTCGCCAGGACTCCCGTCCTACGACTGGCGAGGCCGATCGACGTGACCGGGCCTGCCGCCGAGGATCCCGTGCTCGCGGAGCTGACGGCCTGGGCTACGTCTGTGGTCCGGCTTCCGCTCGAGCGGGGCAAGGGGGCGTGGCTCCCGGCAGATCTCGCGAACTTCCCCGCCCAGTTCGTCGTCTTCTCCCCCCACATCTCCGAACTGATCCTCGACGATCGAGCACGAGGCAAGCGCCGTGAGATCAGCCTCGAGTCCGGCGCCGACGGCTTCGAGCATCGACTCGTGGAGGGCGACCAAAGCGATGTCTGGCGTGTGTTCTCGGACGACTTTGCCCCGAGTCCCGAGGCGTCGCGGGACGGCGGGGCGATGGCCGACCGTGAGGTGATCCGGCTCCAATGGGCGGTGCCGCTGCGCGCACGTAGCCGCACCGGCGCCCTGTGGGCTTACTTCCCGACGCTCGAGGAGACGACGCTCTCCGGGGTCGTCAACGCGCCGTGGAAGCTCAACGACGATCGCACCCGGGTGATCGAGGGCACGTTCAACCGCGAGATCCTCGACCATGCCGCCGATCTCGTCCTCCGGCATCTGGAAGAGCTCACGGTCGAGGACGATCCCGGCAACATCCTCGACGTCTTGCCGGCCCGTGGTCGTGAGGATCGCAACTGGGCCGACCGGCACCTCACCGAGCGGCTCAACGCCGATGCCGCGCACCATCCGACGCTGCCTGATCAGGACGGGGTGCTGCAGCCCCCGGCCGGCCTCACACTGCATCCGCCCGGCCTGTCCAAGGACGCCCTGCGCCGGTGGGCGGCGGTGCCGAACCGCCCGGTCGACTGGACCCACGCCAGCATCGACGACACACAGACGCGACGCTCTCGCGCCGAGCGCTTCATCGAGGCGTCTCCCGGAGGTCGTGTCGCCACCGTGCCGCGCTGGTTGGAGGCGCTGATGCCCTCCGTCGAGCCCGGTGGACCACCGCCGCTGCAGGCCTCTGGCTACGCGATCCTCGTAGCCGCCGAAGTGGCTAAGAGCCCCGAGTTCGCGCAGCGGGCACGCGCGGCGGCCGTCGTCGTCGACGAGGACGGCCAGATGGCGACCGCAGTGGACGTCTTGCTGCCCGGAGACCAGCCGGTCACGACGCTCGGGATCCGCCTCGTCCATCCATCGCTCGCGAAGACGGCGAGGACACGGGCGGCGCTCGTCACCCTTGGCGTCGCGCCCGTCGACGCTGAGTTGGAGCTGCGTTCGCTCCTGGGCGGACGCAAGCCGCGGGACATCCACCAGGACTGGGACGGCCTCTGGAAGCTCGCAGGAAGGGTCGTCCCGCACGCCGCGGAGGCGGCGCTTCACGACGCGGGCTTCAACGCCGACAACCTGCGCGTCCGTGTCGTCGGCGGACGCTACCTCCCTTTGGTCACAACACTCTTGCCGGGGTCGATCGCCGGTCCCGGGACGTCGCCCGACGTGGTCGTCGACGTCGAGCATCACCGCTCCGAGCTGCCGTTGCTCCGTCAGCTGGGGGCCGTGGCGGCACCTTCGGCAGGTGGCGCCCGTGCGGCGGAGCCTGCGATGGTGGAGTTCCGGCGCCGCACGGTCGATGCCCACGTCGCCAAGTTGCGGCCCGCCATTCTGGATCCCGACAAGGTCGTCGTCGAGCCGTCGACGGTCGCCGGGCCGCTGTCGCCGCTGGAGGCGTTGGAGGGCGAGGACAAGGCGCGGTTCACCCTCGCGTTGCTCGAGGCGCAGGTCTCCTTCCCGCGAACCGACGTCAGCTATCCCGGCAACCGCTACCCGGCGACGACGGTTCTACATCCGGTGCTGGAAGTCGTCAAGCGACACGGCTCCGCCGAGACCTCGGCGGGGCTGGTGACCGCCGACGCATGGGTCGGCCCGGCCCTGAAGCAATGGGCGGCGGTGCTGCCCGTCGCGGCAATGCCGGCCTTGGCCGCGGAGGCTCTGAAGCTTCCTCAGTCCTTGGAGGAACTGTCGGAGGCGCAGTGGCAGAAGGCCTTCGAGGGCTTGATGAAAACCCGCGACCTGACCCTCGCCAAGCGCTTCTCGCTCGCGGTCGCGCGGGCCGGCGGTCCGCCTCCCGCCACCGTCCTGGCTGAGGTCTCCGGGGCGATCGCGACCGTCCCTCGCGACGAACTACGGGTCACGTCATCGGCCCGGACCGTCGCGGTCCTGCGCCAGACCGACATCCCGCTGCTCGTCCTCGACGAGGAGACGGACGTCGACCTTCTCGTCGGAGTCTGGGCGGTCCGCCGTGGCGACGACGAGGTGGCCAGCGAGGTCGTCGCGGTCGAGACAGGACCGCGCGCGGCACTCGGCGACCTGTTTCCGGCTTTGCGGCTGTTCCTCACAGGGCGGGCACGCGATGTCGAGGTGGCGCGCTGCTCTGAGATCCGCATCGAGTCGTTCGGCGCGGGAGGGAGGGAGTCGGAGGCGACCGCGATCCATTTGGAAGGCCAGATCCTCTATGTCGACGAGCGGTTGGATGACGCGGCGCTGCTGCGGCGCGGCGGGCAGAAGCTGGGACTCGCCCTGGACGCCGCGGCCGTGGATCGCATCATCGAGAACAAGCTCGACGCCGAGATCCGTGATCGTCAGGCACGAGTGCGCGACGCGCCTACGGATGCGGCGAAACTCTCGGTGGTCGTCTCGGAGGATCGTCTTCGCGCCGGCCTCCCGGCCGCGCTGCTCGACGGTGTGCAAGAACTCCGCGGACCGCTGACCCACGAGGACCTGGCGGAGCTGGCGTTCGCCGTCTACGGCGTCGAGACGCTCAAAACGTTCCAGGACGACCTCGACGAGGCCGGGCTCCAACCACCGCGGACCTGGGCGGGATCCCGATCGGCTCTGGAGTTCGTCCGTCGTCTGAAGTTCGGCATGGAGCACGCGGGCTTCCCGCAGAGCCGCCGCGACAGCATGCTCGAGGTCGACGGACCGCCGGAACTCGAGGAGCTCCACGACTATCAGAAGGTTGTGGTGCGGGAGGTCCGCGCGCTGCTGCGTACGGACCCCGCGAGCGCATCCGCCAGAGGAATGGTCTCGTTGCCGACGGGGGCGGGGAAGACGCGTGTGGTGACGCAGGCGCTGGTTCAGGCCCTGGTGGCCGGCGACCTGCAGTCGCCCGTCCTGTGGATCGCCCCACGCGACGAGCTGTGCGAGCAGGCGGTGCAGGCCTTCAGCGAGGTCTGGCGCGACCAAGGTACGAGGGGGCGGCTGACGCTGAGCCGGCTGTGGGCCGCGAACGAGGCCGAGCCGGTCGCAGAAGGCGCGCAGATCGTCATCGCGACCGTGGACAAGCTCACCAGTGGCGTGGTTCGCAGTGAGCGCTACGCCTGGTTGCGTCAGGCGTGCTGCATCGTCATCGATGAAGCACACTTCGCGATCAGTCCTTCCTACACGACCGTGCTGGAGTGGCAGGGCATGGCTCGCGGCAAGGGGCGTGTGCCGCTGATCGGCATGACGGCCACGCCATATCGTGGGATGAGCGAGACCGAGACGCTCAGGCTCGCGAGTCGCTTCGGCAGCCGCCGTCTGGACGATGCGGCGTTCGGAGACGAGGATCCGTACGCCGCCCTGCAACGCAAGGGAGTGCTGTCACGAGTCGAGCACAAGGTGCTTGCGGGAGCCGACATCACCTTGTCCGCCAAGGAGTTCGAGGAGCTGGAGCGGACGCGGCTGCTTCCCTCGTCGGCCGGCGACCGGCTGGCCGCCGACCTCGACCGCAACCGCATGTTGTTGGAGTCGATCAGCGCACATCCGGAGGACTGGACCTCGCTCGTCTTCTGCGCGTCTTTGGAACACGCCAGCGTCATGGCCGGCTTGCTGACCGCGCAGGGGATCCGGGCCGCGAGCGTGTCGGGGACGACCCCTCCGGCGGCTCGCAGGCACTACGTCAGCGAGTTCCGCGAGGGGCGGCTCCGAGTCCTGACGAACTACGCGGTGTTTCAGGAGGGGTTTGACGCACCGAAGGTTCGCGCCGTGTACGTGGCACGGCCGACCTACTCGCCGAACGTCTACCAGCAGATGATCGGGAGAGGGCTGCGCGGACCGCACAACGGAGGCTCCGAGGAATGCCTGATCGTCAATGTCGCGGACAACATCGTGAACTACGGTGAGGCACTGGCGTTCCGGCGTTTCGAGCACTTGTGGGACGGTCCTGAGGCGTGACGGGCGCCGGCGACGCGCCGAGCCGAGCACAACAGGAGGTCATCGAGCTTCCTGCGACGGCGCGGACGTTCGTGAGCGCAGGGCCGGGCACCGGCAAGACCTGGACGTTGTTGCGGCGTGCCGTCCGGCTGGTCGACGGTGAGCAGCTTGCACCGTCTGACCTGCTCATGCTGAGCTTCACGCGTTCGGTCGTGCACGAGCTGGGCCGCCGCGATCGTCGTGACCACATCCGCCGGTCCGCCTTTCCGGAGACGTTCGACTCGTTCGCGTCGCGCCTCCTACGTGAGAATGCCCCGGACGACCGGTGGACGCGCTACGGCTTCGACAGGCGCATCGTGGCGGCGATCGAGCTGTTGGCTTCCGGCGCGGCGGCTCCCACGCTCGAACCGATCGTCCACGTCTTCGTGGACGAGGTGCAGGATCTGGTCGGTGCTCGCGCCATGTTCGTCGCATCCCTGCTCCAGGCGTGCGGATGCGGGTTCACGACGTTCGGCGATCCCGCCCAGGCGATCTACGACCACGAGATCGGCGCGGGCGGTGGGCCGTCGCTCATCGTCCGTCTGAACGACCTCGCCGATCGTCGGCAGGAGCTTGAAGGCAACCGGCGGTCCGACGATGGCCTCGCCAGGACATTGCGGGAAGTTCGCGGTGCCCTCATGTGTGGTGAGGACATCTCGGCGGTGCCGGCATCCGACGCCTTCGCCCGGATGGACACGCTGGGTCCGTGGGAGGACCTGTCGGCGATGGTGCCGCTGCTGCCCGGCGATCGTGCGATTCTGTGCCGTGACAACGCCACCGCTCTGCTGATGTCCCGGGCTCTCCACGAGAACGGTGTCGTGCATCGCGTCCGCCGGGGTGCGGCCGATCGCGCCGTGGCGGGCTGGGTGGCACCCGTGCTGGCCGGCGCATCGACGTCGACCCGTGACAGGGTCGACGAACGGCTCGCGGAGCTCGAGGCAGTCGGGTTCCCGGGGCTGCCCCAGCCCGACGACGCGTGGGCACTTCTATGCAGGCTCGACCCGGGCGGGCGCGGAATGACGGTCCGGACGCATGAGGCGGCCGGGCGCATCGGCGCCGGAGCAGATCTGCCGCCCGAGCTGATCGACGAGCCGGACCATTCGCTCGTCGTGTCGTCGATCCATCGCGCGAAGGGGCTGGAGTTCGACCGCTGCGTCGTCGTCGAATGGCCGCACCGCAAGGACGAGAACGTCGAGCAGGCCCGACTCGAGGAACGAGTGCTGTTCGTCGCCATGAGCCGAGCCCGCGAGGTGGTCGTACATGGTGGTGCTCGCCAGGGCGGCGACCGTTGGATCCGCTCACGAGATGCGAAGGGGCGACTCATCAAGCCTGGAGGACAGGCCTGGCAGACCTTCGGCATGGAGATCCAGGGAGACGACGTCCACGCGGTGGAACCGGCGGGGGCGGTCGTCGTCGACGAAGATGCCATGGAGATCCAGCGTCGTCTGGAGGAGCGAGTGCGGCCGGGCGACGCGGTCGTGCTCCTCTTGCGCGGGACGTTCGAGTACAGACGTCGGCCGCTGCCCGTCTACGCCTTGATGCACGACGCCGGACTCGTCGGCATCACCGGCGAGCAGTTCGGCGACGCGATCCGGGCACGGGCGCCACGCCGCGTGCCTGCCCGGATCGTCAACGTGAGGGTCGACGACCTGGAGACCGTCAAGGGCTCGGTCGAGACCGGCGAGGCGGCGGGATTGGGACGTTCGGGCCTCTGGCTGCGACCGAGGCTCGTGGGACTGGGAGACTTCGACTGGGAGGCCGTATGAAGCACGCAGCGCAATACAACGTCCGCGACCAGCTTGTCGCTGCGGTCCGACGCGATCTCGTGGGACCGCGCTCCGATGACGAGGTACTGACCGACACGCCGTTCACCAGCTACGTCAGCGGGGTGCTCTACCCCGCGACGCAGACCGGGGCTGCCTTCTCGGTGGCCCCGGAGGACGAGGTCGACGAGGACGACGACGGGGGCGAGGCGACCTACGCAGATCCGCCGGTGGCCTTGGCCAACATCCGCTATCCGTCGTCGCTGGGCGTCACGTTCGCCGTCGACACGTCCGTCGCCGACGAGATCAGGGTCGTCGTAGACACTGCCCGCTACGAGCCGATCCCCGCCGAGCGGGATCCTCACTGGCGGCGGATCCCGCTGCGCTTCGAAGCGCTACTGCCGATCCGCGGCGTCTCGCCCGGTGGGGAGATCGTGCTCGAGCCGGACCTGACCCTCTTCCACCGGGTCCGCGAGGTCGATGAGGACGGCTCAGCCGCCGTGACCGTCATGGTGGTCAATCGTCGCAAGGCGCCACAGTTCGAGCGGGATGCGGACTGCTACTTCCAGACACGGGTGTCCGTCGAGACGCCGGCCGGTGCAGCGTTCTGCGAGCGCCGCGGCGGCGGGGCGACCGTCGGCGACGAGGATTTGCGCAGCTATGCCCTCATCTACCGCGACGTTCGCGGTTTCGCGGTGGGGCACGGAACCGCGGTTGAGTGGGACTCCGCCGGAGACGATCGGGCCTCGGCGATCCGCACGGTCTCGGTCCCGATCCACGAGCTCCGTCTGACCGACAGCAACCCGGAGATCACGACGGACGGTCTCGCCATGAGGTCGTTGGCGCGGGACGACCGGCAAGACGTGACCACGGCACTGCGTCGGCTGACCGACGACTACGAGGCGTGGATCGGTGATCGTGAAAGCGAAGTCACCGCGCTCGACGAGGATCTCCGAAGGACGGCCGGGAGCCATCTCGAGGACTGTCGCCGAGCTCTTGCTCGGATGCGGTCGGGCGTGGATCGCCTTGCCACGGAAGACGACGTCTGGACGGCCTTCCGGTTGGCGAACGAGGCGATGTTCCTCCAGCGGGCTCGCGGGAGGTGGATGGCGGCCGATCGCCCTGAGGGCGGCCCGGATGAGGACGATCCGGACGGTGAACACCGTTGGCGTCCCTTCCAGATCGCCTACATCCTGCTCAACCTCGACGGCATCGCAGACCCGCGGCACGCCGACCGTGAACTCCTCGATCTCCTGTGGTTTCCGACGGGCGGCGGCAAGACCGAGGCGTACCTCGGGCTGATCGCGTTCACCGTCATGTTGAGACGGCTACGGCGCGGCGACGGTGGCCGGGGCGTCACCGTGATCATGAGATATACACTGAGATTGTTGACCATTCAGCAATTTGAGCGGGCGGCGGCGCTCATGACCGCCCTCGAGGTCGTGCGACGTCGGACCCCCGGGCTCGGCGACGAGCCCGTCTCCATCGGCTTGTGGGTCGGCAAGGACGGCACGCCTTCGACGTTGAAGGATGCGCGCGCCGTGCTCGACAAGCTGCGGACCAACGTCGACGTCGAGCAGGGCAGCCCGGTGCAGATCCGGGTGTGCCCATGGTGTGGTCAGAAGCTCGACCATCGGGCCTACTGGATCGCGAAGGTCAACCCGCGGCTCGTGATCAGCTGCCGGAACAAGGCGTGCGAGTTCGCGAACGGCTTGCCGATCTACGTCGTCGATGAGGATCTGTACCGCAAGCAACCCTCGTTGGTGATCGCGACAGCCGACAAGTTCGCCACATTGCCGTGGGTCAGGCAGGCCCACGCGCTATTTGGCATCGACGACGACGTCCCGCCGCCCGAGCTGATCGTCCAGGACGAGCTCCATCTGATCTCTGGCCCTCTGGGGACGCTCGCCGGGCTGTATGAGGCCGCGATCGACCTGCTCTGCACGCAGGATGGCGTCCGGCCCAAGATCATCGCGTCGACCGCGACGATCCGTCGGGCGGACCGCCAGTCGCGGGCGCTCTTCGACCGCGCGATGAAGCAGTTCCCGCCGCCGGGACTCAACGCAGGCGATTCGTTCTTCGCGACGACCGCGGACCCGGAGAAGAAGCCCTCCCGCCTATATGTCGGTGCGATGGCGCCCGGTACCAGCCAGAGCACCTTGATGATCCGGGTCTACGCGGCGGTCATGCAGGAGGCCAAGGACGTGCCGGCGGAGGCGCCGGACCGGGATCCGTATTGGACGCTCGTGGGCTACTTCAACAGTCTTCGCGTGCTCGGTGGCGCCCGTATCCAGATCACCGACGACGTCCGCGAGCGGATCGGCATGCTGGCACGGGAGGGGGTGCCGCGTGAGTTGTCGCGCGAAATCGAGCTGACGAGCCGTGAGCCTTCGTCCGCGATCCCGGGCCACCTCGCTGCGCTGACGCGCGGGCTCCCGGACGAGGACACCCTCGACTACGTGTTGGCCACGAACATGATCTCGGTCGGCGTCGATGTCGACCGGCTGGGCCTGATGGCGGTGATGGGCCAGCCGCAGACGACGGCCGAGTACATCCAGGCGACGAGTCGCGTCGGACGGGCACACCCCGGGTTGGTGCTCACGCTCTACAACGCGGGACGTTCCCGGGATCGTTCCCACTACGAGAGCTTTGCCACGTACCACTCCGAGCTCTATCGCCAGGTCGAGTCGACGAGCGTCACGCCATTCAGCCCGCGGGCCCGGGACCGCGCCCTTCACGCCACGCTCATCGCGCTCGCGCGCACCGCGGTGCCCGCGCTTCGAGAGAACGCAGCGGCCGCCGACGTCGAGGACCACCTTCCCGTCCTCAGGTCGTTCGCGGCGCGTATGTCCGAACGGGCCGAACGCGTCGAGCCGGGGAGCGGCGAAGCGGTTCTCCGCGAGCTCGAGGCCGTGATCGGGCGTTGGGTCGCCCGAAGCCGCGAGGCGCCTCGGCTCGTATACGCGCACCCGTACGACAGGATCAATGCATTGCTGGCGTCCGCCGATGAGGCGGAGGGCGAAGGCATGCCTACGCCGAGCTCTCTGCGCGACGTCGATCGTGAGAGCCATCTCTACCTGGTGAGGATCTGATGCCCCCCAAGCTCAAGGGCAGCATCCGACGCAGCCAGCTGGTCACCACATACGGCGTCGGGGCCATCGTCCCGGTGGGTGACGAGGCGCTCATGGTCGCCGCGCCCGAGCGCTGGGACGTAAGCCATCCGGACTTGCATGAGCCGCGCCTGGAGCGCGAGCTGCGCGTCACGGGGTTCGTGCAGCCGCCGTCCAGCGACGACCGGCCGGATGTCCCTGTCGTGCGGTTCCCCACGTGGCAATCCTGCCCGAATTGCCAGCGCCTGGCCCGACATCGCGAGTTCACCCATTTTGACCTGAACACCTGTCCTGACTGCACGTACACCCTCGTGCCGTCGCGGTTCGTCATCGCGTGCGAAAGAGGGCACATCGACGACTTTCCCTACGACCGCTGGGTCCATGAGGGACCGCGCCCGGACGGTGGGCACCGACTGGAGATCAGCTCGACCGGCGCGACCGCCTCGTTGCGCGGCATCGTCATCTCATGCAGCTGCGGCGCCAGTCGGACGATGGAGCACGCGTTCGATCGGATGGCCCTGGCGAACGTGTCCACCTGCCAGGGACGTCGTCCATGGAAGACGTTCGACGGCGAGCCTTGCGACCGAATGCCGAGGACGCTGCAACGAGGCGCGTCCTCCGTCTGGTTCGCGCACACCCGTTCGGCTCTGTCGATCCCGCCGTGGTCGGAATCGGCGTCACGCGCACTCGACGGGCATTGGCCGACGCTCCGCTACGTCCCGGTCGAGGCCGTCGGGACGATCGTCGAACAGATGGGCCTCCCAGCGAAGACCGGCTTCACGAAGGAGGAGCTGCTGGCGATCTTCGCCGCCCGCAAGCAGGAAGAACAGGGGGAGGCCACGGGCGAGGTGAGCCTCCGCCGCGAAGAGTACGAGGCGCTTTCGCGTGGTCGCGTCGAGACGACGAAGGATGTGGACTTCGCGACGCGGCCCGGTACGGTGCCGACGACGCTCACCCCGTGGATCGAGCAGCTGCAGATCGTGACGCGTCTACGCGAGGTTCGCGCCCTGGCGGGCTTCTCGCGCATCAAGCCGCCGCAGCCGGGCCCTGGCGGCAACGTCGTGTCGCTCGCCGATGAGACGCTGGGTTGGCTTCCCGCCATGGAGGTGAAGGGCGAGGGCCTGTTCCTCAGGCTCTCGGAGGCGCGTCTTTCGACCTGGGCCACAAGCGAGCGAGTCCAGGCGAGGGCAGTACGCATCGCAGACGAGGCGCGCAGGCGCCACGATGAGTGGGGGACCACGCTCCAGCGGGATGTCTCCCCGTCCTTCCTCCTGCTACACGTCCTCGCGCACGCGCTGATCAACCAGCTGTCGCTGGACGTCGGCTACCCGGCGGGATCCTTGCGAGAACGGCTCTACGTCGAGGACGGGGCGCGTGGAGTGCTCGTCTACACCGCGACCAGCGACTCCGCCGGCAGCCTCGGCGGACTCATCTCGCAGGGCAATCCCGACCGCTTCGAGGGGCTCGTCCGTGACGGGGTGGAACGCTTCGCATGGTGCTCGGCGGATCCGGTGTGCATCGAGAGCGACGTCCGCGGGTCGGACGCGCTCAACCTGGCGGCCTGCCACAGCTGCGCCTTGCTGCCCGAGACGAGCTGCGACGAGATGAACCGATATCTGGATCGGGCGCTGCTGGTCGGGACGCCGTCCGAGCCTGAGATCGGGTTCTTCCACGGGATCTGACGACATGGCGCGCATGATCCCGCCGGTCTGGGATGACCGGAACGACAGCCGGGCCGAAGGCATCGTCTACCGCAAGCTCCGGGACGAGACGCCCGACGACTGGCTCGTCGTGCATTCGGTCGGGCTGGCCTCGCATCGCGACAAGCCGTGGGCCGAGATCGATTTCGTCGTCATCGGACCGTTCGGAGTGCTCTGTCTCGAGGTCAAGGGCGGGACGATCACCGTCGTCGAGGGGGCATGGGCGACGAACGGGAAGCCTCTGAAGGAGAGTCCGTTCCGGCAGGCGGGCACCGCGGCGGCAGCGCTGCACCACGCGTTGGCCGATCGCGTCCCTGCGCTCCGTCGCGCCATCGTGGGCCACGGGATCATGTTCCCGCAGGTGCGCTTCAAGGCTGCCGGGTCGGAGATCGACGAGCATCTGATCTACGACGATCGGGACCTCGCGATACCGGTCGACCGGTATCTCAGCCGTGTCGCGGACCATTGGGCCAAGTTCCATGGCAGGACAGGCGACCGTGGACGGCCGCTGTCGCGCTCCGAGCGGAGTGCGGTGCTGTCGTATGTCGCACCGTCGTTCCAGCTGGTGCCGACCTTGCGCGCGCGGCTCAATTCGGTGGAGGCGGAGCTCATCGAACTGACGGACAACCAGGCCAAGATCCTGCGCGGGATGTGGGAGCAGCACCGTGCCCTGATCCGGGGTGGCGCCGGAACCGGGAAGACGCTGCTCGCCGTGGAGGAGGCGAACCGGTTCGCCGCGAGCGGGATGAGGGTGCTGCTGCTTTGCCGGTCCGCCCCTCTCGCACGTCATTTGGCGGAACGCATGGAGGAGGCGGAGGTCGACGTCCGGTGCTACCGCGAACTGCTCGACGTGCTCGTCGACGATGCCGGCCGGCGGGGCAACATCCCCGACGCCGACGACCAGGACATCTTCGACATCTTCCTGCCGGAGGAGGCTTGCGCCGCGTTGCTGGACGGCGAGAAGCCAGACGCCTATGACGTGTTGGTCATGGACGAGGCACAGGATCTCCTCACCGAAAGCGCGCTCGACGTGCTTGAGCTCCTGCTGCGAGGCGGGCTGGAGCATGGTACTTGGCGGGTGTTCCTCGACCACAAGCAGAACATCTTCTCCGCGGTCGATCGCGCGCAGCTCGATCGACTGTCGGCGCACGCAACGACGCAATATCAGCTGTTCGAGAATTGTCGGAACACGCCGCAGATCAACACGACCACCTGCATGCTCGCCGCGGTCGCCCCGGACGAGGCCCCGGCGAACGCAGGGCCTGACGTCGAGACCCGCTTCGTGTTGGAGCGGCGCGAGCACGCCGATGCCGCGGCAACGCTCCTCGAGCGGTGGTGCCGGGAGGGTGTCGATCCGGCACAGGTGGTCGTGATCGCCACCGACGAGGGCATGGTTGATCGGCTGATCCGCAATTGGCCGGGAGACGCCCTCTCGGTCGGACGGCTGGACGAGGCAGGCACGAACGTGCGGGTGACCACGGCGGCGGAATTTAAGGGCCTGGAGGCCGTGGCCGTCGTCGTGGTAGGGCTCGGTGAGCTGACCGAGGTCGAGACGCTCCGGCAGGTCTACGTCGCCTGCTCCCGACCGCGAGCACTGCTCGGCGTCGTGCTCGACGAGGCCGCCCGAGGGGACTTCGAGACGCGAGCGGTCGAGTTCGCCCGGCGCCAGGCGGCTCCCGACGGTCAGGATGAAGGGCGTGAGCGGCTCCGGACGGACGCCCGCGACGCGGGCGTCTGATCACCGCCCGTCTGTCGCGTCCGAACCTCGCGTTCGATGTGGTCTGCCGCGGCGGTGACGTCCTCGTGCTCCCAGACGCGGATGACTGTCCAGCCGGCGGCATCGAGGAGGGCGTCGGTGCGGCGGTCGCGTTCGACGTTGCGTTCGAGCTTGTCGAGCCACCAGTCGCGATTGGAGGCGGGGATCGTGCCGTGCGCGGGGCAACGGTGCCAGAAGCAGCCGTCGACGAAGACTGCGACCTTCGCCGGGCCGAAGACGATGTCGGGTCGGGAGCGGACGTGGCGAACCGGGGCTCGGTTCACGCGATAGCGCAGGCCGCGTGTGTGCAGCGCGCGCCGGAGGGCGAGCTCGGGATCGGTCCCGGTCGTCCGCTGACGTTGCATCCGGGCGCTGACGGCGGTGCTTGAGGGCACGACGGCCACGGTGGTCATAGTGACAGCCGCCGTCCGCTCGGCCGCGCGGGTCCCGCCGGGACGATCTGCGTCGCCGGTCGCTGGTGACGGCTGACGCGGGTGAGCTCGACGATGATGGGGTGGGAGTAGCGGGAGGAGAACTGCTCGGGGTGAGGTCAAGACCGCCGTGCTCGGCTGGATCGGCACCGCCCGCGGGCCGCATCCTCAAGTCGCTGCCCGCCCCGCCGCCGCGAAGGCCGGCGAGCTCGACTCACGCCAGCGCTGTCAGGCGGCGCGACCGGCACCGAGATCGGAGCTGCCGCCGGCAGATCGCCGATCGGATCGTCTCCCAGCTGCCCGACATGGTCCGGCAACATGAGCTTCTCGATCTCCCGTAAGGCCGGTCCGGATGCTGTCCCGACCGCTCCGTCCCCCACGGCCCAGCCACCTGCTCAGCCCAGTTCGCCGCGGCCGCAGTCCAGTCAGCCGCAGCCCGGTGAGTCGTAGCAGCCTCCGGCGACCCGTCGGATCGTGGTGGACAACCGCGTCACCAGCGGGTCGACGCAGATGCGTGAGGACACCCCGGCGTACCTGTCGACGGGCATGCGCAACTTCTGCAAGCGGGACGGCTGTGCACTCGGCACCGACATGGGCTCGGGGAGGACGATCACCGCGGAATGCACCGTCATCGGCAACCGGACCACCAACGGCCAGGACAACAGCTCGATCGACGACGGCAACCCGGGCCTGTGTACCTCCACGCGCTGGTACGGCATCCGCTGGGGCGACGGGCAATTCGGCTACATCAGCGAGGGATGGATCCGCGCCGACTTCCGAAGCGGGCTCGGCCTGCGCGGCTGCTGAACCGACCAAGGCGCTCTTCGAACCAAGTTGTACGCCAACTGTCCATTAGGCCATGAGGAACCGTTTCATGGCCTAAACCCACGGGAATCCGCCCGAAGCCAGGGGTTACCGGCCCGACGACGCGCTCCGCGAAGTCGCTGCAAACCGCGGCCGCCACCAAGCCGAAAGGCGCCTCTGAAAATCGTGGTGTCCCCGGTTCGAGTCCGGGACTCGCCATGGACGGGAAGCCCTACATTTGCAGGGCTTTCGTCGTTGAAGCGAGGTCGTGCGGAGCGCGCTCCGACGGAGGGTGCAAACAGAAGTGCAAACAGCACCCCGCCGGAGATGGCGTGCCGGCGCGCCGTGATCGGATGATGGATGACGTCTCGATCCCGCTGCCGCCTGGCGTCATCGACCTCATCGCGGACAGGCGCTCCAAGCGGTCGCGTCGGCTCACAGGAGATCTATGTCCACACCTTCGCCCGAACCACTGCACCCCCACCGTCGGATGTTCGGGCCAACGCTACGCGACCGACAGCGACGACGTCACCTGCGAGAAGTCGCGCACGACGTCGTCCGCGTAGCTCGGGCCGGCCGAGAGCGCGACCTTCACGCCGCCCGCGTACGGACTCGCAGGACGACGTCCAGCCCAGCGCGGGACGTCGTGCTGATGTCCGGCTCGTCGGTTGCCCGTCAACGCCGGCCCACCGCGTACCCAAGCGGTCCGGTACGTCATCCGCCTGGAAGACGTGCTGCGTCAGGCCGTACCCGAGACCGAGAGCGGGTGGCTGGACTCATTCGGACGGGTCTTACGGGACACGGGATCACCTGTTCGCATCGAACCACCCGCAACCGGCCGGGTCCGTCCCAGCAGGCGTTCCCCCTGCGCGACGGTCTCGGAGCTCGATGAGTGATTCCATGTCGAGACGCGCCGGCCGGCTCCGCTCACCAGGTAAAGGGCCACGACAGACGCGGCCCACGACACCAGGAGACCACGATGCCCAAGTACCTGCTCCTCAAGCACTACCGCGGCGGCCCGGAGCCGCACCATCCCTTCCCCCCGATGGACCAGTGGGCGCCCGAGGACGTGGAGGCGCACATGGCCTTCCTCAAGCACGTCAGCGAGCTGCTGCAGGAGAACGGCGAGTACGTCGGCGCGCAGGCGCTCACGCCGGCGCGCACCTGGGTGCGCTACGGCGGCCCGGACGCGGCGCCGGTCACCACCGACGGCCCGCTGCCCGAGACCAGCGATCTCGTGGCGGGCTGGTACATGATCGACGTCGAGTCGCACGAGCGCGCGGTCGAGGTCGCGGCCTACGTCTCCTCCGAACCCGGCCCGGGCGGGGAGCCGCTGTATGAGTGGATCGACGTCCGGGAGATCATGTCCGGGGCGCCCTCGGGCGACTGACCCGGCGTGATCGGCGAGCCGACGCCACGGCTGGACGAGGGCGCGCTGCGCGGGTTCGGGCGGGACCTCATTCCGCGGGTGCTCGCGGGCCTGGTCCGGCGGGGCGAGGACTTCGATGGCGCCGAGGACGCGCTGCAGGAGGCGCTGCTGGAGGCGCTGCGGGTGTGGCCCGAGCACCCGCCGCGCGACCCCCGCGCGTGGCTGGCGGCGGTCGCGACCCGGCGGCTCGTCGACGCCCGCCGCAGCGAGGCCGCCCGTCACCGCCGCGAGGAGGCGACGCACGCCGAGCCGCGGGCGGGCGGGGCGGGCGGGTCCACATTCGAGGAGGGCGACGACACCCTCTTCCTGCTCTTCTGCTGTTGCCACCCCGACCTCGCGCCCGCCTCCCAGGTGGCGCTGACCCTGCGAGCCGTCGGCGGCCTGACCACCCGGGAGATCGCCGACGCCTTCTACGTGCCGGAGGCGACGATGGCGCAGCGGATCAGCCGGGCCAAGCGCACGCTTGCCGGCCCGCCCGCCCGCCGCCTGGACCAGCCCGGCGACCTCGCCGTCGTGCTGCGCGTGCTCTACCTCGTCTACGCGGCCGGCCACGCGGGCCGGGTCGACCTGGCCGGCGAGGCGATCCGGCTCGCCCGTCAACTCACCCTCGCCACCGAGGAGCCGGAGGCGCGCGGGCTGCTCGCGCTGATGCTCCTCAACCACGCCCGCCTCCCGGCGCGACTCGACCCAGAGGGTCGCATCGTCACGCTCGACCGGCAGGACCGCGGCCTGTGGGACGCCCGCGAGATCGCCGAGGGCGTGCGCGTCCTGCAGTCGGCGCTGGCCATTCAGCGGCCCGGCCGCTACCAGGTCGAGGCCGCCATCGCCGCCCTGCACGACGACGCGGCCAGCACCGAGGAGACCGACTGGCCGCAGATCCTCGACTGGTACGACGACCTCGTCGCCCTCACCGACGACCCAGTGCGCGAGGACCCCGCCGCGGTGCTCGGGCGCGCGGTGGCGGTCGGCCACGTCCTCGGCGCCGCCGCCGGGTTGCGCGAAACCGACCGGCTGCGCGAGGTGCTCGGCGAGCGGCACCGCTGGCACGCCGCCCGCGGCCACCTGCACGAGCTGGGCGGCGACCTCTCTGCCGCCGCCACGGCGTACGCGGATGCCGCCCGTCGGGCCACGGACGTCGCCGAGCGCGACCACCTGGTCCGTCAGGCCGCCCGCGCGCGGGCCGCCGAGCGGACCCAGCCATGACCCGATCGAGCCGAGCAACTCATCGCTGGTCTCTTCAGATCAATCGGCAGCGCGCTCCCACCAGGCGATCGGCAACCGAGAGACGCTGTAGCTGGGCCGTCGTATCGCTACCGTCAAGCGCATGACGATCCAACGCATGGAGCACGTGGGCATCGTGGTCGACGCCCTCGCGGCCGCGAGGGCGTTCTTCGTCGCGCTCGGGCTCAAGGCGCAGGGCGAGGGGCCGGTCGAGGGCGCGTGGTGGGGCTCGAGGGCGTCCGGGCGGAGATGCGATGGTGGAGACCCCGGACGGCCATGGACGGCTTGAGCCGCATCTGGCCCCCCGTCGTCTCGTACAAGTTGTTCATGACGCCCACCGGCGCGTCCGCCGTCATCGCCTCGTTGGTCTCGAAGAGCACATGGCCGAAATCGGCTGACGCGTCGGCGAAGAGGGGCAGGTAGAACGAGTTCGGGGCCGACGGGCCGCGGCGATCGCCGATGCGATGCGCGCGTCGGTCGCGCTGCGCGGCGTCGCGGGCTCGACCTTCGATCACGTCGCCCGCGGCGCGGGCGTGTCCCGCGGGTTGTTGCACTACTACTTCGCGTCCAAGGAGCGGCTGCTCGCCGAGGTCGTCAAGCGGGACACCGAGCTGCGGATGGCCGTCCTGGACGAGCAGCTCGCGGCAGTCGACAACGCGCATGACTTCATCGCGATGCTGCGCCGCACGCTCGACACGATGCTGCGCGACGACACCGAGTTCCTGACGCTGTCGTTCGAGGTCTTCACGCTCTCGCGCCGCAGCCCGGACATCGCCGCGGAGTTCACCGAGCTGATCCGCCGGACGCGCGAGCAGGTCGCGGCGGTGCTGGTGGCCAAGCAGCCGAAGGCGTCCTCGAGCTCCGCGCCGAGCCGGAGGCGATCGCCGAGATCCTCTTCCGCCTCGGCGACGGCCTCGTGCTCCGGATCCTCGGCGAGCCCGACCGCGACCACACCGCGACCGTGCGCGCGGGCACGCTCGCGGTCGCGGCGCTGATCGCCTGAGCGGCGCGCTTAGGTATGTCGGTGGGTCAGGTGCGCTCCGGGTCTGCCATCTGCTGGTCTGCTATGTCCCCCACCAGAGATAGGGTTGCGAGGCGATCGTGCTGGGCGAGGTGTAGTTGTAGATGATTCCGCCGCCGGTGGTCGGGTTCGTCAGCGTCGTGGCGCCGGTGGAGATTGGGCAACACCCTGCCATCGTCAGCGAGGGGAAGCCGAGGGAGAAGAACCCCGGGATGCTGGAAGAGGGGTTGGGGTTGGCGTGATCGGTCTCGATCGAGCCTGTCATGGTCGCGCAGGAGCTGCCGTTGACCTTGAGCGCGCACGAGACGCCGGTCAGATTCACATCCGTATGGTGGCCTGGTGCCGTAGCGGCGGTGTCAGGACCGCTCGAATACGCTCCGGGTGCCGTGTCTGTCCCGACGGCGCCGACGTTGCACGTGACCGTGACGTTGCCGTTGCAGCCCGTGAACGCAAGGGTGGCTGACGCGAATCCTGGCCACGGGTTCGGAGGCGTGGACACCGACGAGCTGACGGTGCCGCTCAAGGTGCTCCCTGTGCATGTGATGGTCGTGATCCCGACCGCGATGTTCACGGCGCTTGAACTGGTCGCCACATACACGATCGACCCAGGCGTGTGCCAAGCGTCTGCGGCGTTGGCGGCCGTGGGCGCCAGACCTGTGGCCGTGATTGCGCATGCGATCACGACGGACTTCCCGTACTTGAACATCTTGGACTCTTTCCGTGGGGGTGAGCCCTTCCGCGCAGAGGAGTAGACGCCGTCTGAACGGCGAGTACAACAGCCAACCGGCCGAACCGCTTAGCGCATCCATGCGATCTTCGGTGTCCGAGATTCTCACCGCACAGACCCTCGGACGCGGGCTGCGCCTGCCATTCGGCGCCTATACCGATTGGGAGCTGCTGGACACGCTCGAAGTCCTCGCGCGCGAGCGTTACGAGGACTTGCTGCGTAGGGCTCGGATCATCAACCAGGCGTCTATTGACCATCGGCCCCGCGCGGCTCCGCGACGTAACGCCCAGGGCGGTGAGGTGTCGGTCATCGAGACCGAACCAGTCGTGGTCAGCATCACCACAGCAGACGGCCCACCGCCTGAGCTTCCCGACACCGAGCCGGCCAGCGAGGGGCCCAGTGCGCTGCGCGAGCCAACGAACAAGACCCGCTCGCAGCCGCATGCGGTAGGTGTCGCCGGTGACCGAGAGGACGATGCGTGGTGCACGAGGCGGTCAAGGACGGCGGCGGCGACGGTGGTGTCTTCGAAGCGGTGGCCCCAGTCGGCGATGCCGCGGTGGTGGTCAGGACGATGGAGCCGTGCTCGTAGCGGCGGCTGATGACCTGGAAGACGTGGCTGGTGGTTTCGCCGGGCATAGGTAGGTAGCCGAGTTCGTCGACGATCAGCAACTGGGGTCCGGCCCAGAAGCGCTCAAGGCAGCTCAGGGCCGACCGGCCCAAGCTGCCATATCGGCACTGATGCGCAGACTCGCTCAGCAGCCCACCGAGTCGACGAAGCTGCTGCAGTAGTTCTGCAACATCCGGTGTCAATTCGCCTCTAACCATGCAAGTCTGCGACACCTAGGGTCTGAACGGATGCTATTTTTCGGGACGATCGAAGTCGCCAAACAGCAACACAAGCTCGATTTTTACAGCTAACGTCGCAAAACTGATGCACCTCGACGATCTTCTCACCGACGATGCCGTCCTCGCCGAGCTCGGCCATCGCATCGAGCGCCTGCGCCTGTCGCGCAACATCAGCCAGGCCGAGCTCGCCCGCCAGGCCGGCGTGAGCCGCGCGACGATCGTCCGCGTCGAGAACGGCAAGTCCGTCCAGATGTCGACGACGGTCAAGCTCTGGCGCGCGCTCGACCTGCTCGCTGCGATCGACGCCGCGCTGCCCGAACGCATCGAGTCGCCTATCGCCGCGCTGGAGCGCGAGCACCTGCGTCGCCGTCACGAACGCCAGCGCGCGACCGGTCGCCGCCCGGCCGGCCAGCGCCCCGCCGACCCCGCCACGCCGCTGCCAGTTTCGGGGGACACCAGTAGGCCCTTCACTTGGGGTGACGAGCGCTGACCAACGCCGCCGTCATGCTCTGGGGCACCCGGGTCGGGGCCGTGTCGATCGAGAGCGGCGACCCGTTCGCGACGTTCCAGTACGACCCGGCGTTCGTCCCGTCTGGCATCCAGCTCTCGCCGGTCCACATGCCGCTGCGCGCGGAGCCTTATCGCTTCACCCGGCTACCGGTGGATCCGTTCGACGGGCTCCCCGGTCTCCTCGCCGACGCGCTGCCCGACACCTGGGGGCGCGCGCTCGTCGACTCCTGGCTGGCCGCCGACGGCCGGTCGCCCGCCTCCTTCGACATCGTGGAACGCCTGTGTTACGTAGGCACTCGCGGCATGGGTGCCTTGGAGTTCCAGCCCTCGATAGAGCCCTCGACGCCGACCGGCCGCGACCTCCAACTCGACCGCCTCGTCGAGCTGGCCAGCGAAGCGCTGGCCCAGCGCGAGGCGTTCATCGCCGAGCTGGCCGAGAATCCCGAGGAGGAGGAGATGAAGGCGATCCTCGCGATCGGCACCTCCGCCGGCGGTGCGCGGCCGAAGGCGATCGTCGCCTTCAACCAGGCCACCGGCCAGGTCCGCTCCGGTCAGCTCGACGGCGAGCCTGGCTTCGAGCACTGGCTCCTGAAGTTCGACGGCGTCTCCAAGGCCGGCGACCATGGCCTGGTCGACCCGGAGGGGTGGGGCGCGATCGAGTACGCCTACTGGCGCATGGCCACGCGGGCCGGCGTCGAGATGAGCGAGTGCCGTTTGCTGCCCGAGAACGGCCGCCGGCACTTCATGACGCGGCGGTTCGACCGACCGCCGGGCGGCGACAAGCTGCACATGCAGACGCTCGCCGCGCTCGACCACGTCAGCTACCGCATGCCGGGGATCTACGGCTACGACCAGACGATGGTGCTGATGCGCGGCATCGGCATCTCTCTGCCCGAGATCGAGCAGCTCTTCCGGCGCATGGTCTTCAACATCGTCGCTCGCAATCAGGACGACCACGTCAAGAACGTCGCCTTCCTCATGGACCGGTCCGGTCGTTGGACGCTCGCGCCCGCCTACGACGTCACATGGGCCTGCGACCCGACCAACCAGTGG
The DNA here is from genome assembly GCF_035318805.1 of Baekduia sp. Classification (GTDB taxonomy): domain Bacteria; phylum Actinomycetota; class Thermoleophilia; order Solirubrobacterales; family Solirubrobacteraceae; genus Baekduia. Next base: position 29,005 of record NZ_DATHDY010000060.1, read on the forward strand.
CTGCAGTCTCACCAGATGACGATCAACGGCAAGCGCGACCGCATCTCCGTCGCCGACCTGATCGCGATCGAGAAGCGCGTGGGCCTCAAGCGCGGCTCGGCCAAGCGCATCCTCGCCGAGGTCACCGACGCGGTCGCCACCTGGCCCGAGATCGCCGTCGAGGTCGATGTCGATCCCGACATGGCCCGCGACATCAACGCCTCGCTGCGCCTCAACCTCCAGCCGCGCTGACGGCCGCCGCTGTCCGACGGCCGTCAGCCCTCAGGCGGGCGATCAGGCGCGGCGCTTGTGCGCCGGGCCCTTGCTCTTCGCCTACGTCGCTCTTCGTCGCTCGCTTCGCTCTGGCGATCGAGACGGCGTGCTTGGCGGTCGCGCGCTTGACCGCCGCGGTGCCGGCGCAGGTGACCGTGACGGGGCCCTTGCCTCGGGCCGCGCTACCCCTGGTGAGCGAGCGCGGCAGCGTCAGCGTCGTACTCCAGCGGCCCTTGGCGACGGTGACCGTCTTCTTCATGGTGACTGTCGCGTGGCCGACTTTCTGGGCATAGGCAATGGTGACCTTGCCTTTGGCGCGCGAGCTGATCGTGCCGGCGACCGTCACCCTTGCGCCGTTCCGGGTGGCTTTCGAGACCTTCAGCGCGGCCGCGACGGCCGCGACGGCCGCCGGCAGCGCCCGCGGCGCCACCCCCGACCACCGATCAGGCTGCCGACGCCCATGAGCCCGCCTCGGTTGCCGTCGGCCTGCGGCATCGGTTGCGGATACCCGAGAAGCCCGCAGCGAGCGACACGCTCGTCATCGTGCTCCTCGCGGGCCCGATCGTTCCGTCGGGCGCGACGCGAGCGCCCGCGATCGAGAGGGTGCTCAGGCCCTCGAGCTGGAGCCAGCCGGCCAGCAGCGAGCCGTCCGGCGCGGCGCCGAGCCTGAGCGCCAACGAGACCAGCGTGGACGACGGGTTGCTCAGCGGCGCGGCGGCCGCGGTCGTCTGCCCCGGTGCGAAGCGGCTCAGCATCGCGGTCATCCCGAGCTGCCCGCCACTGGCTCGGGTCCACCCGAGCGAGACGGCGCCGTAGGGCCCGACGGCGAGACCGAGACCCACGCCGAAGCCGAGGCGGCCTCCCGACGAGACGTCGGCCGCCCCTGCGGCTCCGAAGGGCGCGCCGCCCACCAGCGCCCCGCAACAGCGGCGAGACGGACGCCTGCGATACGGGCGGGCGGGAAGCCGCCGGCACCCCCGTCATCGGGCACTACCCAGGCGACGGCCGGCGCCGCCGGCCGACGCCGAGCATCGGCGGACACGACCAAGCAGTCCGGCGATCCAGAGGCCTTGCTGCACAGATGTACATCCGCCTCACGGATGTATAACATCCGCCCGGAGGATGACGGACATCGGGGCACGACAGCTCGACGCGGTGCTGACGGCGCTCGGCGAGCAGCTTGCTGCCGCCGGCGAGACCGCTCACCTGGTGGTGATCGGCGGCAGCGGCCTGCTCGCGATCGACGCTATCTCGCGGAGCACTCGCGACGTGGACGTCGTCGCGCTGGAACGGCACGGACAGCTGGTGCCGGCCGATCCGCTGCCGGCGGCGGTGGCCGGCGCGGCGGCCCTTGTCGCCCGGGACCTCGGCCTGGAGCCGGGCTGGTTGAACCCCGGGCCGACCAGCCTCCTCGACCTCGGGCTGCCGGCCGGCCTCTCTGACCGGCTGATCCGTCGTGGCTACGGCTCGGCGTTGCGAGTGTCGGTCGCCTCCCGTATCGACCAGATCTTCTTCAAGCTCTACGCCGCGGCCGACCGGCGTGAGCCCCGCGACTTCGCCGACCTGCGGCAGCTCGAGCCGACCGCGGCCGGGCTTCGCGCGGGCGCGGACGCACAACATGCCCGGCCCCTTCGACGATGCGATCGCGCAGGCGCTCGCCGACCTTGGAGTCCAGGATGACGGCCGCAGCGTTTAGAGCCGAAGTCATCGCCGCCCTGCTGGAGCTGGCGTGGGAGCAGTGGTCACAAATGGGTGTGTCGGCGGCGCCCCCGGCGCATCGCGAGGAGCGTGCCGCCGACCCAGAGGCGCTGCTCTTGTTCACGTTGCACATCGGGCGCAGCGACCCGCGGCTCTTCGACGAGGTTCTCGACTGGTTGGCGCTCAACGCGCCGCTGGTGAGCGTCCAGCGGCTGCGCAACCTCTGCGCCGACCACGCCGACCGAGCGCTCGTCGATGCCGCGCTCGACTGGACGGCCGGCGCACGTCGGCGCCAGCCGCCGGCCAGCCGCGATCGGCGCGCTCGCGGTGACGGCGCGCTCGAGCCGCTGTTCCCCGGGCTCCCAACGCCAAGTGGTGAGCTCGACCCTGCGTTCTCGCGTCACGGCTTCGCACGGCAGCCCGTCAAGGCTTCCGGCAAGTCCCAGCCACCCCGCCTTCACGACCCGATCAGCTTCGCCTTTCGGCTGCGCCGGCTCCTTGGCGTCGGCGTGCGTGCCGAAGTGATGCGCACGCTCCTGACCATCCGCGCACCGCGACTCTCCAGCGCCATGATCACGGCCTCCGCCGGCTTCGCCCAACGCAACGTGCGCGAAGGCCTCACCCAACTCCACGACGCCGGCGTCATCGACGTCGTCCACGTCTCCGACGACCGCCACTACTCCGTTCGCCCGAGCGAGTGGGCAGCCCTGCTGCGCCTGCCCACCACTCCGGACCTGCCGTTTCACTACGACTGGATCCCCGCCTACCGAGCGTTGGCCCAGATCCTGCGCTGGCTGCAAGACCCCGGCATCGACGAGCTCTCCCCGTATCTTCGTGCCAGCCGCGCGCGGACGCTCGTGACCGACATCGAGGCCGACCTGCGCTACGTCGGCGTCCCCCGGGGTCTCTACGGCGCCCGCGGCGCGGACTTCTGGGACGAGTTCACCGCCATCGCGCAGGCGGCGATCCGCCATGCGCGCGCGATCGACTAGCGACGACGACAACGTCAGGTTCGAGGAGAGGCGCGCACGCCCCGCAGCCCGGGCTCGACAGCCAGAGCTCGGAGACCATGCCCGGCCGCGCGGCGCCTCATTTGGCCTTCACGCCGACGCGCCGGCCGGCCAGCGCTGGTCCAGCAGCTTGGCGAAGTTGCGCTTGCGCCGGTAGAGCTCGCGGACCTCGGCCACCAGCCGACGGTGCTCGTCGACAGCGCGCGCGGGCAGCGCCTGCTCGAGCTCGGCGAGCAGCTGCACCGCGTGCTCGTAGGCGCGGTTGTTGGTCGCGCCGACGGTCTGGCCGACGAGCTTGCTGTAGACGGCCACCGTGTCTTGCGGGCGATCCTTGGCGCGCGCGAGGGCCAGCCGGCGCCACAGCGACTCCGAGCAGCCGCCGGCCTGGGCCTCCTCCCACGCCGCGCCGACGTCGCTCCCAGAGGAAGATCTCCACCAACGTGGAGCGGTCCCGCCGCCCCCAACGCGGCGCCTTCGGCGAGGGTGCAACCGTGTCGCGCAGCTGGGCCAACGCCGCCTGGCGATGTTCCGGCCACGCGCCGAGCGCGTCGGCGTCGTGCTTGAGCGCCTGGTAGGCCTCCAGCGACGGCGTGTCGCGAAGCTGCTCCGCGCGCAGCGCGACGGCCTCCTCGAGCCGGCCGCCGGCGCGGTACGCGGTCGCGACGAAGTCGCGCAACGCCGGCTGGTGGTGCACGGCACGCGCGTCTAGGCCGCGCTGCGCCCACGCGAGCGCCTCGTCGGGCCACTGCGCCTCGACCAGCACCTCGACGACCTGCTGGTAGCCCCAGTCGTCGGTGAGATCGCGGGACTTGATCGCCACCAGCCGGTCGACATCCCCGGCCTGGCGGGCCATCTGCTCGGCCCAGGACTCCAGCAGCCACGCGCTCTCCTCGTCCTCGCCCTTGGCCCATGCCTTCTCGACGAGCTCGCCGAAGCGCGCCAGCCCTTCGGGCCCGAGGATCTCGGCGTAGCGCTGCGGCGCCTCGGAGAAGGTGTCCAGCTCGCTGGCCATGGCCATCGAGAACAGCCGCTCGGCCAGCGCGACCGGATCGACGTCCACGCCGGCGCAGGCCGCGAGGTGCAGCTCCTCCAGCCGCCCCAGCGCGTCCATCGTCCCGCCGTCGGAGTCGTCGACCTCCCCGACCGTCGCGTCCAGGAGCCCCGCGGCGTGCTCGCAGAGCTCGACGACCTCGCCCGAGTGCCCGTCCTCCAGCAGCTCAGCGATCGTGTCGATGGCGTCCTCGACGCCCTGGAAGAATCCCCACGCCTCCTGGTAGTCCACGTAACCGCGCACCCGCATCGCCCGATCCAAGAGCGCTCGGCACGCGCCCATGTCGACCGGACCATCCGCGGCCCGCAACGCCCGCGCGGCCAGCCGCTCGCCGAACCGCAGATCGACGCCGGCCTGCTCGACGACGAGATCCACCAGTCCGTCGACGCCGAGCCCGTGCAGGTACGCACGCAGCACCTGCTCCTCATCCGCACCATCATGGCCGCGCAGCCACCGCAGGCCGACCGCCACGCAGTGCTTGCAACACGCCCCGTCCTCCGCCGCCGGACACGAGCACGAGTGCTCCACACGCCCGCCGGTACCTACGCCAAGCCGCACCCGGTAGGCATGGGTGCCCTGCACCGTCGCCTCCACCACCTCCCCGGCCACCCGCAGCCCGGCCACCGCGCCATCGGCCGCGTACCCCAGCCCGCGCGCGAAGGACCGCGGGCCCGCCAGCCCCGCGAGGACCTCCTCGTCCAACACCTCCACCAACCTGATGCGACTCACCGTCTACCCCAACGCACACCGTCACGATGACACGGCACCCGGATCCACAGGGCCGCCGACACCCGCAGCGAGCCATCGGTCTCCGCTCGCGCGAGGGCGGTGGCAGGGTTGACGCACCCGCCCGCCGGGCACTGCGACGCCATGCGCTGGGATCGATCGGCGCTGAGCGTCTACGCGCCGCTTCAACCGAGCCTGATCGCCGCCTCGCCCTAGCCCGTTCCGAGCTGGCTCCCCACGTCGTGGTCATAGACGTAGATCGCCAGCCGCCCGAAGGTCTTCGTCGCGACCGGCCGGCCGAAGGCGGGCGAGGGTTCGGCGAGCTGGGTGTAGCCGGCGGGCGCATGGGCGATGATGAACGTGCGGGTGGCGGGCCGCGGCGTGTACCAGGACGAGATGGTGTGGAGCGGGAACCGGCACAGTGGCTGCGTCGTGCGACCCACGTTGGTGTACACCGGGTGGACGGCCAGCTTGCCGCGGCTGGCCCAGGTGAGAACCGGTGCGTCCTGGTACCCGGCGTAGCCGACGTGGAGGTCCTGGTCACGGAGCCAGCCCGCCGTCGCGGCAGCGTCCGGCCCGCTGGGCCCGCCGCCGAAGGTCTCTGCGCCCTCCACGACGTGGCGTCCAAGGGTCGCGATGGAGAAGCCGAGCACGCCGACCACCAGCACTCGACGCGCTCGTGGCATCGCGACGGCGAGCGCCGGAAGCACGGCTGCAAGCGCGAAGAACACGATCACGAGGTAGCGCGAGCTGCCTGCCTCCTGTGGCGCGCTGGTCAACATGAAGGACAACGCCGGCAGCGCGAACGCCAGGAGCCAGAACGTCACGAAGAGGACCTGGGAGCGCGCCGCCGGAGTCCCTCCGTCCCGTCCGACTCGCCCCTCGGCCAGCCCGCGCGTCCAGCGGATGGCCGCCACCGAGCCGACCAGCGCCGCCAGGATCACGGCCGAGCCAGTCATCGCGTCGATCAGGCCGCCGGCGTCGACCTGCTCGCCGAAGAAGCGGCCGCCACCGAGGTCGGCGAGCGCGTCGAGCAGCACCTCCAAATGCACGGGCGCATCACCGGAGCCGGCAAAGTGGAGGACGAAGGTCGGCAGCGGGACGACGTCCTGCTGATGCATGAGCGCCGTGAGCGCCTCGCCGCCCGCCACCGAGGCGACGGCGACACCCGTCGCGGCGATCGCAAGCCGCCGATAGACGCCGGTACCGGTCAGCCACCACACGAGCAAGGGCGCCAGGGCGAACGGCAGGATCCCCGTGACGAGCAGTAGCCGGTCGGTCGCGCCCGCGGCGGTGAACGCGGCCAGCACCGCCCCGCCGAGCACCAGTTGGCGCGTCGGCAGCGCCGGTCGCCGCGCAGCCACGACGAGGACGGCGCCAAGCACCACGGCATGCGTCACCGCCCCGCCGTGGGCGTCCAGCGTGAAGAGCACTGGCCGCATGCCGGAGCTCGTGACGGCCAACGCCGCAGCGGTCGCCGCCGCAGCCCACGGCCCGAACGTCCGCCAGCACGAACGCACGACGATCCCGATCGTCGCCACGCTGATGAGGAACGGCAGACCCTGCCACACCTGTCGGTGGCCCGGCAGCCACTCGGTGGCGCGCAGCATCCAGAGCGACTCGTACCACGGGTAGTTGCCCAGCGTGACGATGCGATCGTGCGGCGCGTCGCCGATCGCCGAGGCGATGACCGGCGCCGACGCGTAGTCGGGGTTCAGGTACAGGGCGGCGACCAGCTCGCGCGCCTGCACGGCGACGACCACGAGCCCGGCGAGCGCCACCAGCGCCATCGCGCAGCCGGACCAACCCAGGCCATGCGGCGGTCGATTCTGGCCTGCGCTCCGAACGGCGTCTCGGAGCCCACTGGCGGCGCGCGACGCGCGCGCGTTGATGGTGGAAATCGGCATGAATGATCCGCGGCGCCCGGGCCCGCCGGTGAATGGCGAGCACTGGCGACCAGCGCTAAGGCTGAACACGCCGCAGCGCGGCACGCTCACCCTATGCAACCGGCTGCCGGGTCGGCGTTCAGCCGGTTTCGGCCACGTCGCCTGGAGCGGCCGACGCCGTCGAGCCCCTACCGATCCGCGAACAGGATCGGCGCGAGGGTCCTCAGCTGGTCGGCGGCATCCTGGCGGCCTGCGGCAGCCGCCTCGGCGAGGGCCTCGATGCGTTCGAGGATCTCGACACCTTCGAGGACCCGTGCGTACAGAGGCTCCGACACGGCTTTGAGGATGCCCAACGCCATCGCCCTCTTGGCAGCGTCGTCGACCGGCGCCTGCGACCGGAGAGCAGCGAAGCGAGCTTCGGTGTAGGTGTAGTCCTTGGTCGGCTCTCCGAAGGTCGCCGCAACGAGGAGCCGGATCTCGGTATCGGCGTGGCTGGGATCGCCCAGGACGGCGAAGAACGATTCACACGCATCGTCCCGCGCGGCTTCGAGCGCCTGGTCGACGCGTTCGCACGCCTGGTGCTCCGCGCGCTCGCGGCGGTCCGCGAGGTCGGTGATCTTGGCGCTACCGCTTGTCCGCATCACGCCTCGCCGCCCCGGCAACGATCGATTGGACCTGCGGCGTGAGCCGCGCCAGCACCGGGTGGGGCTGCAGCGTGGCCCGTCGCCGCTGCTGCTGGTTGGTCGACATTCGCTCTGGTGCCTCCGATCGGCAGGTCTGGAACGTCAGTACCGAATGTCGACACGCGATGCGCGTTGCTATCAGCCCGACACTGCGAAGCAAGCCACATGGTGGCTGCGGCCTAAGGTAGTAAGTGCCTAGCCGTCGCCACAAGGCTCACAGTGAGGTGTTTCCACTGTGCGATGTTCCACTGTGGAGCATCGGCGCGGGTCCTCAGCGGCGCTGCTGATACAGGATGCGCCAGCCGCGAAGGACTGGGACAAGCGCCCTGGTCAGCGGACCACCAGCACGGCGCAGCTGACGGGTGCTCACCGCCATTGGCCCCGACGTCGCAGTGTCACTGCTGAGGTACATCGCGATCATCATCGCGACGATCAACGTGTGGCGCTGGCCATGTCGCAGCTGCGCGGCATCGCGTAGCGACTTGCTCATCAGCAGGGCGATGCGCCGCTGCGCGATCTGCGCGTTGGGGTAGTACGCGACCGCGCTCCAGCTACGGCTCTCGGCGTCCGCGACCTGATCGATGTAGCTGTCGAGCATCAGGCTGAGAGTCCCCACCCACGGGCAGTAGACGTCCAGCGCGGCGTGGAGGTCCTCGTCGGTGCTCGTCTCGTCCGCGGCGAGCGCGAGGAGCACGATCACCGCCAACAGCGAAGTCGCAGCTCCGGCCAGCTCGAACCAGCTCACATCGGGCGCCGACCCGAACTCGCGGTCGGCGAACGCTTCGAGCGCGTCGTCGCGCCGTCGCGGGTTCGGGTCATGGCAGAGCTCGAGGGCGTGGCCGCGTCGTGCCTCGCGGATGAGCAGCAGCCGAGCGTGCCGGTAGCGAGGTAGGTTCAGACATGCGCTGCGGCAGCGCAGCACGAGCTCGCGGAGGTAGCCGCCGTCGTCCTTCCATGGGTGGTCGGCGTAGTAGTCGTGGAGGGGCGCATCGACGTCGATGGCGTCGACGAGCGCGAGCATGAGGCTTCCGGCGCTGGCGCCGCGGTGCGCGGCGCCCCGCTCGCTTGCGTAGTCGAGGTAGTTGGAGATCGTCTGGTAGGCGACCAGGAGCGCAAGGAGCTCATCGTCTCGGCGCGACGGAAGCGTCCAGAAGAGCACGGCCCCGTCGACGTAGTAGCGCTTGTCGGCCAGCGACCCGACGGCGTCGGCGCGCAGGACAGGGTCAGGGATCTGCGCGGCTCGCGCCCGCCAGCGACGCACTTCGCGGCTGACGCCCGCCAGGCCCCAGCGTAGCTCGCGCGCGGCGCCTCCGCTGAGCGCTCGCACGCTGCCCAGGCTCAGTGGCGCTACACCCAGATCCGGGATGCTCGGGGCGGCTGGCGACGTGCAGGTATCGGGAGACATGAACCGAGTTCCACCTTTCTGACTGCGCTCGCCGGGCACCGGTCGACCTCTCCGGCGCATGCCGGTGCTCAGGCGGCGACGTGCTGGGACTAATCGTTGGTGCGAAGCGACGGCTGGATGCGTGCGACCAAGTAGCCGGGGACGGCCACGACGAGAAGGGCACTGGCGGTGACGAGCGCGAAGCTCATTGCGGAGACCTCGACGCGTACGCTCGCGACGACAGGGAACCCGCTGATCGCCTGAAGACCACGGCTGAACAGCACCTGCCCGAGCAGCGAGGTCACCGCACCGACCAGGCACCCGGTGCCAATGAGCACGCCGCTTTCGACGGCCAATGAGCGCCACATCACCGCCGTGCTGTGCCCATCGAGCTTCTGGCGCGCCACAGCGGAGCGCTGTTGCCAGAGCAGGCCGGCCATCGCGGCCGCCATTGCGATCACCGCGGCGATCAGCATCAGCGAGGAGATCTGGCGCAGCCGCGACAAGCCGCCGCGGCTCGCGGCCATCTCGCGACGCTCCCGTTGGGCGGCCGTCTCGACGCGCAGTGCTGAACCCGGCCCGAGGACCCGCTTAGCGGTCGCGAGTCCCTGTTCGGGCGTTACCCCGGGGTTGAGCGCCAGCTGGTACGCGCTGACCGCGCTGCTGCCCCACGCGCGCGCGTAGTCGTCGCTGTTGAGGAACACCGCACCGCCGGGCCAGCCGACGTTCGCGGTGATCGCAGCAAGGCGGAACGTCGTTGGCGAAGGCGAAGGGAGCGTGAAGCGTTGGCCGACGCGGACGTGCAGCGCGTCGGCGAGCACCCGCGACAGTGTCGCCCAACCGCCGGCACGGAACCGAGCGGTCGCGTCCTCGACGGAGCCGTCGAGGATCTGGGCGCCGGGGATCGGGCGCGCCGAGTCGGCGGCGGGCGCGTGAACCCATGTGCGGTTGCCGGCGACGTCGAGGAAGCTGCCGCGATAGACCGCGACGCGTCGGACGCCGGGCATCGCGGCAAGCCGACGGGTCTCCAGCGCCGGGACCGGGGAGACCACGAACAGATCACCGGGCCCGTGTGGCGCCGCCCACAGGTCGGTGACCTGGGCGTGATCGGCGGCCGAGCGGTCGAGCCCCGCCTGCAGGTTGACGCGGGCGCCCTGAAGCGCCGAGGCGCCGAGGACCGCCAGAGCGCCGATCGTGGCAATCGCCAACGACCGCAGCCGCCACGTCGGGGCCGCGACCTGCGGCAGGGCCAACTCGACCGACATCATCGTGCGGGGGACGCGACGGCTCAGCCAGCGACAAGCGACGTTCACCGCATCGAAGAGGCAGGGGAGCAGCAGGACGACGGCGAGCGTCAGTGCGATGAGACCTGCGAGCGCTGCGCGGGGCGCCGCGATCGTAATGACGATCGCGACCCCAAGCAGCATCACGCCGGTCAAGCTGACGAGACGACCAGGTGTCAGTGTGGCGGCGCGGGCGCGTCGCTCGGAGGCCGGTGACCGGACGGCCGGGCCCGCGCCAAGGACACCGCGCAACGGCGCGAGGACGCCGATGGCGGCGGCCAGCAGCCCTCCGGTGGCCGCGATCACGACGCTCGACCAGGTCACGACCCGCTCGTCGCCGATCGGGAACGCGCCTTCGAGGAACCCGACGTCCGCCGAGAACCCGCGGCGAGAGAGCACTTCGCCGAGCGCAAGGCCAAGCAGTACCGCGCAGGCGCCCAGCGCTAGCGCGTCGAGCAGCAGGATCCCGCCGATCTGGCGCGTCGTGAACCCGCTGCGCCGCAGGTCGACGGCCAGCGCGCGGCGCGCGGCGGCGGTCACGAGCATCGCGCACGCCGCGAAGATGAAGCCGACGAGTGCACTGAGCGTGCTGGAGATCATCGTCGCCTGCCTGGTCGGCTGCGATGTCTTTTCGAACAGGCGGGGCTCGTAGTCGGCGGCGCGCACGTCGAGCTTTCCCGCCGCAAGGCGCTCCATTTGGGCGCGGACGGTCGCCAGGCGGCCTGGCGCCGACTCCACGAGCACCCGCGAGACCCGGTGCTCGAGGCCCGCGAGTCTCTGCAGATAGGCGAGCGGCGCCAGGGCGATCGACGTGTCGGCCATCGGGCCGATGTCGCGGCGCCCGAGAACGATGATCCCGACCACCAGCGTCCGCCCGGCGATCTGGAGGCGTGTGAGGTCTCCGGTGTGCAGGCTGAGCGCGTCGGCGGTCGCCGTCGTCACCGCGACCGCCTCCTGTCGAGCGAGGTCGGCCGCGCTGAATCCCTGAACCAGCGACCCCTGCAACCGCACGATCCGCGGGTCGGACGCGTAGATCGTCACCGACCGTCGCCCGCCTGGGCCGACGAGGCTCGCCGGCGCCTGGAGGATCGGCGCCGCAACCCGCACGCCCGGGACCTCGCGGACGGCGCGATAGAGGCTGTCGGAGAAGCCGTCGGCGCCGCGCGCCACCAGCTGTAACTGGCTGTTGCCGACGACTCCGTGGTTGAGCTGCCGAACCGGCCCCGAGAGGCTGGTGTTGGCCACCAAGGCGGCATAGAGCAGCGCGACGCCGACGGCGATCCCTGCGACCGCCAACAACTCCTGGAACCAGCGACGGCGCAACCGCACCCGATACAGGACCAGGACGCTCCGCAGGCGCAGCCGCGAGGGCGGCGGCAGCGGCGGCAGCGGCTCCCAAGCAACCGTCACGGCGCGGTGGGCACAGGGATCGGCTGTTGCGCCCCGGGGGCGAGCGCGCCGTCGCGCAACGTGTAGAGCCGGTCGACGTATGCGGCCGCCTGCGGATCGTGGGTCACCAGCAGCGTGGCGATCTGGCGCTCGGTCGTGACCGTCCGCAGGAGCTCCAGGACCTCGCTGGTGCGCTCGCTGTCCAGCGCTCCGGTGGGCTCGTCCGCGAGCACGACTCGTGGCTCCGTGGAGAGCGCCCGGACGATCATCACCCGCTGCCGCTCGCCCATCGACATCTCATGGGGTCGGTGCTTGAGGCGCTCGCCCAGCCCGACCGCCTCGAGCATCTTCGCGACACGGCGATTCGCGGGCCCGACGCGCATGCCCAGTCCGTAGAGCTTGAGGGCGGCATTGGTCACCGCGTTGGCGCCCTCCAACAGGTCGATGGCCTGACTGATGAAGCCGAGCTCGCGCATGCGATAGGCGGCGGCCTCGCGCGACGACAGGCCGGTGACGTCGCGACCGTTGACATACACGCCACCGCTGTCGGGGGCGAGCACGGCAGCGGCGATCATGAGCAGCGTGCTCTTTCCCGAGCCGCTCGGCCCGAACAGCGCGACCAGCTCTCCGGGGTCGATCTGAAGCGACACGTCGTTGACCGCACGCACCGTCTCTACGCCGGTGCGGTACTCCTTGACGACGTCGCGGAACTCAAGCGTGGTCGAGGCAGCCGCCGGCATGGCTCGGGAGGACGACACGCGCGCGAAACCTAGCCTTGCTTCGCACGCCGCGCGAAGTCCAGGACCGTTGCGGCCTCCCGCGGCGGCCCGAGCAGGTGTCCGTCGACCAGCGACCAGACCGTCTCCACGCCTTGCAGGTCGGCCATGTCGGACGCCGACATCAGGACCGCGACACCGGTCGTCGCGGCGATCGAGCGCAGCAGATCGAGAAGCTCGCCGCGCTCGATCATGTCGAGCCCCGCGGTGGGGTCATCGATGAGCAACAGCCTGGGCTGGCAGACCACCGCCCGTGCGATGGCGGCGAGGATCCGCTCGCTGTCAGACAGATTCCGCCACGGCTCGCCGGCCACCGCGCCGACGCCGACGCGCTCCAACGCCTGCCGCGCGCGCTGCTCGGCGGCGCGACGGTCGACGTGGCGGATGAGCCCCAGCGCGACCCACGCTGCCACCGGAAGGTCGGGGACCGCTGGGCCCGCGCGTGTCGCCAAGCCGACCGCGCGGTGCAGCAACTCGCTGGTCTGCCGCGTCGTCAGGTCGGCAAGGTCACGGCCGTCGATGAGCACCCGCCCGCGATCGGGAGCGAGGACGCCGGCAGCGAGCTCGAGCAGCGTCGTCTTGCCGCCGCGGGCCTTGGCCCACACGCCGGCGACCTCGCCCGCGTGCACGTCCATCGAGGCGTCCCGCAGCACCTGCACCGGGCGCTGCCCGCGCCAGTAGCAGACCTCGACCGAGTCGAGTGACAGGACGAGCGTCACGGCCGTTGATACTCGGAGGCGAGTATGTGGAGCGTCTGCAGCTGTGCGTGAGCTTCGGCGAGCCACTGCGCGCGCGCCGACAGCTCGCGAAACTCCAGGGCCGACAAGGCCATCGCGCTCGCCGCGTCCCACGCATCGATGTGCCGGCGATCCGCGGGCGACGAGCCGAGGCGCTTCTGTGTCTGGGCGAGCGCGGCGACCACCCACTCGATCAGCGCCGAGAGGTCGTCGAGCGGCTGCGCCAGCGCGATGCGCAGCCGAAGCTCCTCTGTCGAAGCGGGAGGGTGAGCCAGCCACTTGTCGACGCGATCTCGACCTACTTCCGTGAGGCCGAACGTGAAGCGAGGGCGCTCGCCCGAACCGTGAGTGGGGGCCGGCCCGATGACCTCGATCGCGCCGGCGTCCGACAGGCGCTTGAGCGCCATGTACACCGACGAGCTCTGGACCGACTCCGGATCGGCGGACCAGCTCTGGAGCGTCTGCCACAGCGCATAGCCATGACTCGGCTCCCTGGCCAGCAGTCCCAACACGGCATCTTGGATCATCGCCACAGGCTCAACATCCTTCCGAGACGCAAACATACCTGTTTCGGTAGACCCGTGCCGGTGTTTTTGACGCGGTCGCAACCAGGCACGCAAAGAACGGTTGGCAGATGCATGCCGCACACTTCTTCGCGACCTCCCGACGTCCATTGCCCCGGAGGGTCGCGGCTTCATCCCTGGACACAATGTCATCGACTGTGCTAGTATTTTGTCCGTGGACGTTCCCGCCCTCATCAGCGTGCAGGAGGCGGCCCAGCAGCTGAACGTCTCGGCGATCACGGTACGTCACCACATCACGTCTGGGCGCCTTCCGGCGGTCAAGAGAGGCGGCGCCTGGTGGCTCGACGCGCGCGAGGTCGCCCGGATGCAGCGACAACCGCCCGGCGCCGGCCGGCCGTTGAACGACGAGATGGCCTGGGCCGTGATTCTGACCGCCTCCGGTGCATCCGAGCAGGCGGCGCGCATGGCCCGTCGCGACCGCTATGTCTCAAGGGTCAACGCCTGGGTGCGAGACCATCCACTCGCCGACTACGCGCCACGCCTCCGCGCTCGGGCTCAGATCGAGGAGTTCGACGGGCATCCGGCCGAAGTCGAACGTGTCGCCGCGCGCTCGGACGTGCTGCGCACCGGCATCTCGGCCGGCAGCGAGGTCGGGCTCATCGGAGGCTCCGGCGACGTGGAGGTCTACGCGCCGGCGAGCCGCCGCGAGGAGATCGTCGACGGCCACGCTCTCGACGCCGGCGCCGGCGCCGTTCGCATCCGCTGGGTCCGAGACGAGCTGTGGCCGATCATCGAGGAGGGCGGTGACCGGGGGCGAGCGCCGCGAGTCGCGGTATTGCTCGACCTGCTCGAAAGCGATGACGCGCGCGCCCGACGTGAGGCCCGCAAGGCGCTCGAGTCGTGATCGACATCGAGATCGATGTCAAGGACGAGGAGACCCGCGCACTGTGGAGCGCCGTCGGCGAGCTCGTGCCTGGCCCTCGTGAGCGATCCACGGGCGGTCGCAACCGAGCTGGGCCTGACCGAGCGCAAGTGGTTGCGCGCCGCCGAGAGTCAGATGGCACCCCGCGCCCCGAACGATGGTGTGGAACGCCGCTCACGACCTGTTCACCCGGTAGTCGATGAACGTCGCGAAGGGCGACTGCCGTACCCCGAGGTGCTCCAGGTCCAGCGACTGGGAGAAGCCCTCGAACAGCCGCTTGCCGCCGCCCAGCACGACCGGCGCGATGATGATGGTCAACTCGTCGATGATCCCGGCGGCGAGCGCTTGGCGGATGATCTCGGCTCCGCCCATCACGTGGACGTCCTTGCCGCCTGCGGCTTCGAGGGCACGCTCGACCGCCGCCTCGACCCCGGACACGAACGTGAACGCCCCGCCTTCGGGCTGTTCCTGCGGCCGGTGCGTCACGATGAAGAACGGCAGGCCCCACGGGTTCTCGTCGCCCCAGTGCCGCGCCGCCTCGTAGGTCCAGCGCCCGCCGACGACCGCGCCCACCCTCGCCGTGACGTCCGCCAGCCACGCCGCATCCTCGCCGGTCGCCTCCCCTCGTGCCTGGTCAGCGTAGGTCCATGGGCCACCGAACACCCAGTTGTGCAGCCGCTCGCCGCCGTCGCCAAGTCCTTTGCCGGGACCGTCGCCCGGCCCCGCGATGTATCCGTCGACCGACGTCGTGATCCCTGCGACGACCTTGGCCATCAGCCCTGACCTCTCCTCGAAGTACTACGCATCAGCGCATTACAGACCGCCCGACGCGGCGGAACTCATCGGGCCGCAGTCCGGCGCGTGATGGAGCAGGGCACCAGCGAGCAGCTCGTCGCGCTCGTCTCGGCTTGATCAGTCCGGGTAGACCGTGTTGGCCGGAGGTGGCTTTCGCGTGATGAGGTAGTTGGCGATGGCGTCGCGCGTGCGGCCGCCGCCGAGCCAGGACGAGGTATGACCGTCACCGTCGCGCGTGAGCAGCACGGCGCGCGGGATCTGGTCGCGCAGCTCCTGCGCCCACACGTACGGGGTCGACGGGTCGTGCGTCGAGGCCGCCACGAGGATCGGGGGAGCGCCATGCACCTCGGCCCTGTGCGGTGGGTTGGCGAGCGGGACCGGCCAGCGCATGCAGCCGAGAATCCCCAGCCACGCCTCGCTCGCGCCCTGGGTGTGCGGCGCGAGGACGCGACCCAACAGCGCCTTGGCCCTGAAGTCCGTGTAACTCACCACGTCCCGGGGATAGTCGCTGCAGTTGATCGACAGACCAGGGAACGGATCGTCGCGCGCGCTCTGAGCGAAGTGCGAGGAGAAGGAGCTCGCGTCGCCCTGCTCGGCCCGCGCCAGGGCGGTCGCGAAGTCATTCCACGTCGGGACGCCGATCGCCGGCACCCCGTCCTTGACCAAGAGCATGTTGAAGGCGTTCATCCGGAGCTCCCCGCCGGTGACCGCCGGGCGGCAGGAGCCGTCCGCGCACTCCGGCGCCGGAATCGGCTGCTGGTCGGCCTGCTGGACGAGGCTGTCGAACAGGCCCAGGACGTCGCGCCCGTTCAGCGCGCAGCTGCTCGTCTGAGAGCACCATGCCGCGAAGCGGTTCAGCGTGTCCTCGTAGCTGGCCGCCGCGTCCGAGAAGAGCGTGTTGATCGACGTCGAGTGGTTGGAGATCCCGTCGAGCGCCATGGCGCGGATGCGCTTGGGATAGCGCTCGGCGTACGAGAAGCCGAGATGCGCGCCGTAGGACAGCCCGAGGAAGTTCAGCTTCCCGTCGCCGAGCGCGCGGCGGAGCCGCTCCATGTCGCGCGCCGCGCTGTCGGTGTCGACGTGGCGCAGCAGCGGCCCCGTCATCCTGAGGCAGCTCCTGCCGAACGCGCCCGCCCACGCCGTCAGGTCCTGGAACTCCGCCGCCGTGCGGGGGAACAGCGAGACCGGCCGGTTGTAGGTGTCGGGCTTGCACCGAACCGGAGTGCTCGTACCGGTCCCGCGCGGGTCCATGCCGATCAGGTCGAAGCGCTGGTGCAGCGCCGGATGCCACAGGTGCCGGCCCGCGGCCTCCACGGCGACCACCTGGCTCCCCGGGCCGCCAGGCCCTCCGGGGTTGACGATGAGGCTCCCGACCCGGTGTGTCTGGTCCTGCGCCCGAAGCCGGTTGAAGCCGAGCGTGATCTTGGCGCCGCGCGGATGGCTGTAGTCCAACGGCACCGAGAGCTTCCCGCACTGCAAGCTCGCCGGCTGACCGCGCCCGCAGCCGTGCCACTGGATCGTTCCCTTCGCCCAGCCGGGCGCGGCGCTGACGAGCGCGAGGCAGCACGCAGCGAGGGCGGTGGCCGCGATCCTCCTCGTCACGGATGACCTGGCGACCTCTCGCGCTGCGTCCAACATCGCGGCCCCCTATGCGTTCCCTGGGTCCGTCGCAAGCTACGCGCGGCGCCACGGCGAAGCAAGCGAGCCGGGGACCCGCGGACGCTCTCGGCGTCACGCGGCCGCGGCCGTCTCCAGGCGGAGGTACGGACGCGGTTGGTAGCGGTAGAGCGTGCCGTCGTCGTCGACGAGGTAGCTCTCGGCGCCGATGCGATGGTGGTGCAGGATCACCCGTTCGCTGCGCTCGGCGACCTGTGCCAGCGCGTCGATGCTCGTGACGTCGATGACGGGCTGCGCCGGGTCGTGCATGATCGCCGCGATCGGGACGATGAGGTGTCCGTATCGAGCGCGGATCTGGCTGGAGAGATCCGTCGGCCGGCGGCGTTCGCGCAGCGCGACGAGCAGCGCGGCTCCCAGCGCCAGCATGAAGCCGACCACCCCGCTCCAGCGAGCGGTCCCGACGGCAAGGCCGTGGCCGCGCAGGCTGAGCCGGTTCGGGGTCCGGGCGATCGCCGCGACGCTCCCGCCGCGGCTGGGAGCGAAGCGCTCCGCCGCCCCGGGTGCGGAGGCCGCCGTGCCGGTGCCGGACCGCAGCTGCAGCGGATCGAGCTGGAAGGTCAGGGCCGGGTCGTACGTGGTGGCGAGCTTCTCGCCGGCGAGCGTGCCCTTGAGGCGCAGCCGAGGAACCACCTCGACGGTGAACGCCGCGCCCGACGGCGCACCGATGAGCGTCTCGACGCGGTGGATCAGCCTCTGCAGCCGGTCCAGGTCGAGGACGACCGAGGCGCTGCTCCTCGCTCCGGTGAACGGCGTAGGCGGCTGGAGCTGCATGGTCCGACTCCAGCCGGTCAGGCTGGTGAGCCGGACGAGGACCTCCTGCGTCCCGGAGAGCCTGCTCGGGGCGGCAGAGACGAGGCGGTAGGCGACTTTGAGGCGGACCTGTCGCACGAGCCGCAGGAAGATCGGGTCGCCCGTCCTGACGATCCCGCTCGGGTAGACCGCACCGGCAGGCGCGTCGGCGCGATAGGAGAACCGGATCTTGTGGGTGTAAAAGATCTTCTCGGCGACGGGGTTGGTCGCCGGGCGCGTCCACGCGAGCAGACCGAGGCCGAGGCAGACCACGGCGACCACGGCGCAGCCGGCCACCGCCATCTGCACGTTCGGGTTGCTGATCGTGCCGGGTCGGCGGGTCACCGACGACGCTCCTCGAGGACGGGATCGCGCATCGCCGCGACCGCGGCGGTGACGTCGCCGCCTTCGTGCGGGGGCGAGCAGCAGCAGGGCGACGCCGCCGCAGAGCAGGGAGGCGATGGTGGGGGTCCGGAGCCAGTCGAGCGCCGTGCCGCCGCGCGGGACGCGCATCCACAGCCTGCCGATGAGCTCGGCGCGGCGTGGGTGGACGGGGTCGACGAAGTCGTTGTTGTCGCCCTTGAAGACGTAGCGGTCGCCCTCCCGGGCGATGATGCGATGCAGCACG
The DNA here is from genome assembly GCF_035318805.1 of Baekduia sp. Lineage (GTDB taxonomy): Bacteria > Actinomycetota > Thermoleophilia > Solirubrobacterales > Solirubrobacteraceae > Baekduia. The sequence goes on from NZ_DATHDY010000060.1 coordinate 47,215, forward strand.
ATGCTGTGCAGCACCGTGCTCCGGTAGGCGACGACCTGCCCGACGCGATACTCGGCAGCGGGTCGCACCAGCGCGAGATCGCCGGTGCGGAACCGCGGTTCCATGCTGATGCCGTGAGTGGTGACATATGTCGTCGCTCCGCCGAGCCCTGTCGGGCCCGCTACGAGCCAGGCGACTGCGAAGAGCAGGACGGCCACGCCCGTGACCAGGCGCGTGCGCAGGTGTCGCAAAGGTCCTCCTGCTCACTCTCAGTCGCCTGGCGACGCGGCGGTGGTGGGGACGGCCCGTCTCCGTCGACGGCCCGTCCCCGCTGCCAGCCGGGCTCGCCTAGCTGACCGCCACGTTGAACGTCGTCGCGCCCGCGGTGGGCTCGGGCGTGGTGAACGTGCAGACGACCGTCGTGCTCGGAGACGAGTAGGTGCCGGCCGCGCACGCCTCGAGGGCGTTGCTGTTGAAGCCGGCCTCCACCGTGTTGGCGCTGATGTCGCCGGTGAACACGAGGGTCGCGGCGGTGATGGTGCTGCCGTCAGCCGACCGGGTATAGGTCAGCGACGTAGCGGTCGCGCCGGTGATGTTCGACGTGCCGAAGCCCATCGTGGTGTCCGGGATCGTGTTGCTTGCGGTGAACGCCGCACCACCGGCGGCGAGCGCGCCGATGACGATGAGTGCGACGAGAATGCTCCTGGGCTTGTTCCTCATGGGTTCCCCTTCCGTAGGTCGCCCGGGTCAGGCGGTTGTCGTTGGCACCCCAGGTCATCGGCCGCAGACGCCGATGTTTGACCTTTGTGCTGGACAACTCGCCATTTGTCGTCGTTTGGGCGTCAGGTGGCGGTCCCCGCAGAACAGCGATCGATCGACGCCGCAGCCGGCATGCAGCCAGATGGCTCTGGCACGCTGAGCAGTGTTGGCGCCACACTGCTTCCGCTGCTGATACACCGCCATGACGGGCATGCGGACACGCCGGACGGTCGTTTCTACGACTCGCGGGGACGATGGCTCCGCTAGGAGGCTCATATGTCTCACAGGTTCCTGAAGGTGCTGGTGTTGGGGGCAACGGTCGTCTCGGCGCTGGCGTCGGCATCGACCGCGTCCGCGGTCAACTGGTCGAGTAACGGGTCGGCGTCGCCGGGAACGGCGTTCAACGCGACCGCTCCGGCGTCCAAGCTGGAGATCCACGTCGCGATCCCGTCGCATCTCGTCGGCGTGACGTGCACGGCGACGACGGCGACCGGACGGCTCATCGGCACGGCCGGACCGAGCAACGCGGGGACGTGGAGCGACGTCGCTACTGTGCGACCGACCTTCTCCGGCTGCACGGCGGCCGGTCAGTCGGCTGTCGTGGTGTGCTCCGAGGGGCATTTCGATGCGGTCTCACAGGCCTCGAACGTCGTGACGGGCAACATCCGGGGGATCAGCTGCACGATCACGGCCTTGGGCTGTGTGATCAGCGTGACGGCCAACCTCACGGGCAACACGTACAACAACACGTCGAGCGTGCTGACGGTCAACGGGATGTCCGGCATCACCGCGAGCTGGACCAACTCGGCGGCATGCCGGACGCTCATGGGCACGACGAGCGGTGGCTGTGCCTCGGCTACTTTCGGCACGACCACCAGCCCGCCCGCCGCGCTGGGCTTCACGGTGACCTCGTCGTTCAAGCCGAACATCCAGCACAACTGAACCGGACCGGACGGAAGCGGTCGTGAGGGCCCGCCACAGGGCCCTCACGCACGCCAGCGCCCGCTGACCCCTCAGCCCGCCGCCGGAGCCAGCGCCAGCACCCGTGCGGGGCTGCCGGTGCCGTCCACGAGCCGCAGCGGCGCGACGATCACGATCGCGCCGGTCGGCGGCAGCTCGGCGAGGTTGGCCAGCTGGGTCACGCCGTACTTGCCGGCACCGAGGAAGAAGCCGTGGACCGGGAACGGCGGGTCGAAGCCGCCCGCCGAGCCGGCGTCGGTCCCGACCGTCTCGACGCCGATGCCCACGATCGGGGTCTCCTGCGCCAGCCACCGCGCGCACTCGGCGTCCGGGCCCGGCGTGCGCGAGCGGCCGTCCTGCACGTTGAGGAACGCGTCCTGGTCGTCGGCCCGCGCGTCCCAGCCGGTGCGCAGCAGCAGCCAGCCGCCAACGGGCAGCGGGCCGTGCTCGGCCACGAAGGCGCGGACGTCCTCGACCGTCAGCAGGTAGTCGGGATCGGCGGCGGCCTCGGCGGACTTGTCGATGACGACCGCGGGGCCGACGAGGCGCTCCACCGGCACGCTCGCGACGTCGTCGCCCTCCCGGCCGGTGATCCAGTGGATCGGCGCGTCGAAGTGCGTCCCCGTGTGCTCGCCGAGCTCGAGGACGCTCCACGCCCACGCCGGGCCGGCGTCGTCGTAGCGGCTCAGGTCGCGGCGGCTCAGCGGCGGCGTGTTGGCGAACGGCTCGGGCAGCTGGAGCACGGGCGTGCGCTCGCTCAGCGGCTGGGTGAGGTCGACGATGCGGACCGCGCCGGACGCGAGCGCCCCGGCGATCTCACCGAGCAGGTTCAGCGACTGTGGGTTGGAGGACATGGCATCTCCTGGAGGTTGCGGGGCATGGGCTTCAGTGGCCGCGGAAGGCCTCTTCGAGCCACTCCGCGCAGACGTCGGGATCGATCTTCGCGTCCAGGACCAGCGGCCGGTCGCGGTGGACGAGCCAGTCGCGGACGCCGTCGAGGTCGGCGAGCGTGCGCGCGGTCAGGCCGCGGCAGCCGGCGGCCTCGGCGAGCGCCGCGAAGTCCGTCGCGGGGAACTGCGCGAGGTCGACGGCTTGGCCCTGCGGGCGGAAGTGATGGACCTCGGCGCCGTAGGCGGCATCGTCGTAGACCACCACGAGCAGCGGGAGTCCGAGGCGGCCGAGCGTCTCGAGCTCGGGCAGCGCCATGAGCAAGCCGCCGTCGCCGAGCGCGGCGACCGTGAGGCGGTCCGGCCGCGCGATGGCCGCCCCGATGGCGTTGCCCAGGCCGAGGCCGACGCACTGGAACGCCTGCGGGAAGACGAAGCCCGCGGCGTCGGGGACGCGCAGGTACATCGAAGGCCAGCCCATGAAGTGGCCGGAGTCGACGACGACCGTCCGCTCGGCGGGCAGCATGTCGTCCAGCGCGATGCTGAGCGAGCGCGGGTCGAGGACGTCGCCGCGCGCCGCGTCGTCGTAGGGCTCGTCGCGCCATCGCCCGCCCGCGATCGCGGCGGCGACCTCGGGTGTGCGCCGGCCGTCTCGTGGCCCGGTGGCGTCCAGGAGCGCCGCCGCCGTGGCGGCCGCGTCGCCGACGACGCCGAGCGCCACGGGGCGATGGATGCCGATCGCCTCGGGCTCGAGATCGACCTGTACCACTTGGGCCTGCGGGTGCAGCAGGGTCCCGTGCCGGGTCGTCCACTGGTTCAGCGCGGCGCCGAACGCGAGCACGACGTCGGACTCCTGCAGCAGCCGTGCCGCCACCGGCGAGGAGAAGCCGCCGGAGATCCCGACGGCGAACGGATCGCCGTCGAAGAGCCCGTTGGCGACGGCCGACGTGGCGAGGATCGCGCCGGTCCGCTCCGCCAGCTCGCGCAGCAGCGGGCCCGCGCCGGCCAGCGCCGCGCCGCGACCGGCGATGATCGCGGGCCGCTGCGCGCCGGCCAACAGCGCGGCGGCGCGCGCGACCGCGTCGGGCGCGGGAGAGGGCGCGTCGAGCGGCGGCCCGACGGTGGCCGCGTCCGCCGCAGGCACCTCCATCGCCTGGACGTCCAGCGGCAGCATCAGCACCACGGCGCGCCGTTCCGAGCGCGCCCGGTGCACGGCACGCGCCACGTCGGCGACCGCCGTCGCCGGTCCGTGCACCCGCTCGGGCACGGCGCCGACCGCGGCGACCAGCGCGTCCTGCTCGATGCGGAAGTTCGAGTACCGCTGGGCGGCCGGCGTGTCGGCCGCCAGGACGAGCAGCGGCGTCCGGCTCTTCGCCGCCTCCGTCAGACCGGTGATCGTGTTGGTCAAGCCCGGCCCTTGGTGCACGCTGCACGCGGCGAGCCGCGCGCTCACGCGCGCGTAGCCGTCGGCCATGCAGACCGCGCCGCCCTCGTGACGGGCCGCGCAGAACGACGCGCCCGCGTCGCGCATCGCGTTGGTGTAGGCGAGGTTGCCGCTGCCCATGACGCCGAACACGACGTCGACCCCCAGCGCGACGAGCGTCCTCCCCACGGCCTCCGACACCAGCATGGGCGCCAGCCTACCCCCGCGTGGCCGGGGCGGCGGCCGCCGCTCAGGCCACGTCGTCGTCCAGCGGCGCCTCCGGCTCCGCCGGATCGTCGAGCTGGACCTCGCGGTCGTCGAGGTCTGTCGGCTCGTGGTCGGGCGTCCGCTCCGCCGCGCCCGACAGCGCCTCCTCGGGCTCGGGACGGTCGACGTCCGGAACGTCGCGGGGATGCTCGGTCATCGTCTCGTCCTCCTCGGTCGCCGGGCCTGTCGATCGAGTCCTACCCGGCGCGTGTCGCGCCATCACGGTCGCAGCCGGTTGGCTCTGGCGCTCGTGCCCGGCGAGCACGACAGTCGCCCCTCTGCCATGACGCTGTCGCACGACGCCGAACGCCGCATCGTGACCTTCGTCCCACCGCTGGTGGTCGCGCTGCTGGCGCTGCCGTTCGTCCTGCGCCAGAACGCGTGGTGGGAGTGGGCGACGGCGTACTGGCTCTTGGAACGACAGACGGAGTACGTCTCGGCCCACGGGGTCCCGACGTTCTTCCTGCACACGAACCAGGGGACGTTCTACGCGTTCTACGTGTTCTACGGCGGGTTCACCTACTCCGTCCTGGCCTACCCCGCCGTGTTGCTCGGCGCCTGGACCGTCTTCGCCGCAACCACGGTCGCCATGTTCGTGGCCGGGTACCTGGGGATCTGGTGGACGGCGCGCAACCTCGGCCTCTCGGCCCGGCTGGCCGTGCTGCCGGCGGCCGTGTACGCCACGACGCCATACGTGCTCAGCGCCCTCTACGGTCGCGGCGCCTGGGCGGAGCTCGTCGCCGTGGGCGGCGCCGCCGTCATGCTCGGAGCGGTCACCGCGCTGCTGTGGCGCCCTGACCGCGGCCGCGCCAAGCCGCTCGCAGGGCTCGTCGGCGCCGGGGCGATCGTCGCCGGCACGCACAACCTGACGCTGCTCATGGGCGCCGTCTGCCTCCCGATGATGGTGGCGGCGCTCCTGCCGCTGGCGCCGCGCTCGGGCGGGATCGGCGCAATGGTGCGCACGCTGGCCCGCGGCCTGGCGGCGATTGCGCTCGGCGTCGGGCTCACCGGAGCCTGGCTCGTCCCGAACCTCTGGCTGGGACCGGACACACTCATCGCCGCCGCCGCGGGCAACGAGGATGTCCTCCGGGAGAACGCTTCCCTGCTCACCGTCTCCAACGCGCTGTCGCCGTGGCCGACCGTGCCGGCCGAGCTGCGCGGCACGTTCTGGCTCTTCGTCCAGCCTCCGGTGCTCGCGATGCTGTGGGCGCTGGCCGCCCTGTCGACCGTCGCGTGGACGCGACGCCGGGCCCCCGATCGCACCCTCGTCGCGGCGGCGGCGCTGGTCGCCCTCGGCACCGGGCTGCTGCTGCTCGTGGTCGATCCGCTGTGGTGGCTGAGCTTCCCGCGTCTCGTGAAGGCCATCCAGGTTCCCGTGCGGCTCGTGCCCTACCTCGCGATGGTCGTCGCCCTGGGCGTCGCCGTGGCGCTGGCGACCATCGCACGCGGTCGCGCCCGGCGTGCGCTCATCGGCGGCCTCGTCGCGATCGTCGCGATGCAGCTCGCCATGGCGGCCTACATCGTCACGGCGACCGAGCCGGCCGCGACGCTGCCGGTGCCGGTTGAGCGCCGCGCGGACGTCCGCGCCGACGGGGAGCCGGCGAGCTTCTCCACCCCCGGCCTCATGGCGCCGGGACAGTTCCGCGTCGTCCGCCGTCCGACCGGGCCCCAGCCGCGCACCGCACCTGTCGTGGCGTCCGCCGACGACCCCTTGACCTCGAGCACCGTCACGTTGCGGGGCGACGCCAAGGTCGGGGAGCACCTTGCGACCGGCGTCGTGTGGTCGCCTCTGGTCCGGATCGACGGCGACGCCCGCATCGCCGGTCGCCGGCCGAACGGCGCGGTCATCGTGACCGTCACGCACACCGACGCTTCGGGGCGCTGGAGCGCCACCGCGCGGTCGCGCTGCACCACGTGCCTGAGCGCGGTGACCGGCGATGCGCCGTGGCAACTGCTGGCCGGGCGGATGCTGACGCTGCTGAGCGCGCTGGCCCTCGCGACCTGGGCTGCCACCGGGCTCCGGCGGCGTCGCCGGACGCGCCGTCGCGCGACCGCCGGGCCGATCGTGGCCTCCGCTGAAGCGCCCGACCACCAGCAGGTGCCGACCGTCTGAACCGCCTCACCGCAGTGATCCGGTCGTCCAATGCCCTTGCTTTCGCACACGTGTTGCTCATAGGTTCTCCCCGGCGCTTCTAGACGCCGTAATCCAGAGTCTCCCGGGAGGAGAACCCATATGTCCCACGTCCTTCGCCGCCGGTTGGTCACCGCGGCCCTCACCGCGTCCTCGGTCGCGCTCGTCGCCACGCCGGTGGTCGACGCCAAGACGAAGCCGCTCTCCAAGGCAGAGCGCGCGCAGAACACCGCGATCAAGAAGGCCGCCAAGAGCGCCACGAGCGCTGGCAAGAGCGCGAAGTCCGCGGCCAAGAGCGCCGCGAAGGGCATCGCCGACGCGAAGGCCGCGGCCGGCAAGGCCGACGCCGCCCAGGGTGGCGTCAACGGCATCGTCGCCCAGGTCCCGTCGGTGCTCGACGGTCTGACGAAGCTCGCCGCGGGCCTGCAGCAGGCGGCTGACGGCCTGACGAAGCTGGGTGCCAACGCCGCCGCGCAGGAGTACGGCGTGGTGAAGGTGCAGCTGGGGACGACCGACGTTCCCGGCGCGATCCTGACGTCCTCCGACATCCCGGACGACTCGAACGCGGCGGTCGTCACCGGCACGATGATCGTGCCCGTTCCCCACGGTACGCCCACCGTCCCGGTCCGCCTGCTCGCGGGCGTGCGCTCCGGCGAGTCCGACGGCACCGGCGCCGACAACCCGGTGGCCTCCGCGGGCATCGTGTCGATGATCGTCGCCGACCCGCTCGCCCTCCCGCTCGGCGGAGGCAACGGCCCCGGGCCCCTCCTGGGCACGCCGATCACCTCGGCGCCGAACGCCGCCGCCGGCGGCGCGCCGGTTTACCCGATCCCGAACAAGGCGCCCCGCGTGGACGCGACGCCGAACCCGTTCTCGTTCCCGAGCGACCTGGCGATCGACCTGACCGACTCCGCGACGCTCTACAACCTGAGCGGCGGCGGCTCCGGCCCGTTCACGGTCTCCAACCCGGGCGGCACCGACGCGCTCGTCACCGTCACCGTCACCGTCCGCTTCAACGACTTGACCGCATCCGCCACGGACGTCACGGCCTAGGGGAACGCTGGCCCAGAGGGCCAGGTTCCCTTGCGGGTCTTCGCCCAGAGGGCGAAACCCGCGGCGGATGAGGGACCCACGCTCCTCGTCACCGCACTGCCCCACGCGTCCTCGGGCACGGGCTCTCGCAGCCCGTGCCCGGTCGCGCGCCACGTACGATCACGTCCGTGACCCCGTGGCCTCCACCGTCGGCCTTCGAGCTGCCGCCCGACGGCTACCGCGCCGTCGTCGGCGAGTCGTTTCACCAGGACGCGCTGGCCGCCACCGTCGCGCTGACGCAGCCCGGCGAGGAAGGGCGCCCGATGTTCCGGGCGGTGCTCGTCGCCGAGCCCGAGAACCCGTACGACCCCAATGCCATCGCGATCCACTCCGCGGCCGGGAAGGTCGGCCACCTGTCACGAGGCGAGGCGCTCGACTACGCGCCCGTGATGGCCGCGCTCGCCGAGCACGGCTACACCGCGGGCAGCTGCGACGCCTTCCTCAACGGCGGCCCGGCGGAGGGCAAGAGCTTCGGCGTCGTGCTCCGGCTCTCGCCGCCCACAGACTGCGTCCTCGAGATCCGCGCCTCGGCACGCTGACCGCTAGTCCCGCGTGGCCCACTACCGCCGCAACCGCACCAGGTTGCTGCGCACGGTGCGCCCGGCGCCGTTGGTCGCCGTGAACCGCACGCTCACGCGATCGGAGACCTTCCGGCCGCGCGCCATCCGTCGCGCCGCGGCGCGCGTGACCTTCAGCGACAGCCGCACCGTCTGGCCCTTGCGCACCTTGCGCTTCACCGTCCCCAGCCGGCCGGCGGCGCCCCGCGCGACGATCCGCCCCGCCACCGCAGCCTTCACGGTGAGCGCGACGCGCCCGCCCGCGGCCCGCGCCCGTCCCAGCTTCGGCGCCTTGGGGCACGGCGTCTGCAGTGCCGTGGTCACGTTGCGAGCCTTGCCGTTCTGCCCGGTGGCGGCGACCACCGCCTTCTGCGCTCCCGAGCAGACGTCGCGCTTGGTCGTGACGACCAGGATCCCGTGCCTGCCGCCCTCGAGCACCATGCGGAAGCTCGACACCGCGGCGTCCGGGATCGCGTCGAACGTCGTCACCAGGCGAGACCTGGCGTCGACCGCGGTCGACGCGCGCAGGTCGAGCGCGATCTCGCCGCGCAACAGCACCAACAACGTCGGCAGCGTCCGGATCGCGCGCCCGGCCTTGTCGAAGCGCACGCCCTTGACGAAGTAGACCTTGCCGGTCAACGGCTGGTCCAGCAGCGGCGTGACCGCCGTCGCCCGGCCGATCACCGAGCTCTCCGGGCAGCTGCCGCGGAGGCCGTCGGCGTACTCGCACAGCGCGCGTGCGTTGTCGGGATCCAGCGCCAGGCTCAGCGGCAGCGTGACCTTCACCTGCCTGATGTTCGCCTCGCCGCCCTTCTGCACCATCTTGGCGTCGACGCCCGGATGCCTGCCGTCGACCGTCTCCTTGGGGCCGGTCAGCCCGATCGTCGTGGTCGGGGTGAACGCCAGGGCCTGGCAGTCGGCCGGCGCGAACGGCGAGGAGCCGGACGCCGTGAGCCCGCCCGCCGACACGAACGACCCCGTGATCTCCAGGGGCGCGCAGCTCGTCGGGTTGCGCATGGCGTCGGGGCGGTCGATCGTCACGCGGACGCTGCGCACCAGCAGCGGGATGCCGTCGAGGATCGTCGGCAGCGGATCGCTGACGACCCGCACGTGGGCGTCGGTCCGGTCCAGCTGGACCGACGCGCGCACCACGACGAGGCCCAGATCGAACGGCCCCGCCACCGCCGGCACGACGACCGACAGCCCGTACGGGCCGCCGGCGTACGGGCCGGTGAGGTAGACGCGGCCCTCGAGGGCGAACGGCGCCGGCCCCGCGCCGGCCGTGACCGCGACCGAGCCGACGCGGCTCGCCTCGGGGCACGTCCCCGCGGCCGCCTGTGCATCGCCGCAGAGCGGGATCCCCGCCGGCTTGGCCAGCAGCCCCGGCGGCAGCGACACGTCGATCCGCGACAGCACCTGGTCGGCGTCGCCACGCGCGACGCTCACCCCGAACGACCCCGGGCTCGACCCCGCGCGCGCGTCCGACGGCGCCGCGGAGAACGACGGGGCGAACCCGGTCGCGCCCGGGCACCCTGCGTCCACGGCGAACGAGCTCTCCGACACCACGGTCTGCCCGCCCCACGACGTCATCGTCGCGCGCGCGGTGTACGTCCCGCACGTCGGCGGGTTGACCAGCGGCGCGCGATCGCCGCCGCGCAGCGCGACGCGCACGAGGCTCACCGGCACCTGCGGGTTGTCGGTGAACGTCGTGGTCAGCCGGCCGGTCGACGGGTCGGCCTTGACGTGGCCCACGAGCCGCACCGAGACGCCGTAGCGCGGGGACTCGGCGTCGAGGAACAGCCGGTACTCGTCGCCCGAGAGCGGGTCGCCGCTCAGCGGCTGCCCGAGGTACACCTTGCCGGTCAGCGCGTGCGCCGGCAGCACCGGCGTCTCGATCGCCACGTCGCCGATCGCCGACGCCGCCGGACACGCGACCGGGCGGGTCGTGCCCTTGCCGAGCTGCTCGTCGGTGCAGCCCTCCAGGCCCGTGGCCGCCGACGGGTTGATGGACATGCCCTCCGGCAGGACGACCTCCGCGTCACGCAGCGTCGCCGAGTTCGGCTTGTCCTTGCCGTCCGGGTTCTGCGGCAGGTTGACGTCGATCGTCACGCCCGCGGGCGCACCCGCCTGCCGCGTGTCGGTCGTCGTGGAGATCGTTGGTGCGAACGGCAGCGCCTCGCAGCCCGTCACGCCGACGGGCGTCGTCGCGCTGTAGGCCAGGTGGTTGCCGGGGTCCTGGTAGGAATCGACGTGCAGGTACGTCGTCTGCGGCCCGGAGCACCCGCTCGGCAGCGTGATGAACGTGCCGTCGCCGGCCCGGCCGTCGAAGACCAGCCGCGAGGAGACCAGGGGCACCGAGTTGGGAAGGTCGCGGATCGTGAAGGACTCGTGGTAGTCGCCGTCCCAGGCGACGCCGCCCTCGAGGTAGATCACGTCACCGGTGGCCGGGACCGCGAACCCGAACAGCGCGGGCATGCCGGGCGGCTGCTCCATGTTGTAGACCGGCGCGATGACCAGCGCGGGCAGCGCCGGGGAGGCCGCCCGGGTGTAGTTGGTGCCCACGCGGCTGGCGGCCGGGCAGAGGCCGGCCTGCAGCTGCGCGGCGGTGCAGTGGGGCGCGGCCTCCGGGTTGACGCTCAGCCCGGGGGGCAGGTCGACGCGTACGTCCTTGACGTTGCCGTCGGGCGTCCCGAGCAACCCGGTGGTGTTGAACGAGAAGTCCGTGATGCCGAACGGCGGATGGCCCGCCGCCTGCTGGAACCAGTAGTCCGGCGTCGAGTCGCGCGTGCACTGCGGCGCGGGCTCGGTGTTCTTCGTGCAGGTGCCCGCATCGAAGTGGTCGACCCCGAACGCGGCGTGGGCCGCCGGCGCGGCGATCCCCACCGTGGCGGCACAGAGCAGGGCGCACAGCGTCCCCCGCACCGAAAGCTGGATGCTCATCCGATCCTCCCGCGGACCAGGCCTCCCGGACCGGCCCCGTTGACGAACCCGAATCAGGAGCTTTGCACACAGATTCGTGTGCGCGCGCCGGTTGGCAGGGGATGCCCTCCCGCGGGCAGAGCATCGCGACTAGGGTCGCTCACCATGCCCGGATCCTCAGCACCAGCGTCACCTCGACCGCCCGGACCTCCGGACCCGGGCACCCAGCCCGTGGGCTGGCGTCAGCACGCCTACGAAGCGTACTTCCGCTTGAGGGCACTCCTCGCTCCGGCGGCCTTTGCGGCGATGTGCCGCGGGCTACGGGTGATCTCACGGCTCGGAGCCCCGACCTTCCTCAAGATGCTCGCCCGGCCCCAATGGCTCTTCGCGACGCACGTGGCCATCCCACACCGTCCGGTGACCTTCACCGCGCCCGGCGACTCCGAGCAGGACGACCTCGAGCTCTGCCAGCGGATCATCGACGCGTACGGGCGGGCTCACGAGGGCTACGGCGACCTGTCGGCGATCTGGACGGGCAAGATCGGCCGGTACTCCTCGGGGCTTGATGCGGCGCTCCTCGGCCGGGACCCCGAAGTCGTCGGAGAGCAGCTGCGGTGGCTGTTTCGCCGCTCGTTCCTCTGCGGGATCTCCACACCCATCGACTACGAGGACCGCGCCGTCCCCCGGACGTGGTCACTCATGACGTACGACAGCCTGGTCTCCCTCGCCGAAGCCGTCGGGGCGATCCGTGCCGAGAACCCGGAGCAGGGGCTCGCAGGCCGTGCGTTCGTCGAGGGGATCGACCGCCTGCCCGGTCGCATCGAGGAACGCATCGGCGTCTCGCTGGACTTCCCGCGGGTCGGCGCGCCGTACGGCATCCTCATCGGCGACCGGCTCATCATCCGCGAGACGGGGAGGCACGTCCATGCAGCGATCCGCCTCCACGAGGTGGTCCGTACCCACCTGCCCGGCCCGCCGCCGGAGCCGGGCGTGCGCATCGTCGAGATCGGAGGTGGCTTCGGCGGCGTGGCGATGTGGTACCTCCGGCTGCTGGCCGATCGCCCTGGCAGCTACACGATCGTCGACCTCCCGCTGATGAACGCCTTCCAGGCGTACTTCCTCGGGCGGATCTACGGGCCGGACGCGATCGAGCTGTTCGGCGAGGAGCACAGCGCCGGCGCACGCGTCCGGGTCGTTCCGCCGCAATGGCTGCAAGGCGGCGACGCACGGGCCGACATCGTGTTCAACCAGGACAGCATGCCCGAGATGACCGAGACCGCCGCACGAAGCTACCTCGCGTGGATGGACGAAAACGTCACGGGCCTGTTCGTCAGCTGCAACCAGGAGGTCGGAGACCAGGACGGCCTCCCGACCCAGCTCGTCGTGAGCGAGATGGCCGGTGACTACGAACGGATCGAGCGCTTCGCGCGGCAGCCGTCCTGGACCCGGCGCGGCTACGTGGAGGAGGTGTACGGCGTCGGGATCAGGACGGCGTAGGAGGATCCGCCGCCTCGTCGGTCTCGGCGAGCGCCGCCTGCGCGTCCTCGTGGCTGGTGTGCACGTTGAGCTGGCGGTCGACGTGCGTGAGCTCGATGAGCTCGGCGGCCGGGCTGCCGTCGGGCGCGATGACGGCCATGCCGCGCCCCTGGCGCCCCAGGCGCTGGTCGGCCTGGACGAGCGCGCCGAGGGCCGCCGAGTCGATGAACGACACGGTCGTGAGGTCGAGGATCAGGTCACCTCCGTCGACGCCCGCGCCCACGTGGGCGCTGAGCCGCTCACCGAGCGAGCGGGACGCGTGAAGGTCCAGCTCCCCCGTGAGGATCGTGACCGCGGGCGGACGCTTCATGATCGCGCGGGTCGTCCGGTCAGCGCCCGCGGCGCCGGATGCCGATGCCGCCACCGGTGAGCAGGAGGATCAACAGGATGATGAGCAGGACGGTGATCATGGGCAGCTCCTGAGGCGGTCGGGATGACCGCGGCCACGCCATCATGCCCATACCCGAGCGAGACGAACCCCGGTTCGCTGCGTCGCTTCCGTCGCGGCGCTCGGCGGCGCCGACTAGGCGACCGCTGAGCCGCCGCCCTCGACGGGCGGCTCCGCGCTCCAGGGGAAGTCGATCCAGCGATCGGTCCGGCGCCACACGTAGTCGCACTTCACCAGCGACTGCGGCTTCTCGTAGAGGACGGCGGTGCGGACCTCGGCGACCTTGCCCGCGCAGAAGTCCTGGACGACCTCGAGCGTGCGGCCGGTGTCGGCGACGTCGTCGACGATCAGCATCTGCGCGTGCTCGAGGTCGATCAGCTCGGGCGCCGGAGGGAGGACCATCGGGACCTCCAGGCGCTCGTCGACGTCGGTGTAGAACTCGACGTTCATGGCGCAGGAGTTCTTCACGCCCAACGCGTAGGCCACGGCGCCACCGGGCAGCAGTCCGCCGCGCGCGATCGCGAGCACGATGTCGGGCTTGTAGCCGCTGGCGACGACCTCGTGCGCCAGATGCCTCGCGGCCACCCCGAGTTGGTCCCACGCCATGACCTCGCGGTCGGTGGGAACGGCAGTGGTGTCGGGCGCGGCCTCCATCGATGCAGCGTAGCCCGCGGCGCGACGAACCGGCCGATGAGACCGACCGGCTCCTGGGGCGGCGAGACCCTTGAGCGCCTCATCTGGCAACGCTGCGCGACCACCATGCAAAAGACAATACTCTGCACACGCCTCAGTGTTTTATGATCCAGCCCCAGGGCGACGGTCCAGTGATGGAGCGGTAGGACAGCAGCCGCGATCAATCGCCGCCTGCACAGGAGGAATTGCCAGCGATGAGCAAGCGCAACGCGCCGCAGGTCCGCCTTGGCCGTGCCGTCAAGAGCGTCCGCCATGGACGGGGACTGACGCAGGAGCAGGTATCGGCGGGATCCGGACTCCATCCCACCTACATCTCCGACATCGAGCGGGGCGTTCGCAACCCGGGCTGGGACGCGGTGACGCGCCTCGCGCTGGGCATCGGCGTGTCGGTCCAGGAGATCGCGCGCAGGTACGAGGAGCAGGGCTGATCGCCCGGCGCCGGGTGGGCCGCCGCTCCAGGCGACAGCCCACCCCGGTCACAGCCGGTCGAGACGGCGTCAGCTGGCCGCCACCGCTGCCGCGCCGGCCAGCTTGCTGGTGCCCTGCTGGATGGCCGTGTTCTTGCCGGCGGCGGCCGGCAGGCCCTGCTTGAGGTTGACGGCTGCCGTCACCAGCAGCTTGTCGACCAGCGTCGTTCCGCAGTTGCTCGCCGCCGGCGCGGCGAACGCGTTGTCGACCAGCTTCACGCCGGCGTCGGTCGTGATCGTGTAGTCATCGTTGAACGAGATCGTGCCGGCGGTGCCGCTGATCGGCGTATTCGGCCCAGGCGGCGACGTCGTTCCCGTCGTCAGGTGCAACGTGATCGGGTCGCTGGCCGAGCCGATGTAGCAGTCAGGACCCAGGAACGGGTTCTCCAGATGCACGCGAATCGGGAGCCCCACGGCCGTGCCGTCCTCGGCGAAGAGGCTGTTCAGATCGAACGTGACCGGACCGACGAGCTCCGCCGTGGCGTAAACGTCGTTGACCGCGGCGACGGCGTCGTTGAACGCGGAGATCAGCGCCCCGGTGAAGCCGCCCGTGTCCATCAGCCCCAGCAGGCCGCCCGGGACCTCCAGCTTCGTCTTCGAGAGCGTGTCGGCGCCCACGGCGTCGTAGAACGTCGTCGAGCCCGAGGCGGCGTCCGGGATGCCGCCCTGCAACACGATCGGCGTCGCCGACGTGATCGGGACGGTCCCGCTACCAAGCGTGAACGACCCTGAGTCGGTCACCGAGTACACACACGACGCAACGGCGGGGTTGGTGTACGGGCAGTACTTGAACTGCGCATAGTCGCCGGAAGGGTCGGCGACGGCGGACGATGCCGCGACCGACAGGCCGACGGCCGCAACGGCCGCGACCGCCAGGCCGCGGAGGGACTGCTTCATGAGAGCTCCTCTCGGAGGGACAGGATTTAGAGACACGATCGCGATTCTCACGGCGATTTCCATAGGTGATGGGTGGAGCGCTGGGCCAATTGGCCGAGTAACCAGCCGGAAACGACGAGGAGGTCACCGCGAACGATGACCTCCTCATACCCACTATCGGCTCTGTTTGACCGCAGGTCCTTCGTACGGCTAGGGGATGCTCGCCACGACGGCGGCCTTGCCGCCCAGCTTCGTGGTTCCCTGCTGAATGGCCGTGTTCTTGCCGGCGGCGGCCGGCAGGCCCTCCTTGAGGTTGACGGCCGGCGTGACCAGCAGCCTGTCCAGGAACGTGATGCCGCAGTTGCTCGCCGCGGGGGCGGCGAACGCGTTGTCGACCAGCTTGATGCCGGCGGCCGTGCTGATGGTGAAGTCATCGTTGAACGTGATCGACCCGGCCGTGCCGGAGATCGGCGTGTTCGGCCCGGGCGGCGACGTCGTGCCGGTCGTCAGATGCAGCGACACCGGGTTGCTCGTGGAGCCGACGTAGCAGCTCGAACCCAGGAACGGGTTCTCCAGATGCACCCGGATCGGCAACGCCACCGCCGTGCCGGACTCGGCGAACACGCTGTTGAGGTCGAACGTGACCGGACCCACGAGCTCCGCGGTCGCGTAGACGTCGTTCTCCGCCGCCACCGCGTTGTTGAACAGGGTGATCAGCGCGCCGCCGAGCCCGCCTGTGTCGACCAGGCCGAGCAGACCGCCCGGCACCTTCAGCTTGGTCTTCGAGAGCGTGTCGGCCCCGACGGCGTCGTAGAACGTCGTCGAGCCCGACGCGGCGTCAGGAATGCCACCCTGCAACACGATCGGCGTCGCCGACGTGATCGGAACGGTCGCGTTGCCCAGCGTGAACGACCCCGAGTCGGTCACCGAGTACACACACGACGCCACCGCCGGGTTGGTGTACGGGCAGTGCTTGAACTGCGCGTAGTCCCCCGTGGGGTCCGCAGCCATCGCCGGAGCGGCGCTGCCCACGGCCGCCACGGCCAAGACCGCGGCGGCCAGGAACGGCCGCAGAGACTTCTTCATGATTGCTCCTCCTGAATTGGACGGACGAGCCGCTAGACGACCACGTTTCCGGCTCCGATAGCCATAGGTGATCGGTCTACATCGTGGGAAACCCGAGTCGCGCTCCACCCGATCGGAGCGCGTACGACCACGAGGGGGCCACCGCACGCGGTGACCCCCTCGAAGAGCCCAGCCTCGCCGATCGGATCAGGACGAGGCGGCGGGTCGCATCGACTACGGGATGCTGGCGACGACGGCGTCCTTGCTGCCGAGCTTCGTCTCGCCCTGCATGATCGCTGCGTTCTTGCCGGCGGCGGCCGGCAGGCCCTCCTTGAGATTCACGGCAGGCGTGACCAGGAGCTTGTCCAGGAACGTGTTGCCGCAGTTGCTCGCCGCGGGTGCGGCGAACGCGTTGTCGACCAGCTTGATGCCGGCCGCGGTGGAGATGGTGAACGCGTCGTTGAACGAGACCGCACCAGCCGTGCCGGTGATCGGCGTGTTCGGCCCCGGAGGCGCCGTCGTCCCTGTCGTCAGCTTCAGCAGCACCGGCTGCGACGGCGATCCGATGTAGCAGCCGGACCCGAGGAACGGGTTCTCGAGATGGACGCGGAGCGGGAGCGTCACGGCGATGCCGTCCTCAGCGAACACGTTGTTGAGGTTGAACGAGCCGGCGCCGACGATCTCGGCCGTCGCATAGACGTCGTTGACCGACGCCACCGCGTTGTTGAACAGCGTGATCAGCGCGCCACCAAACCCGCCGGTGTCGACGAGGCCCAGCAGACCACCCGGGACCTGCAGCTTGGTCTTCGACAGCGTGTCGGCACCAACGGCCGGGTAGAACGCCGTCGAACCGGAAGCTGCGTCCGGGATGCCACCCTGGAGCGTGATCGGGTTGGACGCTGGGATCGGCACGGTGGCGTTGCCGAGCTTGAACGAGCCGGACGTCGTCTTGGACACGATGCACGAGACGACCGCCGGGTTCGTGTACGGGCAGTACTTGAACTGCGCGTAGTCCCCGGTGGGATCGGCAGCCATGGCCGGAGCGGCGCTGCCAAGCGCCGCACCGGCAAAGACGGCAGCGGCCAGCAACGGCCGCAGTGACTTCCTCATCTGAACTCTCCTCCTGAGAATTGGACGGAGTGTCAACTAAAACACAATACCGTCTCGAAAGCTAGTGCTATTCCAGACTTCAGAGCGTTCAGACGTGCGAAGGCCGCCACCGTGGGGTGCTTCTGGACCCCACGGTGGCCCTGCAGATGGGTCTACTACTTCTTCGAGGCGCGGCTGAGGGACGCGGTCATGGCCTTCGACTTCTTCGACCCGGCCGGCGTGAACGTGACCTTGACCTTCGTGGGCCGGTGACGGCGCCCGGCCTTCGTGAGCTTGGCCGTGATCGACGCGACGGTCGACTTGGTCACCTTGCGGGTGGTCTTGGTGATGCCCGCCCCGCTGACGCTGACCTTCCCTGCTCCGAGGCCGCCCACGCGCACCGTGAGCGCCGTCTTGGTCAGCGACGAGCTCAGCACCCTCAACGTGCACGCCGACGTGCCCATGTAGATCGAGCCGTCGGCCTGCTTGTTGTTCTGCCCGTCGATCTCGCGGTTGGCGACCTGCGAGGCCTTGCAGATGTCAGCATTCGACACCGCCAGGATGCCGTGCTTGCCGCCATCGATGTTGAGCTGGAAGCCCGACACCGGGGCGTCGGGGATGTTGTCGAACGTCGTCACGAGCTGGTTCTTCACCACCGAGCTCGATGCCCGGATGATCAGCGAGACCCCGCTGCCCTTCAGCGGGATCGCCAGCGTCGGCAGCGTCCTGATCGCCGCACCCGTCTTCTTGTCGAAGCGGACGTTCTTGACGAAGTACACCGGGCCCGTGAGCGGTTCGTCGAGGATCGGGGTCCTCGCCGTCGCGGTCCCGACGATGCTGCCCTTCGGGCATGTCGGCTCCGCCTTCTGGCCGTCGGCGAACTCGCACAGCGCCTGGGCGTTGTCGGGGTCGAGCGCCAGAGACAGGGGCAGCTTGACGCTCACCTTCTTCAGGTTCGACTGCCCGCCCAGCTGCGTGAGCGTGGCCTTGACCCCAGGATGCTTGCCATCGGTCGTCTGACCCTTGCCGGTCAGGTCGATCGCCAGCTTGGGCGACAACGCCAGAGCGGCACAGTCACCGACCTGGAACCGCGACGCGACGTTGGCGACGGAGCCCTCGGCGCTGAAGATGGCCGCCGAGATGACGCTGGGCGCGCACGACGTCGGGTTGAGCATGAAGCCGGGCCTGTCCACGATGATGCTGACCTGCCGGAGGCGCAGCGGGATGCCCTCCACGATCGTCGGCAGCGGATCGGACTTCACGGTGACGTGGGCGTCCACGGGATCGATGAACAGCGCCGCCCGCACGACAACGGTGCCGAGGTCGAACGGACCCGCCTGCGCCGGCACAAGCACGCTGAGGCTGAACGGGGCGCCCTTGTACGGCCCGCTGAGGTACACGGCGGTCGGCGCCTTGCCGGCCTCCGGGATCTTCATCGGGGTGGATCCGGGCCCGGCCAGGGCCTCCGTGTAGCCGATCCGCGAGGCCGCCGGGCAGCTGCCCGTCGCGGCCTGGTCCTCGGGGCAGCGCGGCACGCTCGCGACGTTGCCGACGAGGCCGGCCGGCAGGGTGACGTCGAGGCCGCCGAGCGTCTGCTCGCCGTCCTTGCGGGAGAACGTCAGCGTGAACGGCGAGTAGGCGCCGGCGACCGGGTTGCCGGCACCGGCCGCGAACGCCGGTGCGAAGCCGCGCGGACCGCAGCCCTCGTCGATCACCATCGGGGTGTCGAGCGAGACCGGCGTGTCCGACGCCCACGACGTGAACTCGGCATGGGTGTTGTACGTGCCGCACGCCGTCGGGGTGGCCAGCGACGCCTTCGACCCGCCGCGGAACGCGAGGTGCAGGTTCGTGAACGGCAGCTGTGGGTTGTTGTCGAACGTCGCCACAAGCCGGCCCGTCTTGGGGTCGGGATCGACCCGGCCGGGGAGCTTGAGCAGGACGCCCGGCCCCTTGGCGACCAGGTAGAGCGCCAGCAGTGAGCGAAACGGGTTGTCGTTCTGCTTGGCGAGGATCACGTCGCCCTGGATCGGATCGTCAAGCAGGGGCGTGTCGATCGTGATCGTCCCGATCTTGGACGAGCTCGGGCACGTGACCGGGGCATCGGTCCCGATCCCGATCTGCGACGGGGCGCACGCGCCGAGTCCGGCCGCCGACGACGGCGACACCGACATGCCCTCCGGCAACGTAACGACGGCCTTGCGTAGGTGCGCGGTCGCCAGCCCGTACGGCTCGTCGCTCTGCGGGATCGTGATGTCGACGTTGAGCCCGGTGGGAGCGTCGGTCTCGTGCGAGAGCGGCTGAACCGTCATCGAGGGATCGAAGGGCAGGCGGTCGCAGCCCTCCATGACGAACGGGGTGCCGTCGAAGTCGCGGTCGAACGACGCGGTCGCGAAGACCCCTCGGTTCTGCCACGTATCCACCTCGGCGGACGTCACCGCGGCATTGCCGTCACACGATGTCGCATTGGTCAGGAACGGCCGACGAGGCGCGTCACTTGGGTGCGGCGGATTCCCGATGACGTTGTCGTTGCTCATGGAATCGCCGACGAACCGGTCGAGATCGTGGCTCGGGTCGGCCGGCACCGCCCACAGCTCGACCCTGGTCCCGGTCATCTTGATGCCCTCCGAGACCGACGGGGCGGTCGCGCTGATGCCGTAGTCGGTGGACCGGACCCTCGGCACGATCCTGACGGTCACACCGGCGAGGTTGAACGCGAACAGCCCGGGCAGATCGGGCGGCCGTTCCATGTTGTACAGCGCAACCCTGAGGCCTTCCGTGTCGTTGGGTTGGGTGAAGACCCGGACGATCCCGATCTGCGCCGCCTGTGGGCAGACCGACGATTGGCCGACCCCATTGAACGTTCCCCCGACGAGCTCTGCGTTCGTGCACGTGGCTGCGGCGCGCGGGTTGCCGACGACCCCGGGGGGAAGATCCACGGTGATCGTCTTGGCGGTGGCCACAGGAACCAATGCCGGCGTCGCCGGGAATCTGAACTCGGTCGTCAGGTCGGCGTGGGCACCGGCCTGACGCGAAAACTCGCCATTGATCGAGGCCGAACCGCCAAAGCTCGTGATCTCGAAGGCCGCGTTCGCGACCGGTGCCGCGAGCGCCGTGGCAGCCAGGACCGCCACCGACGAGGCAACGGCTGCTCCGATGAACTGCGTCATGCGCGTGAACCGGGCCATCGTGGTCCTCTCCTTGTCAACCAGCGACGTCATCGTGCGCTCGTCTTCGGGGTGTTCGAGTGCACGGCTCGGTGAGCCCTGCTGGATGCTCGGGCGGTCGGCGCTTTGAGCTTGATCGTCACCGTGGCAACGGATGCGGTGCCACTCGGCGGGGTGTAGCCGACACGGACCTTGAGGCTCATGGTCCGGGCCGCTCTCAGCTTCCGCTGGCCGCTGGCCGACAGGGACACCTTCACCTTGTAGGTCGCGGCCTTCGTCGCGGTCTTCGTCGCCTTCCTCAGGTTGGCGCCCGACGCCGTGATGCGTCCCTTGGCGGGAACCCTCACCGAGATCGTGAAGGCCGTGCCCTGCACGGTCCGCTTGGTCGCCGACACCTTCACCTTCGCCAACGCCTTGCCGGCGCGGTCGGGCGGCGGCCCATTGCCCGAACCGAGGAACTCGATCGAGGCGGCCGGCGGCACGCTGGGCGCGCTCCCGACATCGCCACACTCCTCGCCGGCGCACGCGGCGCGGGGTGGATCGGGGTTCTGCGAGGCCAAGCCGCCGCCGACACGGGCGTCGTACACGTCGACCGCCGAGTCGGTGTCCTGACCAACCAGCCGGTCGGCCGTGGTGAAGAACACGTCGCGACCATCCGCACTGGCATCGGCAAATACGGAGTCGCGTGAGCCCCTTCCGGCGCTGATCAGCGTCGGCTGCTCACCGTCGAAGGAGTAGACATCGCGGCTCGAGTTCGAGTCGTTCGCCGTCAACGGATCGGGTGTGTCGAAGAACACCACCCCATCGTCCGTCACCGCCTGGGGGAAATGATGCCCCCCATGGGTTACCAACTCGGACGCGAACATGATGCGCGCGGGCCCCGTTGACGGGCGACCATCGCTACGACACGACGCACACGTCGCAACCCCGGCGTCGACGTCGTAGCGCAACGCCACCCCACTCGAGATGAACGTGAAGAACTTGCCGTGCGGGCTGGACATCCACATGAACGAGCTAACACCCACCGGCACATTGCCGACATGGGCAACCTGCCCGTCATGCCAGACGTAGATGTTCGTGGCGGCGGCGGTACCGCCGGGCGCCAGTTTCGCCGTCGAGGTGAAGAACACCGATTCCCCACCGGAACTGGTCTGCAGGAGCCCGTAGGTGCTTTGGCCCGGCCCCGACGCCTCGACCGGCGTCAGCAGCTTCAGCTCGCCCGTGTCCACGTCGAAGCGGTACAGGCTGTGGATGCCCGGGGGGGAGTCGTCGGTCAGATTTACGCCGAAGATGAACGCGGTCCGTCCGTCGCTTGTCGCACCGGCGAACGCTGCGTCGCGCAGGGTCCCCAGGTCGCTGGTTCGCTGCGAGGCCGAGACCGGCACCGTGGTCGTCCCGTTGATCCGTACCCATACCGGACCGGACTGCGGGACGACGAAGATCCTTGACCCGTCGTCAGAGATACGGTGCTGTTCACGCTGCAAGATCAGAGCCCCACCACCGGACATGGGCTTGTTGATCGGCGTGCCGTCAGACGCCACGGACGCAAGCCGCAGTTGCCCGTCGGTCCATTCGTAGAGAGCCCGGGGCGGGGCACCGGGCAGGAGCGAGCTCGTCTGGCCGTAGATGACGACATGGCTGAAGTCGGGCGTTCCTGCCACGAACGCCCCACCGGTGTCAGAGAAGCCCCCCGCCACGTTGGCGTACTCGGGTCCCGGGGTCGTGAACATCGTCGTGTAGGCGCCGCTGCGGGTATCGCGGAGATACACGTTGCTGTCGCCCTCGACGGCCCCATCGGCGAGCTTCTTCAGGCTGGCGACCACGGCCTTCGTCCCGTCGTCCGACACGCCCAAGGTCGCGGCGTTGAGCGGGAAGACGAGGTAGTTCGGCGGCTGGGGCGGATCCAGCGCGACGGAGGGCCAACCCGACGCGGTTCGCCTCGCCAGGTAGCGGGGGTACTGTGGAGCCGACTCGCTGCCGTCGAGCGCCGTCGTGGCCCCGTAGGCGAGCCAGTCCCCGTCCGCAGACGCGTGGAACATCTGGGCCTCGTAGATGTTCTTGCCGCCCTTGTCGACCGGCGAGACCATCTCGTAGACGCGTCGCGGGGGAGCCTGGCCGGGCGTCGTGAAGGATCGGTCGAGCCCGTGTGCCTTGCCGGCGGTACTCACCGCGACCAGCCGGTAGTGGTAGGTCGTTCCCGGCTGCAGGCCGGAGATGCCCTGCGCCACCTGGCGCGGCTGCCGGCCGTTGCCGGCGACGGAGTCGTGGGCAAGCGGAGCCCGCGAGCCGTAGTCCGCCGACGGGCCGTACTCGAAGTAGTACGTCGCCTGCAGGCCGAACGGGTTCACCGTGCCCCGCAGCGTCGCGCTGCTGGTGGTGCGGTCCGTCGCGGCTCCGGTCACCGCGCCGGGCGCGTCCTGCAGCGTCGTGAAGGTCTCATCATCAGGATCATCGACGGAGCTGACGGTGTTGCCGGTGCTGTTGTGGCCGACGAGCCGGTAGCGCACCGGGGTGTTCGGATCGATGCCCGTCACGGGCGCCTCGACGTCGACCGGACCGGAGCCGCTCCCGGCAGCGGCATCGGGAACCGGGGTGGTCGTCCAGGTGTCACCGTCGTCGAGCGAGTAGTCGAAGTGGTATGTGGTCACGACGCCCCGCGCATCGACGGTGCCTTGCAGCGTGGCTCCGTGCGTGGTGATGTCCGTGGCCGGCCCGACGGTGACGATGGCGGGCTCGGCGTCCAGCGTGAAGAAGCTGTCATCTGGCGTGGTGACCGTCGCGGCGGGGTTCGTGGCGACGAGGCGGAATAGGACAAAGCCGCTGTCGTGGAGTCCGGTGAGCTCGACGGAGACCGGGACGTCGGCGTTCCCGCTGCCGGCCGACTCGTCGCCGTCGCCGTCGGGATCCACCGGGAGGTAGGTGGTCCAGAAGTCGAGCGCTTCCGTGGTGTACTCGAAGCGGTACGTCGTGGCGGCTCCCTCCGGGTTGACCGTGCCGCTCAGCGTCGCCGTGGCGTCCGTGACGTTCGTTGCCGTGCCGAGCGTCGGGGTCGGCGGGGTGACGTCCTCCAGGATCTGGCCACCGACAGCGCCTAGGTCATGGCCGTCGGTGCTGAACGGATCGTAGGCGGTGATCGCGTAGAGCCGATCCGAACCTCCACCGACCGCCACGAGACCGCTGGCGATGCCGTAGAGCGGCCCGGTCAGCGTCCCTGAGGACACGGGCGCGCCATCGGCTGCGAAGATGTTGATGCTGAGCGGGACATTGCGGGTGGCGGAGTCGATGTCGCCGACGACGATCACCTGGTCTCCGTCGGGGTCGACCGTGACCGCTCCGGGGTACGGGACCGAGGCGGCCGGGCCTTCGGAGACACCACCGGAGCTGAACCGCTCGACGCGAGACGTGGCGAGGTGAGCCACGAGGTCCGTCAGCGGCCCGGTCGAGTCGACCACGATGATGTCCCCGGTCGAGTCGACGGCGAGGTCGAGCGGCACCGCGAACGCGGCGCCCGAGTCCGCGCCGTCGAACGACAAGTTGTCCCAGCTGCCGTTGGCGTTGTAGCGCGACACCACGTGGTTGCCGCGGTCGGCGACCAGCAGCTTGCCGGTGGCCGGATCGGTCGCAATGGCCGAGGCGAAATCGCCGATCTCCCCGGGGCCGTTGCCCGCAGGCGGGCTCGTGAATCCGGCCGCCGGGGTGAACGCGGGGGTCGAGGCCTGGTCGGAGTCGAACTTGCGGATCGTGTCGTTGCCGTCGCTCGAGACGTACACGACGGTCTGGCCGCCGGACTCGTAGATCGCCAGGCCCGACGGGGCATTCAGCCCGGTCGAGAACTTGGTGAGGTAGTCGCCGTTGGGCTTGAACACCTGCACTCGATTGTTTCCGGTGTCGGCGACGAAGACGTTGCCGGTGGACCGCTCGATGGCCGCACGCCCCGGCGTGGTCAGCTGGCCATCACCGGTCCCGGGTCCGGAGAAGTTCGCGACGGTGGCCGGCTGCGCCGCAGCGGAGCCTGCGCCGATCGCCAGGAGGATCACGGCCGAGGCCGCGACGACGACGCCGCGGACGGGCGTGATGATGCGATTCCAGCGATTCACGATGGCTCCTTGTGGCCGGGCGGGCCCGGTGTGGATCTTGCGGTCGTGCGTCATGAGTGGCCTCCGGCCGCAGACGCGGGGCGCGCATGGCGGGCGAGCTCGTAGTTGCATCCGGCGAAGCCGTCTTGGCGCGCGGCCCGGTCCAGTGACATGGCGAAGACGCGAGCGGCGGCCTGCGCATACGCGGGACCCTCCCTCAGCTCCCGGCGATGCCGTTCGAGGTTTCGGAGGAACGCTCGCTCGGAGCGCGGAGCGCGACGCTTGGCAGCCGCGAGGTAGCGGCCGATGATCGCGTCCGGCGTCCGGCGCCGGCAGCGGTCGCGCGCAGCGATCAGGGCGCGGCGGGAGGCGACGGTGCTCTGGGAGGGACTCGGCCGCGGGCCGGCGAGCGCTCGGGCCGCAGGCGCGGGGACTGGGTCGGGCGTGGCGACCGTCGCCGGTCGGGCGCCGTCGTCGTTGCCGCAGCCGACGAGCGCGGCCAGGGAGCCAGCCAGCGCGACCACCGCGACAGCGGTGCCCCGAACCCAACGACCGACCTCCCACTCCGAACGGTTGCTCACCGTTGCATCGACCCCATATCTTGTACGACGACCCATTCGCTGCGGGGCACGGACGCAGCGCCTTGCCCCGGCAGGATGGCGAGCGTAGCCGCCCCTGTTTCCAGAAGTCAAGCCCGATCGGACACAGCGCTCGCTTCCACGGCCTGATGGGATCCCGCGGACGACGCCGCCTGGCAGGAGGAGCCCGGTCGAGCGGCTCCGGCAACATCGCGCCGTCCCGACCGACGTACAAGTGGCCCCGCCCGAAGGGCGGGGCCACGGTCCTGCAAACGTCGGTCCGGTCCGGTCCGGCGCGCCTCAACGAGGCGCGTCGTCAGGCCCGGCCGACGCTAGTTGTGCTGGATGTTCGGCTTGAACGACGAGGTCACCGTGAACCCCAGCGGGCCGGGCGGGCTGGTGGTCGTGCCGAAAGCAGCCGACGCGGACCCACCTGCCGTCGTGCCCATGAGCGTCCGGCATGCCGCCGAGTTGGTCCAGGTCGCGGTGATGCCGGACGTCCCGTTGACCGTCAGCACG
>NZ_DATHDY010000061.1:0-12844 GCF_035318805.1 Baekduia sp.
ACGCGGTGCTGCGAGCCCAGATCCGGGCGCGCGCCGAGCAGCTCGCCGCCGTCGACGACCTCGCCGCCCGCAACGCGCACTACGAGGTGCTCTGGGACCTGATCGTCGACGGCGCCGACAACGTCGCCTACCGGCTCGCGCTGACGACGCTCGTCGCCCGCCAGCGGATCGCGTCGCTCAGCGCGGACGCGGTCGCCGGCGAGCTCGCCGACACGCCGGCGATCCGCGCGCTGGTCGACGCGATCGCCCGCGGCGACGACGATGCCGCGCACGCCGTCGCCCGTGACCTGTTGGAACGGTCGATCTGATGGCCGAGGTCCTCTACTACGCGATTCCGTTCTTCGTCCTGCTGCTCGTCGCCGAGTACGCGTCGTTCCGGCACCTCGGCGACGACGATGACGACCTCGTCGGCTACGACCTGCGCGACACCGGCACGTCGCTGAGCATGGGCATCGGCAACGTGGCGATCAACGTCGGCTGGAAGCTCGTCGTGGTGACGGTCTACGCCGCCCTCTACGAGCTCACACCGCTGCGGCTCGATCCCCACAACCCGCTGACGTGGATCGCGCTCTTCTTCGCCGACGACCTCGCCTACTACTGGTTTCACCGCGTCTCGCACGAGAGCCGCGTGTTCTGGGCCAGCCACGTCGTCCACCACTCCAGCCAGCACTACAACTTGAGCACCGCGCTGCGCCAGACCTGGGTCCCGATGACCTACGCGCCGTTCTGGCTGTGGATGCCGCTGGCGGGCTTCGCGCCGTGGATGGTGCTGCTGGCCCAGGCGTGGAGCCTGATCTAC
This sequence comes from Baekduia sp., assembly GCF_035318805.1. Lineage (GTDB taxonomy): Bacteria > Actinomycetota > Thermoleophilia > Solirubrobacterales > Solirubrobacteraceae > Baekduia. Next base: position 800 of record NZ_DATHDY010000061.1, read on the forward strand.
CAGTTCGGGATCCACACCGAGCGCATCGGCCGGTTGCCGCGACCGGTCGAGGCGGTGCTCAACACGCCGTCGCACCACCGCGTCCACCACGGCTCCAACGCGCAGTACCTGGACAAGAACTACGCCGGCATCCTGGTCATCTGGGACCGTCTCTTCGGGACGTTCACCGGCGAGGGCGAGCGCGTGCGCTACGGCCTGACGACCGACATCGACACTCACAACCCGGTCCGCGTGGCGTTCCACGAGTACGTCGCGCTGTGGCACGACGTGCGCCGCGAGCGCTCCTGGCGCACCAGGGCGGCGCTGGCGATGCACGGTCCCGGCTGGCGGCCCGAGGGCGAGGAGCTTGAGCCGTCGTCGGCCGCGCGCGGGTAGCGCTTACGGGATCCCGACTGGGTCGCCCTGGAGCGGTTCTTCGCGCAGCAGCGGCGGTCGAGCGCTACCAGGCTGGCGCTCAGGAAACGTCAGTCGCCGTTGGGCGAGACCCAGCTGGACTGCCCCGGCGACCAAACTCCGACGTCTCCGTCTCCGTCGCCGCGGATGAGCGGGTCGACGAACCGGACAACCTCTGCCACGACCTCTTCGAAGCTCGCCGGCAGTTGGCTAAGCCCGGCGCGCTGGCGCAGCGCCGTCCAGGACGGCTGGCGAGCAGCGCCATGGCCGTCGAGGAGCGTTCCTAGCTGAATCAGTGGATGCTCGCGGTGATCCGCCGTTCGCTTCAGGTTGAAGTACATGTCTTGGTCATCGAGCAGGGTGGGGTAGCTGATTTCCTCGACGTTGACTGGGTCGCCGAAGCTGAGATCGAGCTGGACCTTGATCTTGGCTGTGTCCAGTGCCGCTGGGATCGTCACCCGGACGCCTTGATATTCGGCGTCTTCTCGCATCGCTTTGGTCGTGATCTGCGCGGTATCGAAGGTCAGGCCGTCGCCGGCGCGGGTCTGAGCGATGTCTGTGACGAATTGACGCACGGAGTCTTCGCTGTTCCGCGGGCTTGTTCGCGGGCGCGCAGCTGGAGTTCGCGGTAGGCCTGTTGGCCCGTGAGCTCGGTCACGTCAGCAGTACTTCTAGCGCATGCCGCAGCGCTGGACCGGTGCGCAGCTCATCGGCAATTCGCATCAGCTCGCCAGGCCGCGCGCCGCGGGTGCTCAGGTATTGGCGAAGCGCTCCCAGAGCCTGATCGCGACCGATGACCTTGGGCAGCCGCATGGCGTCAGCGATGGCACGCTCTCGTGAATAGATCCAAAATCCGCCAGCCTCCGGTCCTTGATGAACGCGCCCCAACGGGTAGGTGTCAGCAGCGAAAACGTGCACGGTGGTGGGGGGATAGGAGATCTGTGGCCGGTGTGAGCCTCGCTTGACAGCGAGATGAACCGTCGACGGGATCTCGTCTGTGAGCTCCCAGTAGGCCAACGCAGAGTTGGCGGCGATCGTCGCCTCGGGAGCGCGCGCCGAGATCGTCGCCAGATCGATCGCCGCGTCGGGTGCTGCATCAGCGCGCTGATAGACGCCGCGGGTCAACTCGATCAGATCGCCGCTGTCGCGTAAACGCCGTAGCTCGTAGCCTGCCACTCCGAGCCCTTCTGCGTCCTTGACGTGGAACGGTCGGTCCTCCAGCGGCCGCAAGCTCTTCAGTGCCGAAGCCCTAGCCATGCATGCAAGTCTACACCAGTATAGGTTAGATGTAAAGGTTTACGTGCATCGACACCGGCCCGTACGGATGCTCCTAAAGCTGCGCAGGTCGTCTCAGGCTGTGGTGCTTTAGGAGCATCCGGGCCCGCTCGGCGCTGCGCTCTCGCTGTCGTGCGAGGAGGTCTCGGAGAGGCGTGTGGCGATCATGTCATGTCGTCTCAGGAGGAGTTTATGATTGCTCGCCGGCTCTTGGATGCCGGGCGGTCGCAGGTTCAAATCCTGTCTCCCCGATGAAGCAGAAAGGCCCGCTTTTTCGGGCCTTTGCGTTGGTGGAGCCGGAGTTCGGCGACCTTCGCCCGGTCCAATCTCGGTCCAAATCGGCAGCCGAAGATCCTCGGGGAGGGAACGATGCTGGTGGTCTTCGGCAGCCAGGCGTTCCGCGGTGGCATCGTCGACCTCAAGGAAGTCGCGTGGCGGCCTTGCGCGTCGTCAGCTTTCGGGTTCATTGGCCGTGACCAACTGGGCAACGGTCTTTCGGATCAGCTCGCGTTGTTCGGTGCTGCGGGTGGGATCCGGTCCCTGGCCGAGCAGCGTCGGAGCCGTGAGCGACCAGGTGGTCGCGAGGGCTGAGACGATCGCGAGGAGATCGGCTGGTGCGGGCGTGCTCCTGAGCTGCGCTGCCCGCTGCGCCTCGGCGATCTGCCGGGTCTTCTCGTTCTCGCGCTCGTCTCGACCTTCGAAGCGGACGCCTCGCTCCAGGTATCGCCACATCGTCAGGCGGATGAGCTTGGGGTGCTTCTTCAGGTAGTCGAAGGTGGCGGCGGCGTAGCCGGGTAGGTCCTCGGGGCTGAATGGGACGGCGTCCACGAGCTCTCGGATGCGGTCGTCGATGACGCGGTCGAAGAGATCGTCCTTGTTGCCGAAATGGGCGTAGATCGCCTGTTTGTTGGCGTTAGCGGCGGCGGCGATCCGGTCGACTCGTGCGCCTGCCAGACCGCGGGCGGAGAACTCTTCGAACGCGGCTTGCAGCAGTCGCCGCTTGGTGTCCGTGGCGTCAGGAGGCATACATCCATCATACAAGGAAACCAACCACCTGGTTTCGCATGCTACGGTATGAAACCAACCAGTTGGAAACGAACGGCGGCACCGCCGCCGATGGAGGTCATCTCATGACAAGCACGATCAATCGGCAGTTCATCGACGGGAAGCTCGTCGAGTCCGGTGGGCAGGACCGGTACACGGTGAACAGCGCCGTCACCGGCGAGACGCTGGCTTACGCGACGATGGGCGACGAAGCCGACGTGGCCCGCGCGGTCGAGGCCGCCAAGCGGGCGTTGCCGGCGTGGTCGGCGACCAGCCTGGAGGAGCGGCGGGGCTACCTGCAGAAGCTCGCCGACGCGTTTGCGGCCCACAGCGACGCCATGGTCTCGGCGCTGGTGGAGGAGTTCGGCACCACCACACCGACGGCGCGGTACATCGTCTCGCAGTCGCGTGACTGGTTCATCGCCGCGCAGGACCTGGTGACCGACGACACGTTCGTGGAGCAGATCGGCGACGCGACCGTCAACCACGTGCCCGTAGGGGTGGCGGTGCTGATCACGCCGTGGAACGGCGCGAGCTGGTTCATGGCGATGAAGGCCAGCGTGGCGCTGGCGGCAGGCTGCACGGTGATTTTCAAGCCCAGCGAGCGCGGCATCTGGCAGGTCCAGCCCGTCATCGACGCCCTCGCCGAGGCGGGGCTGCCCGACGGCGTCATCAACGTCGTGGTGGGCCGAGGCAACCCGGTAGGCAACGCGCTGACCCAGCATCCCGACGTCGCCAAGGTCTCGCTCACCGGGTCGACGGCGACCGGCAAGGTGATCGCCCGCAACGGGGTGGACACGATGAAGCGCGTCACGCTCGAGCTCGGTGGCAAGTCTGCGACCGTCATCCTCGAGGACGCCGATCTCGCGCAGGCGGTGCCGTTCGCCGTCCAGGCCGGCCTGTTCAACAACGGCCAGGCGTGCATCGCCGGCACCCGGGTCCTCATCCCCGCGAGCCGCGAGGACGAGCTCAAGCAGGCACTCGCCGAGGCGGTCTCGAGCCTGAAGGTCGGCGATCCGACCGAGCCGGACACGGCCGTCGGACCGGTGCTGGACCGCGAGCAGTACGACCGCATCCAGTCCTACATCCGCAAGGGCCTGGAGGACGGCGGCGAGCTGTTGGCCGGCGGCGAGGGCCACCCCGAAGGCCTCGAGGGCGGCAACTACGTCAAGCCGACGCTGATCGCGGCCACCAACGACGACACCATCGCCCGCGAGGAGATCTTTGGTCCCGTCCTGACCGTCATCACCTACCAGGACGAGGCCGAGGCGATCCGGATCGCCAACGACTCCGACTACGGGCTGCACGCCTACGTCGCCGCCGGCGACGTCGATCACGGCCGTGAAGTCGCGCGGCAGATCCGCGCCGGTCGCGTGATGGTCAACGACGTCATCGACGCTCCCGACGCCCCCTTCGGCGGCTTCAAGCAGTCGGGTATCGGCCGCGAGTTCGGCCGCTTCGGCATCGCCGCCTACCTCGAAACTCAGACCATCTTCAGCAAGTAAAGGAAAAGCCACATCATGCGAGCCATCACCATCAGTCAGTACGGCGAGCCGGACGTGCTCACCGAAGTCGAGCTCCCCGACCCCCACCCGGGCCCCGGGCAGATCAGCATCGACGTCACCCACGCCGCAGTGGGAATGATCGACGTCATCTTCCGCCGCGGCGACCTGGCCGGCGATGACCGATACCCCGCCCCGCCGTTCGTGCCGGGCATCGAAGTCGCCGGCACCGTCCGCGAAGTCGGCGACGCTGTCGAGCAGTTCACCGTCGGCGAGTCGGTCGTCACCCTCTCGCTGGTCGAGCTCGGCGGGTACGCCGAGATCACCGTCGCCGACGCCGCACGCACCGTCTCGCTGAAGGGCCTCGACGTCGACCCGGCTCAGGCCGTCGCGGTGTTGCCCAACGCGGTGACCGCCCACCTGGCCCTCACCCAGGCCGTGACCGTCCGCGACGAGGCCACGGTGCTCGTGCACGGCGTCACGGGCGGACTGGCCTCGGCCTTTCCCGCAGTGGCACGAGCGCTCGGAGCCCGACGCGTCATCGGCACCGTCGTCAACGAGCAGCAGATGGCACAGGCCCGCAGTCTCGGCATCGACCACGTCCTCCTCGGCAGCGACTTCCCCGACGGGCTCGACGGCGAGAAGGTCGACCTCATCGTCGACCCGGTCGGCGGCGAGCTGCGCAAGGCCAGCCTGGACGCGCTCAACCCCGAAGGCCGGCTGCTCATCGTCGGGCACGCCAGCCCCAACGCCGACGAGCCGTTCACAGGCGATGACCTCTGGGGCCGCAGCATCGGCGCCGTCGGCTTCGTCGTCGGCACCTTCCTGCAGGCCGACCCCACCCGCGCACGGCCCGCCCTGGACGCCGTGGCGAGCCTGGTCACCGACCGAACGCTGTCGGTCCCGGTGCAAACGCTGCCGCTTGCCGACGCGGTGGCTGCGCATCAGCACCTCCAGAACCGGACCAACACCGGACGGCTCATCCTGACCAACGGCTGACGAGGTCCCCTGACACGACGCACCGCATCGTGATCCGGGATCGTCTCGTGAATGCGTCGGCACCGCCTCAGTGGGCTAACTCTCCACGGCGAGGACGCCAACAGGCAACCGATGCCTGAGACGTCTGGTCAGGCGCGCTCCGCACTTGCGCGGTACGGGCGCGTCGCCGCACACGTGAACCTGCTCCCACGCCGGCTGGGGGCCGGGCGGTCGCAGGTTCAAATCCTGTCTCCCCGATCGAAGGAAAAGGCCCTCGCAGTCGCGCCTGAGGCACCGTGGACTCGCGCGCCCGAACCGACGGGCGCGGAGTCGCACGGCGCCTGACCGCCCGCGTTACCGGCGTCGCCCCGGCCTTCAGAGGGTGACGTGCAGGCGCGCGGCGTCTCGGCTCGGCGGGACGCCGAACTGGAGGCGGTACTCGCGACTGAACTGCGAGGGGCTGTCGTAGCCGACCGTGTAGCCGAACCCGGCGCGCTTGGCGCGGGTGGGAACATCACGGGCATGATCGAGCTCTATCAGGCCGAGTGGTGCCCCTTCTCCCACGAGGTCCGTCAGCGGCTGACCGAGCTGGGCGTCCCGTTCGTCGCCCGGCCGGTGGAGCCCGACCCGCACGAGCGCGACGCGATGGAGGCCGCGGTCGGCGAGCGCACGATCCCGGCCCTGGTGCTGGAGGACGGGACGATCGTCGCGGGCGACACCGAGGAGATCCTCGAAGCGCTGGACCGCCTGTATCCCGAGACGCAGTTCACCAAGGCGCACCACGAGCGGCGCGTCGAGGCCCGGATGTTCGAGTAGGCCCCGCGGGCTCAGCCGGCGGCGAGCATCAGCGCGCCCCAGTCCTCGGTCGCCCCGAGGCGCGACAGGACCGCCGCGACCTGGCCGACGGAGCGGGCGGCCGCGAGGTCGCCTGGCTGCGGCGTGACGTCGGCGGCCAGAGCGAGCCCGCCGCCGAGGTGGTCCAGCGCGTGCTCGGCGGCGCTCGCCAGCGCCGGACCGTCGAGCCGCGCCTTGCCCATCAGCAGCTCGCCGGCGATCGCGCCGGTCAAGGCATAGGCCTTGAGCGCCGCGCTCGCGGGCAGGAGCCCGAGCCCGTCGGCGACCGCTGCCGCGAATCCCTCCTGATCGCCCTCGCGCAGCCGGCACAGCGCGTCGAGCGCGCCGGCGACCCGGTCGCGATCCGCCGGCCGCGTGACGCCCGCGCCGAGCAGCCCGACGCGCCCGTCGGCCAGCAGCACGACGTGCCCCGGCCGCAGGTCGGTTAGCGCGATCCCGCCGCGCGCGGCGGTGACGTGGGCGGCGACCAGCGTGCGCGCCACCGCGCCCGGGTCGGCCGGCAGGGCGTCCTTGAGCGTCGGCCCGTCGAGGAGCTCGCCGACGAGGACGGTCTCGCCGCTGAGCTCCATGTCCGGGGCCGGGACGACGAGACCCTCGATCCCCCGCAGCAGCCGCTTGACCTGGCGCTGGCTGGAGGCCTCGTGCTCGAGGTCGAGCTCGTCGAGCGCGGTCTCGCGGACCTCGCGGAGGATCGCGCCGGCGTCCATCGCGCCGAAGACCTGGCGCAGGGGCGCGGCGAGGACGTCCAGGAGCGCGAGGTCGGAGCGGACGCTCGCGGCGAGCCCGGGGCGCAGGATCTTGATCGCCACGGCGCGGCCGTCGTGCGCGCCGCGGTGGACCTGCGCGGCGGGCGTGACGGCCAGCGGCTCGGGGTCGAGGTCGTCGAGGACCTTGCCCGGCGCGGCGCGCCACGCGGCCTTGAGGACACGCTCGACGTCCTTGAACGGCAGCGGCACCGTGGCGTCGCGATGCGCGGCCTCCAGCTGGGCGGGCAGGCGCGCCATGGCCGTGGGGAGCGCGTCGGGGGCCACGACGTCGGCCGCGCGGGCGAGGCCCACGCGGCCGCTGGAGGAGCGCCGGAGCAGCGCGGCGCCGGCCTCCAGGAGTCCTCGGAGCGCGGGCGGCAGGATGGGAGCGGCGGCCATGGGCCGCGGAACTTACGCTGCGGGGCGCTGGGCGGGGCGCACCACGCGGTGGTTGGTCTGCGCGGCGCGCGCGAGCGGCCGGGTCAAGTCCGCAGGCGGGCGAGCCGCGCGATCGCCTCCGGGATAGGCGTGTCGCCGGAGACCAGCTGGAACGCCAGGCCGGCGGTGCCGGGAGTGGCGAGCACGGTCGCCAGCACCGCGGCGACGTCGGCCCGCGGGATCTGGCCCCGGTCGACGTGCTCGGCGGCCGTGACGTGCCCCGTCCCAAGATCGTCGGTGAGTCCGCCGGGCCGTACGATGGTGTAGGCCAACCCGCTCTCGGTCAGCTTGAGGTCGGCCTGGCCCTTGGCGCGCAGGTAGGTGCCGAAGCCGCCGTCGTCCTCGGCGTCGGGATCCGCGCCCATCGAGCCGACCATCACGTAGCGGTCGATCCCGTTGCGGCGGGCGACCTCCATGAGCTTCACGGCACCGGCGTAGTCCACCGTCCACTTGCGCTGCGGGCCGCTGCCCGGCCCGGCGCCGGCGGCGAAGACGATCGCGTCGGCGCTGCCGAGGAGCGCGGCGAGCGCGTCGACGTCGAGCTCCTCCAGATCGGCCACGACCGCCTCGGCGCCCCGGGCCTCGAGGTCGGGCGCGTACGCGGGATTGCGGATGAGCCCGCGCACCCGGTGCCCTGCCTCTACGAGCAGGGGCTCCAGGTGCAGCGCGATCTTCCCGTGTCCACCAGCGATGACGATGTCCATGACCTCGACGGTAGTCGCCGCGGGCGTGGGCGCAAGCGCGCGCGGGCCGACCGCGGGTCGAGGGGCCCGGCGCCCACCTCCGACCGCCGGGCCATGTGCGAACGACCCATGCCGGCCTAGCGTGCGCGCCGCATGCTCCTCACCGAAGAACCCCAGCTCCTGAACGTGCCCACGTCCACCGTTGCCGGCTCCGACTCGCTCCTCGAGGTCATCGGCGCGCTCGCCGAGATCGGCCGCGACATCGCCTCGTCCACGGCCCGTGCCGAAGCCGTCGGCCAGCAGCTCACCGTCGCCCTGCAGCAGGCCGACCTCGTCGAGCGCCCGCCGGCGAGGCACGTCGCCCGCGAGCTCTGCGACGCGCTGGCCGACGGTCGCTCCGCGGTCGCGGAGGCGCACGCGCGCGCCGCGGGGCACGACCTCGACCGGCTGCACGCCGTCGTCATCGTCGAGCCGCCGGCCGACCCCGGCGACGGTTGGCCGCAGGCCGCCGCCCGGGTGGCCGTCGCTCTCGGGGGCGCGGCGCCGGGGAGCCTGTGCGACGTCGGCGACACGCGCGTCCGCGCACTCGTCCCGCTGCGCGGACCAGACCGGGCGCTGGACGTTGAACGCCTCGACGGCACCCTCGACGAGCTCGCGCGCGAGGAGAGCCTGGCCGCGGGACGCAGCGAGCCACGGCGCGGTGTCGATCCGGACGCGGCGCGCGGCTTCACCGAGGCGGCCTGCGCGGTGCGGGTCGCCCGGGCGATCACGCCCGGCGGCGGCGCCCGCGCCTACGGCGAGCTCGGCGTGTACCGCTACCTCGCGGCCCTCCCGGCCGGGCACACCCCCGACGACCGCCACGCCGCGGCGATCGCGACGTTGGCGGACTACGACGCGAGGCGGCGAACCGAGCTGCTGCGAACCCTGGAGCGCCACCTCGGCGACCGCGGGGCGCTCGCCGCTACGGCACGGGCGCTGTACATCCACACGAACACGCTCCGCCAGCGACTCGACCGCATCGAGCAGCTGACGGGGCTTGCGCTGGCGGAGGAGGACTTGTTGTCGTTGGAGTTGGCGTTGAAGCTGGCGCGGCTGCAAGTTGGGGCCGACGCCAACGCGTGAGGGCCTCTCGTCGAGGCCCTCACCGGCGCGTTGATCCGGCGTGCGGTTAGTTGTGCTGGATGTTCGGCTTGAACGACGAGGTCACCGTGAAGCCCAGCGGGCCGGGCGGGCTGGTGGTCGTGCCGAGAGTAGCCGACGCGGACCCACCTGCCGTCGTGCCCATGAGCGTCCGGCATGCCGCCGAGTTGGTCCAGGTCGCGGTGATGCCGGACGACCCGTTGACCGTCAGCACGCTCGACGTGTTGTTGTATGTGTTGCCCGTGAGGTTGGCCGTCAGGTTGATCACGCAGCCCAAGGCCGTCATCGTGCAGCTGATCCCCCGGATGTTGCCCGTCACGACGTTCCCGGCCTGTGAGACAGCATCAAGATGCCCCTCGGAGCACACCACGACCATGGTCTGCCCGGCGAAGAAGCAGCCGGAGAAGGTCGGTCGCATAGTAGCGACGTCGTTCCAGTTACCGGTGTTGACCGGTCCGGTCGGGCCGATGAGCCGTCCGGTCGCCGTCGTGTTCGTGCAGCTTAGGCCGATCAGGTGCGACGGACTCGTGACATGGAACTCGAATCGTGTGGAGGGCGCGGTGGCCGAGAACACCGTCCCCGGCGACGCTGACCCGTTACTCGTCCAGTTGGTCGCCGACGCAGTCGATGCCGAGACCAATGCCGAGGCGACCGTAGCCCCGATCAGCAGCACCTTCATGAACCTGCTGGACATGCGTTCCTCCTCGCAGAGCGATCGCTCCGCCGTTGATGAAGGGGTTTCTCCCGCCGGCTGCGTGCAGCGCGCGGCCCGGCCGCCCCCGAGCGACCAGGGTGGACTAGTCAGTGATCGGTGGTCCAGAGCCATCTGGCTGCGCGGCGAACCGTTCTGCCCGATGAGGACGTGCTGTCAGCGGCCGGCCCGACCGGCTTCGGGCTCCATCGCGTCTCGGTCGCGGCGGGGATCGACATGAAGGTCGTGGCGCCGAGCAAGACGCCGCGGGGGCCGGGCGACCGGGTCAAGACCGATCCAAGGACGCCGAGCTGCTGGCGCGGCTGCTGCTGCAGGGTGGCTGCCGCGCCACGCGTTCGACGAGCCGATGACCGAGCTGGCGTTCGCCGACCCGATCGCCGCGGTCGACGGGCTCTCGGCGCGCACGGCCGCGCTGGCCGAGCGGATCTCCAGGTTGGCCGCCGAAGGGCCGGGGTGGCCGACCGTCGCCCGGGCTGCGGCGCTTTCGCGGCGTCGACACGCTGACCGCGTTGGCGTTGCACCTCGAGCCGTGCGGCGACTGGCAGCGCTTTGACCGGCCGACCGCCCTGGGATCGTGGCTCGGGCTCACTCCGTCGCTGTCACAGTCGGGCGAGTCTTCACGATCGGGATCGATCACCAAGACCGGAGATGCTGGCACGCCGACTGCTGGTCGAGGCCGCCTGGCACTGCGGCCGAGACCCTCGGATCGGCGTCGCCCAGCACAACCGCCAGGCCGGCCAGCCCGACCACGTCGTGCAGATCGCCAACCGCGCGCAGCTGCGGCTGCACCGCGTCGACCAACGGATGCGCGCCCGGCAAGCCTCACAACGTCACCACCGTCGCCATCGCCCGCGAACTGGCCTGCTTCCTCTGGGCCGCCGCAAACGCCGACTGACGACCCCCGACACCCCGCCCGATCGGCGGGCCGGGGCGCCGGGCCGCACCAGCGGCCGGCACACGCGACACAACTATGAGCCACGTCCCCGCGGCGTGACGCTCGTTCCTAGAAGCGGCACGCCGCCCTGTGGTCCCAACCCCCGCATCATCAGACTGGCAACGCCGTCACCGAGCCCGGCGTCCCGGCTCGCCGATCACCACCGACAACGGCCGCCAAGCGGACGCGATCACCCACGCCCGCTTGACAACATCACGCCGCATCAGTTGTGACTGATCCTCGGCCTGAACGACGAGGTCACCGTGTACGGCAGCGGGTTCGGCGAAAGGTGAGCCGTGCCCCAAGTCACCGAGGCGATGCCGCCCGCCGTCGTGCCCATGGCCAAGCGGCAGTTGCCTGAATTGGGCCAGCTCGCGCTCACGCCATCCGTTCCGATCGTCAGGAGGTCCACGTTGTTGTAGGTGACCGGGAGGTTGCCGGTCATCGTGATGGTGCAGCCGAACATCCCCAGGGTGCAGTCGATCCCGCGGATGGTGCCCGTCACCACGGATCCCGCTTGGCTGATGGCATCGAGCTGCTGCTCGGCGCAGGACACGACGAAGCCCGAGCCCGCCACGCACCCGGAGTAGCTCGGTCGCAGCGTGGCCACGCCGTTCCACGCGCCGGTGTTGATCGGTCCGGTCGGGCCGAGCAGTCGCCCCGTCGCCGTCGTCCCCGTGCACGCTACGCCGACCAGGTGCGACGGATTCGTGACATGGAACTCGAACCGTGTGGCGGGCGCGGTGGCCGAGAACGCCGTCCCCGGCGCCGACCCGTTGCTGGTCCAGTTGGTGGCCGACGCCTTCGATGCTGATGCGAGTGCAGCGACGACCGTCGCTCCCAGCACCAGCACCTTTGCGAACCCACGAAACATGCGTTCCTCCTTGCAGAGCGATCGCTCCGCCATTGATGAAGGGGTCACTCCCGCCGCCTGCGTGCAGCGCGCGGCCAGGCCGCCCCGGACGATCAAAGTGCACGAGTCAGTGATCGGTGGCCCAGAGCCGTCTGGCTGCGCGAGGAGCCGTTCTGGCGGAAGACGACGTGCTGTCCGTGGAACTGGCGCGGCTGCGGGGCCGGGGCCGGCGGCATCATGCGGGACTGCGTGAGCGGTGAGGGCCTCATGCGAGGCCCTCACCGGCGCGTTGATTCGGCGTGCGGTCAGTTGTGCTGGATGTTCGGCTTGAACGACGAGGTCACCGTGAAGCCCAGCGGGCCGGGCGGGCTGGTGGTCGTGCCGAAAGCAGCCGACGCGGACCCACCTGCCGTCGTGCCCATGAGCGTCCGGCATGCCGCCGAGTTGGTCCAGGTCGCGGTGATGCCGGACGTCCCGTTGACCGTCAGCACG
>NZ_DATHDY010000062.1:0-48617 GCF_035318805.1 Baekduia sp.
TGTCCAGGCTGCGGCGCCCGGCAGACCGGGCTGCTGCCCGACACGGCTGCGGCGAGCGCGTTCGGACCCAGGTTGCAGGCCGCGGTCGTGACCTTGTCGGTGCGCAACCGCATCAGCCGCCGCGACGTCGTCGAGCTCTGCCAGCAGCTGTTCAGCTCACGGATCAGCACGGGCACGGTCGACGCGATCCTGGCGCGCGCCGCCGACGCGCTGACTGAGCCGTGTGAGGACCTGCTGGGCGCCTTTTGCCTTTTTGGTGCCCGGAAGGGTCGGCCAGAGCGAGCTGGTCCCGGTCGGGCGCGGGGTCGTGCGCTGCGCCCCCAGCACCCAGCGCCCGAGGGCTTCGCCTGCCCGGACATGCCCGCGCAGGAGGACGCGTTCGCGCGCGACTACGAGCCGGGCGAGATCGCCGAGATCGCGAAGAAGCTCCGCGAGGACGCGGGCTTCAGCAGAACCGCCGAGCCGACGCGCTCAGCAGGCCGAGCCGGTGCCTGCGATCGTGCACGGTACGTCCAGTGCTGCATCTGTGGCTGATACCGGCGTAGTCGTGCAGAACAGCATGCCGCCGCTTGCGGGCAGCGACCCCGGGACCGTGGCTACGCCGCTTCCGGAGCTCGATGGCGTGACGGTCGACCAAGCTCCGGACGAGCTCAGCGCCTCGGGGAGCGCGCTCCCGTAGCTGAGCTTCACTCGTGTCGAGACAGAGCTGGTGTCAGAAACGCCACCCGCCAACGGTGCCAGGCCGACCATCGCAGCCTCGTTGCCTTGAGGCAACGGCTCGGGCTGACACGTCGCGCTACTGGCTGGAGGTTGCCGGTCTGTCGGCGTTGATCGGAACGTCGACCGCCAGGCGTGTGCCCTCACCGGGGCGGCTTTGGACCGTGAGTGTTCCGCCGATGGCCTCGACGCGGTCTTTGAGGCCGACCAGGCCGGAGCCGCGCGTCGGGTCGGCACCGCCGACGCCATCGTCGCTGATCGAGAGCTGGAACTCACCGTCGATCGTGTCGACGGTCACCTGCACGGCGGTGGCATCGGAGTGCTTGGCCGCGTTGGTCAGTGCCTCGGAGGCGGCGTAGTACGCGGTCACCTCGACACGCTCGGGCAGCCGGGCGTCCGTGCGAAGGTCGAGCGCGACGGGGATGGCCGAGCGGCCGGCGAGCGTCTTGAGCGCCGGCCCGAGCCCGCCCGAGGACAGGATCCGCGGATGGAGGCCGCGCGCCAGCTCGCGCAGCTCGTCGATCCCACACTGGGCGTTGTCGAGCGCCTCGACGACGAGCTCGGCGGCCTGCCCGCCGGTGTGGCCGAGCGCCTGCTGGGCGAGCTTGAGCGTGGCGATCGTGTGCACGAGCCGCTGCTGGGCGCCGTCGTGCAGGTCCCGCTCGATGCGCCGGCGCGCCTGGTCGGCGGTGGCGACGATCCGCGCGCGCGACGCGGCGAGCTCGGCATAGAGCTGAGCGTTGTCGAGGGAGACGGCAAGCTGGCCGGCGATGAGCTTGACGGCGTCGAGCCGTTCGTTGGAGAACGCGCCCCGCATAAGGCGGTTCTCCAGCACCAGCACCGCACGCAGTGTGCCGCGGTTGAGGATGGGCAGCGCCACCAGCGAGCAGCAATCGATATCGGCGAAGTACGGGTCGCGGTCGAAGCGGTCGTCGTGAGTGGCGTCGCCCACCACCAGCGCTTCGCGCGTCCGCTGGGCGTAGCGCAGCACCGACATCGGCACCGCGTGTTGGTGTCTGGTTCCGGTGACCGGGACCGTGCCGCCGCTGCTTGGCGCGCGCAGGAGCCAGTCCTGGCGGTCGTCGCTCCACAGCAGCATGTGGACGCTCGTGGCGCCGGTCATGGCGCTGAGCACCTGCGCCACGCGGACGTGCAACCGGTCGATGCTGGTCTCCGAGCTCAGCGCCTGCGACGCGGAGAGAATGCCGAGCAGGTCGATCGTTCCGGTCGTGACGGCGGAGCGACGATGGGCAGCGTCCCCGGGCTGCTCGCCGCCGTCCCCGGTGGTCGCGGCGGCATGGGGTCGCAGGGTCGGGTACGCCCAGTCCAGCTGGTCGACTTTGGCGGTCGCACCCCATGCGAGGTAGGCCCGGCGCGCCTCGGCGAGGAGTTCGTAGCCGGCGTGCTCCACGCCGTATGCGAGAAAGAAGTGGGCCGCGCGTTCGGCGATCAGGGCCTGATGCCATGGGCGCCGGCGCTGGGCGCCCTCGCGCCGCGCGGCGTCGAAGGCGCGGACGGCGGCATGAAAGTCGCCGACCGCCCACGCCCGCTCGGCCTCGAGCAAGCGCAGCAGGTGAAGGAAGTTGTCCGGCGCGTTCGTGGCGCGGGCGGCCAGCCACCGCGTTCCTTCGTCGAGCTCGGACAGCAGGCGGCCGCGCTCGTCACCGTCCGTGGTGCGGGCCTGCGCGGCGAGGGCGAGCCCGCGCAGCAGATGAGCCATTGCGGTCCCGTAGAGGCCCGGAGCAGACGGCAGCAGCGGCATCGCCGCCGCGGCGTGATGCTCCAGCCCGGCCCGATCGCCGAAGATGGCGGCGGCTTGTGCGCGGCTGATGTGCACGTGCAGAAGCGCCACCGGATTGCCGGCGTACCGGTCGCTGTGCACCGCCTCGGCGCCGGCACCTTCGCCGCGCAGCACACCGGCCAGCCACCGGTAGCTGTCGAGCAATTCGCCGATCTGCTCGCTGCCCGTACGCCGGGCGAAGGCCAGCCCGGCGTCGAGCTCGGCCACGCAGACGTCCAGCGTCGGCGCGCTGTCGAGCAGGCCCGAAACGGTCGGGTGGTAGGTGTAGGAGGCGGTGGCCAGGTCGCCGCCCGCGATGAGCCCCTCCCGGGCCCGCCGACCTACATCGACACAGTTCTCGATCGGCTCGAACGCCCAACCGAGGGTGGCGAACAGATGGCGCGCCTCCGAGGTGCCGGGCTCGTAGCCGCGGGCTTCGCCGACCGCCAGGATGCGCCGCAGCGCCCGATATCCGCCGGAGTCGTCGCCGCGCTGCGCAACAGCGTGGAAGGCGGCGGTGCCGGCCGGGCCGAGCAGGGTGTGACTCGGGCCGCGCTCGAGCCAGATCCGCACCGCCTCCAGGCTGAGCCAGACGACGGTGGGGAGGTCGACGAAGTAGGCCGCCGGAATGATCGCACCGAGAAGACGGGACGCGGCGAGCACCATCGGGTCGGTGATGTCCGGTCGTGCCAGATCGTCGGCCGCGTCGGTGTGGTCCAGCCAGCGGTACAGATAGCCGAACTGGTGGTCCAGCTCGGCGGCGAGCCGGTCCGCCTCCGGGACGGCGATGCCGAGCTCACGCAGCGACTCCACGCCCAGACCGATTGCGTCCGTGAAGCGGTTCCGGTGCGTCAGGCTGCGCACCTGTATCACCGTCGCGTCCGCACGCGCCAGCGCCGTGGGACCCAGCGCCTCGATCGCGCTGTACTCCTCGTCCGCGTCGTCCAGGCGTCCCACGCTGTAAAGGGCGGCGTGCCGGCCGGTGTGCACCTCGACGAGCACGGCTGTCTCGCCCGGGTCGATCAGCCGCAGGGCACCGGCCAGCATCGCGTCGACCAGCGAGTGGGCGCCGGTCAGAGCCGCCTGGTCGGCGGCGCTCCGCAACAGGCCCACCACGACCTCTCGCTCCGCGGCATCGTCGACCGCCTCGACGACCGGCAGGTACTGCTCGGCCGCGACCGCGAACAGCTCGGGCACCGCGGCCAGTCGCCGCGCCATCGCCAACTGCATGGTGCTTCGCCGCTGCTGGTCCAGCCCGCCGAGGATCGCCTCGCGGATTCGGTCGTGGCGAAACCGCACCGCCTCGTACGGCTCGGGCTCCAGCACCAGGAGGCCCGCTTCGAGGGCGGCCGCCAGCGCCGGCTCCACCACGCCGGCCGGCTCGGCGGTCGCGGTCTGCAGCAGGCTCGGCTCCGCTCGCCCGCCCAGACACGCCATCGCCTCCACGATCTGGCGCGCCGCCGGCGGCATGGCCTCAACACTGGCCGCGAGCAGCGCGGCGACTTCGGAGTGGCCCAGGCGGGCGCGCACGGCCGCCGTGTCCCAGCGCCACCCGGCGGCCGTCGCGGTCAGCAGGCCGTCGCGGCGCAGCGCGTTGAGGAGCTCCACCGTCTCGTACGGATTGCCGGAGGTATGCGGTTCGATCAGCTCGACCAGGCCCGCCGCCGCGGGCCGGTCCACGTGCAGCATCTCAGCAACCATGGCGACGAGGCTCGGCACGCCCAGGTTGACCAACCGCAGGTCCTGCACGCCGGGCTGTTCACGCCATCGCGACAGCGGCGCGGCCAGCGGATGCGCCGCGTCCACGTCGCCTTCGCGGTAGGCGCCGACCAGCAACAGGCCCTCGACCGGCGCTTCGCTCAGCACCAGGTCGACGAAGCCGAGTGGCGTGCGCCCGGCCCACTGCAGGTCATCGACGAACAGCACCACCGGCCGTTTCCTCGAGGCGACGGCCCGCAGCACCTCCACACCCGCTCGCTGCGTCCGGGCCTGCGCAGTCAGCGGATCCCCCGCATCGGGCGACACCGCCAGCAGCGCCGCGAGCTCCGGCGATGTTGCGGTCACCAGACCCGCGTTCGGGCCGACCGCCGCCAGGATCCGCCCCCGGACCTCGGTCAGCTCATCCTCCGGCTCGGCCAGCAACAGCCGACCCAGCGCGCGAAACGCCTGATGGACCGCGTCGAACTCCAGGTCCCGGCGATATGGGTCGAACTTGCCGGCCACGAACCAGCCATCCCCGCCTGTCACCACCGGCCGCAGCTCGTCCACCAGCGCCGTCTTGCCCACCCCCGTCGCGCCGCCGATCAGCACGCCACGACACCGCCCCGCGCGCGCGTCGTCGAACGCCGCCCGCAGCGCCGCCAGCTCGTCGTCGCGTCCCACCAGCCGCGAGGGCGGCAGCAGACGCAGCGGGAAATCCTGCGCGCCGACCCGCAGGGCGCCCGCCGCCGGACGCGTTTGGGCGTCCCGCGACCGCTCCAGGTCATAGACCGCGCCGTCCGCCGTCTGGTAGCGGTTGTCCGGCTCCTTCTCCAGCAGATGCATGACGATCGCGGACAACCGCGCCGGTACCGCCGGATTCACATCGGCGGGCGGCACCGGCACGCGAGCCAGATGATCATGCGTGAGCCGCAGGGGGTCGCCGGACCCGAACGGCGGGCCGCCCGTCGCCAGCTCGTACAGCGTTGCGCCCAACGCGTACAGATCGGCCCGCTGATCCACCGACCGGCCGGTACGCCCGGTCTGCTCGGGCGCCAGGTACGCCAGCGTCCCGACGATCTGGGTGTGGTGGGTGAACTCGGGACGCAGCTCGGCGAACGACGTCGCCAACGCGAAGTCCACCAGGCACGGCGCGCCGTCACGGGAGATCACGATGTTCGCCGGAGTGATGTCCCGGTGCATCACCCCCCGGCCGTGCATCCCCGCCACCGCCCGGGCCAGCTCGACCGCCAGGCCGATGAGCTCATCGACAGGCAGCGGCTTCGCCAGCCCCGCCAGGCTCCTGTCACCAGCGTCCGCCAACACGATCGACCCGGGATACCGCGGCGCCTCCACCAACTGCGCAACCCCCACGACACCGCCCAACCGCTCCAGGATCGCCACCTCATGCCGCAACCGCCGTTCCGCGTCCGGCCCCAGCGGCTCCTTGCGGACAACCGTGCGATCGGCCAGGAACAGCCGAGTCAGACGTGTGCGTTCGCTCTCGTGCGCCAGTTCGACCCGAGTGGGCGGAGCACGGCCCGGCGGGGCCTCACCCGTCCCCATCCCACACCTCCACGGACAGTGCGGCCCTGCTCATCCGTAGATCGGCTCGCAGGGCGGCAAGACTGACGAGCCCGCTCGTCAGCAGTTCGGGTCCTGAGAGGACGCTGTGACCAGTCCGCACCGTCGGACTGACGCTACACCGGGCACACGGCCCTGCCAACGTCGTTGGCGCTCGAGCTCGGGTGCCACGGCCGGCATCAGCGCGAAGGCGCAACCCGGCCGAGGTAGGCGCGCGCGAGGCGCTCGTCGTCGATGTCGGAACGCGGCCCCTGCCACACGATCCGGCCGAGCTCGAGGAGTGCGACGCGGTCGGCGATGGCGAGGACATCGCGCGCCTTCTCCTCGACGAGGAGCAGCGCGACGCCGCGGTCGCGCAACTCGCGGAGGACCTGCATGAGCTCTGCGACGACGCGGGGCGCCAGCCCGAGGGTCGGCTCGTCCACCACCAGCACGTCGGGCGGCTGCACCAGCAGCGGCGCGAGCGTCAGCATCTGCTGCTCGCCTCCGGACAGGTTGCCGGCAGGGATCCGGCGCCGCCGGCCGAGCGCAGGGAACCGTTCGTACGCGGCGCGCCGGTCGCCGTCGCGGTGCAGCAGCAACAGCAGGTTCTCCTCGACCGACAGGCCGGGGAAGACGCCGCGCGACTCCGGCGCGACCAGCGCGCCGCGCCGGGCCCTCTGGTGGGGGCGCAGCGCCGTCACGTCAAGGTCGCCGAGGCGCACGGAGCCCGACGAGACGGGCACGAGCCCCGCGATCGTCGAGCACGTCGTCGACTTGCCGCTGCCGTTGGCGCCCAGCAGCACGGTGATCTCGCCAGGGCGGATGACGAGATCGACGCCGTGCAGAACTTCGACCTCGCCGTAGCCCGCGTGGACGTCCTCGAGGATCAGCGCGGGCGGTCGCCGCCCGTCGACGGGCCCGTCGCGCGACGCGGTCCGGACCACGCCGCGCCCGACGAGGTCGCGCTCGAGCTGCTCGGTCTCGGCGACGATCGCGGCCTCCTCGTCGGCCCGAGCGGAGGCGAGGGCCACGGCATCGGCGACGATCGGCGCCGCGGTCGCCATGTGGTCGGGCGCGGCGCGGCGAGCCGCTCGCTTGAGGCGCCGGGCGTGGTTATGCGCCGCTGTGATCGCGAGCAGGCCGTCGGGGTTCCGTGCGAGCTGCACCGCGCCGAGGCCGAACAGGATCGCAGGGATTTCTGGTGATGACGTGCCGTCCCAATGGAGGAACCACACGTGGATCCCGGAGCGCAGGATCTCGGGGGCCGCCGCGGCGACGATGCCGGCCAGGGCAGCGGCGAGCGGGCGGCGGATGCCGAAGAGCACGACGGTCGCAAGCCACAGCAGGCCGTCCGTCACGGGTGTCGTCAGGTTCGTGACGCTCTGCTGGTACGAGGCGTACATCACGCCGCCCAGCCCGGCGACGGCGGCCGAGAGCGCGAACACGCCGAGCTTGGTGCGCAGCGGCGATGCGCCCGACGTCGACGCCGCGACCTCCGACGTCCGGATCGCGGCGATGGCGCGGCCCCACGCGGAATGCTGGAGGTTGCGGATCATCAGGCCGACGAGCCCCACGAGCACGAACAGGGCGAGCACCAGCGACCGGTCGTCAGACAGGTCGAACGGTCCGAACGCAGGGCGCGCGACCGTCCATCCGGCCTGACCGTTGCGGAACCAGTCCCACTGGAACAGCACGTTGTCACCCAGGAAGGCGAGCGCCAGCGTGGCGAGCGCCAGCGGCAGGCCGCCGAGACGCAGGGCTGGCAGCGCGACCACCACGCCGAGCACGACCGCGACGAGCACGCCGATCAGCAGCGCCGGCAGGAACGGCCAGTCGTAGCGGTCCAGCAGCAGCCCTGCCGTCAACCCGGATGCCGTCACGAACGTGGCCTGCGCGAGGCTCACCATCCCGCCTAGGCCGGTGACGATCACGAACGACAGGAAGATCAGCGA
This sequence comes from Baekduia sp., assembly GCF_035318805.1. Lineage (GTDB taxonomy): Bacteria > Actinomycetota > Thermoleophilia > Solirubrobacterales > Solirubrobacteraceae > Baekduia. The sequence goes on from NZ_DATHDY010000062.1 coordinate 7,714, forward strand.
CAGCGCCAAGCCGTTGGCCATCACCCCAAGCCAGAACGCGTCGGCGACGAACCACACGTAGCCGAGGAAGACCAGCCCGCCGAGGATCCACGGCAAGGCACGCCGCCACGCCGGCAGGTCGGCGAGGTAGTCGGGTGGTGGCGTCTCGTCCGCCGCCGAGTCGCCGTGCCGGCCGCGCTCGCGGGCGAGCACGAGCAGACCGGCCAGCAAAAGCAGGAACGGGACCGATGCGCTGAACCCCTGGATGTCCTCCGCGAAGTGGGCATACGTCACCACCCAGTTCTGCGCGACGCCGAGAAACAGGCCGCCCGCGAACGCCAGCGGGATCGACCGCAGCCCGCCCACCACCGCCGCAGCTGCGGCCACGAACATGATCCCGATGTAGACCGACGGGTCGAGCGTCCCGAGCACCGGTGCGCCGACGACGCCGGCCAGCGCGGCGAGCACCATGCCGATCACCCACGCCCAGCGCGACGTCACGCGCTCGTCCACGCCGCGCGCACGGGCGAGATCGGCGCGGTCGACCACGCTCCGCATGCGCAGCCCGAGCGGCGTGCGGCGCATCAGGTACCAGAGGACGACCGCCGACACCGCGGCCGCGACGAACACGATCAACTGGTTTGAATCGAACGGCACGGCACCGGGCAGGGTCCAGTCCTTCTTCGGCACCGGGCCGACCCCCGGTGGGAAGGCGACCTGGGTCACAGCGGCGCTGCGTGTGATCTCGACGTCGAGGACGTCGACGAGCAGGTCAGTGACCCACTTGGTGAGGGCGGGCAGCGCGACGAGCAGCCCGACGGTCGCCATGACCTTGGCCGACTCGGTGGCCTGGGCCAGCGGTCGGAATACCGCAGCGTCGAGCGCCAGCCCGAGCAGCGGCGCGAACACCATCACGGTGACCACCGCGGCCGGCACGATCGCCCACTGCAGCCCGCTGTGCAGCTCGTAGTAGATGAACGCGGCCGAGAACGCGACCGCGCCGTACGAGAAGTTGAAGATCCCGGTCGCGCTGAAGGAGAGCGTCAGGCCGGCGGCGACCACGGAGTAGATCGCCCCGGTCACGGCGCCGCTCAGGCTGACGCTCAGGAACTCCCCCACCGGTCCTCCGTTCGTCCCGCGGCAGGGCGGCCTACCGGACCCGCACGCTCTTGTAACAGTCGAACGGCACGACCGGCACGTACTTGGCCTTCTCGATCTTCAGGAGCGCAGCGCAGTCGGACGGCAGGAAGTGGCCCTGCGGGAACGCCAGCTTCCCGGGCCCGCCGGACTCCTTCGGATGGAACGTGAAGTCGCCCCCGTTGACCTTCTCGTCGAAGGTCTTCGTGTTGAGGTCCCGGCCGACCGCCTGGAGTTGCTCGACGAGCATCTCGGCCTGTGCGTACGCGATCGCGGCCCCGATCGGGATGAACGTCCCGTTCTTCGCCTTGATCGCGGTGAGGTCCGTCTCGATCTGCTTGATGTAGTCGGTCTGCTCCTCCTGCGGCACGATCTGGGTGTTGACGTAGGTGCCCTCCAATGCCTTGGCCAGCTGGGGCGACCGCGCGAGCAGCCCGGGAACGTAGGTCACGGCGTTGATCGTCGTCCCGCTGTAGCCGGCGGCCTCCAGGGCAGCGACGAGGCCCGGCGTGCTCTGGAAGTTCAGGGAGGCGATGACGAGGTTCGGCTTGGCGTCGAGGACCGCCCGCACGAACGGCGAGTAGTCGGCCGGCGGGCCCGGCACCGGCATGTTGGCCTCGTCATACGCGACCGTGGCGCCGCGGTCCTCGTACACGGTGTGGTACTGGCTGTTGCCGGCGTGGCCGGCGTCATCGTCACCGCCCTGGACGGCGACCTTGACCTGCGGCGCCAGTAGCCCGCTGGCCTTGATCCCCGTGTCCGCGAGGTTGCCCTGCGCGACCGCGTGCGGCACGTCGTCCTTCAACGCGTCGCCGATCAGGCAGCCGCTGAAGCCGAAGCCCCAGCGGTCGCCGCAGAACCCGGGCGTAAAGCCCCAGCCGTAATAGGGCACCTCCTTCTGGCCGAGGTAGTCGGTCGTGCCCGACAGGATGTTCGCCGAGGCCGACATGACCGCGAACACCTTGTCCTGCTCGACGAGGCGGCGCGCAATCTGCAGGTTCTGCTGCGTGTTGGCGCCGTCGTCCTGGCAGCCGGAGAAGTCGATCTTGCGACCGTGGATCCCGCCCTCGCGGTTGACCCGCTCGAACCGGGCCTTGTAGCCGTCGTCCGCACCGGCGTACGCGTCCGCGGTGTACACGCAGCCGACCCTGATCGTGTCGCCGCTCGCGCCGCGGGTGAGGCCGCCGCCGACCTTCCCCGCCAGCGGGTCGTTCGCCACGATCGAGGCGATGTCCCCGCCGCCCGATGATGAGGACGTCGTCTTGGCCGCGGTGCCGTTCTTGGTGTCACCGCTCCCGCACGCGGCGACGACGACAACGACCGCGACCAATACCACGACCAGGGGAACCGCCGGCGACCGACGCTCCGTGATGCCACTGCGCCCTGCGTAACGCGCGGTCGACATGGCCCTTTCAGCCAAGCTAGGCGGTGCTGCCACGTGCCGCAAGGGTCGCGTCAGAAGGCGTTCCTTCGGGCTCGCGGCCGCCACAGCTTCACCGAAAACCGTGCGGACGTTTCGCTGCTCGCAAGGGTCCCCGCCAGCCCTAACCTCCGGCGCATGGGCGAGGTCGCCGGGCCGGGTCCGAGGAGCGCGCCGGTGCTCGCGGCCGAGGACGTGTCTGTTCGCTTCGGCGGCGTCACCGCGCTCGAAGGCGTGTCGCTCGACGTCGTCCCCGGCGTGGTCTGCGGGCTGATCGGGCCGAACGGCTCGGGCAAGACGACCTTGTTCGACGTCCTGTCGGGCATCCGCGCGCCGACGAGCGGGACGGTCCGGCTCCATCGGCGCGACGTCACGCGGCGGTCGGCCGCCTGGCGGTCGCGACACGGCATCCGGCGGACGTTCCAGCGCCAGCAGATGTTCGGCTGGCTGTCGGTCGAGGACAACGTGTTGTTGGCGCTCGAGTGGCGAGGCGGCGGGGGCGGCATGGTCGGTGACCTGCTGGCGCTGCCGACGCGACGGCGGCTCGAGCGCGAACGCCGCGCGCAGACCGGCGCGGTACTCGAGGCGTGCGGGCTGCACGCCGCGCGTCACGTGCCGGCTGGCCGGCTGCCGATCGGCCGAGCCCGCATGGTCGAGATGGCACGCGCGATCGTCGACCCGCCGAAGGTGCTGCTGCTCGACGAGCCGACCTCGGGGCTCGAACGCGGCGACGTCGAGATCCTCGGCCGGACGATCCAGGCGATGCGGGTCGACCACGACTGCGCTGTACTGCTCGTCGAGCACGACGTGGGGTTCGCGATGGCCCACTGCGACCGGATGGTCGTGCTCGACCTCGGCCGCGTGATCGCGGAGGGGCCGCCCGACGAGATCCGCACGAACCGAGCGGTCCGAACCGCCTACCTCGGCTGAGACCAAGCGCATGATGAACGCCTTGACGTCCTGCGGTCGGATGTGGCCGAGGCAGAACCGCCGCGAGTCGAAGTACGGGCTCAGGGTTCAGCACCTGTCGGTACCACCGCGGCGTCGAGGGAGCCTGGGCGCTGGCTCAGGTGTCGATCACGCGATCGCGGATGACTCAGCGGTGATGCGACCAGTCGTCCGGAGTGAGTTGGCATCGACCCTGTAGCGATCACGATCGATCTTGATCCGCTTGCCAGACTCGCGCTGGATCTGTCTCGCGACCCCTCCGGCACGATCCGATCGAGCTCGAGCCGGCTTCCCTTGCCGATCAGGTGATCGCGAGCGTTGTAGACATCGCGGCCGAAGTGCTTCTGCGCCTCATGCTGCCCCGGGACCCGGTGCACCTCCAGCCGACCCAGGAGCAGTAGCTGTCCCTGGCGCGTGGCCAAGACGTAGACCCGGTCACCGCGCGACTCCCGCCTTGCGGAACTGAACGTTGGCTGCGTGGGTGAGTTCTCGGTCGCCGCTGATCCATCGTCGTTCAACCTCGACCTGCGCATGGCTCCACAGCGTTATGTAGGCATCGCTCAAGCTCAGTACCCTAGACTGGTCGCCTCGCCAACTTCAAACACTGCGAGATTTTCTCCAAGCGGCGCTGGCGCCAGCTGTCTCGGCACCCCAGAGCGCCGAGGCGCAGTAGTTAAACCACTTGCGGAACCCCGCCGCCGGCCTGACGTGGAGCCGGTTTCTGCGCGCGCAAGCCTCCGGCGTGATCGCGTGTGACTTCTTCACCGTCGACACCGCGTTTCTGCGCCGCTACTACGTGCGGTTCTTCATCGACATCACCACCGTGCTCGGCGTCGTGGAGTGCCTCGCGGACACCCGGTGCCGGTCGACGACGTCGTATCCGTGGGCCGGCTCCCCGCCGCGGTCGAGGCAGCCGCCTACTTCGTTGTCGCCGAGTCGCTGACCAACGTCGCCAAGCACGCGCAAGCAACGGGCGCCACGGTGCTGGCGCGCGTCCGGGACGGCGCCCTCACGGTCCAGGTGCGCGACGGCGGCGTCGGAGGCGCCCGACCCGCGGCAGCGGTCTCGTCGGGCTGGCCGATCGGCTTGCCGTCCAGGACGGCCGGCTTCGGGTCCAGACCCCGGCCGGCGGCGGCACGCTCGTCGCCGCAGACATCCCGCTCCCCGACGAGCTCGCGCCCGGAGGTCGCATGGCCCGGTATGCGCGCCGTGGAGTCGCCTACCGGCTCGTGGGCGGGGCTGGGACGACCGCGATGCCGTATGGGCTGGTGCCGGTTGCGACGGTGGCCGTCGCCATGAAGGTGCTCGGGTCGATGATCGACAGCGTGTTGGCTCCCTGGTTGGCCACGTAGATGGCGTCGCCGGCGGCCCGTGCGGTGAACGGATCCGTGCCGATCGGCCCGACCCCGACGACGGCGGCGACCTGGTGGGTGCGGGTGTCGATGACCGTGAGGTTCCCGAGACCGAGATCCGTGACGTAGGCGCGGTCGCCGGTGGGGCTCATCGCGACGCTGAACGGGCTCGGCTCCCCGAGCCTCGCCTGGACCGTCCCGCTTGCCGCGTCGATGACCGTGACGCCGGACAGCTCGTTGGTGACGTAGACCGACGTCCCGTCGGGCGTGACGGCCACCCCTGACGGGAACCGGCCGGTCGGGGTGGTGCGGATCACGCGACGGGTCCGGGCGCCGATGACCGACACGTCGTCGGATCCGCTGTTGGCGACGTAGACCCTCCTGCCGTCGGGCGCGACGGCGACGCTCACCGGCTGGGTGCCGACCCGCACCGACGCCACGACCCGCCGGGTCCGGGTGCTGAGGACCGAGACGCGGTCCGCGCCGCCGTCGGCGGTGTAGAGCGAGCGGCCGTCGGGGCTGACAGCCAGACCGATGGGCTTGCTCGCGCGCGGAAGCCTGATGGTCCTGGCGATGGCGCTGTCGGCAGTGTCGAGGACCGACACGGTGTCGCTGCCGGTGTTGGCGATGTAGACGGACCTGCCGTCCGCAGACGCCGCCAGCTCCGCCGGGGAGACGCCGACCCGCACCGTCGCGATGACCCTGTGGGTGCCGCCGTCGATGACCGACACGGTGTCGTCGAGCTGGTTGGTGACGTAGATGCGCGGGGCCGCGGGGACCGCGGCGGAGGCCGATGTCCCGCCGGGCGAAACGGCCACCAGCGCGAGCTGGATCGCGACGCACAGCGTGAGCAGCGAACGCGGGACACGAGGACGGATCCGGCGGCGATGGGCACGCGAGGCGGGGATCATCGCGTCAGTCCGCGCAGCAGGCCTGAGGCGTAGTAGTCCCGGGCGTCGCGCACGCCGGGAACGGCGAAGAAGTAGCCGCCGCCTCTGGGCGTGATGTAGGGGACGAGCGACTCCTTCTCGAGCCGGCGCTGCATCGCGATGTACGTGTTCAGCTGCTGCTGGAAGCAGCAGAACGTATGTCCCAGGTTGGGCTGCCCGCTCACGTCGGGGCTCTGGTCGTACTGATAGCTGCGGCGCAGGATGGAGCTGGTGGCCGCCGTCTGCGGGGTCTGGGGGTTGGCCAGCCGGATGTGGCAGTTCAGCGGGGTGAGCCGGCCCTGCGGGTCGTTGGTGTACACGGGATCGAGCTCGTCCGAGGCGTTCGGGTCGGTCGCGTACAGCGGCGCGCCGCTGAGCTTGCGCCGCCCGAAGATGCGCTCTTGCCGCTCGACGGGCACCGTGTCCCACTTCTCCATGTGCATCTGGATGATGCGCACGGCCTGGTAGGTCCCCCCGGCGGTCCAGGCCGGCTCGCGCCGACCGCGCTGGACCCACACCTGCTGGTTCATCTGCGCGGCGTCGTTGGTGTTGGGGTTGGTGATGCCGTCCTTGAAGCCCATCCAGTCGCGCGGGATGCCCACGGGTCGCGGCGGGAACCGGAACGCCTGTATGCGCCACCGCAGACGCATCCCACCGCTGGTCTGCCCGAGGATGTCGAGCATGGCGTTCCCGACGGTGTCGCGGTGGTTGGCGCACAACTGCACCAGCAGATCTCCGTGGGTGAGCTTTGGGTCGAGGTCGTCGTGGGCGAACGGCCGCATCGTCTTGAGCTGGGCCGGCTTGCGCGACGCCAACCCGTAGCGATCGTCAAACAGCGACGCGCCCAGGGCGACCGTGACCGTGAGATCGTCGGGCACCACCGTCGCGCCGAGCAGGAGGCGGTGCTCCGACGGCTTGCCCGCGCGAGGTGGTGGTGGAGGAGCCCCACCCTTGGTCAGGAACGCTGCTCGCTCTGTGAGCGTGTGCAAGAGGTCGATGAGCTCCCGACGGCTTGGCGCGGTCACGTCGAACGCGAGGAAGTCTGCCGCCGTCTGCGGAGGCGTGGCGATGCCGGCCTGCGTTGCGCCGTAGAACGGGATGCTGTGCGTGCTGTCTTCGGTTGCGAGCTTGTTGTAGTCGTCCTGGTAGTCGGTCCCCTGCGCGTGGGCCACGCCCGCGGGCACGAAGTTCGCGGCGGCCGCCGCCGCGGCACCGCCGAGCGCGCCCCGCAGGAACGACCGCCGCGGGATCGGACACCCGCCGCCGTCGCCAGATCGCCGGTCCTCAAAAGGGTGTGGTTGTCGACCAGGCATCGTGGGACCGTCCTACCCCCCCGGCTGGGAAGCCGTACTCCGCGAGCCTCTGTCCAGTCGCCGTTCGAACCGAGGCGGGTCGCATCTCTCAAGCCTCCGGCAGCGGCTCGCGCCATGCCACGGGACGGCCCCCGGCCCGGCTTCGGCTTGTAGCCGACGCCGCGGACGCGGCCTGTTGGACGAGCGCAGCCACGGGTTCGGGTTTGGAGATGTAGATCCCGTGGCTGCCTGCGATCTCGACCACGGTGGCACCCGCCCGCTCTGCCATCGATCGCTGGGCCGGCGGGGGGATCATCCGGTCGTCGATGGCGACGAGGTACCAGCTCGGCTGGGTGCGCCATGCCGGCTCGCTGACGGTGCCGCCGAGGGCGTCAACCCCCACGGCACCTGCGAGTCGGCCATGAACTCGGCCTGCCCGGCCGGGATGTCGGCCCCGAACCAAGCTGGGAACTCGGCCAGGTCCTGGAACAGGAAGCCGTCCTGCGGCGGCAGAACCGGCGACACCGACGCGCCGGGCCGGAGATCGGTCAGCGTGGCGACCGACTCGCCCTTGTCGGGGGCAAACGCCGCGATGTAGACGAGCGCCGCCACGCTTGGTCATTGCCCGCCTCGGTCATCACCACTCCGCCATAGGAATGACCGACGAGGATGACGGGCTCGCTCTGCGCGTCGATGACGCGCCTGGTCGCCGCGACGTCGCCTTCGAGCGACTGCGTCGGGTTCTGGACGACGCTGACGCTGTAGCCGTCCTTGCTCAGGAGAGGGTAGACACCCTGCAAGCCGGAGCCGCCGACGAACGCCCCATGGGCCAGGACGACGGCGCCGGCTCCCATGATGGGCTCCTTCGGCTGCGCAGGCCGGCGTGTCAGTTGCTGTGCTTGGAGCCGCGGATGATCGCGCAGAAGTTCGCGCGCTCGAAGCCGGGCAGCCTCTCGGCCAGCACGTCGTCGTTCATCGTGCCGAACGTGGTGTCGGGCCGGTGGGCCATTCCGTCGGCGAACGCCTCGATGATCGACTCCTTGAAGTCGACCCGCGGGTAGGCGGCGACCACGGCGTCGCGGTCTTCGGCGGAGATATCGTCGTAGCCCAAGCCGAGCACGTCGAACTCGACCCCGGCGGTGACCAGGGCGACCTCGGGCTCCTTGTGCTCCGGGATGCCGGGCGTGGTGTGCAGCGCGATCGCGTCCCAGACGATGCGCAGGGCGTCGCCGGTGACGCCGTGCCCGCGGAGGAACTCTCGCGCCGCGTTGGCGCCGTCGACCTCGAAGCGGTCATGCTCGCTGCGGTGTCCCTCGACGAGCCCGATGTCGTGGAACATCGCCCCGATGTACAAGAGCTCGGGGTCGTAGCTCAGGCCCTGGCGGGCGCCTTGCAGGGCGCCCCAGGAGTAGACACGGAGCGAGTGGTTGTAGAGCAGATCGGACTCGATGCTGCGGATGAGCTCCGTGGCCTCACGCGCCAGCCGGCTGTCGGGGATCGCGATCGGGGAGCGACTGGTGGTGGTCATCGCGACGATTGTGCCGGTGGCCGTCTCGCGCGAGGCCTGCCCGAAAGAGACGCTCCAGCTGCCCCTTGGTTCGGTCAGCGCTGCCGCAAACGTGAGCAGGCCACACCGGTACCTGGAACACCGCAGCCAGGCACCAGAACGAAGGTCCAGTTGTCCTTCATGCGGTCGTGCTTTTCGGGCGCGGCGTTCAGTATGGCCTCGCCGGTCGAGACCCAGCAGGCGTTCCAGGAGGGCCACGTCCACGCGTTCGCGTGGTTTGACGGCGTCTTTGGCGAGGTCCGCTACGACAACCTGACCTCGGCGGTCAAGCAGGTGCTCAAGGGCCGCCGGCGGGTGGAGTCTGACCGGTTCGTCGCGTTGCGCTCGCGCTACCTCTATGACTCGGTCTTCACCACGCCGGGGATCGCGGGCGCCCATGAGAAGGGCGGTGTCGAGGGCGAGGTCGGTCGGCTGCGGCGCAACCACCTCGTTCCCGTGCCCGCGGTCGGCTCGATCGCGCAGCTCAACCGGTTGCTGCTTGATGCCTGCGAGCAGGACCTGTCGCGGCGGATCGCCGGCCGACCGCTGACGGTCGCCGAGCAGCTGGCGATCGAGCGGCCGGCGCTGCGGGCGTTGCCCGCCGAGCCGCTCGACGCGACCGAGACCGCGTCGGTCAGGGTCGACAGCAAGGCGTTGGTCACGGTCCGCCAGAACCGCTACGCGGTGCCGGTCGCGCTGGCCGGGCTGCGCGCCGGCGCGGCGGTCGGCGCGCGCGAGATCATCATCAGCCCACCAAGGCCGCGAGGTGGCGCGCCACGAGCGGCTGCACGGCCGCTTTGCCACGACCTGGCACTCACATATGCCGCTTGAGCTGGTCTTCGTCCGCGTAGCAAGGACCCAGAGCGTCTTCGCGAGTTCGTAGACATCAACGGGACCGCCAGGTGAGGTGTCCGGCGAGACGATGAGTTCGTAGGGGAGATAGTTGCGCGGGCCGAGGGCACGGTTCGGACCCGTGATCGGTTCGGCATCAGGTATTGCGACCAGCCCCGACTGTCCAGCGATCGACGAAGCGATACAGGTTGCTCGGGCTTCACGTCGCGGTGGTGGATGCCACGTTGTGCGAGGCGGGCCAGCGTCTCGGAGACCCGTATTTCCGGGACCGGGTACTAGCGACCTTCAGACTGGCCACCGGGCGTCTGCTTCGCGGCTCGGCCTTGTCTGGTTGGTGCAACGCACGGAACGAGCGTGCATGAGATCCCTCGCGGTCTCGCTCGGCAACAGACCAGTCGGCGGTGTCCTTGGGGCCGGGGTCGTAGGCCGCCTCACCCGGGCTCGCCACGCGGCGAATCGCAGAGTGCGGCTTGATGGACAACCGCTCCGCGCCAGCTCGCGCGAGCTATCACGTTGCTCCACTCGTTTGTGGCCGCCGCGCAAGGGAGGTGCGGCAGTCTTGGCGTCCGTCTCGGGTATCCGCTGAGGTCGCCCTACCGGGTCTGGAGGACTGCGGCGAGTAGGGCGGCGAGCAGGCAGAGGGCGCCGCAGACGATGGCTGCGGTGTTCCATCCTGTCAGGAGCCCGGCTGCGCTGGCGGTGCGGCGGCTGGTGGCGAGAGCGACGACGAGTGCGACTCCGGCTGCGCCTCCGAGATAGCGTGCTGTGTTGTTGGCGCCGCTGCCCATTCCGGCGCGTTCACGCGGCACCGACTCCACGGCGAGTCGGCCGAGCGAGGCATTGACCAGGCCGCTTCCGATTCCGAGGACCGCGAGTCCTGGCAGCAGTCGTGTCCAGGGCGAGTCGACGCCGAGGCCCGCGAGCGCGAATTCTCCCGCGGCAGAGATCGCGAACCCCAGCGCAAGTACGGAGGGGGCGCTGAGACGTCCCACCAGTGGGCGGGTGGCGAGAGCGATAGCGGTACTCGTGGCCGACCAGGCGGCGAGTACGCCCGCGCTCCCGATCACGTTGATGTGCAGGCCGTTTTGGAGCAGCACCGGTGCAAAGCTCATCAGCCCGATCACGCCCAGTCCGGTAAACAGCGCTCCGGTCACCGAGGCCACGAACAGCGGTTGCGAGAACCGGCTGAGCTCGAGCATGGGCTCTCGCTTGCGCAGCTCGATCCCGGCGAACGCCGGGAGCAGGATCGCCCCTACCGCCAATGGGATGATCGTGCCAGCGGCCGACCAGCTGTGGCGGCAGTCGACGAGGCCGGCGGTCAGGCATGCCATCGCAACGGCCAACGTGACCGCCCCGGATAGATCGAGCGAGCGCCTGGCTGCTGCGCGTGACTCAGGCAGCCCTGCAGCTGCCGGGACCAGCGCGGCGGCCGCGAGCGCCTGTACCCAGTAGCTGCTGCGCCACCCCAGCGAGACCGCAAGCGCGCCCCCCGCCAGAGGCCCAATGGTGATCCCGGCTCCGACGGCGGATGCCCATACGCTTGTTGCACGGATCCGGTGGCGCCCTGTCGGGAAGGCGTGACCGATCGCGCCGAGGGCGGCGGAGAGCACCCCCGCTCCAGCGGCGCCCTGCAGGATTCTGGCTGCAACCAGTACATCAACGTTCGGGGCGACCGCTCCGAGCGCGCTCGTGAGCGCGAGCAGAGCGCTACTGAGAACGAGGATGCGTCGGCGGCCGAGCTCGTCGGCCAGAGCTCCGACCGTCAGCAGCGCGGCGGCGAGCCCTAGGCTCATGCCGCTGAGGATCCAGGTCTGGCCTGAGAGGCCGCCGTGCAGCGAGTGGCTGCTCTGGCGAGCTGTCGTCACAGCCGCCATGAACACGGCCAACACGAGCAGAGTCCCGGCGGCGGTCACCGCGAGTGTCCGATTGGCATCGGCGTGCACGGGGGTCTCGCCCGGCCTGATCTCGGTCTTGGCCTGCATGGGGCCCAGCGTGACGGTCAGGAGCCATAATTCGAAAGACGAGTTACCCATCGCCACGATCGGCGTTGGTTATGGTTGTGGTTCGTGCTTCTCCGCCATCTGCGCTACCTAGCGCCGTCTCCATCTGCTTTATCTGCTGCGAGAGCGTCGGCCTGGGACAGGTTCTGCGGCGCCTATCACTTCGCCACCAAGGCCGTGCCCGCGTGGATTCCGCGTCAGGGGTAGTGATCCGCGTTGTCGTCCTCGCCGCGGCCATGTCGGGCCTCCGGCAGTCAGAGCTGGTGGGCCTCCGCTGGCGTGACGTCGACTGGGCCGCCGAGCGGATCCGCGTGCTGGCGGCCCTGGACGGAATGATGGATCAGGCCGGGGGCGGGCCGGCGCCTGGCGAGGCCCATCTGCAGCGCGTCGACGACCAACTCGGTGCGCATGTGATCGGCCATGCTCCACCCACGATCCGGCGCGAGTACGCGTCCTGGACGGCGGCGAGATACAACCAGCCCTCCCAGGTGCGCAGATAGGTGATGTCGGCCACAACACGTTCGCCGCCGGGCGAACGGCCGCTGCACGAGGTCGTCGGCGACGCGGACGCCGGGGTCTCTGCTCGCCGGGTGAAAACAAGCAGGTGCACAGCACATGCTCAACGGGGGCCATTGCGCCTGCTGCTGGTTGCGAGCGTGGTGAACGCGATGCTGGCGGCGCTGTGATGTGCGCCGGCTCGCCGTAGCAGCGCGGCGGTCCTGGGTGGTATCGGCGGGTTGAGAACGACGGCGCTCAGGTCACGTTGCTGTGAGGCGATTCGGTCAGGCAGCACGGTGGCGAGCTGGCCGGCGCGCACGAGTTCCAGGATCGCGCTGACGGAGTTGGTCTGCACCGCGATCCGGGGCGAGATCCCGTGGGCGTCGAAGTAGTGATCGACGTGCTGGCGGGTCGCGAAGTCCTCGCTGAGCAGCACCAGCTCGAGTCGCGCAAGCTGCTGAGCGTCCAGAGCAGCGCCGGTGGCCGCGGGGTGTCCGCGCCCGACGACGACCTCCAGGTTCTCGGCATGCAGCTCTTGGACTTCGATGCCGGCGAGCTGCGCCGGGGCGAAGGCGATGCCGATGTCGAGGCGATCCTCGGCGAGGTCCTCTTCGATCCGCTCCTGGGTCATCTCCTTGACGACGAGGTCGATGGCGGGGTGCAGCGTGTTGAAGCGTCCCACGAGCGGACCGACGAGGTAGGGGTGAAATGTCGGGGTCAGCGCGAGGCTCAGCGATCCTCGGCTGAGGTCGGCGACGTCGTGGATGGCCCGCGCGCCGGCGTCGAGCTCCCGTAGTGCGCGACGGGCATGTTGGAGCAAGACCTCGCCGGCGTCGGTCGGGCGCACCGTCCGGCCGGACCGGTCAAGCAGCCTGGTCCCCAGCGCCGTCTCCATCTGCTTGATCTGCTGCGAGAGCGTCGGCTGGGACACGTGCAGCGCCTCGGCCGCCCGCGTGAAGTTCTCGTGCTCGGCGACGGCGAGCAGGTAGCGCAGATGGCGAAGAAGCACGACCCTAACTATAGCCAACGGCTATCGTGATGATGGGCAATTCGTCTTTCCAATTATGGTGCCTGGCCGTCACGCTGTGCCCCATGCAGTCCACACCCCAACAGCACCACACGATGCAAAGCGTCGTCGAAGGCGCACTGCGGTTTCAGCGGGAAGTCCATCCGACCCGCGCCGACCTTTTCAGCGCCCTCGCTGACGGGCAGGCTCCGGAAGTCCTGTTCGTGAGCTGCTCGGACTCGCGAGTGGTCCCGGAGCTTCTTACGCAGCGCGACCCGGGAGAGCTGTTCGTCATCCGCAACGCGGGCAATCTGGTTCCTGCCTACTCGGCCTCGCCGGGGGGCGAGGCGGCCAGCATCGAATACGCCGTGGCGGCCCTCGGGGTCAGAGACATCGTCGTGTGCGGCCACTCCGGATGCGGCGCGATGACTGCCGTCGCCGCCGGCACCGACCCAGCACTTCCCGCCGTCGAGAGCTGGTTGCACCACGCCACGCCGCCGAAGGTCGCCGGCGCCTCAGCGCCTCACGCGCCCACCCCGGCCGAGATCGACGAACTGGCCCGCGAGAACGTGCGGCTGCAGTTGACCAACCTCACCACCCATCCGTCGGTCGCCGCAGGCCTGGCCGAGAACCGCCTGCGCCTGCACGGCTGGCTCTATGACATCGCGACCGGCCAAGTCCACGCCCTGGACCCGGGCACCGGACGCTTCCTTGCGCTCATCGACGCCTGAAGCGCCGATCGGCAAGCGATCCACCTCCTCACCATAAACCCCAACACCGAAGGACACCATGATCCACACCGACGCGACCCCCACCCAGCGCAGCGCGCTGACCGCCGCGATCATCGACGCCAAAGCCCGCCAGGACCTCTCCTGGCAGGAGCTCGCCGATACCACCGACCTCAGCCTCGCCTACGTCACCGCCGCGTTGCTGGGCCAGCATCCGCTGCCCGCCGACGCCGCGGCCGCCCTGGCGGCGAAGCTCGGACTCAGCGACGAGCAGACCCGCCAGCTGCAGGCCATCCCGGTGCGCCGGTCCATCCCCGACGGGGTTCCCACCGACCCAACGATCTACCGCTTCTACGAGATGATCCAGGTCTACGGCACCACGTTGAAGGCCCTGGTCAACGAGCAGTTCGGCGACGGCATCATCAGCGCGGTCAACTTCAAGCTCGACATCAAGAAGGTCGACGATCTGGCCGGCGGCTCGCGCGCGGTGATCACCCTCGACGGCAAGTTCCTACCCTACGCCCCGTTCTAGCCCGCGCGCGGCGTCGACGTTCACCGCGAGCTCCGCGCGATCGGTCGTCGACGCCAGGCATTTGAGCACCGCCGCCCGCGCCTTCTGGCGCGGGCTGGCCGCCCACATCGGCTGATTCCGTCTCGGAATCGATCACTGCTCAACGGCAATGGAAGCACCCGCCGATCGGCGGGAGCAGAGAAGCATGCCCAATCACTTCCACCGATTGGGACACACACATGGAAGGAAGGCTCAACATGAAACCGACCCGAACGCATCTCATGATGCTCGCCGCCCTCAGCACGATCTCGATCGCCGCCCCCGTGTCGACCGCGGCCGCCGCCACGACCGCTCCCGCGTCCATCGTCGACTCCGGGTGGGGCGGCTCGCCCGCCACGCTCCCAGCCAGCGGCCCGGCCGACGGGCAGACGGCCAAGGTGACCGGCCCGACCCTCATCGGAGATGTCTTCAACGGCCCCGTCATGATCGTCGTCTCCTCCTAGGGGAACACTGGCCCGGAGGGCCAGGTTCCCTTGCGGGTGTTCGCCCAGGGGGCGAAACGCGCGGCGGGTTAGGGACCCACGCTCCTAGGGGAACGCTGGCCCAGAGGGCCAGGTTGACCAGCGAGCGGCACCACCATATCCGGCGTGTCCGGTCACGCCCGTTGATACCACCGGCGCCGGTGTCGCCTTCGCGGGCGCGTTTCCTGGTCGCTCGCCCGGGGTGATGATCTTGTGGCGCGTTACCGGACGCAGCCTCGCCTGCGACGCTTCTTTCCGGCCGGCGCGAGCTGTCGGCATGAGCGCCCGGCGTCGTTCAACTCGCCCATGTCGGCGGGGAGTAGCCTCTCCCGCGGAGCGGTTCTTGCTCGCGAGCGAGGCACACACCGCCGCCTCGCGGTGGGCGAAACCCTCAGCAACATGGCGAAGCCCGCGCACGCCAACCCCGCCGGAGTTCGCTCACGCGTTGAGCAGGGACCGCCATGAGCCGCAGGGCGGGGCGCCTTGCCTTGGTCGCAGGTCTGTTCGCGATTTTGGCTGCGGTCCTGGCTGGCTGCGGCGGCGGCGACAAGGGCCGCAGGTCGAACCGTGGCAGCTCGATCAACGTCGCGATCGTCAACAACCCTCAGATGCAGGACCTCGCCCGTCTCACGCCGTCGTTGTTCACCGACAAGACCGACATCAAGGTGAACTACACGATCCTCGACGAGGGCACCTTGCGTGAGGTCACCACGCGCGACGTTGCCGAACGTGGCCGTGAGTTCGACGCGGTGATGATCGGCCCATACGAGGCGCCGCAGTTCGGCAGGGACGGCCACATCATCGACCTCACGCGTAGGGCCTCCTCCGACAGGGCCTACGACCTGGACGACGTCATCCCGTCGGTGCGGAACGCCCTGTCGTACCAGGGCAGGCTCTACGCGTCGCCGTTCTACGGGGAGTCCTCCTTCCTGATGTACCGCAAAGACGTCCTGCGGCGCGCGGGCATCGAGATGCCCGCCCACCCCACCTGGAGACAGGTGGCGGACATCGCCCGGAGGATCGACACGCCCGGCAGGGCCGGGATCTGCCTGCGCGGCAAGGCCGGCTGGGGCGAACTCGGCGCTCCGTTCACCATGGTGCTGAACACGTTCGGTGGAACGTGGTGGTCCGCGAAGCCGGACGGCTCGGTGGGCCGGGCGATGGTCGACCAGCCTCAGTTCCGAAGGACGCTCCAGTTCTACGCCGACCTCGTCAAGGACGCGGGCGAGAGCCACGCCGCGGGCGCGGCCTACAACGAGTGTCTGGCGCAGTATCGGAGCGGCAAGGTCGCGATGTGGTACGACGCGACCGTCGCCGCGAGCAACCTGGAGGCCGACGACAGCCCCGTGAAGGGGAAGACCGGCTATGTCCCCGCCCCGGTCGAGCGGACCAGGGCGGCGGGCTGGCTGTGGTCGTGGGCGCTCGCCGTTCCGACGTCGGCGCGCAGGGAGGACCTCGCCTGGCGGTACATCGCGTGGGCGACCGGGCCGCAGTACGTGAAGGAGGCCGGAACGAGGAGTCCCGGCGGCTGGGCGGCGATCCCACCCGGCACCCGCCGATCGACCTACGAGATCCCCGAGTACAAGAGGGCCACGGCCGCGTTCGCGCAGCCGACCCTCGACGCGATCGAGTCCGCGCCGGTCGGCGACCCGGGCACGACGAAGCGGCCGGGTCTGCCCGGCACCTTCTACGTCGGCATTCCCGAGTACCAGGACGTCGCCGACCGGTGCACCGAACAGTTTTCGGGTGTCATAGCCGGCAAGTTGTCGATCGGTGCGGCGCTCGCGAACTGCCAGAACATCGCGTCCCGCGTCGGGCAGTGACCTGACCTGCCCGGGCCCCGGGGCCTCGCCTTGTCGCAGAGCATGGGATCCAGGAGAATCCCCCTCGTCAGAGAATTCGCCGTGCGGCCGCGACATATCGCCCGAATAGCGCTCTTTCTTGCGCTGACCGCCGCGGGCTTCATCATCGCCCGCGCGCTCGCCGAGCGCGATGCGCAACGCGAGTCCGAGCGCCGCGCCGAGGTCGCGGCAGTGCAGATCCGTGGCCGCCTCACGCATGCTGCGTCGCTCACCGAGAGCCTCCGGCGGTTCATGCTGGATCGCAGCGGCAGTGGGGTGACGAGCGACCAGTTCACGAGAAACGCGTTGCGGTGGCTCAGCCCGGCGCACTTCTCGGCCGCCGCATGGGTCGAGCAGGTTCCCGATGCACGGCGCGCGGCGTACGAGCGGCGTCTCGGGCAGGCGATCGTGACGCCCGACGAGCGCCACAGGGTCGTGCACGGCGGATCGCGCTCCTCCTATCTGCCGGCGACGCTGGTCTCGGGCTTCCCTCCGATGGCCGTGCCCGGCATCGATCTGAGCGGCGTACCCGGCATGTCGGCGGCACTCGCTCGCGCGACCCGCATCGATGGCGTGGCCGCGACCCCGATGGCATCCCCGAGCGCCGGCATGAGCGGGCTCTTTCTCGTCGTGCCGGCGCCGAATCTCATCGGGGAGGTCCTCCGCCCGGGGTACGTGGCGCTCTTCGTGTCGGACCTCGGGTTGCGTGCGGCAGCCACGGGCGCACCGATGGTGCAGGTCAGAGCCGCCGGCGCTGCGACCGGAGCCCGTGGTGCAGCGGAGACATCCAGCATGTCGTTCACGGCGGCAGGCCAGCGATTCGACGTCGTCGTGCCTCGGGAACCGGTCGAGGGTCCTGCGGCGGTCCTGCCCTGGATCATTCTGGCCGGCGGCCTCGTCGTCGCCGCCCTCGGCGGTGCGCTGGGGCTCTACGCGGCGCGACGAGCCACGGCGCAGGAGGAGCTTGACCGCATCTTCACGCTGTCTCAGGATCTGATCGCGGTTGCCGACTTCAGCGGACGGTTCACGCGCGTCAACCCGGCCGCTGAGAAGATTCTCGGCTACACGGAGGAAGAGCTCCTCGCGCGCCCGTACGTCGAGCTCGTCCATCCGGCCGACCGGGACAGCACAGTGGCGGAGGCGGACGCGATCGCGCAGGGAAAGATGACGGCGTCGTTCGAGAACCGTTACCTCCACAAGGACGGCTCCGTCAAGGTGCTCGACTGGACGACGACGCCCGACGTCGAGAACAGGCACATGTACGCGGTGGCACGCGACGTGACCGAGCGCCGCAAGACCGAGGCGGAGGCGAAGCGACTCGCAGACGAGCAGGCGGCGCTGCGGCGGGTCGCGACCCTCGTCGCGCGCGACGCGTCTCGAGCTGAGATCTTCGCCGTGATCGCGGAGGAATGCGCGCGGCTGTTCGGCACCGAGGACATAGGGATGGTCCGCTACGAGGGCGATCGCGACCAGGTCGTGATGGCCAGCTCGGGTGCGTTCAAGGCCATCTTTCCGAGCGGCTCACGCCAGCCGCTGGGAGGCGACAATGCCACCTCGCGCGTGCTTCGGACAGGGCGGCCGGCACGGATCGACGACTACGGGCGAGCGAGCGGCCCGATCGCGGAGGCCATCCGCCCGATCGGCCTTCGCTGTGCCGTGGCCACGCCCATCATGGTGGAGGGCCGGCTCTGGGGCGCCATGGTCGCGGGGACGACCGGGGAGGAGCCGTTGCCGCCGGAGACGGAATCCCGCCTCGGCCAGTTCACCGAGCTGATGGCGACCGCCATCGCCAACGCCGAGTCGCGTGCCCAGGCCGGCCGGCTGACCGAGGAGCAGGCCGCCCTGCGGCGGGTGGCGACGCTCGTCGCGAAGGAGGCGCCGCCGGCGGAGGTGTTCGCCAAGGTTGCCGGGGAGCTGGCGAACGTCCTCGGCGACGTCGATTGCTCGCTCTTCTGTGACGAGGGCGACGGGATCGCGAGCGTCGTCGCCCTTGCGGGCGCCGGCGTTTCGGCCGGCCTCCGCGTGGGCACGCGCCTCCCGGTCGACGGCGGTGGGGTGATCGCGTCCGTGCTCCGCGAAGGACGAGCATGCCGGATCGACGACTACTCTGCTCTCGCCGGCGATGGCGCCGGCGCCATCGCCCAGCGCGGCCGTGAGCTCGGGATCCGCTCGGCCGTCGCATGTCCGGTCGTGGTCGGTGATCGGATCTGGGGGGCGATGGGCGCCGCGAGATACGAAGCCGAGGCGTTCCCGCCCGAGACCGAGACGCGCATCGCCCAGTTCGCCGACCTCGTGGCCACCGCCATCGCCAACGCCGATGCCCGCGCGGAGGTGGAGCGGCTCGCGGAGGAGCAGGCCGCGCTGCGGCGGGTCGCGGTGCTCGTGGCGCGAGGAGCGCCGCCGGAGGACGTGTTCGCGGCGGTCGTCGCCGAGGCGGGGCGGGTGTTTCCGACCGGGCACGTGGGCATGGGCCGCTACGAGTCCGATGGTGCGTTCACCGTCCTCGGCAGCAGTTCAGTGGCGGGCGTGCCGGTTGGCAGCCGTTGGCCTATTGGGGACAAGAACCTTGCGACACTCGTGTTCGAGACGGCCCGTCCGGCCCGCATTGATGACTTTGCCGGAGCCACAGGCGGGCACATTGATCGGGCGCGAGAGGCGGGCGTCCGCTCCTCAGTCGGGATGCCGATCATTGTCGAGGGCCGGCTCTGGGGCGTGTTCACCGTCGCCACGAGCCGGGCGGAGCCGCTGCCGGCCGACACCGACGAACATTTCGCTGCCTTCACCGATCTGGTGGCGACGGCGATCGCAAACGCCGAAGCGCAGACAGAGGTGGCGGCGTCGCGGGCGCGGATCGTGGCAGCGACCGACGAGGAGCGCCGGCGCGTGGTGCGCGACTTGCACGACGGCGCCCAGCAGCGGCTGGTGCACACCGTCGTCACGCTCAAGCTGACACAGCAGGCCGTCCACAACGGGGAGCAGGACGTCCCCGCCCTGGTCGGCGAGGCGCTCGACAACGCCCAGCAAGCGATGGCCGAGCTGCGAGAGCTCGCGCACGGCATCCTGCCGGTGGCCCTCACCCAGGGCGGGCTTCGCGCGGGGGTCGACGCACTGGCGTCGCGGATGCCGGTGCCTATCGAGATCGACGTGACCGTGGGTCGGCTGCCTGCCGCAATCGAGGCGACCGCCTACTTCGTCGTCGCCGAGGCGCTCACCAACGTCGCCAAACACGCTGACGCCCGACACGCCGAGGTATCGGCGCGGATCGAGCACGGCACGCTCGTGGTCCACGTGCGCGACGACGGCGTCGGGGGCGCCCGGCCCGACGGCGGCGGCCTCATCGGCCTGGTGGACCGGCTCGCCGCCGTCGACGGCGAGCTCCGGGTCGACAGCCCGGCCGATAGCGGCACGCTCGTCGCGGCCGCCATCCCCCTCCCCGGCTAGCTCCCGCGTCCCGTCGAGCGCTCGCGCGTCGACTCCGTGCTCGCAGCCACGCGATCGAGCCGACGGACCGGTGATGCTCGCCGGACGCGGATCCGGCAGCGACCCGAGCTCGTGGTCGACTTGAGGACGATGAAGCCTTGGCCGCCGGGCGACCACATCGCGCCGCGGGCGAAGTCGGCCTGGCCGCCGCTGGAGGACCACGGCCGGCCGGCGATCGTCTCTGAGGCGCGCTGGCCCATCAGGTCGACTTCGGTCGTGGCGTTGATCGAGACGAAGTTCGGCTCGCGTGCGACGACCATCGGGTGGTTGACCTCGTCGACGGGCAGCATTTCCACGGACGGGTTGTCGTCGAGCCAGTCATAACTGTAATCAACTACCGGACCTCCGTCACGACCTTCCATGACGGCCGGGGATCCTCGATCTCGACCTAAGGGCACCGCAACAGCGACGCGATGACGAGGTCCCGCTGGGATCGGCGTCCGCCGTGGCGCCGGGCACAGGGCGCTTCGGGCCGAGCACCGCGCTTCGGGGGCGTGTTGTCAATGGCCACTTCGCGCCTCACCAGGCAGTGCGGAACGCAAGCCCGGGCGCGGCGCCTCGTGCTCGCCGGCGCGCAGCAGGCGGGCGGTACGCAGTTCGTACCTTTTGATCTCGGCGTCGACTCTCCGGTCAAGGGCAACGCGACGGTGGTCTCGATACAGCATCCCAACCTCCGGACTCGTGGTGTCCGACGCAACGCGCCATAGCTGAAGGATGCCCGCTACGGGGCCGAGGGTCACGGTGGGGAGCGGCCATCTGCTGCTCCTGCCAGCCCGACACCCCGCCACCTGCTAACGGGCACGGCGTCCTAGGCCACGGCGCGATGGAGACCGCGGTCAAGGGCGGGACGGGGCGTTTTGGGGGCGCGCCACCGCGTCCGCGAGTTACCATCAAGGCCATCATGTCCAGCATTCTTCGGACGTTCCGGACTCGTGGGGACACGATGGACCTTCCTGGCTTCCATGGTAAGGAAGAGGTCGTCGGTTCGAATCCGACAGAGGGCTTCATCGGGTCGCCCTGCTACGGCAGGGATTTTGCGTTTTCCAGCCCGAGTGGTTTCCGCCTCTCGCGGTGCTGGTGGGGCGTTTCTGGGGCCGTCTGGGGCGCGAGCGGTGCCCCAGCTCGTGCCTCTTCCGAAGCTCGGGGGAGGGTGGTGGCGTTGCTTCGGCGACAGGGTCGCATCGGTTCTCAACCGACTGCCCAAAGCCAAGCACCGGAGCGCCGAGCGCTGGCGCCGTCAGGAGCGTGTCGGCCGTACGACCCTGGGCGAGTTCTTCTCGGCAATCATCGCCGAGGCGCCTGATCGGAACGAGCAGCGAGAGCGGTGCGCTGCCCGTCGCACGGAAACCAACCGCCTCTCTGGGAGCGACCCCACTCGCGCTGTCAGGCGATAGCGATAGCGCGCCGGCCAAACGGCGAGGACGCTCGGGTTTCGTCCCCTGCGAGCGTGAGCAGTGCTGCCATCGACGCGTTCGCTGGCGCCCACGGTGCGCTGCGGCCTGGAATTCGACTCCGTCGACGTGGTCGTGGCGGCGGACGGGTCGCCGTACGCGAGTCTCGACGGCTGCACGGCCGAGGAATGCCACTCCAGGCTGGGCAGGGGATCGTCGGCCATCTGGTCTCGGGGCCAGTGCTGGTCGGGACCGCGGGGGAGCAGCGGCCGTGCGTCACGCTGCCCGGGGGGCTGCTGCGAATCGGGCTGCGGCAGCCATGGCGTGGTCGGTTGGTCAGCGCCCGGATCTACGTCAACGGCTGGAGGGTACGTAGGGTGCGGGGGCGCGGGCTGCGCGCGCCAATCCAGCTCGCCGCCTTGCGCGCGGCCGGGTTCGGGTCGTGATCGTGGCCCGGACGAGCACCGGGGGGACGGCGGTGCACACGCGCCGTTGTCGGACGTGCGCGCGCTGAGCCACGCGCGCTGAGCACTGTCCGAGGCGGCGCTTCTATCTCGTCTTCGAGGGCAGATGAGACGAAGGGAGTAGTCATGAAAGTCTTCGTAGCCGGCGCCACGGGGGTTCTCGGCAGGCAGCTCGTCCCGCAGCTCGTGGCGCGGGGTCACGAGGTGGTCGGGATGACCAGCAGCGCGTCGAAGCAGGACCTGGTGCGCAGCCTGGGAGCGCGCCCGGTCGTGGCCGACGCTCTCGATCCCGACGCGGTCGCCCAGGCGGTGGCGTCCGCCGAGCCCGAGGTGATCGTGCATCAGCTCACGGCGCTGTCCGGGAAGCTGTCCGCGAGGGACATGCGGCGCCCCGACCGCTCCTCCGCGGCGACCATGACCAACCGACTGCGTACCGAGGCGACGGACCATCTCTTGGCTGCCGGCGGCGCCGTGGGGGCACGGCGCTTCGTGGCGCAGAGCTTTGGGGCGTTCCGATTCGCTCGCACGGGCGGGCCGGTGCAGACCGAGGCCGATCCCCTCGATCCCAACGACCCGCCGGCGGCGCTGCGGTCGGCGCAGGCGGCGTACCTCTACCTGGAGCGGGCGGTGACGACGATCGAGTGGGGCGAGGGTCTCGCGTTGCGCTACGGCGGCTTCTACGGTCCGGGGACCTCGATCAGCCTGGCTCCGGATGCGCAGATGGCGGCGCCGATCCGCCAGCGCCGGTTCCCGATCGTCGGCGACGGTGGTGGCGTCTGGTCGCATGTCCACATCGAAGACGCCGCGGCGGCGACCGCCGCCGCGGTCGAGCAAGGCCAGTCGGGTGTCTACAACGTCGTCGACGACGATCCGGCGTCGGTGCGGGAGTGGCTGCCGGTGCTGGCAAGCGCGCTGGACGCCAAGCCGCCAAGGCGTGTCCCGCGCTGGCTGGGGCGGCTGGCGGCCGGTGAGGCGGCGACCGTCATGATGACCGAGGCGCGGGGTGCCTCGAACGAGAAGGCGAAGCGCGAGCTCGGCTGGCAGCCGCGCTATGCGAGCTGGCGGCCGGGCTTCGCGCAGGGACTCGGCTGAGCGATGACCGAGGAGGAGTTCGACGAGCTCCGCCCGTCGGCGTTCGCCCTCGCCTACCGGATGCGCGAGGTGTTCGACGAGCCCCACGACCGGATCGCGGAGATCGTCGGCACGAGCGAGCAGAACGCCTGCCAGCTCGCCACACGGGGCCCGCCGCCACGTGGAGGAGCGGCGCCCCGGTTCGAGGTCTCGCGCGTGCAGCGCGACGAGCTCGCGACCCGGTTCTTCGCGGCCGCCGAGGCGGGCGATCTCGGAGGGCTGGAAGGGCTGCTGGCCCACGACGTGGTCCTCCGCGGCGACGGCGGCGGCAAGGCGCCCACCCTCGCACGTGCGCTCCACGGCCGCACCAGGTGGCGCGCACGCTCCTGATGGGATGGCGGCGCCTCGGCACCCGCCTCGGCGGCCTCACCACGCGCCGCGAGGAAAGAAACGGGCAACCAGGTGCGCTGCTCTTCGACCGCGAGGGCAGGCTGATCAGCGTGATGATCCTCGACATCGCGGAGGGCCAGATCCACGGCGTGAGCTCGATCTCAACCCGGACAAGCTGCGGCACCTGGGGCCGGTGGCCGACCTGGGCGCGCTGCTGCGGATCAGCGTCGCGGGCGATCGTTCCTCTTCTCCGCGCCGAGGTAGAACACCTCGGAGGACACGTCGTGGACGGTGTCGATGCCGCTGACGAACGCGCGGACCTCGCGCCCGGTCAGGCGCTCGACGGCGTCGCAGAGGTCGCGTTCGCGGGCGTGTTGGAAGAACATGCGGATGTCGCGCAACCGTTGGTGTTCGCCCAGTTCGGCGAGGCTGCGCTCCGCCGGGGTGAGCGAGTTCTCCAGGCTGGTGATGATCGTGTCGGGCCCGGCGTAGTTGGTACGCGCGCGGGTGGGCCCGCGGCCGAAGAGGTCCTTGTAGAGGCGGACTATCTCGTTGGAGATCTGCGTGGTGAGCGTCTGGCCGGATTCGTCGACTTCGTCGATCTGTGCTGTGGGGGACATCGATCAACCTCTCGGGTCCTCAGGGGCAGGTAGCGCGCGCCGCGGAGGACGGTGAGAATCGAACGCACGGCGCGTCAAACTCGACATACCCGGACCGCGCCCCAGCTAGGCCGTCACCGCGGCCAGCGATCGCAGGTGCTCGAGACTCGTACGGAGCACGCGCGACACGTGCATCTGCGACAGGCCGACGATCCGGCCGATCTCGGCCTGGGTGAGGTCCTGCTCGAAACGCAGGCGCAGGATACGCCGGTCGCGCGCGGGCAGCCGGGCCAGCAACGGCGCGAGCGTCGCGCGCTGTTCGGCGGTGTCGTAGCCGTCGTCGGTGGCGCCGAAGCACCGATCGAGGATCGTCTCGTCGTCCTCTTCGTTTGGCCTGGCCGTGGTCGACAGTGACATGAACCGACGCGCCGACAACGCCTCGCGGGCGTCGAGGACCGCGCCCCTGTCGAGGCCGGTGGCCCGACCGATCTCGGCCACCTTGGGTGAGCGGCTGAGCGCTCGCTGTAACTCGGTGGCCGAGCGCTCGACGATGAGCGCCCGCTCGAGAAGGTCGCGCGGGGGCCGGACCGCCCAGCCGCGGTCGCGGAGGTGGCGGCGCAGCTCGCCCGACATCGTCGGCAGCGCGTAGCTGCTGAACGCGTTGCGGCGGCGGGGATCGAACCGATCGATGGCCTTCAACAACCCGAGCGAGGCGATCTGCAGGAGGTCGTCGAAGGGCTCGTGGCTGTTGGCGTATTGATTGGCGGCGTAGCGGGCCAACGGCAGGTAGCGCCGTACGAGCTGGTCGCGGATCGCTGGATCGCGCGTCCGCGCGTAGCGGTCCAGCATCGCGGCGTCCCGCTCTGGCGCCGGGGCGGCGACGCTCACTAGGTGAGCTCCTTCCGGCGCAGAGCCCTCGTCTCGCGGGCGTCATCGCTGGATCGTCGGTTGTCCGCGCGGGGTTCGGTGGCGGTCCGACGGGCGTGCTGCGCGAGCAGCGCCTCGGCCGGCGCTGAGCGGAGCATCCGTGCGTAGCGTCGCACCAGCTCCAGTTGGGCGTGTCGCGAGGCCGCGCTCATGCGACCGCCGCATGGGGCTCGACTGACACCAACGTCGCGAGGCCGCGAACCGCCTGAGGCTGCTCTGAATGCATGGGACTCCCTCAATGATCGTAGAAACGAACTCTGAGAGCGTCGTGGAGCGCTGACCGGCCGACCCCCACGCTTCCCGCAGTCCCTCGTGAAGACCGTCACCTGCCCGGATTGCCGGACCGGCGCGACCTCCGCCATCACCGTACCCCGCTGCGAGCGCGGTAATCGGTCGCCGTAGTCCGTAGTAAGACATTGCGCGCAGGCGGCGCCATCCGGAGGTGCGTTGGAGCTCCACCAAGACGGACGCGAGGTGCCCTAGAGGCCGGGCACCCGTCTAGCCACGCTGTGCATGCCCGGATCTCACGGTCCGAGGAGCGCGCTCGCCGGATGCTCGCATCGGCGGCGGGTAGCTCCCCCAGCACACCTATGCGAGCCGCGCCCCATCGTCCGCCGACGGTAGGGCGGCGAGTTCGGCGAGCACGTCCGCGGGTTCGATGGCCAGCAGCCCGTCGTGCGGCCGGTCGGCGTGCGGATCGCCGGTGACGCCGGCCCAGAGCACGCGGTGTCGCGCCCGAGCCGGTGGCGGGCCCCACGCGCTCGGCGACGTCGGGCCGAAGATCAGGACAGAAGGGACGCCGAAGGCGGTGGCGAGGTGGGCGACGCCGGTGTCCCCGCAGATCACGCGACCCGCGTGGGCGATGACAGCCGCCAGCCGGACGAGGTCGGTGCGGCCGGCGAGCACGACGCTCGCGGGGAGCCGCGCCCGCTGAGCGACACTCAGCGCAAGAGGGCGCTCACGACCGGTCCCGGTGATCGCGATGCGGCGGCCGGCGGCGTATTCAGCGGCGGCCACCGTGGCGAAGCGCTCGGCCGGCCAACGGCGCGCGGCGTCGGCGGCGCCGGGATGCACGACGGTCGCGCCACGGGTCTCGGCCAGGACCGAGGGAAGGGGCGGGGCGGGGAGGTCGAGCTGTGTCGGGTCGGCGCGGATCGCGGCGTCGCTCAGCAGCCGGCACCAGCGGACGACCTCGTGCTCGTCGGCGATGTGGGTCGGCATCGCGGCGGTGGCGGGGACGTCGGGGTGGGCGAAGGCGAGCAACCGCCGCGGCCGCGCGGCCAGCGCGATGGCGTGGGAGTGCGGCCCGCGTCCGTGCAGGTTGACGAGGAGGTCTGCGCCGTGGGCTTCACGTGGCAGCGGCTGCAGCGGCGCGGCGGCAATCAGGTCGCAACCGGCCAGTCGCACCAGTGGCGCCAGCACGGCCGGGGCGGCCACGGTGACGGCCGCACCGGACTTGCGCAGCGCGCGCAGCGCCGGGACCGCGGTGAGCAGGTCGCCGAGGCCGAGGGGACGGAGGGCGAGGACCTCTAGGGCCACGAGGGCTCGGTCGCGACCGACACCATCATCTCGCGCACGTCGACGCCGGGCGGGCGGGTCAGGGCGAAGAGCGCCGCTTCGGCGATCTCCTCGGGCGGGGCGAGGACGGCATCGGCGCCGGGCCGGTACTGCTCGGGACGGTCGTCGAAGAAGGGCGTCTGCATGCCGCCGGGCAGCAGCAGGGTCACGCCGACCTCGTCGCCGACCTCGGCCATCAGCGCGCGGGTGAAGCCGACGACGCCGAACTTGCTGGCGCAGTAGGCGGTGGCGTCGCTCAGCGCGCGCCAGCCGAGCGTGGAGGCGACGGTGACGACCCGGCCGTTGGTTCGCGCGAGGTGGGGGAGGGCGGCACGGACGATCGCCACGGTGCCCAGCAGGTTGACGGCGATCACGCGCTCCCAGGCGTCGCGGTCGACATCGCTCAGCCGGCCGCACGCGTCGATGCCCGCGGCGGTCACGATGCCGTGCAGATCATCGTGTCGATCAGCGACGCGCTGGACGGCGGCCTCGGCGGCCGCGCCGTCAGCGAGGTCGACGAGCTCGTGCTCGTGGCTGTCGCGGGGCGTCGCGCGATCCAGCACGACGGGGGTCCCGCCGCGGGACGCGACGGCGGCGGCGACCGCGCGGCCCAAGCCCGAGGCGCCGCCGGTGACGACGATGGTCCCGAGGGCGACGGGCGACGCGGTGGGGTGGCGGGCGAGTGTGGCAGCGGTGGGGTCAGACGGCATGGAGCGAGACCTCCTCGATCAGGCGGGTGGTGGAGTGGCCTGCCAGGAAGGGCAGGACGACGGAGCGGCCGCGCCAGCCGGCGATGACCGCGGCCTCGGGCAGCTCGGCGGCGGCGTAGTCGCCGCCCTTGGCCCAGACATCGGGCCTCAGGGTGCGAAGGATCTCGGTGGGCGTGTCCTCGTCGAAGATCGCCACGGCGTCGACGCACCGCAATGCGCGCAGCACCGCAGCGCGGTCGTCCTGCGCGACGAGCGGCCGGCGTGGGCCCTTGAGGCAGCGTACCGACGCGTCGGAGTTCAGGCAGACGACGAGGCAGTCGCCGAGCGCTCGCGCGGCACGGAGTGTCTGGACGTGGCCGGCGTGGAGGAGATCGAAGCAGCCGCCGGTGGCGACGACTGTGCCGCCGCGGGCGCGGACGCGGGCGATCAGCGCTTCGGGGTCGTCGTCGGTCGCCGCTGGCGGCCGCGCGGGCGCGGTGGCGACGCCGATTGTCGACGCGCCGCCGGCGGCCACGAACGCCGAGGCGGCCGCGACGGCGACGCGCACCGCCTCCGGGACCGTTGCGCCTGCCGCGAGGACGGCCGCTGCGCGCGTGGCGAAGCGGTCGCCGGCGCCGCACGGGTCGCCGAGGAGCGTGCGCTGCGCCGGGACCACGAGGAACGGCACGGCGGGCCCTGCGAGCAGCGCACCACCGGCGCCGCGCGTGACGCAGACCCACACGGCTCCCCAACGCTCGCGCAGCAGCAGGGCGTGGGCCGCGTCGCCGGTGCCTCGGGCAGTGGCGGCGAACCCCGCCGCCTCGGCGCCGTTCGGCGTCACGAGCGTCACGCCACGCACCGGCTGGGGGCCGTGCGGGTGAGGGTCCCATACCGTCGGCCGTTCGGCGGCGACTGCGTGGTCCAGGGCCATCCGCACGCCCGACTCGGCGGTCACGCCCCGCCCGTAGTCGGCGACCAGGACCGCGTCGGCCCACTCGATCGCTGCGCGCGCCGCGGCCGTCGCGGCGCCGACCGTCCCGCGGCATACGCCGCGATCGAGGCGCAGCAGCGCTCGCCCTCGATCCCGGATCCGGATCTTCTCGGGCGTCGCACCGGTGTGGCCGAGGTCGACGACCTCGACCCCGCCATCCTCCAGCGCGGCGCGCAGCTCGCCGCCCGCCGCGTCGGTGGCCAGCGCGGTGACAAGGCGGACGGCGTGGCCGTCCGCCACGGCGAGCGTCGCCGCCAGCCCGGCGCCGCCGGGGCGGACCGTCGTGCGCTCGTGGTCGACCACCGGCACCGGCGCGTCGGGCGCGAGGTGGTGCACGGTGCCGTCGACGTCGCGGTCCAGCAGGGCGTCGCCGACGATCGCCAGCCGCGTGCTCATGCGTGGACCTCGGCGGACGCCGGGCGCAGGTCGGCGCTCAGCGCCCCGTCGAGCGCGCCGCACAACACGTGGATCGCGACGAGGTGCAGCTCCTGCACCGTGCATGATCGCTCGGCCTCGAGGGCCAGCGCCTCGTCGGCCAGCTCCGCGAGCGGGTTGGGCGCGGGGCCCGTCAGGGCCCACACCGTCAGCCCGCACTCGCGGGCGGCCCGCGTGGCGGCGACGACGTTCGGCGACCGTCCCGAGGTGCTGAGCGCGACGAGCACGTCGCCGGGCCGGCCGTGGGCGCAGACCTGCCGCGCGAAGGCCTCCTCGATGCCGAAGTCGTTGGCGATCGCGGTCAGGCTCGACGTGTCGCCGTGGAGGCAGATGGCGCTCAGCGCCGGCCGATCGCGCTCGAAGCGGCCGACCAGCTCGGCGGTCAGGTGCTGGGCCTCGGCGGCGCTGCCGCCGTTGCCGACGGCCAGCAGTCGGGCACCGTCCCCCAGCCGCGAGGCGAGGCGGGCGCCCCAGCCCTCGGCGACGGTAAGCGCCTCGGCGTTCGCCTCCAAGGCGGCGCGCAGCTGTGCGAGGTGTTCGGCCGCGCCTGTTGCCCGAGCGAAGCGCGTCCGACCGATGCGCCGGCGCCGGTGGACGACGAGCTGCTCGTAGACGTCGAGCGTGGCCAGCGTCACGCGATCCCAGTCATAGAGTCGGCGCGTACGGTCGACGCCGGCGCGGCCGTAGGCGGCACGCGCAACGGGATCGGCGAGCAGGTCTCGCAGGATCGCGGCCAGGCGGTCCGGATCGCGCGGCGGTACGAGCCGTCCCGTCACGCCGTCGACGACCGTGTCCGGTCCACGCGGCCGCGGAGGTCGAGGCGGTCGGCGACGCCGTGGCGCTCGGCCAGCGCACGCAGCCGCTGCGCTTCGGGGTCGGCGGCCAGAGCCTCGCGCGGCGGGCCGCCCGCGATGACCAGCTCGCAGTCGGGCACCTGCTCGAGCGCGCTGACCACATTGCCGATGCCCTTGCGCTCGATGAGCCGCCCCGCGTAGACGATCCGGTGCGGGCGCCGTCGCGGTTCGGCGGGACCGTGCGGGCGGAAGCGATCGAGGTCGACCCCGCACGGGACGACATGCACCTTGTTGTGATCGGCGCCGAGGCGCATCAGCTCGAACGCCTCGTCGGTGCACGTCGCGATGATCCGGTCGGCGGTGCGCACGATGTCGCGCTCGACGCCGAGGCGCTGCGGCGGGCTGGTGTCTGCGTCACCCTGGTAGCGACGCTTGACGGCGCCGAGTGCATGGAATGTGTGAACTACTGGGATTCCAAGACGCGACGCGGCGGCCAGCGTCGCCAGGCCGGACATCCAGAAGTGGCTGTGGACGACGTCCGGCCGCTCCTGGTGCCAGGCTTGCTCCAGCTCGCCGGCGAAGGCGTCCATGTAGGGCAGCAGCTCGTCCTTGGGCACGATCGTCGGCGGGCCGGCGTCGACGTGGTCGACCGCTACCCCAGGGCACAGCGCCACGCGGCGTGGCGGCACCGGGCTGTCGCGCCGCGTGTGCACCACCACCTCGTGGCCGCGGCGAGCGAGGCCCCGGGCGAGCGCGGCGACGTGCACGTTCTGGCCGCCGGCGTCGACGCCGCCCAGGATGGCCAGCGGGCTAGCGTGCTCGGAGACCAGCGCGATGCGCATCAGCCACCACCTCCTCCAGCAGGTCATCCCAGTCGGTCAGGAACCGGTGGAGGCCGAAGCGCTCCAGCGCAAAGGCCCGCGCAGCGTCGCCCGCGGCGCGCGCGGCGTCCGGATCGTCCAGGAGGGCGCGCGCCGCGCGGGCCAGGGCGTCGAATCGCGTTGACACGGTGCCGGCCTGCGCTGGCACCGCCTCCGGAACCTCCGTCGTCGCCAGCGCGACCACCGGCATGCCGAGGTGCATCGCCTCGATGAGCGAGAGCCCGAGCGAGGTCCAGCGCACGGGATGCAGGTAGCACCGCCGCCGGGCCAGCGCGTCGTGCAGCTGCGACTGGGCGAGATCCTCGACCCCGCCCAGCCGAGCGGCGTCCATGCCGAAGAGGTCGATCGGGACGCCCGCGCGTGCGAAGCGCGGCAGCAGGTCGGTCCCGGTGACGCGACCGCGGCGGCGCGCCTCGTTGATGACGACTCCCGCACGGGGCAGAACGCCCGTATAGCGATGGCCGGGGTCGACGATCCCGTGCTGGATGGTGCGCGTGCGGGTCGTGCCGCAGTCCCAGAACAGGTCGTTGAAGGAGGTGACGTGCGCGATGGTCAGGTCACGGCGGTCGGCCGCCGGATGGCGTAGGTCCGCGATCCGACCCTGTGGCGCGTTGTGCTCCAGGT
This sequence comes from Baekduia sp., assembly GCF_035318805.1. GTDB lineage: Bacteria > Actinomycetota > Thermoleophilia > Solirubrobacterales > Solirubrobacteraceae > Baekduia. Next base: position 38,567 of record NZ_DATHDY010000062.1, read on the forward strand.
AGATGGTGGGCAGGTCGCGGCCCGGGCGACGGCCGGTCCACGCCTCACACAGCTCGGCGAGCTCGTGCGGCTGCTGCACGACGACGACGTCGACGTCCTCGTCGCGCAGCTGCGCGGGTGTGCGCTCGACGACGCTCGCCGGCCAGTCCCAGCTGCGTGCCCTCCCGCGCCCGTCGGGACTGCGGTCAGGCAACACCGGCACGACGTATTCGTGGTGCCCTTGGACGAATGCGGTCGTCCACGAGCCGTGCACGTGCCACAGCAGAATCCTCATGCGGCCACCGCCCCCCGGCGGTCGAGCGCGGCGAGGCGCTCCAAGGCGGCGAGCACGTCCTCGACGGTGACGTCGTCGAGGCACGGATGACCCGCCACCGGGCAGGTCCGGGCCCGGCAGCCGGCACACGGCACGCCGCGGAACAGCAGCTCGTGCTTGACGCCGTGGGGCCGCCAGCGCGCCGGCGGCACCGTTGGCGCGAAGAGCGAGACAACCGGCGTGCCGACCGCCACCGCGAGGTGCGCCGGACCGGTGTTGCCGACCACGACGGCGTCGGCGCCCGCCAACACGCCGGCCAGCTGCGCCAGCGACGTGGTGCCGCCGAGGTCGGCGACGCCCGACCGCGGCGGTCCGGCGATCGTCGCGGTCAGCGACCGTTCGCCGGGCGAACCTGTCACGACGACGGCGCGGCCGTCGGCGGCCAGACGGTCGACGAGCGCCGCGTGGCGCGCGGGCGCCCAGGCGCGCGCGGGTACCGAGGCGCCGGGATGGACGACGACATAGCGCTCCGGGAGCCCGGGCGGCGCCGACTCGGCGACGACCGCCAGTGCGCCGGCGTCGCTGGGCGGCAGCGCGAAGCCCAGCGCGCGTACGACCACCAGCCCGCGCTCGGCCTCTGGGACGTCGCCGGGGTCGGCGACGCGGTGGTCGAGCAGCGAGCCGGGGAAGTCCTCGCTGATCGCAGCGATGCGCGGCACGCCGGCCATGCGCAGCAGCAGTGCCAGCGGCAGCGCGCTCTGGTGAAACGATGTGAGGACCGCCGCGACGTCGGCGCGCTGGGCCGCGATGCGCGAGATGTAGTGGTCGACGGCGGCGCGCTCGACGGCCGCGGCGTCCGGGTCGATCCACTCCGCGCGGCGCACGAGCACTGCGTCGACGCCGGGGAGCATCGCGGCCGCCTCCGCGCCGCGCGGGCCGCACAGCAGCGTCACGTGGTCGGCGCCCGCCGCGATGGCGCGGACGGCCGGCCCCGCGAGCAGCACGTCGCCGGCGTTGTCCAGGCGGGCCACGAGCGCACGCATCAGGTCGCGGCGTTCGCGCGAGCGGGACGCGCCGCGGGGCGGAGCGGGGCGCCGACGAGCAGCAGGTCGACGGCGGCCGTGAACGTCGCCGCGCGCTCGGGCGCGGCGGCCACCTCCTCAGGCCGCGTGTCCGCGGTCGGCACGAGGATGGCCCGCATCCCGGCCGCCCGCGCGGCCTCCATGTCGGCACCGATGTCGCCGATCATCGCGCAGCGCAGCGGGTCGACGCCCAGCGCGGCGGCCGCCGCGAGCAGGAGCCCCGGGGCGGGCTTGCGGCATGCGCAGCCGTCGTCCGGTCCGTGTGGGCACCACCGCATGTCGTCGAATGGGCCGAGCCGTTCGGCGGTTCGCGCCATCACGGCCTCGACGTCGGCCGACTCCATGAGCCCCCGCGAGATCCCGCTCTGGTTGGAGACGATCGCCAGCCGGATCCCGTGTGCGCGCAGTCGCTCCAGTGCGCGCCGCACGGCGGGCAGTGGCAGGACGAGGTCCGGATCCTTGTTGTAGGCGACGTCGTGGACGAGGGTCCCGTCCCGGTCCAGCAGCACGGCCAGCGGCGGCGCGGCCACGGGTCCGCCGCCCGCACGCAGCAGCCGGCGCGCACGCAGCCTGCCGGCCAGACGCTGACCGGTCGCCACCGGCGGCAGCGCGACGCTGGTCAGTGCCATCGTCGTGATCTCGTCGCGCGTCCGCGGCCCGGGCGCGATGCGTGCCCACGCCAACTCGAGCGTGCCGGCGGTCCAGAGCGAGGCGGCCACCCGGGCGGTGCGGCGTGCGCCCGCAAGCGCCGCACCAAGTGCGGCGGCGCCCGCGGCAGTGGTCACCGCGTGCCGGCCCAGGCGGCCCGCGGGCGCCGCGGCGCGCGCACGCCACCCGCGACCGTGCAACGCGGCCATCAGCGCGTCGTCGGCGTTGCCGGCCTGCTTGCGCAATGACACCCAACGATCGGCGGCCGGCACCGGATGGAGCACGCAGCGACGCCCAACGACCAGCTCTAAGCCTCGGGCGGTCAGTCGCACCCCGAGGTCGGAGTCCTCGCGGTACGCACGGGGGAAGCGCTCGTCGAACCCTCCGACGGCCTCGAGCGCGCCGCGGCGGAAGGCCGTGTCGGCGGTCGCCCAGCGCGCGTGCTCCAGCCCGGCGACGTTGCGCTGCCAGTCGGTTGGGGCGAGGTTGCGCGGGAGCGGCACGCGCACGCAACCCTGGGAGGCAGCGACCCGCGGTCCCAGGGCCGTCAGATCGGTCGCGAGATCGACCCGCCAGCCCGGCGGGGGCAGCACGTCGTCGTCGAGGAACGCCACCCACGGCGCCGAACCCGTGCGCCAGCCGTGGTTGCGCGCCGTCGCCGGCCCGCGCCCGTCGCTGCGCAGCACGACCGTCCGGCCGCCGAGCGCCGCCGGCACGCGCGGCGTCAGCGGCGCCTGCGCGTCCGTGCGGTCGTCGACCACGATCACCCGCTCGGGCAGCGGTCCGTCCGCAGCGCCCAGTGCGGCGAGGAGGATGTCGAGCGACGGCCGGCCGGCGGTCGGGATGACCACGTCGTAGCGCGGCAGCGGCGTCACGCCACGCGCTCCAGCGTCGCGGGGTGCTTCGCGGCGGGCGGCCGGTTGCGGTGCACGACGAACGGACCGATCGCCAGGAGATCGATGGGCGCCGATCCGAAGCACTCCATCGCGTCGCGCGGATCGTCGACCATCGGGCGCCCCGCCGTGTTCAAGGAGGTGTTGATCACGACCGGCACGCCGGTCAGCCGGCGGAAGGCCTCCAACATGCGCGCGATGAGCGGTTCGCTGTGCGGGTCGACGGTCTGGACACGGGCGGTGCCATCGACGTGCACGACCGCTGGGATGCGCATCCTCCACGCCTCGGCCACCTCGTGCACAAACAGCATGTGTGGCGACGGATGGCGGCCGGTGAAGATCGCCGGCGCGTGCTCCTCGAGCACCATCGGCGCCACAGGCCGGAACGGCTCGCGGCCCTTGATGTTGTTGAGCCGCTCGAGGTTCGCCGCCCGCCGAGGATCGGCCAGCAGGCTGCGGTGCCCGAGGCCCCGCGGGCCGAACTCGCTGCGGCCCTCGAACCAGGCGACCACGCCGTCGGCGGCGAGGACCTGGGCCACGAGGACGGCGATGTCGTCGGGCCGCTCGTAGGCGGCGCCGGCCCCGTCGAGCCAAGCGGCGAGCTCGCCGTCGTCCCAGCTGCGCCCGAGAGCGGCCGTGACCATCGGCGCGCGCGGCTCGCCGGCGTCGGCGGCGATCTGCAGCGCCGCACCCAGCGCCGTGCCCGAGTCGCCGGCCGCCGGCTGGACCCAGATGTCGTCGAACGGTCCCTCGCGCAGTAGCCGGCCGTTGGCCACGCAGTTCAGCGCGACGCCGCCGGCCATCGTCAGCCGCCGCTCGCCCGCGTGCGCATGCAGCCAGCGGGCCAGCTCCAGGAGTACGCCCTCGGCGGTGTGCTGGACGGAAGCGGCGAGGTCGGCGTGCTCGCGCGTCCAGCCGTCGCCGCCGGCCGACAGGGCCGGCGCGAACTCCGTCCAGTCCACCGGCTCGGTCCGGAAGCCCCCGTCGCCGGTGACGTGCACCAGCCTGGCCAACCGGTGGACGTGGCGCGGCATCCCGTAGGAGGCCATCGCCATCACCTTGTACTCGTCCGACGAACGCCGGAAGCCGAGGTGCGCGGTCAGCTCCTCGTACAGGAGCCCGAGGGAGTGGGGGAGCTCCTGCACCGCGAGCGTCTCCAGCCGTCCGTCGGCGTCGTAGCGGCCGAGGAGGGAGGAGGCGCGCTCGCCGCGCCCGTCGGCGACGAGCACCGCCGATGTCGCATACGGCGAGGCCAGGTGCGCCGACGCCGCGTGCGCCACGTGGTGGCTGACGAACCGGACCCGGCCCGGATCGAACCCGAGCGTCGCGAGGAAGTGGGGCGCGCGCTGGACGAACAGCGTGCGCCGGCCTTCCCAGTCACCCTCGGCCAGGGTTGCCCCGTCGAACGCCGGCGCGAGGTCCGGGTCGTAGGAGTAGGCGATGAGGTCGACGTCGTCGGGGTGCAGGTCGGCCTGGGCGAGGCAGAACGCGATCGCGCGCTCGGGCAGCTCCCAGGTCGAGAACGCGACCGGCGGCTTGCCATGCTTGCGCCGGCTGAAGCGCTCCTCCTCGGCGGCGGCGACGATCTCACCGTCGACGACGAGCGCGGCGGCGGGATCGTGGAAGACCGCGTTGACTCCGAGGACGTTCACGGCGGCCGAGATCGCCGCGAAGCGCTTCTCGACAAACACGCGCTCGCGCGTCCGGTGCGTTCGCCGTTTGCCTTCGGACACCGACGTGAGGCGCAAGTCCGGGACGTCGCCGTACCGGGTGGCGCCGTCCGGTCAACGCATGGCCAATACTCGGGGCTTCTGCATCTACTCGGGCGCTCGGTCGTTCTCGAGCACAGGCGTCCGCGGTGGCGTCCTGCGGGCATGGCGGCTCCATGAGTATTCGCCGCTCGTCCAGTGACCCCGGCGAGGTCACCGTGGTCATCGCCACGCGTGATCGCCGATCGACACTTTTGACGACCCTCGGCCGCCTCACCGCCTTACCGGAGGCGCCGCCGATCATCGTCGTCGACAACGCCTCTCGTGACGGCACCGCCGAGGTGGTTCGCGCCGCCTATCCGACGGTGGACATCGTGACGTTGGCGGTGAACGCCGGAGTGGCGGCGCGCAACGTGGGGGTGCGAAGAGCCGGCACCCGGCTCATCGCGTTCTCCGATGACGACTCCTGGTGGGCCCCGGGTGCCCTCTCGCGGGCCGCCGACCACTTCGCCGCGCATCGACGGCTCGGGCTGCTGGGCGCTCGCGTGCTGGTCGGCGCCGAGGAGCGCCTCGACCCGACCTCGGCGCGTATGGCGCTCGGACCATGGCACCAGGGGAGTCCGGGTCCTACGATCGTCGGCTTCGTCGCCTGCGGCGCGGTGGTCCGTCGAGAGGCCTTCCTCGCGGTTGGAGGCTTCGAAGCACGCTTCGGCATCGGCGCGGAGGAGGGACTCCTGGCGATGGACCTCGCCGCGGCGGGGTGGTCGCTGGTCTACGCCGAGGACGTCGTCGCCGCCCATCATCCGGTCCAGGAGCCGCGGCCGCTGCGGCGGCGCAGGGTCGTGCGCAACGAGCTCTGGACCAGCTGGCTCCGTCGCCCCATGCCCGTTGCGGCCCGCGCGACGCTCGCGGCGCTCCGCCCGCGGCTGATCCTCGGACTGCTCGATGCCGTTCATGGGATCTGGTGGGTCGCGCGTGAGCGTCGCGCTCTGCCGGCCTCGGTCGAGCGTGATCTGCGCCGCGCCCAAGAGCGGTGACCGCGCTCATGTTTGGGCGCCCGCGACCACCGGCTATGTCGGTCTGCACGTCATCGCCATGTCCGACAGGAGGGCTTTGCAGGATCACCCGCATCGACCGTCTCGGCGTCGAGCTGCCCCCGCCGTCCGATCCAGACCCCGGCGGCGCCGCCGCCGTCCAGGAGCTGATGGGCGGCCGCTTCGGCGAGATGTCGACGTCATGAACAACACGCTTCAGTCGTTCAACTTTTCGCGGTCGGCAGGCGGCGCGGCGTTGACCGACCCGGCGCAGGTCGATGCGCAGGCGCCGGACGCGACGTTGGCCAAGTACAAGGGCGTCGGCGCCTCCCATCACTTCCTGGCGGGCGGCAAGGGCGCCCTGCCCGCTGATTCGCGCCAGATTCCGTGGACGGGCGACTACGTCTTCAGTTCCGGCGATCTCGTGGAGGACTTGACGCACAACTTCTTCCTCGAGACGGGCGCGCGCAACGGCAAGTTGAAGGTCTATCAGACGGTCGAGCATCCGGCGGCGCGTGCGCTGACCGGCTACCTGCTCGTCCGCGGTGGCGTCCACCAGGTCGCCTACGCCCGCGCGCTGGAGCGGTTGACCGGTGTCGACATGATGAAGGCCTTCCCGGCGCCGCGGATCCCGACCGACAAGATCCCCGAGTGCCAGCCGCACATCAAGAAGGGCCTGCACCGCATCCTGTACCACGAGATCGCCGCGGTCTTCAACGAGCCCCACCCTGAGACCGGGGAAGATTTCGTCGTCGAGGATGGCCCTCCGGAGGGCGTGCTGCCCAACGACCTGCCGCCCCAGACCCACCTCTTCGCCCCCGACTACGCGCCGCAGGACATCGCCGAGATCGCGCAGCGGCTTCGCAAGGCCGCGGGCTTCGACGAGCCGACGGGCAAGGTCGCCAACGCGCCCGAGGCCTGATGCGAGTCGCGATCGTCGGGGCGACCGGGAACGTCGGATCGGCGCTGCTGCGCGCGCTCGGGCGCGACGAGCGCGTGCGCGAGATCGTCGGGATCGCGCGGCGACGCCCGCAGGGGCCACCGCCGCCGAAGGTCACCTGGGCGGTCGCGGACGTCGCGCGCGACGACCTGGCGCCGGCGCTCACAGGTGCGGACGTCGTTGTCCACCTCGCGTGGCTGATCCAGCCCGACCGCCATCCGGAGGCAATGGAGGCGGTCAACGTCGGCGGGTCGCGCCGGGTGTTCGAGGCGACCCTGCGCGCCGGGGCGGGCACCCTGGTGGTCGCCTCGTCCGTCGGGGTCTACTCGCCCGGGCCGAAGGACCGGGCGGTCGACGAGTCCTGGCCGCGCGAGGGCATCCCGACGAGCACGTACTCCCAGCACAAGGCGCAAGTCGAGCGGATGCTCGACGCGCTCGAAGCCGAGCACCCGCACGTGCGCGTGGCCCGGCTGCGGCCCGGGCTGATCTTTCAGCGCGACGCCGCCAGCGAGATCCGCCGCTACTTCCTCGGCCCGCTGGTCCCCAACCCGCTGCTGCGCCGCGCACTGCTGCCGATGGTGCCGAGGACCGACCGCCTGTCGTTTCAGGCGGTCCACGCCGACGACGTGGCCGACGCCTACTGCCGCGTGATCGCCCAGCGTGACGTGGGCGGGGCGTTCAACCTCGCCGCCGAGCCGTTGATGGACAGCGAGGAGATGGCCCGCGTCCTGCACGCGCGTCCGGTCCCGGTTCCCGCGCGCGTCCTGCGCACGGCGGCCGACCTGACCTGGCGCGCGCACTTGCAGCCGACCTCCCCGGGTTGGATCGACCTCGCTCGCGGCATCCCGGTGATGGCCACCACCCGCGCCCGGAGCGAGCTGGGCTGGACGCCACGGCACTCCGCCAGCGAGGCGCTGCTGGAGCTGCTCGACGGCCTCGGACACGGTGCCGGCGGACCAACCCCGCCGCTGGACCCTCATGCCGGCGGCCGCTTTCGACGCCACGAGCTCGCGAGGGGCATCGGCTCCCGCCCGTAAGTCGAGGACTCCCGACACGGCCGGTCGATGACCCCTACCAGTAGTGCCGGCGTCCGCCGACCGCCCGGTCCATCGATCCGAGCACCCAGAACACCGCCAAGGTCTCGTTTGACCGCCGGGCGACCGGGCGTCAAGTGCGCGCACGTTCAGCTCGCCCGCGCCTGTGTGCCGCCCCGGCAGGACGGCGCGACCTGGCGCGCTCGGTCCTACTCCGGCAAGTCGTCGCCGGGCTTGGCCGTCGATGTGCCGTCGTCGGTGGCGACGGAGTGCGTGGGGCGCGGCGGCTTGCGTCCCGAGCGCCGCTCGCGGTACGCCTCGACGGAGGCGCCCAAGCCGGTGAAGAAGAAGGCCAGCACGAGCGCCACCACGATGATGATGAACAACAAGAAGAGTGCGATTCCCCCTTCCATGTCTCTGGCCTCTCCGGTGCAGCCACGTGGCATGTCTCGTCGGTCCGTCGCCGGACGCGGTGGCGTCGGCACGGGCCTGCCGGGCGGGCCGCAGCGGGAACCATTGGCCTTTGGCAAGCACCAAGCAGACGCAGGCCGCCAAGCGGAACGTCAAGAAGGCGCAAAGCGCGGCGCACTCCCAGCGCACCCTGGCGAACCTGCCGGCCAGCACCCGCAGTGACATGGGCGAGCAGGGCGCCAAGGCGCGGGCACGCGGCGTCAGGCCGGCCATCGGCTCGAGGACCGCACGCGCCCGCAGCTCTACGACCTCGCGCGCGAGAAGCACATCGCCGGGCGCTCGAAGATGGGCAAGGGCGAGCTCATCGACGCCCCGCGCGCCGAGCGCTGAACGCGCCGCACCCACCAGCCGCTGAAGCACGCTCAGCGGCGGCCCGGTCTGGTCAGGACGTGCGGACTTGCGGCGCGGTGGTCTTGAGGCGGGTCAGGGCCCACCGGTGGGTGCGTAGGGCGGTGTCATGGGCGGTCGTGACGGCGTCGAGGAGGTCGCGGTCGCCGCCGGCTTGCGCGCCTTGGGCGAGGATGATGCGGGCGATCGAGGCGTCGGCGGCGACGGCCAGGTAGTGGCCCGGGTCGGCGAGCAGCAGTGCTCCGGCCAGGGGCCTGTCGCGCAGCGCCTGGCCGGCCTTCTCACGCATGGGGGCCAGGAGGTCGCGGCCGTCGGCCGCCGGGTGGGCGCGCCGGACGTCGTGGCGTTGTCCTTGGGAGGCCAGGGTGGCGCTGGCGTCGTCGGGCATCGCGCCGGTCGCCTCGCTGATGTTCACCAACTTGCGGTTGAGCGTGGACCAGACTCTGGAGAACGCGACCGGTCTCGGCGTGCCGCCGTGGACTTGGCCCCGGGACGAGCTGCTGATCGACGTCGCGCTCAAGGCGGTCTACGCGTTCACCACCGGGATGGTGGCCGACGCGCTCATCCCGCCATCCCCATCCAGCTCCGTGCGTCGCCGGGTGCTCTCACAGCGCTTGAAGGGCCTGGCTTGAACTCGCAACCACTTGCCTCCGCCGAGACCGGGTAGGGCATCGCCATGGCGAACTCAGACAAGGCGGCCTTGGTCGTGGTCGACATGCTCAACCGGTACGAGCACGACGATGCCGAGGCCTTGCGGGAGTCGGTGCGCCGAGTGCTGCCGACCATCCGCGATCTCGTCGTCGGCGCCCGGCAGGCCGATGCGCTGACGGTGTACGTCAACGACAACCACGGCGACTGGACGGCGGGGCGCGGCGGGCTGACGCGCTGGGCCCTTGGTGGGGCTGACCCGTCGCTGGTCGAGCCGATCGCACCGTCGCGCGATGTGCCGTTCCTGGTCAAGGCGCGTCACTCGGTCTTCTACGCGACGCAGCTCGAGTATCTGCTCCGTCAACATGATGTGCGACGGCTGGTGCTGGCCGGGCAGGTCACGGAGCAGTGCATCCTGTACTCCGCGCTGGACGCCTACGTGCGCCACTTCGACGTCACCGTTCCGCGCGACGCGGTCGCCCATATCCACGAGGACCTGGCCGAGGCGGCGCTGACAATGATGGAGGTCAACATGCGCGCCGACGTCGTCGAGGCCGCCGACGCGCTGCGCACCCTGGTCGGCGACCGGTAGCCATCGCCGATGAACTTCCGTACCTGTTCCGCATCGCCAACCAGCGTGGCGGGATCGTGCTCGGCACCGGCGACCTCTCCGAGCTGGCGCTCGGCTGGGCGACCTACGGCGTCGGCGACCAGATGAGCCACTACAACGTCAACGCCGGGGTCCCGAAGACGCTCGTCCAGCACCTGATCCGCTGGGTGGCCGGCAACGGCGAGTTCGACGAGGACACCAACGGCCTGCTCCGCGAGATCGTCGAGCAGGAGATCACCCCTGAGCTGGTGCCGACCAAGGAGGGGGAGACCCCGCAGAGCACGGAGGCCACGATCGGGCCGTATGCGCTGCAGGACTTCACGCTCTATTACGTGCTCCGGCACGGGTTCCGGCCGAGCAAGATCGCGTTCCTGGCCCGGC